>NZ_SLUM01000004.1 GCF_004345265.1 Allofournierella massiliensis
TACCAGCATTTTTATCCCCCCACACTATTATACCGCTTTCTTTTCCTCAATACGAGAAAAAGGCCACCTTTCGGTGACCTTTTTCGACAGGCTGAAAGGACCCCTGTCAGGAGACAGGGGTCCTTTTTGTTGAGAAGAGAGAAAGGGGTAAATGTAAATCACAAGCCCATTTTCAGGTAGGCATCACGGGTGGCGGCGGGTACCATGCGGCCACCGGTGGCCCAGGCGATGTGGGTGATGGAGGACGCCTTGTCCTCCAGGGCGTTGGCCTTCAGATACTGAGCCATCACAGAGGGCTGCAGCAGAGCGGCAAAGGCGGCACAGGAGCTGGGCTCGATGAAGGTATCCTCAGTGCGCAGAAGGCCGCGCATCAAATCGTAAAGAGTGGCGTCCTGGATCGTGGCAATACCACTGACAAGAGAAGAAACCACACGGCCCACAAAGGCGGAGGGACGGCCCACAGCCAGACCGTCGGCCTCGGTTTTGCCGCTGATGCCGAAGTCCTGTACGCATACGCCGTCGTGCAGGCCGGTGGCCATGCCCAGCAGCATGCAGCAGGCCTGCGTGGGCTCGGTGAAGAAGCAGTGCACCGCGTCGCCAAATTCCACCTTCAGGCCGTAGGCCACGCCGCCGGGGGCGCCGCCGATGCCGCAGGGAAGGTAAACGAAGAGGGGATGGTCTGCATCCACCGTGATGTTCCGGGCCTTCAGTTGGTTGGCCAGGCGCTTGCCGGCAACGCTGTAGCCCAGGAACAGGTCGGCGGAGTTTTCGTCATCCACAAAATAGCTCATGGGGTCCGCGTCGGAGTTCTTGCGGCCCTCCTCCACGGCGGCGCAGTAGTCGGCGGTGTATTCCCGCACATCCACGCCGTGGCTGCGCAGAAGATCCTTTTTCCACTGCTTTGCGTCAGCGGACATGTGCACGATCACCCGGAAGCCCAGCTTTGCACTCATGATGCCGATGCTCATGCCCAGGTTGCCGGTGCTGCCCACCTGTACGGTGTACTGGCGGAAGAATTCCTGAAAACGGGGCTCAGCCAGAACAGCGTAGTCGTCGCTCTCGCTGAGCATGCCGGCCTGCATGGCCAGCGTTTCGGCGTGCTTGAGTACCTCATAAATACCGCCGCGGGCCTTGATGGAACCGGCGATGGGCAGGTCGCTGTCCTTTTTCAGAAACAGAGAGCCGGAGATGGCGGAATTGTATTCCGCATTCAGAAAATCCCGCATGCCGGGGATGGCAGCCAGAGGGGATTCGATCAGGCCGCCGTTTTCCCGGGTCTCGGGGAAAACCCTGGCGATATAAGAGGCGAAACGATCCAGACGGGCCCGGGCGTCCTCGATCATGGCGGGGGTTACTGCAGTAATCTCTTTTTCGCCGCCGGAAACGCGGTTCGGATTGATCCAGAAGGTTACCTTGCCGGCAGCTGCGTCGGCCACGGCGGGAATGGACTGGAAACGCTGCAACAGTTCTTGGTTCATAAGTCTTCTCCTTTGGACCCGGCGGTGCGGGTCTCCTGTTTGTGGATGAAGGAATTGTTCGGGTCAAAGAATTCTCTGGTGAGCCGCCGCACCTGCGGGGAAAGCAGCAGCAGGGCAATCACGTTGGGAATAATCAGCAGGCCCAGGGCACAGTCCTGAATGGACCAGACCAGATCCACCGTGCTCAGGCTGCCCAGCAGGATCATGAGAGGGGAGAGCAGGCGGTATACAAAGGCTGCCCGGGGCTTGCCCAGATAGTTCAGGCTCACATGGCCGAAATACCACTGGCTCATCAGCGAAGTGCCGGCGAACAGCACCAGACAGACCGGCACCACACGGGAGAAAAGAGGGAGTACAGTGCCGAAGGCGCTGGCCGCCAGAGTGGCTGCGTTGGAATCCAGCGAGGTGGCGCCGGTGATGACCACCGCAAAGCCGGTAGTGCTGCAGATGACCATGGTGTCCACAAAGACCTCGGCAATGCCGTAGATGCCCTGCCGCACCGGATGATCCACATCCGCTCCGGCGTGCAGTACTGCGGCCGAGCCTTCGCCGGCCTCGTTGGAGTAAAGCCCGCGGGCCACGCCGTAACGCATGGCGTCACGGACGGTGAGACCTGCCGCAGCACCCAGAGCCGCCTGTGGGTGGAAGGCTCCGCCCAGAATCTGGCCGAACATCCAGGGAATGCGCGGTGCGTTTGCCAGAATCACGATCAGGCCACCCGCCACATAAAGCAGAGCCATGAAGGGGGCCACGAACTGGGCCACCTTTACCAGACGACGCAACCCGCCGCTGATGATGAAGGTCATCACAAGAGCAAGGAAAATACCGGTGAACAGCGGCGCAAGGCCAAAACTCTGATTTACCACACTGGAAATGGTGTTGGACTGGATCAGGGTGCCGCCCGCGTTCTGCACAAACAGCAGAAGCGCCACAAGAACTCCGGCGGCGGTGGTATGCAGAGCATGGGAGATGTAGTACATGGGGCCACCGATCACGTTGCCGTCCCGGTCCTTGCCCTGATAGCACATGCCCAGTACGATCTCACAGAATTTGGTGGCCATGCCGAAGAAGGCAGCCACCCACATCCAGAACAGCGCGCCCGGCCCACCGGAAAGAATGGCAGTGGAAACACCCACAATGTTGCCGCTGCCCACACAGCTGGAAATGGCGGTGAGCAGCGCCTGCAGAGAGGACAGCCGCCCTTCCCCGGCATCCTGCTTACGGGAAGAGGCCAGACTGCGCAGCAGAAAGGGCAGCCGACGCACCTGTACAAAGCCGGTAAGAACGGTGCACCAGATGCCCAGCCCCAGCAGAACAAACAACAACCAGTTGCCCCAAAGCGCGTCGGCCAGTGCGCCGACGGCGGTTTCGATGGTTTTCATGACATTCTCCCTTTCCGGCGTTTAGTCCAGCCGCGGGGTGCCCTGTGCCTCTGGCAGCGATACATCCATCAGGTGAGCCAGAGTGGGGGCAATGTCGATCAGCTGCATGCAGCCCAGATCGGTGCCGGGAGCAATGCCGGGGCCGGCGATAAGGAAGCTGGCCCGCATTTCCGGAAAGTTTTCGCTGTAACCGTGCTGAGCCTTCTGATGCAGGGTGGTGCGGCAGTATTCACCAACCACGTCGTCACGCAGCTCGTAGCCCTTCTTGGATACCAGTACGTAGTCCGCCTGGGCAAAGCCGCCACGCTCCAGCGCCTGCTGGTGGTTCAGAACCTCCAGAATGCCGCTGTCCGGATCGGCG
Source organism: Allofournierella massiliensis (assembly GCF_004345265.1). Taxonomy (GTDB): domain Bacteria; phylum Bacillota; class Clostridia; order Oscillospirales; family Ruminococcaceae; genus Allofournierella; species Allofournierella massiliensis. The sequence continues at coordinate 3,222 of NZ_SLUM01000004.1, forward strand.
GCCAGATCCGCCAGAATCTGCTCCACCCTGGTACGGGTTTCGGCATCGTCGGGATTGGCCAGGCGGATTTCCGCCGTGCCGCCTGCCCGCTGGCTCCAGGCCTTCCAGTCCAGAACCCGGCTCTCGTCGTCAATCTGGATCAGGCCGGCCTGCCGCAGCAGCACGTTGGGGCTGATGTTATGGGTGTTATCCAGCGAGCCGTGGTCGGAAACCACACACACGTAGACGTTGCCGCTGCAGATGCGCCGGGCTTCGTCGATCAACTCGCCCAGCATGGCGTCGATCTTCTGCAGGCTGGCCGCCGCTTCCGGGCTGTAAACGCCGAACAGGTGGGCGCTTTCGTCAAAGCTGGCAAAGTAAGCGCTCATAAAGAAGGGCTTTTCTTCGATCTGGGGCTCCAGTTTATTGCGCAGCATCCACAGTGCAGCCGCGCCGCGCTGAGCATCGCCCGCATCAGTCAGATCCAGACCGCCGGCATAGCGGCCGATGTCTGCCTCCATCTCGCTGATCAGGCCCTGGGGGCGGCATACCACATCCAGAAAGGCGGAATCCAGTGCGGAGCCGTCCCACCAGAACTCGGGGGCGATATAGTCGCCGTCCGCGCCCACCGAGGTGGGGAAGGCCACGCTGGCCGAGCAGTAACCGCCCTCACGGGCTGCCTGCCACAGGGTTTTCACGTTCTTATTGGCAAACCAGTTCCAGGCGCCCATGTGCTTGCCGGCGGGGTCGAAGATGGCATTGTTGTAAATGCCGTGAACCGCAGGATTTACGCCGGTGATGATGCTCTGGTGGCATGGATAGGTAAAGGTGGGGAAAACACTTTTCACGCCGCCCCTGGCCACCGCGCCGCCCTGCAAAAAGCAGTGGGTCAGATTGGGCAGATTTACACCAAGGCGTTCCTGTTCCAGTAAAAATTCCGGTTTCAATGCGTCCACAGAGATCAAAAGCACGCTGGGCCGTTGCTGGGTGTTCATGATAAGATCACAGCTCCTTTTCGTTTGGCGTCACCACCAGGAGGCCTGCGTTTTGGAAGGGGGCGATCTGTTCAGGGCTGGCGCTGGAATCGGTGATGATCATCGCCAGCCGGTCAATTCCGCACATGCGCACCAGGGAATTGGTGCCCAGCTTGCTGGAATCGGTAATCATGATGGTTCGGCCCGCGGCCTCCATCATGGACTCCTGCACGATGATTTCGTCCATCCGCTGATAGGTCACACCCCGCTCCACCGAAACGCCGCAGGTGGTGAGGAAGAAGGTATCAATATTCAGCTTTGAAAAAATCAGCGTGGCAAAGTCGGAGGAAAAGGCGGCCTCTTCCGGGCGGTATACGCCGCCGGTGAGGATCACGGTGATCCCGGGCACATCGCCCAGCTCCTGAAGCACAGCCAGCGAGTTGGTCACCACGGTGAGGCGGCGGAACCGCTCCCGGATCACCCGGGCCAGCGAAAGCGCGGTGGTGCCGGAGTCCAGCGCGATGGACTGCCCCTCGCGGATGTAATCCGCCGCCAGCTGGGCCACCTGGCTCTTGTGGCCGGTGTTCTGCTGCTGACGATTATAAAAAGGGGTATAAGCCGCGCTGGCTTCGCCCGGTTCTGCCGGCATGGCGCCGCCGTGGGTGCGCCGCAGCATGCCCAGGCTCTCCATTGCTTCCAGGTCGCGGCGAACCGTTTCGCCGGAAACCCCCAATGCCTGGCGGATCTGTGCGCTTTTCACGCTGCCTTCCCGGCGAAGAATCGCCAGAATCTCCTGATATCTTTGCTCAGCCAACATATTCATCAAAACTCCTTTAGCTGTAACGTACGGGTCCACACCCACAGTATAGCATAGGAATGCACAGATAACAACAATGAAACGAAGAAAAAATGCACAATAAAACACAGAAAACCTTGTATATGCACACGAAAACGCAATTAAACGCATAAAAACACTTGAAAACACACTGAAGCCCTCGTATAATGGAGCCGTAACGAACCGGCCCACACAAAACTGCGAATCCCGCATGATCATAAAGAATGATCAACAGACTGTACTTATAAGAGAAGAGAGGAATGTTTATGGCAGCGATCAAAACTGCGAACAGTAAAAAATGGATCTCTTTCGGCACCCTTCTGTTGGGCGCCGGCACGATTTACAAGCTGGGCAATCTGAAAGATGCCTTCTACGTGCCCATGCAGGAGTTCATGGGGCTTTCCCACACCCAGATCGGTACCGCCATCAGCGTGGCTGGCCTGATCTCCACCTTTGGTTTCCTGGCTTCCATCTATCTGACTGACCGTATCTCCAAAAAGATCATGATCCCCATGGCGCTGCTGGGAATCTGCCTGTGTGGTATCTGGCTGTCCACCTTCCCGTCCTACGGGGTGTTCCTGCTGATCTACTGCCTGCTTGCGATCTGTGCAGATATGCTCTACTGGCCCACCATGCTGAAAACCGTTCGGCTTCTGGGCAATGAGGAGGAGCAGGGACGTATGTTTGGTATCATGGAAGCCGGGCGTGGCCTGGTGGATACCATTGTGGCCTTCGGTGCTCTGAGCATCTTTGCTGCCATGGGCAGCAACGCCGCCGGTCTTCGCATGGCCATTCTGTTCTATGCGGCGGTGCCCGGCGTGATCGGCATCATTGCCTACTTCCTGCTGGACCCGGACAAAAAGCCCGCTGCCAATCAGGAAGGCCGGCAGGTAAGTGCCAACCAGGCAGCCTGGGAAGGTGTGCTCAGCGCCCTGAAAAACAAGAACATCTGGCTGGTTTCCATGAACATCTTCATGGTATATGCGGTTTACTGTGGTCTGACCTATTTCATTCCTTTCCTTGAGGAAGTTTACGCTCTGCCCGCCGCGCTGGTGGGCGCCTATGGCATTATCAACCAGTACGGCCTGAAAATGCTGGGCGGCCCCATCGGCGGCTTCATCAGCGATAAGGTGCTGCACTCGGCTACCCGTTTCCTGCGCGTTGTGTTCATCATTGTGGCAGTGGCGCTGGCAGTGTTTGCCTTCCTGCCCCACGGCAGCATGGGCGTTGTTCTGGGCATGACCTTCACCCTGAGCATCGGCGCTCTGGTGTTCAGCATGCGCGCCATCTTCTTCGCACCCATGGATGAGGTGCGGGTTCCCCGTGAAATCACCGGTGCGGCCATGTCCATGGGTTCCTTCATCGGTTACCTGCCCGGCGCTTTCATGTATGCAATCTACGGCGGCATTCTGGATAAGATGCCCGGCCTGCAGGGCTACCGGGTGGTATTCCTGATCATGGCAGTGTTTGCGGTGCTGGGTACTCTGCTCAGCAGCTACATCCTGCGCCACATCCGCAAAGGGTAAAAACTGTGTGAAAACCGTTGACCACACCCGGCAAAGCTGGTATAGTAAAGCCAGTTGGAAAGGGAGTAGTTGCAAGCCGCTTTTGTCAACATCACGGCATGAATATGCCTGGCGGAGCGGGCCGGTTTTTCCAGGAACGGTAACAAGACTTTTCGGCACAGTGTTTGCTGTGCCGAAAAGTCTTTTTTGTTACGGAAAAACCGGGAAATACACAGGAAAAGGAGGAAGAGCGATGGCGACAATGTACCTGATGGTGGGCATTTCCGGCGCGGGAAAAACCACCTGGGCCAGAACACGAATGGCCGGGGCGGAATACATCGGGTCGGACGGAATCCGAATGGAGCTGTTCGGCAGGGAGCTTACCCTGAAAGGTTATCGCCGGGTACACCGGATCATGAACCAGCGCATGCGCGCAGCTCTGGAACAGGGCAGGGACGTGGTGGTGGATTCGGTGCATCTGTCCCGCAGGGCGCGGCGCAGGGTGCTGCGGGCGGTGCCGGAGGGGGTGCGCTGTGTGGCGGTGTGGATCGACACCGGTGTGATGCAGGCCATCCGGAATGATGCCTGCCGCCAGCGGCATGTGCCCTTTTTTGCCATCGCTCTTATGCGGCCCCGGCTGGTGGAGCCGAAACAGGAGGAAGGCTTTCACGAGATCTGGCGCATTCCCTGGGAGGAGCGGGCCGGATGTGCAGCGGGATGGGAAAAAGTGCAAAAATATGAAAAAAATGAAAATCCTGCAAAAATCACTTGACGCAGCCCGATGGGCGTGGTATAGTTAGTCCAAGTTGAAAAGGGAGTAGTTGCAAGCCGCCTTGTCAACATCACGGCCTGAAAAGGCCTGGCAGGGTGCGCCGCTTCTTAACGAGTCGGTAACAAGACTTTTCGACAGCAACGCTTTGCGCGTGCTGTCGGGAAGTCTTTTTTCTTTTGCGAAAAAAGACTTCCCGCCGGGTAAACGGGCAAAAAAGAAAGGGAGAAAAATGATGGAACAGACTTATTTCGACAAAACCGTTCCGCAAACCCTGGAGCAGGTAAAGGCCACCGCTAACGGCCTGACTGCGCAGGAAGCCGCCCGGCGGCTGGAGGAGCACGGCCCCAACCAGCTGGCCGAGGGCAAAAAGAAAAGCCCGCTGGTGGTATTTCTGGAGCAGTTCAAGGATCTGCTGGTCTTTATTCTGGCCGTGGCGGCAGTGATCTCCATGGTGTCCGGCAATGTGGAGAGCACACTGGTGATCTTCGCGGTGCTCATCATGAACGCGGTGCTGGGCACGGTGCAGTATCTGAAGGCGGAAAAGAGCCTGGAAAGTCTGAAAGCCATGTCCGCCCCGGTGGCCAAGGTCCTGCGGGACGGTGTGCGCCAGGAAGTGGCGGGCCCCAAGGTGGTTCCCGGCGACATCGTGTATCTGGAAGCGGGCGATCTGGTGGTGGCCGATGGCCGTCTGCTGGAATGCTATTCCCTGAAGGTGAACGAAAGCTCGCTGACTGGTGAATCCGAGGCGGTGGAAAAGACCGCTGAGGCCCTGCCCGCCGGCAAGACCGCGCTGGGCGACCAGAAGAACATGGTGTTCTCCGGCTCGCTGGTCACCTACGGCCGTGCGGTGATGGTGGTTACCGGCACCGGCATGAACACCGAGCTGGGCCACATCGCGGAGCTGATGAACCAGACCCAGCAGCGCAAGACCCCCCTGCAGAAGAGCCTGGACGACTTCTCCGGCAAGCTGGCCGCAGCCATTCTGGCCATCTGTGCCGTGGTATTCTGCCTGTCCATGTTCCGCAGCGGCATGGGGCTGCTGGATTCGCTGCTCTTCGCCGTGGCGCTGGCAGTGGCCGCCATTCCCGAGGCGCTCAGCAGCATCGTGACCATCGTGCTGGCCATGGGTACCCAGAAGATGGCCCGTCAGAACGCCATCATCAAGGAGCTCAAGGCGGTGGAAAGCCTTGGTTCGGTGCAGGTGATCTGCTCGGATAAAACCGGTACCCTGACCCAGAACAAGATGACCGTGCAGCAGATCTGGGCGGACGGCAAGCTGGTGCAGGCCGCCAATGCCGACATGAGCGACCCGGCCCAGGAGCTGCTGATGAAGATCGGCCTGCTGGCCAGCGATGCCACCGTGGATGCTGCCAGCGGCGCTTCGGTGGGCGATCCCACTGAGATTGCGCTGGTAAACTGGGGCGGCATGCACCAGACCGACGCAAACAGCGTGCGCAGTCAGTTCCCCCGTCTGGGCGAGCTGGCCTTTGACTCCGACCGCAAGCTGATGAGTACCCTGCATCGGGTGAACGGCAAGCCCATGCTGCTGACCAAGGGCGCCATGGATGTGCTGCTGGCCCGTTCCAACCGGCTGCTTACTGCCAAGGGCGTTGTGCCCCTGACCGACGAGATGCGTACCGCCATTACCCGGGCGAATGAGGAGTTCTCCGAAAACGGCCTGCGCGTGCTGGCCTTTGCCTGCCGCGAGATGGATGCGGAGCGTGAGCTCACCCTGGAGGATGAGAACGATTTCACCTTCGTGGGTCTGGTGTCCATGATCGACCCGCCCCGTGAGGAGAGCAAGCAGGCCGTGGCCGACGCAAAGCGGGGCGGCATCCGCACCGTAATGATCACCGGCGACCACAAGGTCACCGCCACTGCCATCGCAAAGCAGATCGGCATCTTTGAGGAAGGCGACATCGCCCTGGAGGGTGTGGAGCTGGACGCCATGACCGACGACGAGCTGGATGAAAAGCTGCCGCACATCTCGGTTTATGCCCGTGTTTCCCCCGAGCACAAGATCCGCATCGTCTCCGCCTGGCAGCGCCGGGGCTGCATTGCCGCCATGACCGGCGACGGCGTGAACGACGCCCCCGCCCTGAAGAAGGCGGATGTGGGCGTGGCCATGGGCATCACCGGCACCGAGGTGAGCAAGGATGCCGCCGCCATGATTCTGGCGGACGACAACTTCGCCACCATCGTGAAGGCGGTGGTGAACGGCCGCGGCGTGTACACCAACATCAAGAACGCCATTCAGTTCCTGCTGTCCGGCAATATGGCCGGTATTCTGGCGGTGCTGTACGCTTCGCTGATGGCGCTGCCCGTGCCCTTCCAGCCGGTGCACCTACTGTTCATCAACCTGCTCACCGACAGCCTGCCCGCCATCGCGCTGGGCATGGAGCCCGCCCGTAAGGGTCTGCTGGACCAGAAGCCCCGCGATCCCAAGGCCTCCATTCTGGATAAGCCCCTCATGTTCAAGATCCTGTGGCAGGGTGCCCTGATCGCCGTTGCCTCCATGACCGCCTTCTATCTGGGCCTGTCCGCCGGCGGCGCCGCCATGGCCAGCACCATGGCCTTTGCCACCCTGACGCTGGCCCGCCTGTTCCACGGCTTCAACTGCCGGGGCACCGAGTCCATCTTCAAGCTGGGCCTTGGCAGCAACAAGTACTCGCTGATGGCCTTTGCCGGCGGCGTGGTGCTGCTGGTGGCCGTGCTGCTGATCCCCGTGCTGGAAAGCCTGTTCGCGGTGACCGCCCTCAGCGGTATTCAGTACCTGCAGATTCTGGGTCTGGCCTTCGCGCCCACCCTGCTGATCCAGCTGGGCCGTGTGATCCGCGGCAAGTAATCCGGTCAGAAAACACAAACAAAAACAGCCGCCGTGCTTCCCGATTTGGGGAGGCGCGGCGGCCTTTTTGGTTTGTTCTGATCAATACTGGCTGATGGGCAGGGAAGCGTCGTCGTCGCTGGGCTCGATGGCACGGATGGTTACCGGATAGCTCACGCCGGGGCGCACCTCCACCTGTACGGTATCGCCCACCTTTTTTTCGAAAATGGCCCGGCCCAGGGGGGACTCCCGGCTGATCAGGCCGCTGTCCGCGTTGACCCGCAGAGTGGTTACCAGCTTGACCACCATCTCTTCCTCGTCCTCAGGAAAGTACAGGGTGATCTTGTCAAACAGGCCCACCGAGCCCTCGGCATGGTCGGACTTGACCACTTTGGCGGTCTTGATCATCCGCTGCAGGTAGCGGATGCGGCTCTCGTTGCGGTTTTTCTGGCGTTTGGCCTCCTTGTATTCAAAGTTTTCGCTCAGATCCCCGTAGGAGCGGGCGATCTTCACGTCCTCCAGGCACTGGGGGCGCACCACAAGAATGCGGTGTTCGATCTCCTCCTGCATTTTCCGGATGTCCACTTCGGTGAGTTCGTCGTACATGCAATAAATCCTCTTTTCCGGTCGGTTCTGTTTGGTGGTTCAGGCGTAGACCTGACGGCTCTGGAAGATGCACAGAGCACTCTTGCTCTTGCCCCGTTCCAGCAGGGTACGGGCGGCGTAAAGGGTGGCCCCGGCGCTGGGCCCGGCGGGAATACCGTCGGTGAGCAGCACCTCGCGGGCGGCCTGCACCGCCTCGCCGGTGGTTACCGCCAGAACCAGATCCACCACATAAGGGTTGTAGTTTTCCGGCACGAAGCCGAAGCCGATGTTGGGAATGCCGTGGGGCGCCAGAAATCCGCCGCCGATGGCCTGGCATTCATAGGGCTCCACCGCTGCCATGCGGATGTGGTTGGTCCAGGCCTTTACATATTCGCCCACGCCGGTCACAGTGCCGCCGCTGCCCACCCCCGCCACGATGGCATCGATCAGATTGCCGCTGTCGGTGGCCTTTAAGATGGCGGGGCCGGTGATGCGCCGGTGGTATTCCGGGTTATCCTCGCTGGCCAGATAGTTCATGTAGTAGGCGCCCTGTTCCTGAGCCATGCGGCGGGCCAGAATGTCCATGCCCTCCTGCCCGGAGGGGCGTTCGTAGCAGGGCCGCAGCCGGGCCCCCAGCCCCTGCAGAAACCGTTCCCGCTCCGGCTCCAGTGCCGGCGGTACCACCAGCGTGAGCGGGTGACCGCTGCGCCCGGCGGCAATGGCCAGCGCCGCCGCAAAAGCGCCGCAGCCGGTTTCCACAATGGGCTGGCCGGCCTTCAGCTCGCCCCGCTGGGTGGCAAGGCGGATCATGGCGGTGGCCAGTGCGTCCTTGCCGGTGCCGGTGGGCCCGTCGAACAACAGGCAGGCATACAGCTTGCCGGGAAGGCCGTGTTTTGCCGCATAGCCGCCAAGGGCCACCACGGGGCAGCGGGTGAGCTGCTGATAATAGGTCTCGTTGATTCCGGTCATCGCAAACGCCTGCCTTTCTATTATATATAGGAAAGAGGGGAAACAACAGGGCGAAGAAGGGGGCGCAGCCCGCAGCTTTCTGCCTTTATTGTAGCACGTTCCGCCTGCAAAGTCATGCCCGGTGCGAAGCGGCCGAAAAAAGAACGTTTTTTGCGGGAAATTCCCCTTGACAGCGCCGCGCAGCCTCTGTTATAATAGCAAACTGTAAAGCAAAACGCTTTACGAAAAGGTAAAACACTTTACAGGGCCCGGCACCCCGGCGAGGAGGCGTTTTCGGTGGCGAAAAATCTTGAGATTTCACTGTTGCTGGATTTTTACGGCGACGTGCTCACCGAAAAGCAGCGCGACGTGATGGAGCAGTACTACAACGATGATCTGTCGCTGGCCGAGATTGCCGATAACTTCGGCATCACCCGGCAGGGCGTGCGGGATTCCATCAAGCGGGGCGAAGGGATCATTCTGGAGCTGGAGGAAAAGGTGGGCTTTGCAAAGCGCTACCGGGCGGTCCAGCAGGGAATCAGCCAGCTGGAGAGCCTTGCGCGGGACATTCAGTTTGAAAACGCCAACGGCTACACGCCGAACAAGCGCATCGATGATTCCGCCCGCAGGATGCTCGAGATCATCGGGCAGATCAGCGAATAAGCACACAACGAAAGGACAACGACATGGCCTTTGAATCTCTTTCCGAACGTCTTTCGGGCGTGTTCAAACGGCTGCGGGGCAAGGGTAAGCTCACCGAGGCGGACATCAAGGCCGCCATGCGTGAGGTTCGCACCGCCCTGCTGGAGGCCGACGTAAACTATAAGGTGGCCAAGGACTTCATCGCCGGGGTCACCGAGCGGGCCATGGGCCAGGAGGTCATGGAAAGCCTGACCCCCGCCCAGCAGGTCATCAAGATCGTAAACGAATCCCTCACCGAGCTCATGGGCGGCAACGAGGCCGCGCGCATCCACATCAAGTCCAAGCCGCCCACGGTGCTCATGCTCTGCGGTCTGCAGGGTAACGGTAAAACCACCCATGCCGCCAAGCTGGGCAAATGGTTCCTCAAGCAGGGCCATCGCCCGCTGCTGGTGGCCTGCGATATCTACCGCCCCGCGGCCATCGATCAGCTGCAGGTGGTGGGCAAGCAGGCGGGGGTTCCGGTGTTCACCATGGGCACCGAAAAGCCCGAGATCATCGCCAAAAAGGCCATCGCCCACGCAAAGGACTACGGCAACGATATCGTGATTCTGGATACCGCCGGCCGACTGCATGTGGACCAGGAGCTCATGGATGAGCTGGGCCGCATCAAGGAAGCCGTTGAGGTGGACGAGGTTCTGCTGGTGGTGGACGCCATGGCCGGTCAGGACGCGGTAAACGTGGCCAAGGCCTTCAATGAGGCCGTGGCGGTGGATGGCATCATTCTCACCAAGACCGACGGCGATACCCGTGGCGGCGCGGCGCTCAGCGTCAAGGCCGTTACCGGCAAGCCCATCAAGTTCCAGGGCACCGGCGAAAAGCTGGACGATCTGGAGGTTTTCCATCCGGCCCGCATGGCCAGCCGCATTCTGGGTATGGGCGACGTGCTCACCCTGATTGAGAAGGCGCAGGACCTGCAGGACGAGAAGAAAGCCGCCGAGACCGCCAAGCGGATGATGGAGAACAAGTTCGACATGAACGACATGCTGGACCAGCTGGCCCAGATGAAGAAGATGGGCGGCGTTGCGTCGCTGGTCTCCATGCTTCCCGGCGGCAACAAGATCAACCCGGACGACATCGACGAAAAGGTGTTCGTGCACATCGAGGCCATCATCCACAGCATGACCCCCGCCGAGCGGGAGAAGCCCAGCATCATCAACCCCAAGCGCAAGCGCCGCATTGCCGCCGGCAGCGGTACTAGCGTGGAAGAGGTGAACAAGCTGCTTCGCCAGTTTGAGATGATGCAGAAGATGATGAAGCAGATGAAAAAGAACCCCAAGGCCTTCGGCCGCCGCCTGCGCGGCATGTAAGCGCGAAAAAACGCGCCGCTTTTTACGGTATGACCCGCAGCCCTCAAAAGGGCGGGTTTGATACAATATAACAATCAAAACGCCCCGAACCGGGGCCCCAAACATCAGGAGGTTTACCACTATGGCAGTTAAGATCCGTCTGCGCCGCATGGGCGCCAAGAAAGCTCCCTTCTACCGCGTTGTTGTTGCTGACAGCCGCTTCCCCCGTGACGGCCGCTTCATCGAGGAGATCGGCTACTACGATCCCACCAAGGAGCCCAGCGTTGTGAACATCGACGCCGAGAAGGCCAAGAAGTGGATCGCCAACGGCGCTCAGCCCACCGACACCGTTCGTGAGCTGCTGAAGAAGAACGAGATCCTGTAATCAGTCTTAAAGGGAGGGCAACCCTATGCAGGAGCTGTTGCTGGCAGTTGCCCGGGGCCTGGTCGACGATAAGGACGCTGTGTCCGTTACCGTGGACGCCCCCCGTGAGGACGGCACCATCGTTTACCACCTGAGCGTGGCTGAGAACGACATGGGCCGGGTGATCGGCAAACAGGGCCGTATCGCCAAGGCCATCCGCGTTGTAATGCGGGCTGCCGCCGTTCGCAAGGGCGAAAAGGTCATGGTAGAGATCGACTGACCTTCGGGAGAACAAAACCACACAAACAGGGCCACTTGCCAGCTTCTGTGCAAGTGGCCCTGCTTTTTTGCATGGGCAAGGCCGCACCATCTGCGCCCAGGGGCTCGGGTGAGGCGGGATTGCTCCTGTCACCGGGCGGGCGAAGCGGCCCAGCCCCACACAAAAGGAGAGAAACAAGATGCAGCAGTATCTGGAAGTCTGCAAGGCCGTGACCACTCACGGAGTGGCGGGCGAAGTGAAGGTGGAGCTCTGGTGCGACGACGCGGCCTTTCTGGGCCGGTTCAAGCGGCTGTACCGGGGCCCGCAGGGGCAGAACCCCATTGCCGTGACCAGGGTGCGCGCCCACAAGAACATGGCGCTGGTTACCTTTGAAGGCGTGAACGATATGGATGCCGCCCGCGCGCTGGTGGGCCAGGTGTTCTACATCGATCGGGCAGATGCAAAGCTGCCCCGGGGCCATTATTTTCAGGCGGACCTGCTGGGCTGCCGTCTGATCGACGCAGAGAGCGGCCGCGATTACGGCGAGATCACTCAGGTGAGCCACCCCGGCGCACAGGATATTTATACGGTTGCCTGCCCGGACGGTTCCACCGCCCTGTTCCCGGCGGTGAAGCCCTTCCTGGTAAAAATCTGCATTGAGGACCGCAAGGTGCTGGTCAGCCCCATTCCGGGCATGTTCGGCGAAGCGGAAAATGGTGATCAGGTATGATGCGTGTGGATGTGGCGACCCTGTTCCCGGAGATGTGCCAGCGGGTGCTGGACGAAAGCATCCTGGGACGGGCCGCAAAGCGAGGCTATATCGAAACACACTGCCATCAGATCCGGGACTACACCCTGAACCGGCAGAAGCAGGTGGACGACTACCCCTACGGCGGCGGCTGCGGCATGGTGATGAACGCCCAGCCCATCTATGACTGCTGCCAGGATATCATCCGTCAGGTGGAGGAACAGGGCCGTCAGCGGCCGCATATTATATTTATGACCGCGGCGGGCCAGCCCTTCTCGGAGGAGACCGCCAAGCGCCTGGCTGAATACGACAGCCTTCTTCTGGTTTGCGGCCATTACGAAGGCATGGACGAGCGGGTGATTGAGGAGCTGGCGGACGAGGAGATCAGCATCGGAGACTATGTGCTCACCGGCGGTGAGCTGGCCGCGCTGGTGGTGGCGGACAGTGTGCTGCGCCTGCAGCCCGGCGTGCTGGCTCAGCCGGAGGGCTATCAGGATGAAAGCCACTGGAACGGCCTGCTGGAGTATCCCCAGTACACCCGCCCGGAGGAGTGGCGGGGAAAAAGAGTTCCAGAGATATTGCTCAGCGGTCACCATGGCAATATAGACAAATGGCGCCGCGAGCAGAGTCTGGAACGCACCCGTACCCGCCGCCCGGATTTGTACGAAGCGTACCAAAATGAGCATAATCAGAGCCGCAAAAAGTAATTGATACTGATTTTGTTGAAAACTTTCGGGATTTCTCATGAGATTGTTGAAAACTAAGTGGTTGATTTGCACAAAGAAACGTTTCCGGTATTTTGTGGATTCGGAAAACTGACAAAATTGCACAAATGCACTGTACAATCGGGTAAGAATGGGCTATTATAACAATCAGAAGCCCATCTAATTTTAGAAATAGGAGCGAATGAATCATGTTTGTTAAAGAAGTTACCGTTGAGAACAAAGTCGGCCTGCATGCCCGTCCTGCTACCTTCTTCATTCAGAAGGCCAACGAGTACAAGTCTTCCATCTGGGTTGAGAAGGAAGAGCGCCGCGTTAACGCCAAGAGCCTGCTGGGCGTTCTGAGCCTGGGCATCGTGGGCGGCACCACCATCCGCATCATCGCCGACGGCGCCGACGAGCAGGCTGCCGTGGAAGGCCTGGTAAAGCTGGTAAACTCCGGTTTCGCCGAGTAATTTCTTTGCTTTCATAAATCAAAGGGCGGGTTGTGCAAGACCCGCCCTTTTTCTGCTTTTGCCCCAAAGCGGGGCATACTGAATAAAATGGGCCGGCAAAGCGCTCCGCCGCCCCAAAGGAGGACCCCTGCCATGACCAAGGCTGAACTGCACGAAAAGGCGAAGATGCTGCCCCTGCTACCGGGGGTCTATATCATCCGGGACAAGCGGGATGAAATCATCTACATCGGCAAGGCCAAGCGGCTGCGCACCCGGGTGAGCCAGTATTTCCGGGAGGGCGTTCCCCACGACGCCAAGGTCACCCAGATGATCGAACATGCCTTCAACTTCGATGTGATCGTCTGCCAGAGCGAGTTCGAGGCACTGGTGCTGGAAGCAAGCCAGATCAAGGCCCACACCCCCAAGTACAACATCCTGTTGAAGGATGACAAGGGCTACAGTTATGTGAAGATCACCAAAGAGGAATATCCCCGCATCTCGGCGGCGCTGCAAAAGGAGGAGGACGGGGCGGAGTACATCGGCCCCTTCACCAGCAGCTTTGCGGTGCGCCAGATGGTGGAAACCGCGCAGGATGCCTTCCTTTTGCCCCGGTGCAACCGGCGCTTCCCCCAGGAGATTGGCAAGGGGCGGCCCTGCCTGAACGCTCACATCGGCAAGTGTATGGCCCTGTGTAGCGGCAAGATCAGCAAGGAAACCTACAACGAGGCGGTGCAGGGGGCCATCCGGCTGATCCGCTACGGTAAAAAGGACATTGTGAAAACGCTGGAGCAGCGCATGGAGGAGGCCGCCGAGCGACTGGACTTTGAGCAGGCCGCCCTGTTGCGGGATCAGATTGCCGCCATCAAAAAGGTGTCGGCCGGGCAGAAGGTGGTGGTGGACGAGAGCACCCAGATGGATGTGATCGCCTTCGCCGGAGCCGGGCAGAACAGCTGCGCCGCCATCCTGCGCTACCGCACCGGCCGCCTGACCGACAAACGGGAGCTTCTGTTCCGGGGCACCGCCGATCTGGATGCTCTGCGGGAGGAATTTTTGCCCCGCTATTATCTGGATGGGGAGGAGATCCCCAAAGTCATTGCGGTGGATGTGCTGCCCGAGAGCCACGAGGCCCTGACCCAGCTGCTGGAGAAGACCCGGGGCACAAAGGTGCAGCTGTATGTGCCGCAGCGGGGCGACACCGCCAAGCTGGTGAGCATGGCCTACACCAACGCGGTGGAGCGCCTTGCCCGGGAGAGCGGCCGTACCGACCGCAGCCAGCGCCTGCTGGACGAGGCCGCTGCGGTGCTGGGCCTGCCCGAGCCGCCGGCGGTGATCGAAAGCTACGATATCTCCAACTGGGGCGAGGGCACCAGCGTCTGCGGTATGGTGGTGTTTGAAAACGGCCGCCCCAAGAAAAGCGGCTACCGGCGCTTCAAGATGCGCACCGTGGCCGGCACCGACGACTTCGCCAGCATGGCCGAGGCGCTGAGCCGCCGGGCCGCCGAGTACGAAAAGGGCACGGCGGGCCAGTTCTCGGTGCTGCCCAGTGTGATTCTGCTGGACGGCGGCAAGGGCCAGGTGAGCGCGGTGAAGGCGGCGCTGGCAGGTACCGCTCTGGCGGCGGTACCCCTGTTCGGCATGGTGAAGGACGATCACCACCGCACCCGGGCCATCGTGACCGCAGACGGCGGAGAGATTGCCATCAGCATGCACCGGAACATCTTCACCTTCATCTCCTCCATTCAGGACGAGGTGCACCGGTTCTCCATCGCCTATCAGCGGCAGAACCAGAAGAAAAAGGCCTATGCTTCCAGTCTGACCGCCATTCCCGGCGTGGGGCCCGCCACCGCCAAGGCGCTGCTGGCCCACTTCAAATCGGTGGGTGCGGTGCGCGAGGCCGGTGTGGACGAGCTGACCAATGCCAGGGGTGTGGGGCAGAAGGCCGCCCAGACCATCTACGACTATTTTCACCCCCAAACGGAGGATTGATCCATGGATCAGAACACATTACACGAACGCTTTGCCGAGGCCGCGGAGTATTACGCCGGCCGCAAGGGCAGCCGCCCCACACTGGAGCAGGAGGATACCGTGGCTCTGCTGCGGGAGACCCAGGAAATCTACGGTCACATTCCGCCCCAGGCACTGGAGACCATCTCCATCTGCACCGGCTACAAGGTGCCCCTGCTGGAAAAGCTGATCCGGCTGTATCCCAGCCTGAAGCTGGGGGCCGCCGCCCATGAAATTGTGGTGTGCAGCGGCGGGCGCTGCGGTGCGAAGAACGCCGCTTTGATGGACCGGCTGAAAAAGGGGCTGGCCCAGCTGCCCGAGGGCACCGCGGTGCTGCGCACCCAGAACTGCTTCAAGCAGTGCGGCAAGGGGCCCAACATTCAGGTGGACGGAACGCTCTGGAACGGCTGTGACGCTGCTGCGGTGGACCGGATTCTGGAGATGCTGCGGCCGAAAAAAGGCTGAATCGGCCCACCCTGTCCGGGGTATTTTGCTTGACAAAGCGGCCGGTGCGGGCCATAATGGAAAAAACAAATGGATGACAAGAGGGAGGTGGACCCCCATGCGTGTGATCTCAGGCTCTGCCCGGGGAACAAAGCTGGCGGCCCTGCCGGGAGAAGATATTACAAGGCCCACGGTGGATCGGGTGAAGGAGGGCATGTTCAGTGCCCTGCAGTTCATCCTGCCGGGGGCAAAGGTGCTGGATCTGTTCGCAGGCAGCGGGCAGCTGGGCATCGAGGCGCTGAGCCGCGGCGCGGCCAGCTGCGTGTTTGTGGATCAGGATCGGGGTGCGGTGCGCATCGTGGAGCAGAACTGCAAAGCTGCCGGTGTGCAGGCCCAGAGCCGGATTCGCAACACCAGAGCGGACACGTTTCTGGCCAGCTGCGGGGAGCAGTTCCACATTGTGCTGCTGGATCCGCCCTACCGCCATGACACGCTGGCCCAGATTCTGCCCCAGGTGGCGCGGGTGACCGCCCCCGGCGGCACGGTTCTCTGCGAGAGCGAGCTGGCAGCCAGCCTGCCGGACGAGTGCGAGGGCCTTTGCAAGAAAAAACAATACCGTTACGGCACCGTTTTGGTGACCCGCTATGAAAAGGAGCGAGAAGAATGAACATCGACGAGTTGCTGGATCTGATGGAAGAAACCATGGAAGAGGCCTCCGGCCTGCCGTTCTCCGGCAGCAAGCGGATGGTGGACATTGACAAAATGCGGGACATCATCGATGAGGTGCGCCTGAATATGCCCACCGAGATCCGTCAGGCCAAGGCCATCGTAAACGACCGGGCGGACATCATCGCCAGCGCCAAGCGGGAGGCCGAGGCCATCGTGAAGAAGGCCGAGGATCGGGCCCGGGTGCTGGTGGGCGAGGAGCAGATCGTACGGGCTGCTCAGCAGCGCGCAGCGGAGATCCTCTCCAGCGCGCAGAGCCAGTCCCGCGAGATGCGCACCACCGTGACCGATTACTGCGAAAACATGCTGCGCATTACCGAGGAGCAGCTGGCCCGCAACGCGGCGGAGGTCAAAACCGTGCGCGCCAACCTGCGCCAGAATGCAAAAAACAACAACGGCTGATCTTTTTTGTCAGCATTCAGACCCCGTGCCCTGCCAGACCGGCAGGACGCGGGGCTTTTCTTTGCCCGGCCGTGTGGAAAACCCGGTGAAAAAGCGGCCGCCAGTGGCCGGGAAAGGGCCGGATTTTGCTCCGGATCGGAAAGAATGCACAAAACAGGAAAAATATGCAGTCAGAGCGCGAAAAACCAGCTTTCCATCGAGATTTTTCACGATTCTTTTTCGGCGCTATATCTTGCAATTAAAGTGGGTGTAACGTATAATAATTGATACAGTGGGGAGAAGTGGGGGAAAGTGGAGAGTTTTCCACACAGGTGGAGCCGATGGGCAGATCCCCCGCCCCATAAACCGGAAAGGGGGCGGCGCCGTATGTTGATGGGCGAGTACAACTATGCCATCGACGAAAAGGGCCGCCTGAATTTCCCGGCGCGCTTTCGGGAACAGATGGGTCAGGTATTTGTGATCACCCGCTGGATGGACAACTGTCTGGTCGCCTTCCCGGAGAGCGAATGGCAGCTCATCTGCGAAAAGCTGCAGGGCAAGAGCATGGTCAAGACCCGCGAGATTCAGCGGTTCCTCTTTGCCATGGCCACCGAGGTCACTCCGGACAAACAGGGCCGGGTGCTCATCTCGCCCAGCCTGCGCACCCACGCGGGCCTGCAGAAGGATGTGACCATCATCGGCGTGGGCAAGCACGCCGAAATCTGGGACACCGCTGCCTGGCAGGAAAAACAGGCGGGCTTTGGCAGCGAGCAGCTGGAAGCCGCCATGGAAGAACTGGAACTATAAGGGGGAACGCACATGGAATTCAGCCACATCCCCGTGCTTTTAAACGAATGTCTGGAGGGGCTGGCCATCGATCCGACCGGCATCTATCTGGACGGAACCGCCGGAGGCGGCGGCCATTCCAGTCAGATCGCCCGGCGGCTTACCACCGGCCGGCTGGTCAGTCTGGATCAGGACCCGGATGCCATCGAGGCAGCGGGCAAGGCGCTGGAGGGATTGCCCGCCACGCTGGTGCAGACCAACTTCTGCAACGCCCGCAGCGCCCTGTATGGACTGGGCATTGAAAAAATCAACGGCGCCCTGCTGGATCTGGGGGTATCCTCCCACCAGCTGGACGACGCCTCCCGGGGCTTTTCCTACCGGCAGGACGCGCCGCTGGATATGCGCATGAGCCAGAGCGGCCCCACCGCCGCGGATCTGGTGAACACCGCCAGCCGGGAAGAGCTGGCCCGCATTCTGCGGGAATACGGCGAGGAGCCCTATGCCTGGGCCATTGCCGGGCGCATTGTGCAGCGCCGGGAGGAAACCCCCTTCGCAACCACCCTGCAGCTGGCCGACGCCATTGCCAGCGCGCTGCCCCCGGCGGTGCGCCGCAAGGATAAAAATCCCGCCCGGCGCAGCTTTCAGGCACTGCGCATCGCGGTGAACAGCGAGCTGGACGTGCTCAGCCAGGGCATGGATGAGATTTTTGATCTGCTGGCTCCCGGCGGGCGCTTCGCCATCATTACCTTCCATTCGCTGGAGGATCGGCTGGTGAAGAACAAATTCCGCCAGTGGGCCACCGCCTGCACCTGCCCGCTGGAATATCCGGTCTGTGTGTGCGGGGGCAAGGCAAAAGGAAAGCTCATTACCCGCAAGCCCATTGAGGCAACGGCCGCTGAGCTGGAGGAAAACCGGCGCAGCCGTTCCGCCAAGCTGCGGGTCATTGAAAAGCTGGGCGAGTAACCCTCGCCCGCACCGGCAAAGGGGAGCCGGGAAACCAAAAACGCAAGGAACCAAAAAGGAGGTGAGCGCGCATGGCACAGGCGGCCTATGAACTGGAGCGCTTTGCGGACCGGCCACTGGACGTAAAGCCAAGAATGCAGGCAGTACGGGGCAAAAAGCAGGCCATGAAGATCAGCGCTCAGGCCTGTAAAACGGTTGCGGTAAGCTGCGTGATGGCCATGCTTACCGTGGGCCTGCTGCAAAGCCAGGCCACCATTACCCAGCTGACCACCCAGATCCAGAAAACCAACCAGCAGCTGGTCAACGCCCAGAGCGATTACAACTATCTCTCCGGCGTGCTGGACAGCAAGACCAACCTGAAAAACGTGGAGCAGATTGCCGCGCAGCTTGGGCTGATGAAGCTGGACAAAAGCCAGATCACCTATGTGACACTGGAAAACGAGAGCACCATCCAGCGGCCGGAGAGCGGTTGGCAGCGCGTTTTGGATCTGCTGAACAACGGATTTCTGCGCCTGATGGATCACCTGGATCCCTGACCGCAAATGGAAAAAGCGTGCCGCCGCGCACGCTTTTTCGATTATCAGGGGGCTTCGACCAAAATCATCCCCCTTTTTTGTGCGGCGAATGACTTTGAAGCAAACTAAGGAAATACTGCCATGGCAAGAATGAACAATCCGCAAAACGGGCCACAGGATCCCCAGAAGAAAAAGAGCAGGCGCAGCCTGCTGCGTTACTGGCTTCTGGCGGGGGCGTTCACGGCCGGTGCGGCGATTCTGATCGGCCGCCTGGCCTGGCTGCAGATCGCCATGCACGATGAATACCGCATCCAGGCTGCCAACCAGCAGCTGAAGGATGTGGCCGTGACCCCCACCCGCGGCCAGATCTACGACGCCAACGGCAAGGTGCTGGCCAAGAGCAGCATCGTGTGGACCATCGCTGCCGACCCCAGCCAGATCAGCGCCCCCAAGGCGGAAGAGGGCGATGAACGCCCCGCCGAGGAGCGCCGGGCTGAGCGGGTGCGCACCGTGAGCGCCGATGTGGCCGGCATGCTGGGTCTGGATGAGAACGAGGTGTACGAAAAGCTGATCGACACCGAGAGCCAGTACGAGGTGCTGGCCAGGCAGGTGGATAAGCCCATCGCAGACCAGATCAAGGAATACGCCAGCGAGAACAGTCTGCCCATCACCGTCACGCAGGACACCAAGCGGGAATATCCCTACGGGGCGTTTGCCGCCAGCGTTCTGGGCTTCATGCATGCAGACGGTTACGGCTTTTATGGGCTGGAAGCCTATTATGAAGAAACGCTGGCCGGTACCCCCGGCCGTCTGGTGAGCATCAAGAACGGTCTGGGCGCCGAAATTGCCAACGACGAGCGGGAGGAATATCCCGCGCAGGACGGCAACAGTCTGGTGCTCACGCTGGATGCCAACATTCAGGCCATTGCGGAAAAATATCTGGAAAACTCGGTGAAGGTGAACAACGTATCCGAGCGCGGCGTGGTAATCGTGATGGATGTGAACACCGGTGCGATTCTGGCCATGGCCACCAAGCCGGATTTTGACCCCAACGACCCCATGACCATCTACGATCCGGAGCGGGCTGCCCTGCTGGAGGGGTTGTCCGATGAGGAATACACCCAGGTGCAGGGCCAGGAACGCCAGCGCCAGTGGAAGAACAAGGCCATTACCGACCTGTATACCCCCGGCTCGGTGTTCAAGCTGATCACCACCTCCGCCGCACTGGATTCCGGTGTGAGCACGCCCGGCACCACCTACTATTGCGGCGGCAGCTATCAGGTGCTGCCCAACACCAAGAGCTATACCTGCGCTGAGGGCGCGGCCCATCAGTGGCAGGATATGGGCAAGGTGCTGTATAACAGCTGCAACATTGCCACCATTCAGGAAGCCCTGAAGATGGGCATTGAAACCTTCTCGGACTACTACAATGCCTTCGGCTTTACCGAAAAGACCGGCATCGACCTGCCGGCGGAGCAGGCCCCATACGCGGGCATCTCCTACCACCCGGAGGACAGCATGTCCCTGATCGACCTGGCGTCCACCAGTTTCGGTCAGGCCCAGAAGGTGACCCCCATCCAGATGATCACTGCAGTGGCGGCCATCGCCAACGGCGGCTATCTGGTTCAGCCCTACATTGTGGATAAGATCGTGGATCAGGAGGGCAATGTGGTGCAGCAGACCGAGCCCGCCATCAAGCGTCAGGTCATCAGCGAGGAGGTCTCCCAGCAGGTGCTGCATATGATGGAGGGCGTTGTGGACTACGGTGCCGCGGGCGCCGCCGGCCGCAACGCCTATGTGGCGGGTTACCACATCGGCGGCAAGTCCGGTACCAGTGAAAAGCTGGATCAGGAGAAGCGGGAGGATGGAACCTACGAGAAGGTTTCCAGCTTCCTGGCGGTGCTGCCGGTGGACGATCCGCAGATTGCCATTCTGGCCTTCGTGGATGAACCCCACGCGGAAACCGAGTACGGCTCCATGCTGAGCGCCCCGCTGATCGGCAATATCATCAGCGAGGTGGCCCCCTATCTGGGCATCGAAATGGATGAGAGCCTGCTGCCCAGCGGCGATGTGACCGTGCCCAATCTGGTGACTCCCAACAATCCCAGCTACAGCCAGTGGGATCTGGCCCAGGTGGAGCTGAACAAGATCGGCCTGGCTCACCGGAAGGTGGGCAGCGGCGACACAGTGCTGGCCCAGTACCCGGAGGCGGGCACCAAGGTGGCCGCGGGTACCACGGTGTATCTGTATACCGACAGCACCGAATACACCAAAACAACGGTGCCGGATGTGACCGGAAAGAGTGCGGCGCTGGCCAGCCAGATGCTGGCAGGCTCCGGCCTGAATGTGCGCATCAGCGGTGACGAGAACGGTCAGGTGACCAGTCAGGATGTGACCGCGGGCACCGAGACGCCCATGGGCACGGTGGTGACCATCACCACTGCGGCTGCGGCCGACCCGACGCAGGACACCAGTGCGTCCACAGACGCGGCGTCCTCGGATTCCGGAACAGACGCCGGGACGGACGGAACCGGCGAGGGCTGATTGCCGCGATAAACAAAACAGGAAGGCGCCCGGCCAATCTGCCGGGCGCAAACAACACAAAAGGAGGCAGTTGCAATGCAGCCGATCCCTGCAAAGATGCTGCTTGCCGGGCTGGCCGAGGCCGGTTCGGTGGGCAGCGAAACCATCACCGCCGTGGTGACGGACAGCCGGGCTGTGTGCCCGGGCTGCGTGTTCGTATGTTTCCCCGGCCAGCGGGTGGACGGCCATGACTTTGCCGCAAAGGCAGTGGCGGAAGGGGCCGCCTATGTGGTGGCCAACCATCCGCTGGAGGGTGTTCCCGAGAAAAAGCTGGTGCTTTGCCCCAGCAGCCACCACGCCATGGTGCGCATGGCGTCCAACTACCGCATGCTGTTTCACCCCAGAATGATCGGGGTCACCGGCAGCGTGGGCAAGACCACCACCAAGGAATTCTGCTACGCCATTCTCAGCGCCTTTGGTCGTACCATTAAGACCGAAGGCAATCAGAACAACGAGATCGGCGTGCCCAACACCCTGTTCCGCCTTTCCGACGATACCGAGTATGCGGTGGTGGAGATGGGCATGAGCGCCCTGGGCGAGATCGAGCGGCTCAGCCGGGCCGCCCGGCCCGGCGCAGGGCTGATCACCTGCATTGGTGTGAGCCATCTGGAAAGTTTGGGCAGCCGGGAGAATATCCTGAAAGCAAAGCTGGAAATCTGCACCGGCCTGCCGGACGGCGCGCCGCTGGCCCTGAACGCGGACGATGAGTATCTGCAGATGGCCCGGCGGGAGGGGATGATTCCCGACCGTCTGCGCCCGGTCTGGTATGGCATGGACGCACCGGAGGCGGATGTGCGTGCGGTGGAGGTGAAGACGCTGGAAAACGGCATGGCCTTCACGCTGGAGGATCGGGAGCACGGCAGCTTTGCAGTGACCATCCCCGCGCTGGGGCTGCACAGCGTGTACGACGCGCTGGCCGCCTACGCTGCCGCCACCCGCATGGGGCTGGCTGCGGCCCGCTGCGCGGCGGCTCTGGCGGATTACCAGACCACCGGCATGCGCCAGAAGGTGGTGGAAAACGGTGGCCGGGTGTTCATTGAGGACTGCTACAACGCCAGCCCGGACAGTATGCGCGCCAGCCTGAACATGTTCCGGGAATATCCCTGCAAGGGCCGGCGGTTCGCACTGCTGGGCGATATGCTGGAGCTGGGCTCCATTGAGGAAGAGGCCCATCGGCAGGTGGGGCGCTGGGCGGCACAAAGCGGCCTGGCCCATCTGGTCACACTGGGCTCCGCCAGCCGGTTTGCGGCCGATGAGGCGGAAAAGGCGGGCCTTGCGGTGACCCGCTGCCAGACCCACGAAGAAGCGGCGCAGGCACTGAAGAGCCGGATGGCTCCCGGCGACGCGCTGCTGGCAAAGGGCAGCCGGGGCATGCGGCTGGAGCAGGTGCTTCAGATGCTGTATGCCGAAGCCCAAACAAACGATTAAGAGGAGAATCAAACTATGGCACGTTACGCGCTGATTCTGGCGGCCGCCTGCGGTTTTATGATCTCGGCGGTCTCCGGTCTGTTCATTGTTCCGTTTTTACATAAGCTGCACTTCGGGCAGACCATCAAGGAGATCGGCCCCACCTGGCACAACAAAAAGCAGGGTACCCCCACCATGGGCGGTCTGTGCTTCATTCTGGGCACCGTATTCGCGGTCTGCCTGGCCCTCACCAGCCTGCTGCACGGCAGCCCCGAGCTGATGGGCGGCCCGGATTCCCGGGGCCTGTATCTGGCCATCTTCTCCGCCTTCGGCTTTGGCCTGATCGGTTTTCTGGACGATTTCATCAAAGTGGTAAAAAAGCGTAATCTGGGTCTGCGGGCCTGGCAGAAGATCGTTGGCCAGCTGCTGGTGACCACTGCGCTGCTGGCCGGGCTGTGGATGAACGGTACCCTGAGCACCAGCATCACCCTGCCCTTCTTCGGCATGGTGGATTTTGGGATTCTGTTCTACCCGCTGTCCTATATTCTGATCATCGGTGTGGTGAACGCGGTGAACCTGACCGACGGCATCGACGGCCTGTGCTCCTGCGTGACCTTTGTGTCCATGCTGGGCTTCCTGACACTGGTGAGCTTCCTGGGCCAGTTTGTGATGTCCATTCTGCCGGCGGCCCTGGCCGGTGCGCTGGCCGGTTTCCTGATCTGGAACTTCTACCCGGCCAAGACCTTCATGGGCGATACCGGCAGCATGTTCCTGGGCGGCGCGGTTGCCGGTCTGGGCTATGCCATGGGCCGGCCGGAGATTTTGTTCTTCTTCGGTGCGGTCTACATCTGGGAGGCGGCCACCGTGGTGATTCAGGTGACCTACTTCAAGCTGACCCACGGCAAGCGCATCTTCAAGATGACCCCCATCCACCACTCCTTCGAGATGCGTGGCTGGAGCGAGGTGAAGATCGACGCGAGCTTCAGTGCACTGGAGGCCCTGTTTGTTGTGCTGGGGCTGACCTTTGCCTATTTCTATTATTGATTTCATCCCTTTGCCAGGCTGCTTCCGCAGCCTGAGTACCCCTGAAAAAGGAGGTCTGTGGCCATGACCGATATGGCACGGCACGGCGGTACGGCCCGCCAGACCTATCGCGCACCGGGTTCACAGTCTGCCACGCGGCAGCGGGCGGAGCAGATGCGCCGCGCCGCCCGGCAGGCCCGGCAGGCAAGCCAGGCCCCGGTGCGGATGTTCTACAAGCATCCCGGCAAGCTGAACGGAGCTTTCCTTGCCAACCTGATCATTTTGCAGGTGTTCGGCCTGATCATCCTGTTCAGCGCCAGCTACGCCACCTCACTGAACAAGTTCGGCAACAGTTATGAATATGTGGGCCCCCAGACACTTTACGCAATTGTGGGTCTGGCGGCGGCACTGCTCATCTCCCGGGTGGATTACCACTGGCTGCGCCGGTTTGCCTGGCCGCTGTATTTTGTAACACTGGGGCTTCTGGTGGTGGTGCTGTTCATGCCGCCCATCAAGGGCTGCCGCCGGTGGATCAACGTGAGCGGTCTGCCCACCATTCAGGTGAGTGAGATTGCAAAATTTGCTCTGATTCTGTTGCTGGCCCATCTGTTTGCCCGGTATCAGAAACGGATTGAGGGCCAGTTTCCCGGTGCGGGCCCCATGCAGAACCTGAAGCTGAGCATTCTGCTTCCCGGCGTTCTGCTGGCGCCCATTCTGCTGCTGCTTCTTCTGGAGCCGCACCACAGCGCCATGATCCTGATGTGCTGCATTGCCGCGTCCATCATGCTGGTGGGCGGCGCGCTGCTGCGCTGGTTCTTTTTGGCGGGCGGCGTGGCGGTTACTCTCATTTCCCTGCTGCTGGTTACCCGCGGCGGCTATGTGGCGGAACGCCTTCAGGGCTGGCTGCAGCCCTTCTCGGATATGCAGGACTCCACCCGCCAGACCGGCCAGAGCCTGTACACCATCGGTTCCGGCGGACTGTTCGGGGTGGGCATCGGCAACAGTGTACAGAAGCACATGTGGCTGCCCGAGGCCCAGAACGACTTTATTTTCGCTATCCTGTGCGAAGAGCTGGGCTTTGTGGGCGCGGTAATCTGCATCCTGCTGTTCCTTCTGCTGATCGTGCAGGGGATTGTGATTGCATGGAACGCGCCCGACCGGTTCGGCAGTCTGCTGGTGGTGGGCTGTATTGCCCAGATCAGCTTCCAGTTCCTCTTCAATGTGGCGGTGGTGACCAACACCATCCCCAACACCGGCATCAGCCTGCCCTTCTTCTCCTCCGGCGGTACCAGCCTTTTGATGCTGCTGGGTCAGATGGGTGTGGTGATGAGTGTGTGCCGGGCAGGCAACCGGAAGAAGGCCGACGAAAAAGCCGCGGCCGAACAGGAAAAGCAGGCGCAGCGTGCCCGGGAGGAAGAGGATCCCTATGCACGTTTCCGCCGCTGATCCCTTAATGTTTTGAAGGAGGTGCTTATCATGCGCGTATTGATCGCAGCCGGTGGCACTGCCGGCCACATCAACCCGGCACTCGCCATTGCGGGCGCTATCAAGCAGCATTGCCCGGATGCCGAGATTCATTTTGCCGGCCGAAAGGCGGGCATGGAGTATAAGCTGGTGGGGCAGGCGGGCTATCCGTTCCATCACATCGAGGTAAACGGTATCCAGCGGAGCCTGACCCCGAAAAATATCCTGCGTAACATCGAGGCGGTGTGGCATCTGGCTCTGTCCGGGCCCCGGGCAAAGGCTATGATGCGGCAGGTGCAGCCGGATCTGGTGATCGGCTGCGGCGGTTATGTGAGCGGCCCGGTGGTGCGCTGCGCTGCCAAAATGGGCATCAAGACCGCCATCCATGAGCAGAACGCCTTCCCCGGTGTGACCAACAAGCTGCTGGCAAAGGATGTGGATGTAATCTTTGCCGCCGTGCCCGCAGCGGTGGAAAAGCTGGGCGCACCCCAAAAGACCACGGTGGTGGGCAACCCGGTGCGGCCGGAAATCTTCCAGCAGGATCGCACCGCCGCCCGCGCCAAACTGAACGCAGGGGATCGCACCGTGATCCTGAGCTTCGGCGGCAGTCTGGGTGCCCGACGCATCAACGAGGTGGTGGCCGATCTGGCCGCCTGGGAGCAGAAGCAGCCCCGCAACATCCTGCATCTGCACGCCACCGGCAGCCGGGGCGTGGAGCTGTTCAAAAATCTGGCCAGTGAAAAGGGTTTTTCCTATAATGAAAATCTGGTGGTCAGCGAGTACATCAACAACATGCCCGAGCTGCTGGCCGCGGCGGATCTGGTGATCAGCCGGGCAGGCGCGCTCACACTGGCCGAGCTGGAGGCGGTGGGCCGTGCGGCGATTCTGATCCCCAGCCCCAATGTGGCCGAGAACCATCAGTACTACAACGCGCTGGAGCTGCAGAAGGCCGGAGCCGCGCTGGTGGTAGAGGAAAAGGATCTCACCGGCGAAAAGCTCATTACCATGGTGGAGGAGCTGCTGGCCCAGCCGAGACGCCTGGCTCAGATGGGAAGCAATGCCCAGCGCCTGGCCGAGCCTCACAGTCTGGATAAGATCTGGGCAAAACTGGCCCAGCTGATGGGGCTGGAAAAGGCAAAGAAAAATAACGAAAAGTAATAATTCAGGAAAATAATACAAAAGAAAGGAGGGGAGCCGGTGGCGAAACGGCAGATCAGGCGAAATTCAGGTCGGCAGCCTGCGCAGAACAGCGGCCAGAGCGCCCGGCGCGTTCAGGCTGTGGACGGCGGCAGGCGACAGCAGCAGACCCGCCCGGCCCCCCAGACCGGTTCCCGGCGCAGAGAACCCCAGCCGGTAAACCGGACGGCCCGGCAGCGGCAGGGTTCGGCACCGCAGCCCGATTACCGGCGGCAGAACACCCGGTATCCCCACGGAACGCAGCAGTATCCCCACAGTGAACAGCCTTATCCCGGTCAACATACGGCTGCCCGGGTAAGGCCGCCCCGGCGGCTGACGCACAGCGAGCTTCGCCGCCGCCGTCGCCGCCGAAATCTGCTCATGGCATTTCTGGGGCTTCTGGTGGTGGGCATCGGTGTGGTTCTCTCGCTCACGGTGCTGTTCAAGGTGGAGACCTTCCGCATTGAAAATATGGACGGAAGCACCCCGGCGAATACCGGCATTTATACCGAGGACGCAATTCTTGGGGCACTGGGTGTGCCGGTGGGTGAAAATATGTTCCAGTTCTCCGCCGCCCAGAAGGAAAAAAGCATGGTGGTAAGTCTGCCTTATCTGGAACGGGTGGAGATTCGCCGTCGCTTGCCCAGCACGCTGGTGATTCGGGTGGAACCTGCGGTGGAAACCTGGTGTGCCCAGTCAGACAGCGGATGGCTCACATTGAGCGACGGGCTCAAGATTATGGCCATTGGGGAAACGCAGCCCGAAGGCCTGCCCGCACTGCTGGGGCTGGATATTGAAGCTCCTGTGGCCGGTTACTATCTGAAGCTGGCCACCCCCAACGCCACGGCGACGCCCGCACCGGCGGCTTCCGGTGTTTCCTCCAGCCAGACTTCCAGCACAGCGTCCACCTCTTCTTCGTCAACGGGCGAAGAGAACGGGCACGATCCCCTGGAGGATGTGAACCGGCTGTTGGCGCTGCTCTGGACCTATGAGCTGAAGGATGACTGCACCAGCATCCAGTTCGGGGAAGCCAATGAGCTGTATTTTATCTATCAGAACCGGGCCAAGGTGCTGCTTGGTACCTTTAATAATCTGGACTATAAGCTCAAATTTGCCGCCTATCTGCTGCACAATGAGGACGGCAAGGGGATTGGCGATACCGAGCAGGGCACGCTGGATGTATCCCATCAGCTGGAGGATGGCAGCCTGCGGCCCACCTGGTCGCCCGGATCCATCACAGCTTCGGATTCCGCTGCGTCCGATTCCGCGCAGACAGAGCCGGCCGGCGAAGGCGATACCGGACAGGGCGACGGAACCGCCCAGACGGATGAGGGAACGGACGGACAGACCGATGGAGCAGAGGGCGGCGATCAGGCTGCCCAGACGGATACAGCCGGTGCGGCGGCAACGCCGGAGCCCACTGCGGAACCGGCTGCATGAGCGAATACGGTCATCGGTTTTACAGCGGGGGAGCGCAGGAAGCTGCGCTCCCCCCTTTCTGCGCCCGGAAACGGGTGACCTGAGAGGGGAAAATCTGGCAGGAATGGTTCCGTTTAAGGGAAAAATATCCTGATTCAGGGAGAAAATATGCACTTGGTGACAAACCTGGTATGAATTTATCTAAAGAATAAATCCATGGACGGAAATCCTTTATGCGAGTTTACGAAAAATATCTTTTGCCTTGCAGGCCAAAAACGTTTGTGATATACTTTAAAGCGTCGTCGAATGGTTTCAAATAAATTCTTAACCATCCGAATAAAATGACGTTTTTAATAGGGCAAAAAAGTCCTTTTTTATCAATTACTGGGGGAAAGACTGTGGAGCAAGAATACGAGACCATAGACCTGCGTGAAATATTTTTCATGCTGAAAAATAATCTGCTGGCCATTGTGGCAAGCACCATCGTGTGCGCTATTGTGGGCTTTCTGGTTACCAATTTCCTGATCACTCCGCAGTATCAGGCCAGTGCCACCATGATCGTAAACTCGCAGCAGAGCCAGACCAGCACCAACCTGACCAACGATATGCTGACCACCGCCAAGAATCTGGTGGCGACCTACGGTATCATCGTAAAGAGCGACACGGTTCTGGATCAGGTAATCGAAGAGCTGGGCCTGGATATGACCTATGAGCAGCTTGCCGACCGGGTAAGCGTGTCTGCGGTGGACTCCACCCAGGTCATGCAGATCTCGGTGCAGGATGAAAACCCTGCCGAGGCCAAGGCTATTGTGGGTAAAATTGTGGAAATCGCCCCCGATGTGATTCAGGAGGCGGTGGAAGCCGGTTCCGTAAAGGTCATCTCGGATGCCCGTGTGGGGGATGCCCCGGTTTCGCCCAACAAGACCATGAACACTGCCATTGCCGGCCTGCTGGGTCTGGTGGCCAGCGTGGGCTTTATTTTCCTGAAGGAAATGCTGAACAATACCTTTAAAACGGATGACGATATCCAGAAGCATCTGGGCTTTACCGTACTGGGCGTCATTCCGCAGGTGGAAGTGGAGGACTGATCGATGGCTTTCAAATTGCCCGCTCTGGGAAAGAAAAAGAAAAAAGATCAGCCCATCAACCGCAAGCTGCAGATCATCTCGAAAAACGCTCCTTTCCAGTATGTGGAGGCGTATAAGACCCTGCGCACCAACATCAATTTCATGGCTGCCAGCAACAACTATCGCCGGCTGGTGATCACCAGCTCGATCCCCGGTGAGGGCAAGAGCAACGTGGCCATCAACCTGGCCATCTCGCTGGCGGAAAACGGCAAGAAGGTGCTGATCATCGACTGTGACCTGCGTAAGCCGGTCATGCATAAATATCTGCGCATCACCCGCCGGGCCAGCGGCCTGACCAACGTGCTCAGCGGTGAGGCAACCCCCGCGGATGTGATTGTGCATTTCAGCGATCTGAACATCGACGTAATCACTGCCGGTGTGATCCCGCCCAACCCTGCGGAGCTGCTGGGCAGTGCCCGCATGGGCAAAATGCTGGACAGCCTGTCTGCTCAGTATGACTACATCATTATGGATACTCCTCCCGCATCGGTGGTTACCGATGCAGCGGTGCTGAGCGCACTGGCCGATGGTGTGATTTTTGTGGTGGGCCACGCGAACGCCACCATCGAGTCGGCGCAGCTGGCCAAGAAAAACCTGGAGGCGGCCAATGCCAACATCATTGGTGCCGTGCTCAACGGCTTTGATCTGAAGAGCACCAGCCGCGATACCGGCTACTACTATTCCTACGAATACGGCTATTATAAATAAGAGATAAAGGAGAGCGGCCCCATGACGGACCTTCACAGCCACATCCTGCCGGGAATTGACGACGGCGCACAGACCGTGGACGACTCCCTGGCGCTGATCCGGCGGCAGCTGGAGCAGGGAGTGGATGAGATTGCCCTCACGCCGCACTTCAATGCCGAACGCACCAGCGTGGAGGAATTCACGCAGCGCCGGGCAGAGTCCTTTGCGATTCTGCAGGATGCGGTAAGCAGAGAAGGCCTTCCGGTCAAGCTGAAGCTGGGCGCGGAAGTGTTCTTCAGCTCCGATCTGCTGGAGCTGGATCTGGATCCGCTGCTTTTGCAGGATACGCCGTATTTGCTGGTGGAATTTTCCCCCATGTTTTACCCCACCTGGGCCAAGGATATTTTCTACAACCTGGGGCTGCAGGGCATCACGCCGCTGCTGGCCCATGTGGAGCGATACCCCTACATGCTCAGTGATCCCACCCGCCTGTTCGATCTGGTCAATGCCGGAGCGGTTACTCAGGTGAATGCCAGCAGCATCATGCGTGCCGGCAGCCGGCAGGCGATGATTCAAAAGTTTTTGCGGTGGCAGCTCGTTCACGTGCTGTCTACCGATACCCATTCCGTGGACAAGCGCCCGCCTCTCATCGGCCCGGCCATGCAGAAGGTCGAAAGCTGGCAGGGCGCCGACACGGTGCGTTATCTGCGCCAGAACGGCGCGGATGTGTTTGCCGGGCTGGAACCCCAGCTCCGGGATGCCGCCAAACCGAAGAAACTGTTCGGCCGGTGGTTCTGAATTCCATTTGATATAGCGCGGATATTCCGCGTTATATAAATATTTGGGAAAGGAGGACGATACCAATGAAGAAGGTTATTTCTACCGTTGCTGCTCTGGCTCTGGCTGCTGCTATGGCTACCTCCGCTTTCGCTGCTGGTTCTGGTTACACCAAGGACGAGCTGAAGGCTAAGGCTGCTGAGTACTCCAACCAGGCTGCTGCTTACGGTGTTGACATGGCTCAGGTGAACGCTGCGATCGACGGTCTGACCGATTCCGCCAGCGTTGATGTGGCTGCTGTTAAGGCTGCCGCTGAGAAGGCTCAGGCTGCTCTGCAGACTGCTAACAGCCAGACTGAGATCGGCAACATCGTGGACACTGCCCTGGCTGAGATGAAGGCTGCTGCCGGCAACAACAGCGTTGAGGCTGGCGATGTTTCTGTTCAGCTGAACCTGGATGGCTCTGCCACCGTTAAGGCTGAAGTGAAGGTTGGTGGTGTTTCCATCACCGCTTCCAAGACCACTGTTGCCAACACTGACCGTGCTCCCGAGTGGACCGACAGCTCCAGCAAGGCTGACAGCACTACTGCTGCCACCTCCGGCGCTGCTGCTTCCACCGCTGGCGTGATCAAGGCTACCGGCCTGAACACCACCGGCGCCGCTGTTGTGGCTCTGGCTGTGGCTTCCGTTCTGGGCGCTGCTGCTGTGAAGGCTCGCAAGCTGGGTGAGTAATCACTCGAACAAGGCAAATGATGTGTTTGCCACATAATTTGCCCGCGAACAAGGAAAGGAACCCGTTGTGCTAACTTTCCTTGTTTTTTGTGTTTTATAAAGGTTTTTTGCCTTTTGATATACATTTGCCACTGCCGGCTTGCCGCTCAGAACGGGAAGTGCAGGGCAAGCATCTCTTGAAAGGGGGCTATCCAAATGCCCGTATATCATCGGCCGGACGATTCCCGGCCTGTCCGTCCGGCTCCTTCCCGGCCCAAAGCGCCGCTCTGGCGCAAAATGCTCAGCTTTGTGGGGGTGCCGGTACTGTTTGCCGCGCTTACTGCAGGGGTGCTGTATCTGGCTGCCATTCCCACGGTAGGGCCCTATGTGGGGCTTGCCCGTTACATGTTCAGCAAGGAGGAAGAAAGCCAGCCCGCCAATTTGTATGAGGAGCTGGCAAACAGCATTGAAAATGCCACCACGGTGCCGTACAGTGAGCTGGTGTATCCCACGAAGGGCGACCAGTATGGTCAGATTACCATTGAGGGTACCAGCGTGGATGCGCCGCTGTATTACGGCGATTCCACCCGCGAGCTGAACCGGGGCGTGGCAACCTATGCGGATTCTACGGGCGCGGGTATCCCCGGCGAGAGCAAGACCGTGCTGCTGGCGGGCCATAACAACACCTTTTTCAATGGCCTGCAGGATGTGGAAGAGGGCAGCCTGATCCACATCGATACTCATTACGGCAGCTATGTGTACCGGGTAACCGAGATGAAGGTGGCCGATTATCAGGATGCCACCACCTACGATTTCACCCGCACGGACGAAAACCTGATTCTGTATACCTGCTACCCCTTTGACGCACTCGGCTTCACGCCCCAGCGTTACTTTGTGTACGCGGAGTATGTGTCCGGTCCGATGATCGACAAGAGCAAATAACAGGGAGGCGGCAAAGGATGAAACAGAAAAAAATCCGCAGAAATGCTGCCGGCCCGGTGATTACCGGAGCGGTGGCATGGGTGCTCAGCTTTTTGCTGGTGCTGCTCACGGTGCTGGGTGTTGTGGCGTGTACCGTATGCAATTCCCGCTATCTGCGCAGCCAGGTGCTGGAGAGCGGTTTCTGCCAGGCCACGCTGGAGCAGCTGAACGAAAACTACATCAGCTACGGCAATGCGGGCGGCATTCCACAGGAAGTGATGACCAGCATTGTGACCGAGGATCAGATCCAGCAGGACATGTTCCGGGCGGTGGAAGCCCTGTATCAGGGAGACCGGCGCCTGATCGCCCATCCGGAGGTGGCCGAAGCGGCAGTGGAAGCCATCGAAAACAATCTGGAGGAGCGGGGCATTCAGCTGACGGACGAGATCCGCGAGGCGGTGCAGGAGATGGCCAGCGGCTGTCAGGTGGACTACGACAACTACGTGCAGCTGATCGTGGCGCCCTACATTGCACCTTATATGGCGCGCATCACCCAGATGGTATGGATCGGGTTTGCAGTGCTGGCGGTGGTCTGCGTGATCGCACTGGTGCTGCTGATGCGGCTGCAGCCTTCCGGCGCGGCCCGGCTGCGCTGGTGCATTAACGCCTTTTCCGCAGCGGTGCTGTTCAGTGTGGTGGTTCCGCTGCTGTTTAACGGGCTGATTCGGATGGACCGGCTGAATCTGAAGCCGGAGACTCTGAAGATGCTGGTAGCGTCCTACACACACGGCGCGGTTGAAGTATTTTTCTACTTCGCACTGATCTATGCAGTGGTGGTAATTGCGCTGGCCATCGCCTGGCGTGCGGGGCTCAAGCAGTATCGCATGGTCTACCGCCGGGAGAAGGAAGAGCGGGAGGAAGTGTAAGAAATCCCGCACAAAACGGCACGAGGGGGGTAAACCATGCCGCATGAGATGAAATATTTTACTCCGGAAGAGGAGAAAAAAATGCAGCAGAGTGCTGCGCAGACTGCAGCTCCGGCGCAGAAGGTGCGCTGGTCAGCGGAAGGCGGTTCGGAGCCGGAAGGAAACGGTTCCGGCGGCCGGAAAATCTGGATTGCAGTGCTGGTGGTTCTGATTGCGGCGGTGTTGATTGCTGCTGCCCTGTTGTGGGGCGGCAGGTTTGGAAAGAGGGAGCAGCCGGAAAGCCAGCCGGTATCTTCGCAGGCGGCCAGCGCTTCGGCCGAGCCGACTGCAGAGCCTTCTCCCACGCCGGTGCCCGGCCCTGCGGTGACCGCAGAGGACTGGTTCGCGGTGCTGAACGGCCCGGGCAATCCGCTGCCCGAAGGGTTTGATCCCCAGACGGATGCCATTGACGGTGCGGGCTATTATCTGGACAGCCACGCTGTGGAGGATTTCTTCGCCATGCAGCAGGCCGCTCAGGAAGCGGGGCTGCAGCTGAAGATTATTTCCGGTTTCCGCAGCACGACCCGCCAGCAGCAGCTGTATGAACAGGAAGTACAGGCACTGCTGAATCAGGGGCTGGATCAGGCTGCCGCGGAGCAGCAGGCTCAGCAGGTGGAGCAGAAGGCTTACGAGTCGGACCACAACACCGGCCTTGCCGTGGATCTGGTGCCCCAGTACAGCCAGACCAAGAATGCCGAGACCATTGTGCAGACCCCGGAATATCAGTGGCTCAGCGAGCATGCGGCGGAATACGGCTTTGTGCTGCGCTATCCGGAGGATAAGCAGGAGATCACCGGCGTGGAGTTCAAGCCCTGGCACTGGCGTTATGTGGGCAAGGAGCTGGCCTCCTTCCTGACCGAGCAGAATCTTACGCTGGAAGAGTACTGGCAGCAATATTTAAGCTAAACAGTACGAACTGTAAAATGCTTTAAAACGGGAAGAACCATTCAAACCGGGTTCTTCCTGTTTTTTTTGCAGGCAAAGAGCAAAAAAGCTTGCATTTTGAAAGCATGCGTGCTATACTATTTTGGCAATCGTTCCGACGGCCGCTCCATACGCACAGGATGGTGTATGCTGGTGGCCTCCTATTGAAGGTTGTGATGGGCGCATGTATCAAGCATGGCCCCCTTAGTCATTAACCAGAAAGAGGTGAAAAGAATGAAACAGGGCATCCATCCCAATTATGTGGACTGCACCATCACCTGCGCTTGCGGCGAGGTCATCCACACCCGTTCCACCAAGCCTGAGATCCACGTTGAAGTTTGCTCCAAGTGCCATCCTTTCTACACTGGCAAGCAGAAACTGGTTGACACCGGCGGACGTGTTGATCGCTTCAACCGTCGTTTCGGTCTCAAGAAGTAAGATCCAAAAGCCAAAAAGGCGGTTTGTTTCAAACCGCCTTTTTTGTTGTCTGTAAATGAGAAAAGAGGGAGGGCCGCCCATGCAGGACTATCGCACCATTCAGGGAACTGCCACAGCCGAGATTGAGGAAAAGCGCAGCCGGTTCATCGCCAATGTGTCCTTTGCCGACACCGAGGAAAAGGCGGTGGAATTTCTGAACAGCATCCGCGCCCAGCACCGCACCGCCCGGCACAACGTGTATGCCTATGTGCTGCGGGAGGGTGGAAGAATGCGCTATTCCGACGATGGCGAGCCTGCCAAGACCGCGGGCCTGCCGGTGCTGGAGAGCATCCAGCATGCCGGCCTTACCGACTGCATCGTGGTGGTGACCCGTTACTTTGGCGGTATTCTTCTGGGCACCGGCGGTCTGGTTCGGGCCTACACCGAAAGCGCGGCCAGCGGCCTGCGGGCTGCGAAGATTGTGACTGTGCGCTCCTGCGTGAAGCTCACCGTGGAGGTGGACTACTCGCTGTACGAGCGGGCGATGCTGCTGCTTCAGGGGGCGGGCGCGCAGGTGGATGAGCCGGTCTTTGCCGACAAGGTCACCCTTACCGCCACTCTGCCTGCCGGGCAGGAAGCCGGCCTGCCCACCGCTTTTCAGGAGCTGAGCCGCGGCGCGGTGACCCCCCGTATCTCCCAGCCCTTCTACACCCCGTTCTGATGCACCCCGGGCGACGTTTGGCGTAAAATAATTGGGGCTTTTGCAAAAAATTCACAGAATGAAAAAAGGGTTTTGGGCCTTTGTGTCGTATATATTATTACAAGACGTATCGGCCAGAGGGCGCGAAGCACAGGGGAGGGACATGCCATGGACGAAATTCGGAAGCACACAGAGCAGATTGAACGCCAGATTCTGGCGCCGGGCGCTGCACTCGCTGAGTGCAGCCGGGGCCGTGTGCGGCCGGAAGAGCCCTGCCCCCTGCGCACCTGTTATCAGCAGGACCGGGATCGGGTGGTTCACTGCAAGTCCTTCCGGCGGCTCAAGCAAAAGACCCAGGTATTCCTTTCCCCGGAGGGGGATCATTACCGCACCCGGCTGACCCACACGCTGGAGGTGGATCAGATTGCCCGCACCATTGCCCGGGCGCTGCGCCTGAACGAGGATCTGACCGAAGCCATTGCCCTGGGGCATGATCTGGGGCATACCCCCTTCGGCCATGCGGGGGAGCGGGCGCTGAACCAGCTGAGCCCCCATGGTTTCCGCCATTATCAGCAGAGCCTGCGGGTGGTGGATCGGCTGGAGCGCCGCTTCACCGGCCTGAATCTCACCTGGGAGGTGCGCAACGGCCTGGTGTGCCACACCAAGGGCACCTGGCCCGCCACGCTGGAGGGGTGTGCGGTGCGTTATTCCGACCGCATTGCCTATATGAACCACGACATTGAGGACGCCATCACCGCCGGTGTGCTGCGCCCGGAGCAGCTGCCCCGGGACGTGGTGGAGGTGCTGGGTGACACCAAGAGCCGG
Source organism: Allofournierella massiliensis (assembly GCF_004345265.1). Lineage (GTDB taxonomy): Bacteria > Bacillota > Clostridia > Oscillospirales > Ruminococcaceae > Allofournierella > Allofournierella massiliensis. The sequence continues at coordinate 39,103 of NZ_SLUM01000004.1, forward strand.
CGTATTACCACCCTGATTGCCGATCTGGTGGCTCACAGCAGCCAGTCCCAGCTGGCCTTCAGCCCGGAAGTGGGCGAGGCCTACGAGGCGCTTCACTCCTTCATGTACTCCACTGTTTATGTGGATAAGACCGCCAAGAAGGAGGAGGAAAAGGTGGAGCGGGTGATCGGCGGGCTGTACGAGCGGCTGAGCACCCACATCGACCTGCTTCCGGAAGGCTTTCTGCAGATTGCTTATCAGGAAGGGGTGGATCGGGCGGTCACCGATTATATCAGCGGCATGAGCGACGAGTTCGCCATCCGCACCTTTGAAGACTTTTTCGTGCCCCGCAAGTGGCACGTTCTGTAAGGGCTGCTTTGCCGCCCGATATTCCTGACCCGGAAAGGAGGGGCTGCCTGTGATTCCCCATGAATATGTGGAGGAAGTGGTGCGCCGCAATGACATCACCGACGTGGTGGCCAGCTATGTGCAGCTGCGCCACCGGGGCCGCACCCACACCGGGCTGTGCCCCTTCCACAGCGAAAAGACACCCTCCTTCGTGGTCTACCCGGAGACCCAGAGTTTCTACTGCTTCGGCTGCGGAGCGGGCGGCGACGTGATCACCTTCATCAAAAAGATCAACAATCTGGACTATGTGGAGGCGGTCAAGTATCTGGCGGGCCGGGCCGGCATGCCCATGCCCGAGGAGGACGACAAGGTGGGCCGGCTGCGCAGCCGGGTGCTCTCGGTGAACAAGGAGACCGCCCGCTTTTTCTACGAGCAGCTGAATGCCCCCACCGAAGAAGCTGCTGCTGCCCGGGCCTACTGGCGGGGGCGCGGTCTGTCCGACTCCACCATCCGGCGGTTCGGCCTGGGCTATGCGCCCAATGACTTCCGGGCGCTGCGCATGCACCTGCGGGCCAAGGGCTTCACCGAAGAGGAGATGCTGGCCGCCGGCGTGGAAAAGCGCAGCGAAAAGGGCAACGTGTACGACGCCTTCCGGGGGCGGGTGATGACCCCCATCTTCGACCTGCGGGGCAACGTGATTGCCTTCGGCGGGCGGGTGCTGGGCAACGAGAAGCCCAAGTATATCAACAGCCCGGAAACGCTGGTCTACAAAAAGAGCAAGGCCATGTTCGCGCTGAGCATTGCCAAAAAGAGCACCAGCCGCCGCTACATTCTGTGCGAAGGCTATATGGACGTGATCAGCCTGCATCAGGCCGGGTTCGATACGGCGGTGGCCGCTTGCGGCACCGCCCTTACCGCCGAGCAGGTGCGGCTGCTGGCCGAGTACGCCGACGAGGTGGTGCTCTGCTACGACTCGGACGAGGCGGGCCAGAAGGCCACCGCCCGCAGTCTGGGCCTGTTCAGCGAAAGCCCGGTGAAGGTATCGGTGCTGAACATTCCCAACGCCAAGGACCCGGACGAATTCATCAAAAAGTTCGGGCGGGACGCCTTCGAACGGCTGCTCAACGGCACCAGCAATGCCATTGAGTACAAGATCCAGAAGGTGAGGAGCAAATACGACATCACCCGGGCGGCGGATCGGGTGGAATACATCAAGGAGGTCATCCGCATTCTGGCCGACGGCGTTTCGCCCACCGAGCGGGACATTTACGCCGGACGACTGGCGGAGGAAACCGACGTGGCCAAGGCGGCAATTCTGAACCAGCTGGATGCCGCGGTGAAGGCGGGCCGACGCCGAAAGCAGCGCCAGTTTGAGCGGGATCTGCTGAATCAGGGGCTGGGGTCGGACATCAAGCTGCCCTACAACACCATGAACAGCGAGAAGGCTCTGGGCGTGGCCAGTGCCGAGCAGCAGCTGGTGGCGGCCATGGTCAAAAACCCGGATTTCATCTCCACGGTGGAAAAACGCCTTGCCCCCGAGCAGTTCCTCATGGAGGACATGGGGGAGGCCTACCGGGCCATCCTGCGCTGCAGGGCCCAGGGCATCCGGCCGGATCTGACCGCTCTGGCTACCCAGCTGCCGGAGGATACCGTGAACCGGATCTCCCATCTGCTGGCCCGCAACTACGATGTGGGCATCGGCCCGCGGGATGTGGAGATGTATCTGAACCGCATCCAGCAGAGCGCCCCCAAAAGCACCGAAGCCGCCCGCATGAGCGGCCAGGAACTGGAAGATTACCTTGCCGGGCTGCGACGCCAGAAGGCGTAAACCCCGGCAGAATTACATATTACACAGGTCAAAAAGTCCAAATGTATCCAAACCAGGAGGAAGTAAAAGATATGGCAGAAAAGAAAATCACCATCCGCGAACTGATCGAGACCGGCAAGCGCAACGGCAAGCTGACCACCAAGCAGATCAACGACGCCATTGAGGAAACCGGCTTCGACGTGGAGCAGATCGACAAGCTGTATGAGACGCTGGAAGGCCACAATGTGGAGATCGTGGATGAGCCGGACGCCGATTCCGAAAACTTTACCCTCACCGAGGACAGCGTGGATATGTTCGAGAACGCCCTGTCTGCCGAGGGCGTTGCCATCGACGATCCGGTCAAGGTCTACCTGAAGGAGATTGGCCGGGTGCCTCTGCTCAGCGGCGACGAGGAAATTCGCCTGGCGCTGGACATTCTGGACGGCAACAAGGCCATTGAGGAAAAGAAGGAAAAGTTCGCCAAGATCTGCGAGATCGAGGACAACAAGGAGCTCTCCAGCGATGAGAAGCGCATCTGGCTGACCCAGACCAAGGATGCGCTGCCCACCGAACAGCGCATCGAGCTGCGCAATCTGGAAACCGCCATCCGCAAGGGCGAGCGGGCCAAGCAGCGCCTGAGCGAGGCCAACCTGCGTCTGGTGGTGTCCATCGCCAAGCGGTATGTGGGCCGTGGCATGCAGTTCCTGGATCTGATCCAGGAGGGTAACCTGGGTCTGATCAAGGCAGTGGAGAAGTTCGACCACACCAAGGGCTTCAAGTTCTCCACCTACGCCACCTGGTGGATCCGGCAGGCCATCACCCGCGCCATCGCGGATCAGGCCCGTACCATCCGTATCCCGGTGCACATGGTGGAAACCATCAACAAGGTGAAGAAGGTGTCCAGCCAGCTGCTGCACCAGAATGGCCACGAGCCCACCGCGGACGAGATCAGCGAGGCGCTGGACATGCCCGTGGAAAAGGTGCGCGAGATCATGCGTGTGGCCCAGGAGCCGGTAAGCCTGGAGACTCCCATCGGTGAGGAGGAGGACAGCCATCTGGGCGACTTCATCCCCGATGAGGATGCCCCCGTGCCCGCCGAGGCTGCCAGCCATACCCTGCTGAAGGAGCAGCTGTCCGCCGTGCTGGGCAGCCTGACCCCCCGTGAGGAAAAGGTGCTGCGCCTGCGCTTTGGTCTGGAGGACGGCCGTCCCCGCACCTTGGAAGAGGTGGGCCACGAGTTTGAGGTTACCCGTGAGCGTATCCGTCAGATTGAGGCCAAGGCTCTGCGCAAGCTGCGCCACCCCAGCCGCTCCAAGAAGCTGCGGGATTTCCTGGATTGATCATCAAACAGGCACAAGCAGGTATCACAAAGAAAAGGAGAACCGTATATGCTGGCGAACTGGAATGTGAACGAGGAGCAGATCCGCAAACAGCAGGAAGAGCTGAAGGCGAAGATGAATTTTACCTACGTGGGCCATGGCCCCAAGGCCACCGGCTTTTTTGCCAAGGAGTTTAAACGCAAGCCCGGCCTGTATGTCCGCTGCACCACCTGCGGCTACTACATGCCGCTGGATGCCCGGGGCGAGGAGACCTGCATCTGCGGCAACCTGAAGCGCACCGAGCGGGAATTCCGCCATGAGCTGCCCGCCACCGAGATTGAGGTGTTCAAGGGGCAGCGCAAATAAGCAGAACATAACAAAATGCCGCCTGGGTTTTCAGGCGGCATTTTTTTGCGTTGTTTAAAAATAAGTGACCAGATCCAGTGCGGTTTCCAGCAGGTTGCGGCGCACGGTGTGCTGCCGATCCCAGCCGCGGCTGTCCCAGGTGTCGGTGCTCAGATCGTCGCCCGCGTAGAGCAGCTGGGCCAGCGGCAGACCGTGGAACTGGGCCGCGGCGAAAAAGCCCGCGCATTCCATCTCCACTGTCAGGCAGCCCTCGGCGGCCCGGCGGGCAATTTTGCCCTCGGTTTCCCGGTACAGGGCGTCGGTGGTCCAGGTCTTGCCCTCCAGCACCGGAACCCCCAGCGCCGCCAGTCCCCGGCGGGCGGCGGCAAGGCCCTCGGCGGGGCAGGCGGCTTCCCGGCCGGGCTCCAGATAGTGGTAGGAGGCGCCCTCGTCCCGCACGGCGCTCACCGGAAGGATGATCCGCCCCAGCTCAAGGCCGGGGGTCAGGCAGCCGGCGCCGCCGCAGACCACGAATTTCTCTGCACCCAGTGCATGCAGCTCTTCCAGTGTGCAGACCGCACCCGGCGAGGTGGCAAAGGGAAGAGCGACGCATACCGGCTCGCCACGCCGCTCCAGCCGGTAGATGGGCAGATCCACAATTTCGGAATGAAGATGGGCGATGGGGGAAAGGTTCTGTTCCCGCACCAGCTCCTCCAGTGCTTCCCGGAAGAAGGTGATCACGCATTTTTCCGGCAGCAGGGGAGCGTCGGGCTGCTCCGGGCAGAGTTTGGCCCGGCGGTCCGGGTCAAATTCCAGAATGGGAAAAGGGGAATGGTTCATTTGCGCGGCCTCCGTTTCGATTTCCTGTATTATTTCCATATTATAGAGAGCAGAAACGGTGCTGTCCAGCAAAAAAAGACTTGCAGCGAGGGCGAAAATGTGGTACCATAGTCGACGCTGCCCAAAAACGGGCGGCGCGCAGAACGTTTGGTTTTATTGGAAACGACACCGGAGCAGCCCCGCTTTCGCGGCCTGCACGGCTAACGAACAACACAGCGTTGCGGACACACAAACATCCGAAAAAACAATGTGGAGGAGTATTCGTTATGCCGAAAACCAAACTGGAAAATGTTATTTTTACCCTGATGATGGCCTTTGTGATGGTCTATGCCATGATCTGCTACAACATTGCTTTGAATGTGGGCGGCATGAGCAATCAGGTCTTTGTCATGGCCTTTGGCGAGATGGTCATTATGTGGCCGGTGGCCTTCATTCTGGAGTTCTTTGTGGTGGAGCGCCTGTCCCAGAAGATGGCCTTCCGTCTGGTCACCCCCGGTTTGGATAAGCCGGTCTTTGTGATTCTGGCCATCTCCTGCATGATCGTCTGCCTGATGTGCCCCATGATGAGTCTGGTGGCCACCATCCTGTTCAAGAATCCCGGCAGCCAGATTGTGGCCGTCTGGCTGCAGACCGCGGTGATGAATTTCCCTATGGCCCTGTGCTGGCAGGTGTTCCTTGCCGGCCCGCTGGTGCGCCTGGTGTTCCGGGTGCTGTTCCGCCGGGGCGAAAAGGCTGCGGTCAACGCATAAGACAATGAATTCAGGCGGGCGGTTCCTTTGCAGGGAGCCGCCCGCTTTCTGTATACGGGGCGGGTTTGACAATTCCACTCAAACCTGATATATTTAACTATATCATTAAAGTATAGTTATTGCGGGGCGCGGCCCTGCACGGCGGGCCCGGTTTTGCCGCCCGCGGGAAAGGAGAAGGCGTTTATGCACATCACGCAGGAATCGGATTACGCCATCCGTATCATTTACTGCCTGGCCAAAAACCAAAAGAGGATGGACGCCCGCTCCATCAGCCAGGAGATGAGCGTTTCGCTGCGCTTTTCGCTGAAGATTCTGGGCAAGCTGGTGGCCAGTGGTCTGGTGGCCAGCTTCAAGGGCAACCGGGGAGGCTACGAGCTGGCCCGGCCTGCGGCGGAAATCACCATGCTGGATGTGATCCGTGCGGTGGAGGGGCCCTATCAGCTTTCCCGCTGCCTGGAGGAGTGCGGCGAGTGCAACCGGGGCGCCTCCGGTATCTGTGCCTTTCAGCAGGTGTTCCGGCGCATCAGCGAGCAGGTGAACCGGGAGCTGGGGGCGGTGGATTTCGCCCAGATCGTGGCAAGCGAGAACCAATGCCGCTGAGAATCATCAAAAAGATAACACCGGCCCGGGCGTATCATGCCTGGGCCGGTGTTTTTAAAAAAAGCGAAAAAATGGCTTGACACCGGGCTTTTTGGCCATTATACTGTTATGGTATACCATAATTGGATCAACACGCCCTAAAAAAGGCAGCATGTACAAAAAACTCGCAAAAGTTTGTGAAAAATACACAAAACTCTGCGGGCCGTATCACTGCCCCGGCGGGGCGTGCTCAATCATGTAAGTAGAAACAGGATAGGAGTGGAAGCTTTTTATGATGAAGGTCAAGCCCACAACCCTTGGCAAAACCGAACGCATGAGCTTTTCCCGCATCGATGAGGTTATCACCATGCCCAACCTCATCGAGGTGCAGAAGAACTCGTACCGCTGGTTTTTGGACGAGGGTCTGAAAGAGGTTTTCCGCGACATTGCCACCATTGAGGACTTCACCGGCAATCTGGCTCTGGAATTCGTGGATTACCATCTGGGAGAGCCCAAATACACCATCAAAGAGTGCAAGGAACGCGACACTACCTACGCGGCGCCCCTGCGCGTTACCGCCCGGCTGCTGAACAAGGAGACCGGCGAGGTAAAGGAGCAGGAGATCTTCATGGGCGATTTCCCGCTCATGACCGACGCGGGTACCTTCATCAATAACGGTGCGGAGCGTGTCATCGTCAGCCAGCTGGTTCGCAGCCCCGGCGTTTACTTCGGCGCCAGCTACGACAAGACCGGCAAGAAGCTGTACACCGCCACCATGAACCCCAACCGCGGCGCCTGGCTGGAGTATGAGACCGACTCCAACGATGTGTTCTATGTGCGCATCGATAAGAACCGCAAGCTGCCCGTTACCGTGCTGCTGCGTGCTCTGGGCATGGGCAGCGACGCCCAGATCCGGGAGTTCTTCGGTGAGGACGAGCGCATCCTGGCCACTCTGGACAAGGATACCACCCACAACGAGGAAGAGGGTCTGCTGGAGACCTACCGCAAGCTGCGTCCCGGCGAGCCCCCGACGGTGGAGAGCGCCCAGACCCACCTGAATAACCTGTTCTTCGACCCCCGCCGGTACGACATGTCCCGGTTCGGCCGGTACAAGATGAACAAGAAGCTGGCTCTGGCCCGCCGCATCACCGGCTTTGTGGCCGCCCGCGACATCATTGCCCCCCTCACCGGCGAGCTGCTGATTGCCGCCGGCGAGAAGATCAGCCGTGAGGCCGCCGAGGCCGCCGAGGCCGCCGGTGTATCCGTGGCCTTCATCATGGCCGACGACCGGGAGCGCAAGGTGATCACCAACGGCACCGTGGATGCCCAGAACTTCTTCAATTTCGACGTGCTGGAGTGCGGCATCAACGAGCGCGTGACCTTTGCTGAGGTGAAGGCCATTCTGGATGCCACCAGCGACGAGGCCGAGCAGAAGGAGCTGCTGGTCAAGAACCACGACCGCCTCATCAGCAAGACCGTCACCCTGGACGACATCTTCTCCTCCATCAACTACCTGAACGGTCTGGACCACGGCATTGGCGTTACCGACGACATCGACCACCTGGGCAACCGTCGTATCCGCAGCGTGGGCGAGCTGCTGCAGAACCAGTTCCGCATCGGCTTCTCCCGTATGGAGCGCGTGATCCGCGAGCGCATGACCCTGCAGGCGCAGGACATGAACGAGGCCACCCCCCAGAGCCTGATCAACATCCGGCCTGTGGTTGCCGCCATCAAGGAATTCTTCGGTTCCAGCCCGCTGTCTCAGTTCATGGACCAGAACAACCCTCTGGCCGAGCTGACCCACAAGCGCCGTCTGTCCGCTCTGGGCCCCGGCGGTCTGAGCCGTGACCGCGCCGGTTTCGAGGTGCGTGACGTACACTACAGCCATTACGGCCGCATGTGCCCCATTGAGACCCCTGAAGGTCCCAACATCGGTCTGATTTCCTATCTGGCCAGCTTCGCCCGCATCAACGAGTACGGCTTTATCGAGGCTCCCTACCGCAAGGTGGACAAGGAGCGCGGCGTGGTCACCGACGAGGTGGTCTACATGACCGCCGATGTGGAGGACGAGTACGTTGTAGCGCAGGCCAACGAGCCTCTGGACGAGGAAGGCCACTTCACCAAGGCCCGCGTCAATGCCCGCCGCCGTGACGAGATTCTGGAAATCGAGCGCGAGCGCGTGGACTACATGGACGTAAGCCCCAAGATGGTTGTGTCCGTGGCTACCGCCATGATCCCCTTCCTGGAAAACGACGACGCCAACCGTGCTCTGATGGGTGCGAACATGCAGCGTCAGGCCGTGCCTCTGCTGGTTACCCAGCAGCCCATCGTGGCCACCGGCATGGAGTACAAGGCTGCCTGTGACTCCGGCGTTTGTGTTCTGGCCAAGAACGACGGTGTTGTGGAGCATGTGGATGCGGACAAGATCGTGATCCGCACCAGCAAGACCACCACCGACGAGTACGAGCTCATCAAGTTCATGCGCTCCAACCAGGGCACCTGCGTGAACCAGCGCCCCATCGTGGACAAGGGCGAAGAGGTGAAGGCCGGTCAGGTCATCGCCGACGGCCCCGCCACCAAGAACGGCGAGATCAGCCTGGGTAAGAACGCCCTGATCGGCTTCATGACCTGGGAGGGCTACAACTACGAGGACGCCGTTCTGATCAACGAGAAGATCGTTCGTGAGGACGTTTACACCTCCATCCACATCGAGGAGTACGAGACCGAGGCCCGCGAGACCAAGCTGGGACCCGAGGAGATCACCCGCGACATCCCCAACGTGGGCGAGGATGCCCTGAAGGATCTGGACGAGCGCGGCATCATCCGCATCGGCGCCGAGGTCAAGGCCGGCGACATTCTGGTTGGTAAGGTCACCCCGAAGGGCGAGACCGAGCTGACCGCCGAGGAGCGCCTGCTGCGCGCCATCTTTGGCGAGAAGGCCCGCGAGGTGCGCGACACCTCCCTGCGCGTTCCCCATGGCCAGTACGGCATCATTGTGGACGTGAAGGTATTCACTCCCGACAACTGCGACGAGCTGCAGCCCGGTGTACGCCAGGTTGTGCGCTGCTACATCGCCCAGAAGCGTAAGATCAGCGTGGGCGACAAGATGGCCGGTCGTCACGGTAACAAGGGTGTTGTATCCCGCATTCTGCCCCAGGAGGATATGCCCTTCCTGGCCGACGGTACTCCGCTGGACATCGTGCTGAACCCCCTGGGCGTTCCCTCCCGTATGAACATCGGTCAGGTGCTGGAGGTTCATCTGGGCTACGCCGCCAAGGCGCTGGGCTGGAAGATCATGACCCCCGTATTCGACGGCGCCCACGAGCAGGACATCCGCGAGTGCTACCATCTGGCCTATGAGACCAACCACGGCGAGAACGCTCCCGAATATCCCACCAAGCTGGACAAGATCATGCGCCCGGAGATCGGCCATGTGATCGACTTCTCCAAGATCGAGCTGGACGAGGACGGCAAGAGCACCGTTTACGACGGCCGCACCGGTGAGAAGTTCGACAACCGCGTCACCGTTGGTTACATGTACTACCTGAAGCTGCATCACCTGGTAGACGATAAGATCCACGCCCGTTCCACCGGCCCCTACAGCCTGGTTACCCAGCAGCCTCTGGGTGGTAAGGCCCAGTTCGGCGGCCAGCGCTTCGGCGAAATGGAGGTTTGGGCCCTGGAGGCTTACGGTGCAGCCTACACCCTGCAGGAGATCCTGACCGTGAAGTCCGACGACGTGGTCGGCCGTGTAAAGACCTACGAGGCCATCGTGAAGGGGCAGCCCGTTCCCAAGCCCGGCATCCCCGAGAGCTTCCGCGTTCTGATCAAGGAACTGCAGAGCCTGGGTCTGGATGTGCGCGTGCAGGATTCCAACGGCGACGAGGTGGATCTGAAGCAGAACTTCGACGACGAGGAGACTGGCTTCGACACCCGCGACCTGCCCATGGGCGAGGACGTTCTGGTGGAGAACGAACTGAGCAACGATTACAGCATTGAGGACGCTGATTCCGATGCAGACGCCGGTTTCGATGAGCCGGAGGAGATTTTTGAGCCGGACGACAGCCTGTTTGCCGACGACGGCCTGGGTATGGATGACGAATTCTGATCAAGCCGAGAGTGGTGTGCGGCGCGTTGAAACAGCGCGCCGCGCCCCCAAGCCCTCATTCATCGAAACATTAGAAAAGGAAGGGTTCGTTTAATGGAATATAACGATTTCGATTCGATCAAGATCGGCCTTGCTTCTCCCGAACAGATCCGTGCCTGGAGCTACGGCGAGGTCAAAAAGCCGGAAACGATCAACTACCGCACCCTGAAGCCCGAGCGGGACGGCCTGTTCTGCGAGCGCATTTTCGGACCCACCAAGGACTGGGAATGCCACTGCGGTAAGTATAAGCGCATCCGCTACAAGGGCAAGATCTGCGACCGCTGCGGCGTTGAGGTCACCAAGTCCAAGGTGCGCCGTGAGCGCATGGGCCACATCGAGCTGGCCGCGCCCGTTTCCCATATCTGGTACTTCAAGGGTATCCCCAGCCGCATCGGCCTGATGCTGGACATCAGCCCCCGTCAGCTGGAGAAGGTGCTGTATTTCGCCAGCTACATCGTAACCGATCCCGGCTACACCCCGCTGGAGAAGAAGCAGCTGCTCAGCGAAAAGGAATACCACGAGATGCGCGAGCGCTACGAGGATGAGTTCAAGGCTGCCATGGGCGCCGAGGCCATCAAGGAGCTGCTGGCAGAGATCGATCTGGAAGAGCTGCGCACCCAGCTGCGCAACGAGCTGGAGGATGCCGGCGGCCAGAAGCGCGTTCGTATCCTGAAGCGCCTGGAGGTTGTGGAGGCATTCCGCCTGTCCGGCAACCGCCCCGAGTGGATGATCATGGACGTTGTGCCCGTGATTCCGCCGGATATCCGTCCCATGGTTCAGCTGGACGGCGGCCGTTTCGCCACCAGCGACCTGAACGACCTGTATCGCCGGGTCATCAACCGTAACAACCGTCTGAAGCGCCTGCTGGAGCTGGGCGCTCCCGACATCATCGTGCGCAACGAGAAGCGCATGCTGCAGGAGGCTGTGGACGCCCTGATCGACAACGGCCGCCGCGGCCGTCCCGTCACCGGCCCCAACAACCGCCCCCTGAAGAGCCTGTCCGACATGCTGAAGGGTAAGCAGGGCCGCTTCCGTCAGAACCTGCTGGGTAAGCGTGTTGACTACTCCGGCCGTTCTGTTATCGTTGTAGGCCCCGAGCTGAAGATGTACCAGTGCGGTCTGCCCAAGGAGATGGCTCTGGAGCTGTTCAAGCCCTTCGTGATGAAGGATCTGGTGGAAAAGGGCCTGGCCAACAACATCAAGAGCGCCCGCAAGATGGTGGAGCGCGCCCGCACCGAAGTGTGGGACAGCCTGGAGACCGTGATCAAGGGTCACCCCGTCATGCTGAACCGTGCGCCTACCCTGCACCGTCTGGGCATTCAGGCTTTCGAGCCCGTGCTGGTGGAAGGCCACGCCATCAAGCTGCATCCTCTGGTATGTACCGCCTTCAACGCCGACTTCGACGGCGACCAGATGGCCGTGCACCTGCCCCTGAGCGTGGAGGCCCAGCGCGAGGCCCGCATGCTGATGCTGGCTTCCGGCAACCTGCTGAAGCCTTCTGATGGTGCTCCCGTTGCCGTGCCCACCCAGGATATGATTCTGGGCTCCTACTACCTGACCATGGTCAACGATGGTGACAAGGGCGAGGGCAAGGTCTTCCGTGATGAGGAAGAGGCCATCATGGCTTACAGCGACAAGGTCATCACCCTGCAGGCCCGCATCAAGGTTCGCCGCACTCTGGAAGTGAACGGCGAGCTGAAGAGCAAGCTGGTGGACACCACCGTGGGCCGCATCATCTTCAACCAGCCCATCCCGCAGGATCTGGGCTATGTGGACCGCAACGATCCCGAGGCCATGTTCGGCTACGAGGTCGACTTCCAGGTCACCAAGAAGAACCTGCCCGACATCATCAGCCGCTGCCTGGCGGTGCATGGCACCAAGGCCACCAGCGAGATGCTGGACCGCATCAAGGCCCAGGGCTACAAATATTCCACCATCAGCGGCATCACCGTTGCCGTGTGCGACGCCGTGATCCCGCCCCAGAAGCCCGAGCTGCTGGCTGAGGCCGACGAGCGGGTTTCCAAGGTGATCAAGCAGTTCAACCGAGGCCTGATCTCCAACGAGGAACGCTACAACGGCGTGATCCAGATCTGGCAGGAGACCACCGACAAGGTTTCCAAGGCTCTGGCCGACAACCTGGAAGACCGCAACCCCATCTTCATGATGGCGGACTCCGGTGCCCGTGGTTCCATGAACCAGATCAAGCAGCTGGCCGGCATGCGCGGTCTGCTGGCCAACACCGCCGGTAAGACCATCGAGATGCCCATTCGCGCCAACTACCGTGAAGGCCTGAACATCTTGGAGTACTTCGTTTCCTGCCGTGGTGCCCGTAAGGGCATGGCGGATACCGCTCTGCGTACCGCCGACTCCGGTTACCTGACCCGCCGTCTGGTTGACGTTTCTCAGGACGTGATCGTCCGTGAGGAGGACTGCGGCGCCACCGAGGGTATCTGGGTATCCGATATCCGCGAGGGCAAGGAAGAGATCGAGACCTTCCGCGAGCGTCTGATCGGCCGTTACGCCGTGGGCGATGTGTGCAACCCCGCCACCGGCGAGGTCATCGTGCCCGAAGGCAAGATGATGGACCTGTTCGACGCCGAGAAGATCGAGGCCGCCGGCATCACCGAGCTGCAGATCCGCAGCGTGCTGAACTGCCGCGCCAAGGTGGGCGTATGTGCTCACTGCTACGGCTCCAACCTGGCCAACGGCGATCCCGTTCGCGTGGGTGAGTCCGTTGGTATCATCGCTGCTCAGTCCATCGGTGAGCCCGGTACCCAGCTGACCATGCGTACCTTCCATACCGGCGGTATCGCATCTGCTGAGGACATTACCCAGGGTCTGCCCCGCGTTGAGGAGCTGTTCGAGAGCCGCCGGCCCAAGGCTCTGGCCATCATGACCGAGATTGCCGGTACCGCTCACATCGACGACAGCAAGAAGAACCGCCATGTGGTGGTTTCCGGTGTGGACGAGAACGGTGCTCCCGCCGAGAAGAGCTACCTGATTCCCTTCGGTCAGCGCATCCGCGTCACCGAGGGTCAGCAGCTGGAGAAGGGCGACATGATCACCGAGGGTCATGCCTACCCCCACGACATCCTGGCCATCAAGGGCCGTATCGCCGTTCAGAACTACCTGATTCAGGAGGTTCAGAAGGTATACCGCCTGCAGGGTGTAGAAATCAACGACAAGCACATCGAGGTTATCGTACGTCAGATGATGCGCAAGGTTCGCGTGGACGACGCGGGCTCCACCACCCTGATTGGCGGCGCTCTGGCCGACAAGATGGAAGTGGAGCAGCAGAACGCCGCTCTGATGGAGCGCATCGCCGCCGGCGAGGAGGGCCTGAAGCTGGCTCAGTACACCGACGTGCTGCTGGGTATCACCAAGGCGTCTCTGTCCACCGACAGCTTCCTGTCTGCCGCTTCCTTCCAGGAGACCACCCGCGTGCTGACCGAAGCCGCCATCAAGGGCAAGGTTGACCCGCTGATGGGCCTGAAGGAGAACGTAATCATCGGTAAGCTGATCCCGGCCGGTACCGGTCTGGACGAGGTGGAAGCCGAGCTGATCCGCCGCGAGCAGGAGGAGAACGGCATCGTTCCCGAAGAGATCGCGGATCCTGCCGAGGAAGTACTGGAGCCGGTTGCTGAGACCGCTGCCGAGTAATTTTCGCCCGGTGCTCTGAATCGTTTTTGCGAAGTGCCGCCCTTTTGGGGGCGGCACTTCTTTTGCGAAAACGGCTGTTTTGCAGCGGCGGGGGGCAGGGAAAAGCCCTTTACAGGCGCAGAAAATAAAATTTCAGTGAATCAACCAAGTTTTTTTCGAAAATACTGTTGACATACACAAAGCTAGTGTGTAAAATAAAAACTGTTGCGCCGGTCATGGCGCAACTATGCCTGTTTGATGTTATGGCGGCTTGCCGCTTTAACATAAATAATTTGAAGAAAGGAGAACAAAATGCCTACTTTTAACCAGCTTGTACGCAAAGGCCGTGAGGTGTCTGTCCGCAAGTCTACCGCTCCTGCTCTGCAGAAGAGCTACAACTCTCTGGACAAGTCTTACAGCGACGCTAACAGCCCCCAGAAGCGTGGTGTATGCACCGCTGTTCGTACCATGACCCCCAAGAAGCCCAACTCTGCTCTGCGTAAGGTAGCCCGTGTAAAGCTCACGAATGGTATTGAGGTAACCTCTTACATTCCTGGCATCGGCCACAACCTGCAGGAGCACAGCGTAGTACTGATTCGTGGCGGCCGTGTTAAGGACCTGCCCGGTGTTCGTTACCACATTATCCGTGGTACTCTGGATACCCAGGGTGTGGCCAACCGTAACCAGGCCCGCTCCAAGTACGGCGCGAAGCGCCCCAAGGCCGGTGCTAAGAAGAAGTAATTAACGTTTACCCCGCCATCAAAGGCGTCTTTATATAAGGCCTCTTTGCATGGCACAACGGGAGTTTATTGCTTTCGAGTACCGATGATATCATTCTGTGAAGGAGGGAAGAAAGATGCCTAGAAGAGGTAACATTGCTAAGCGGGACGTTCTGGCTGACCCGCTGTACAATTCCAAGATGGTGACCCGCTTGATCAACAGCATCATGCTGGACGGCAAGAAGGGCGTCGCTCAGAAAATCGTTTACGATGCGTTCGAGATCGTAAAGGAGAAGTCCGGTAACGATCCCCTGGAGATGTTCGAAAAAGCTCTGGAGAACATCATGCCCAGCCTGGAAGTTAAGGCCCGCCGCGTTGGTGGTTCCACCTACCAGGTGCCTGTTGAGGTTCGTGCCGAGCGCCGTGAGACCCTGGGTCTGCGCTGGCTCACCACTTACTCTCGCGCCCGCAGCGAGCGCACCATGCGTGAGCGTCTGGCCAACGAGATCATGGATGCCGTGAACAACACCGGTAACGCCGTGAAGAAGCGTGAGGACACTCACAAGATGGCCGAGGCCAACAAGGCTTTCGCCCATTACCGTTATTGATCCGCCCTGTATATATAGGAGGTTAATATGCCAAGAGACGTTTCTCTGGAAATGACCAGAAACATCGGCATTATGGCGCACATCGACGCCGGCAAGACCACCACCACCGAGCGTATCCTGTATTACACTGGTGTTAACCACAAGATCGGTGAAACGCACGATGGCGCGGCTACCATGGACTGGATGGCGCAGGAGCAGGAGCGTGGTATTACCATTACTTCTGCTGCTACCACCTGCTACTGGAGCCACACGGAACTGCTGAACGATCCCGCCAAGGCCAAGAAGAACCGGCATCGGATCAACATCATCGACACCCCCGGCCACGTGGACTTCACCGTTGAGGTAGAACGTTCTCTGCGTGTTCTGGACGGTTCTGTTACCGTTCTGTGCGCCAAGGGCGGCGTTGAGCCCCAGTCCGAGACTGTTTGGCGCCAGGCCGACAAGTATCACGTACCCCGCATGGCTTACGTGAACAAGATGGACATCATGGGCGCCGATTTCTACCGCGTTGTGAAGATGATGCGCGAGCGTCTGAAGTGCAATGCTGTGCCCATCCAGCTGCCCATCGGCAAGGAAGACGAGTTCAAGGGCATCATCGATCTGATCGATATGCAGGCGGACGTCTACTACGACGATATGGGTAAGGATATCCGCGTGGAGCCCATCCCCGAGGATATGCGTGAGCTGGCCGAGCAGTATCGTGCCGAAATGCTGGAGGCTATTGCCGAAGGCGACGAAGAGCTGATGATGAAGTACCTGGACGGCGAAGAGCTGACCAAGGAAGAAATCAAGAAGGCTCTGCGTAAGGAAACCATCGCCAACACCGTGGTTCCCGTTACCTGCGGTACTTCCTACCGCAACAAGGGCGTTCAGAAGCTGCTGGACGCCATCGTGGATTACATGCCCGCTCCCACCGATATCGAGGACATCAAGGGCGTGGATCCCGAGACCGGCGAGGAGACCAGCCGTCCTTCCGACGACAACGCTCCCTTCGCCGCTCTGGCTTTCAAGATCGCGACCGACCCGTTCGTTGGTAAGCTGTGCTTCTTCCGCGTATACTCCGGTATGGTGGAAGCCGGCACCACCGTTTACAACTCCGTGAAGGAGAACAACGAGCGTATGGGCCGCATCCTGCAGATGCACGCAAACCATCGTCAGGACATCGAGGTCTGCTACGCCGGTGATATCGCCGCCGCTGTTGGCCTGAAGAACACCACCACTGGTGACACCCTGTGCGATCCCAAGCATCCCGTCATCCTGGAGAGCATGGAGTTCCCCGAGCCTGTTATCCGCGTTGCCATCGAGCCCAAGACCAAGGCTGGTCAGGAGAAGATGGGCATTGCGCTGAACAAGCTGGCTGAAGAGGACCCCACCTTCCGTACCTGGACCGACGAGGAGACCGGCCAGACCATCATCGCCGGCATGGGCGAGCTGCATCTGGAAATCATTGTTGACCGTCTGCTGCGTGAGTTCAAGGTAGAAGCCAACGTGGGTGCTCCCCAGGTTGCTTACCGCGAATGCATCCGCCGTGCGGCCAGCTCCAACACCAAGTACGCCCGTCAGTCCGGTGGTAAGGGTCAGTATGGTCATTGTATCATCGACATCGAGCCCAACGAGGCCGGCAAGGGCTACGAGTTCATCAACGCCGTTGTTGGCGGTGATGTTCCCAAGGAGTTCATCCCCGCGATCGATCAGGGTATCCAGGGCGCTATGAAGGCCGGTATCCTGGCCGGTTACCCGGTGGAGGACGTGAAGGTCACCCTGAAGGGCGGTTCTTACCACGAGGTCGACTCCTCTGAGATGGCCTTTAAGATTGCCGGTTCCATGGCGTTCAAGGACGCTATGGCCAAGGCGGATCCCGCTATCATGGAGCCCATCATGAAGGTTGCTGTTATCGTTCCCGACGAGTACATGGGCGACGTTATCGGCGATCTGAACTCCCGTCGCGGTCAGATCCAGGGCATGGAGGCTCTGTCTGGTTCTCAGCAGATCAACGCCTTCGTTCCCCTGTCCAACATGTTCGGTTACTCCACCGACCTGCGTTCCAAGACCCAGGGCCGCGGTCAGTATTCCATGGAGCCCAGCCACTACGCTGAGGTACCCAAGAATATTGCCGAGAGCATCATGGCTGGCCGCAACAAGGAGTAAATAAAACCAGAGATTTGCCGCATGGGCGTATCCATGCGGCAAATCATCAAAAATCTCTTGATTTTTGACGTTGGTTTTAGTATTATAACCTTAGGCTCTATGGTTTAAAAAAAGGAGGACAATTAAAATGGCAAAAGCTAAGTTTGAGCGCAGCAAGCCTCATATTAACATTGGCACCATCGGTCACGTTGACCACGGCAAGACCACTCTGACCGCCGCTATCACCAAGGTTCTGGCGATGAAGGGCGACGCCGAGTTCACCGATTACGCCAACATCGATAAGGCTCCCGAGGAGCGCGAGCGTGGTATCACCATCAACACCTCTCACGTTGAGTACGAGACCGACAACCGTCACTACGCTCACGTGGACTGCCCGGGCCACGCCGACTACGTTAAGAACATGATCACCGGTGCTGCCCAGATGGACGGCGCTATCCTGGTGGTTTCTTCCGCTGATGGCCCCATGCCTCAGACCCGCGAGCACATCCTGCTGTCCCGTCAGGTTGGCGTTCCCTACATCGTTGTTTTCATGAACAAGGTTGACCAGGTGGACGACCCCGAGCTGCTGGATCTGGTTGAGATGGAGATCCGCGATCTGCTGAGCGAGTACGACTTCCCCGGCGACGACACCCCCATCATCAAGGGTTCCGCTCTGGCCGTTCTGGAGAGCACCAGCACCGACATCAACGCTCCCGAGTACAAGTGCATTCTGGACCTGATGGACGCTGTTGACAACTACATCCCCACTCCCGATCGTATGGCTGACAAGCCCTTCCTGATGCCCGTTGAGGACGTGTTCACCATCACCGGCCGCGGCACCGTGGCTACCGGTCGTGTTGAGCAGGGCCAGATCAAGGTTGGCGAGGAAGTTGAGATCGTTGGTCTGAAGGACGAGAAGAGCAAGACCACCGTTACCGGTCTGGAGATGTTCCGCAAGCTGCTGGACTTCGCCGAGGCTGGCGACAACGTTGGTGCTCTGCTGCGTGGCGTTCAGCGCTCCGACATCGAGCGTGGCCAGGTTCTGGCTAAGCCCGGCAGCATTCATCCTCACACCAAGTTCCAGGGCCACGTTTACATCCTGAAGAAGGATGAAGGCGGCCGTCACACCCCCTTCTTCAACAACTACCGTCCTCAGTTCTACTTCCGTACCACCGACGTTACCGGCGTTATCACTCTGCCCGAAGGCACCGAGATGTGCATGCCCGGCGATAACGTTGATATGGACGTTGAGCTGATCACCCCCATCGCCATGGACGAAGGCCTGCGTTTCGCTATCCGTGAGGGTGGCCGCACCGTTGGTTCCGGCGTTGTTTCCAAGATCTACGAGTAATCTTTGATTCTCTGATTTTGTGAGCTTCAAAGCCCCCCGCTGCAAAGCGGGGGGCTTTTTTGCGCAAAAAAACCGCGGCAGAAGGCCGGTGTGGCATAAGAAAACGACGGTTCTGCCTTAGGATTTTGACGCAAAAAATGTTCAAAGGGGCAGGCAAGCCACTAAGGCTTGCCTGCCCCTTTTCGCACTTTCTGCATCCAAAATCCTGGGGCAGAACTGCACAGCACCGGAAAAGAGCTGATTTTGATGGGAGTGAAAGGAAAAGACCCGCAGTGGGCTGCGGGCGCGTCAATCGTGCGCCCGCCCTGCTTCGCAGATCGCCCTGGCCGGTCGAAGAACCTACCGGGTTCTTCGCGGCTTGCACCGCCCCGGCACCCTTGGTGGTTGTCAAGGGGATTTGACGCTGCAATCCCGCAAAAGCGGGCCTTTTCCGGTGTTGTTTTCTTATGTCACGCCGGCTAAAAGCCGCGGCTATAGAATGCTGTGTTTGCAGATTGATTTGTGAAGCGGGAAAACACTGTTCTGCTTCACGGAGTCAAACCGGGAATCGGAAGATGCCCGGTTCCGGTGGAGGAAATATCCGCAGGAGTGAAGAGCTCCGTAAGAAGAAATTCCCCGGAAGAAACAGAGAAGGGCAGGGGAATGTCAGTAGGTGTGATCGCACACCTTGCCGATCATCTCCCGCAGAGCGACGAAGTCCCCAAAGGCCATAGGCTTCTGCTTGGGATTGCGCAGCAGAGCAGCAGGGTGCAGGGTTGCCATGAAGAGAACACCGTTCTTTTCGATGAACTGACCGTGTTCCTTGGTCACGGAGAAGTCCGGCCGGATCAGCCGCTGGGCGGCAATGCGGCCCAGGCAGACTACGATTTTGGGGCGGATCAGCCGGAACTGCTCCCGCAGCCAAGGCAGGCAGGCATCCCATTCCTCCGGCAGAGGATCCCGGTTCTGGGGCGGGCGACATTTCACGATGTTGGCGATAAAGACGTTTTTCTCCCGGGAGAGATCCACCGCTTCCAGATACTGATCCAGCAGCTTGCCGCTGCGGCCCACAAAGGGCAGGCCCTGTTCATCCTCATTCTGGCCGGGGCCCTCACCGATGAACATGACCTCGGCAGTGGGGCTGCCCATGCCGAACACCACGTTGTGGCGGGTCTCACACAGGCCGCATTTGCGGCAGGCCAGACATTCCTGCTTCAGGGATTCAAAATCCATCCACGGCACCTCGCTTTGCTGATTGCAGTTTGTTATAAAAATATTATAGCACAAATGGGCGGTTTTTGTCTTGAAGTTTTGATTGGCGCTTGATACAATAAATATGAGCGGCCGGAACGTATCCGACCCAAGGGAGGAAATGACATATGAAATTCTTAGTTGAGACTTCTGCCCGTCACGTACATGTGACCAAAGAGACCTTGGAGACCCTGTTTGGCAAAGGCTTTGAGCTGACCGTGAAGAAGGAGCTTAGCCAGCCCGGCCAGTATGCTTCCGAGCAGCGCGTGACCGTTGTTGGCCCCAAGAAGGAGCTGGCCAATGTGTCCATCCTGGGCCCCTGCCGCAATGCGGATCAGGTGGAGCTGTCCGCTTCCGATGCCCGTTCCATCGGCATTGCCGCTCCCGTTCGTGAGTCCGGCGACATCGCCGGTTCCGGCGCCTGCAAGCTGGTTGGCCCCTGCGGCGAGGTTGAGCTGAAGGAAGGCGTGATCGTTGCCAAGCGTCACATCCATGTGACTCCTGAGGACGCCGAGAAGCTGGGCGTACAGGACAAGGAGATCGTAAAGGTAGCCTGCGGCAAGGAAGGCCGTAAGCTGGTATTCGACGACGTTGTGATTCGTGTGAGCGAGAAGTTCGCCACCGCCATGCACATCGATACCGACGAGTCCAATGCCTGCCTGGGCGCCAACGAGGGCGAGATCGTTAAGTAAGAGATTGCATTTGCAGCAATAAAAATACCCCCTGTTCACTTGGAACAGGGGGTATTTTTATTTTGGAAAACAGCATACATCAGGGAGAGGAGCCTCCGAAACACAGGAAAGAGAAAACAGAAGGAATCGGAGTGTTACGATAGCAGAAATGATCAGATTTCACAGATTTGTTTCCTGAAAAGTAAAAAAATAGTGTGTTTACGCCATATTCTGAAACAACATTTCATGATTCTTTGAATATCTTGACTACGTTTTTTTAAAACGTATAATAAAGCCATAAACAGAGAACGGTCAGAAAGGAGCATTTTAATGGATATTCGCAACTACACGCAGAGCGATGAGGCGCAGGTAGTTGATCTTTGGAATCGAAGCTGTGTCTTTGACGCCATTGACGTCCGCAAATTCCGCCGGCAGGCGATTCTGGATGAGAACTTCGATCCGAGCCTGAGCTGGGTGGCCCTGGACGGGGAAACGGTTGTCGGGTTTGTGTTTGCCACAAAGCGGAAGTTCCCTTATCTGGAGCGGGGGCTGGAACCGGAGCGGGGCTGGATCAATGTGCTCTTTGTGGATCGGGCTTACTGGCGGCAGGGCATCGGAGGTCAGCTTCTGGAACGGTGCGAAACGGCACTCAGAGAGTTGGGATGTAAAAACATTACGCTGGGAGCATATTCGCCCAACTACTTTTTCTGGGGCGTTGATCCCGGAAACTATCCTCAGGCGGTGCATTTCTTTGAAAAGCACGGCTACCAGCCGCTGGAAAAGCACTACTCCATGGAAAAGGATCTTCATGGCTATCAGATTCCGGAGAATATACTGGAACGCAAGGCATCTGCCGAGGCGAAAGGGTTCCGTTTTGTGGGCTTTGATTATTCCTATACGCTGGAGCTGCTGGAATTTCTGAAGGTGGAATTTGGCGGTGGATGGAAACGGAACGCACTGATTGCCATGCAGAACAATCAGGCGGAGGATCTGATTCAGCTGGTGCTTGCTCCGGATGGGCGGATCTGCGGCTTCTGCATGCGGGCAATTGATGGCAATCCCATGCGTTTTGGCCCCATCGGAATTGCAGCTGCCCAGCGCAACGAGGGCCTTGGCACCATCCTGCTGGATGTTCAGTGCTATGAAATGTGTAAGAAGGGCGTTTATCACATGTATTTTGTCACGACCGACGACCCGGGACGCAGATACTATGAACGCCAGGGCTTGCGGGTATTTCGCGAATTTGTTACCTACAAAAAAGAAATCGAGTGAATAAGGCGGTGAAGAGTGGTGAGCGAAATCAAACGTGTGGTGTCCATTGGTGCGCATTCCCTTGACGCAGAACTTCTGGGCGGCCCGCTGCTGCTGAAATATGCAAAGCAGGGCGCACACTGCACCTGCATTCATGTGACGCAGGGTCGGCTGGAAGATCCCAATGCCACCCAGGAGGAGAAGGACGCATACCTGAAGGAGCTTCTGGTTCAGAACCGGAAGGCGGCTGCCGAATTGGGGGCAGATACCATCTGGTTGGGTTATGTATCCAGTAATATGCCCAGTCTGAATGATTTTGCAGACCGGCTGGAACAGTACTTTGTGGAAGAAAAGGTGGATCTTGTGATCACCCACTGGCGGGGATCCATGCATCCGCGGCATATCAATACCCACGATGCCGTGGTCACGGCGGTCAAACGCCTGCGGCAGAAGGACAGCCGGATTCGACTGGTTTACGGTGAGACCTTTGAGGATCTGGTGGGCTTCATTCCCCAGGCGTACTTTGTGCTTACCGAGGAAGAGGTGGCCCAGTGGTATAAGGCACTGAACACGTACACTGTGTTCCGGGGCGGAGTGAACGATTTCCCCTATCAGAAGTATTATCCCACCAATTTGCAGATCCGACAGATCGAATCCGGAAGCAGCGGGGCAACCGTGTGCTATATGTACGCAAGTCTGATTGAAAATGAGCTTTGGTAAAGGAGGAAGGTTCAATGAGCGAGACTTATGTGCGCGTGGACGACCGACTGATCCACGGCCAGACCATTGTGGCCTGGTGCCCCACGTTGGGCATCAAGCAGATTATTGCAATCGATGACGTGAGCGCCTCCAACCCGATGCTGCGCTCCATCCTGGCCATGAGCGTTCCCAAAATCTACGATACGCACATCGTTACGGTGGAGGAGGCACGGGAGCTGCTTCAAACACCCTGCCAGGGAAACCGGCTGGTCATCGTCAAGTTCCCGGAAAAACTGATGGAGATTCAACAGGAGATTGCAGGCTGTGAACAGATCTATCTGGGCAACATTGCAAAACGGGCGGATACCAACCATCAGATGACCGGCGCAACCGGCATTTTCTATCTGAGCGATCAGGACGTCGCGAACCTGAATACGCTGGCGGCCAGCGGTTTTAAAATTGCGTTTCAACAGCTGCCCACTTCCACAAGAACGGAATGGGATTCCTTTGTCAAATCACTTTGATCCAGAGGAGGAAAGAACATGACGACGCTACAAATTATTCTGATTGCACTGTTTATTTATCTGGGTTCCATTGGTTCGATTGTGGGCAATACCATCGGCTGGTATACCTTGGGGCGCCCGCTGGTTGCGGCGTTCATTGTAGGTCTGATCATGCAGGACGTGCAGAGTGCCATGATTGTGGGTATTGCCCTGCAGATCATGTATATGGGCAACGTGACTCCCGGCGGTGCGGTCGCATGGGATCTTTCCTACGCCACCTACATCGGAACGGCCGGTGCACTGGTGTTCGGCAAGGGGCTGGATTCCACGGAGCTGATCGGCATGGCAGTTATCTTTGCGGGCATTGGTGGTCTGGTTGGCCAGCTGATGTGGAACGTTTCCTATGCACTGAACCTGCCGTTGAACCGCATTGCGCAGAAGTATGCGGCACAGGGCGAAACCAGAAAAATGTGGATTCCCAATGTGGCACTGGCACAGACCATTGGTTTCCTTTGCAGGGTTGTACCTGCTCTGATTGTTCTTACTTCCATGACCGCGGCCAGCCAGCAGGCAGATTTCGCCTCGCTGATCCCGGGCTGGGTTACCACCGCACTGGGTATTTTTGGCGGTATGATGGCTGCTCTTGGTATGGGAATCATCCTTTCCTTCCTGTGGAAAAAGCAGTATCAGATTGTGATTTTCCTGGCTGGTTTTATTCTGGTTACCTACTTTGAACTGAGCATGATGGCGGTTGCAGTCATCGGCGTGATCATCGCAGTTCTTTATTTTTACGGGTTTTCCAACACGGAGAATAGGGAGGGCATCAAATCATGAGTGAAGTCACGAAAAAAATCAGCCCGAAAACGCTGAAGAAATCGTTTCTCACCTGGTTTTTCTTCAACGGCTGTTCCCAGCAGGCAGAATCCATGCTTGGTATGGCCTTCGGGCATGCAATGTCCCCGGTGATCGACGAGTTGTATGATACCAAAGAAGAAAAGGCAGAAGCATTGCAGCGCAACATCACCCTGTTCAATACCGAGGCGCAGGTGGGCTCCATCTGCAACGGCATTGTCTGTGGTCTGGAGGAATCCAAGGCGAACAAGCAGTGCACCTCGGAGGTGATCGATTCGGTGAAGGTGGCGCTGATCGGCCCCACGTCCGCCATCGGTGATTCCCTGTGGGTTGCCACCATCATTCCCATCCTGCTTACCATCTGCATGTCCATTTCCCAGGCGAATCAGGCGATTTCCTGGATGGGCGCAGTTCTGTACATGATTGTTTATCCCATCGGCACCTTCCTGCTGAGCTGGTGGCTGTTCCGGCTGGGGTATCGCTCCGGGCTCACCGGCATGCAGTCGATGATGAGCAGCGGCAGGCTGGATCAGCTGACCAATGCCATGACGATTCTTGGCCTGATTGTGACTGGCGCGCTTACCGCTTCCTATGTGAGCTTCCCTCTGCCCATTCAGATTGTGAAGGATGTTTTTGATGCAAGCACCGGCGAGATATTGGAGGGCGTTGTGCTCTTCAATGCGGACGACATGCTGAACGGCATCTTCCCCCATCTGCTGCCGCTGCTGTTGACCCTGGGGGTTTATTATCTGTATGCCAAGAAAAAGTGGTCTCCCCTGAAACTGATGGGCGTGATTCTGGTTCTGGCGCTGGCCGTGACCGGTATTGGCTATCTGTTCGGCGTATACACCTGATCTGGCTGATGCCGATACACATGACGGCAAGGTGATGTTTCATGAAGAATGTGATCGTGCGATTCCGGGAATATGAACCCCATGCAAGCAGTGCAGAGCGGGGGATCGTTCAGCTTGTGCTGAAAGCTCCGGAAAAAATTCTGGAATACAATTCCCACCAGCTTGCTGAGGCGGCTTTTTCCTCGCCGGCCACAGTGGTCAGGCTTTGTAAAAAGATCGGGTTTTCCGGCTACAAGGCCATGCAGCAGGCGCTGATTCGGGATCTTTCCGCAAAACAGAAAAAAGAGGAGCAGATCCAGGCGGACATCCAGCGGGACGACAGTCTGGAGCAGATCATTGCCAAGGTAACCTACAAGAATATCGATTCGCTGGAAACCACAGGGAAGCTGCTGGACGAAGCAACCATCTGCCAGTGCGTGGATCTTCTGGAGGATTGCACCAACATTGCGCTGTTTGGATTGGGCTCCTCGCTGCTGGTGGCGCGGGATGCCTGCCAGAAATTTTTGCGGGTGAACAAAACGTGCCTCGTGGCGGATGACTGGCACATGCAATTGTTGTATGCCAAGAATCTGACCGAGCAGGATGTGGCCATTGCCATCAGCTATTCCGGAATGACCAAGGAGATCCTGGAATGTGCAAACGAAGCCAAACGGAAGGGCGCGCCGCTGATTGCCATCACACGGTTTGCGGATTCCAGCCTGGTTCGTTTGGCGGACTACAATCTTTATGTGGCTGCATCGGAGGTGCTTGTGCGCAGTGGGGCAATGTCCTCCCGAATTTCGCAGCTGAATGTGGTGGACATTCTGTATACCGCTTACATCAACCGCCACTTTGACGAGCATGTGCTGCAGGCCCAGAAAACCTATATGCAAAAGGAAAATGAACGCAAGGAGGGAGATGTGTAGCGATGACTGACGAATGTTTGGCAGCTCTGAGTACCGAAACCCCCAATCCAAGATCAGCGAATATGGATCAGATGGCCGTCCGGGATCTGCTTATGCTGATGAATGACGAAGATCAGAATGCGGTACGCGCTGTGCGGGAAGCCATCCCTGCCATTGAACGGGCAGTGGAGATGGTGGTCGCAGCCATTCAGGCGGGCGGACGACTGATTTATATCGGCGCGGGCACCAGCGGACGTCTTGGTGTGATGGATGCCGTGGAGTGCAGCCCAACCTTCTCCACAACCGATGAAGTGACCGCCGTTATGGCAGGCGGAGAAAGCGCCTTTGTAAAAGCCAGAGAGGGCGCGGAAGATTCGCAGGAGCTGGCGGCGCAGGATCTGGAGCAGGTGAATCTCAAATCCAGCGATGTGGTGTTGTCCATCGCGGCATCAGGCCGCACACCCTACTGCATCGGCGCACTGAAAAAGGCACGCAGCGTGGGTGCGGGCTGCATCAGCCTTGCCTGCAACAGAAACGCGGCCATTTCGCAGTTTGCGGATGTGGCCATTGAAGTGGATGCGGGGCCGGAGGTACTGACCGGCTCCACACGCCTGAAGGCGGGCACCTGCCAGAAACTGATTCTGAACATGATCTCCACCACATCCATGGTGGGTGTGGGCAAAGTGTTTGGAAATTATATGGTGGATATGAAGGCCACAAATGAAAAGCTGAGAAACCGGGCCAGACGAATCGTAATGGCCACCACTCATTGCGAGGAGCAGGACGCGGAGCAGGCGCTGCAGGATGCGGGAAATTCCATTAAAACAGCAATTGTGATGAGAATGACCGGAATGCCGCGCACAGAGGCCGAGGAGACGCTTCAGCGGGAACATGGTTACGTAAGACGCTGTATTCAGCATGAGGAAGGATAACAGGAATGTGTAATTTGATTGTTGTCGGGCACGGAATTTACGGCACATCGGTTCAGCGCAGCTTGAGCATGATTTACGGTGAAACGCCCGGAATGTATTTTATCGACTTTGAACCGGAGGATTCTGCCGATATACTGCGCCAGAAGTTGCAGAATGCCATCGGGCAATGTGGCGGGCAACCGATCCTGTTCTGCTGCGATATGGTGGGCGGCACGCCTTTCAACGAGTGCATCAAGCTATCGGTGGAAAATGCTTCTCAGGAAACCGTGGCAGGGCTGAACCTTTCTGCCTTTGCGGAAATCGCATTCGCGCTGGATCAGCCGCTGGATCAGCTGGCCCAGCAGGCAGAGAATGCCACCAAAGAATATGTGCAGTGGGTTCACCTGTAAAGGCGGATCCTCAGCAGGGCAAAAACGCATCATAGCCCAAAACGAAGCCCCCCGACCATCAGGCCGGGGGGCTTTTCTGTCGGAAGAAAATTAAGCAAAAGAAAACCCCGTTCCCAAAGGAACGAGGTTTTTTGGTGGAGATAAGCGGGATCGAACCGCTGACCTCTTGAATGCCATTCAAGCGCTCTCCCAGCTGAGCTATACCCCCAGATGTTTGCGGCCGTTTTGCGACCGCTTGTTTATTATAGCAGGACTTCCATTGATCGTCAATACCTAATTTGAAAAAATTTTCATTTTTTGCGAAAGCAGAAAGCTGCGCACTCTGTGCACTCCGAGCAGGTACGAAAAGGCAGGCAGCGGGCCAAGGATGGAAAAATCCGGTGCAAGGATTTGATGGACGAAAACGGGGAAAAAGTGTATGATGGTTTCACAGAGTTAGCTTATGCTAACCTCAGAAAGACAGCGCACCGCCTTTGGGGATGCCGCACTGCGGCGGGCGGGGAAGCTGCTGTTTTCCACATAACCCTCCATAACGAAAATGCCAGAGGGCGGCGCCGGTTTTGCTTCCGGCGCCGCCCTCGGCGTTTGCATATCGAAAAATCAGAACAGCCGCTGGCCCTGCACATACTTGGCACAGGGAGCGCCGTCGCCCAGATAGATCATCCGCTCCAGCCGCTCGGGCAGGCTGCACAGCCGGGTAGTGGGCAGGTTGGAATCGTCCATCACGATGGCGTCGAACTCATAGCCGGGCTCGAAGCTGCCCACCTTGCCGAAGAAGGCGCCGCCGCCCTTGGTGGCCAGATACAGCACCTCCGGCATGGTCAGGGCAGGGGTGTTCTGGTCTACCAGCCGCCAGCGCAGCTTGGAGCACTGGATGGCGTCGGTCATGGCCCGGAAGATGGACAGGTGTGCGCCGCCGGCCACGTCGCTGCCCAGGCCTACCTTCTGGCCCTCCAGCAGGTAGCTCTTGATGGGAGCGATACCGGAGGAAACGTTCATGTTGGACTGGGGGCAGTGGGCGATGAATACACCGTTCTCCTTCATGCGGGCACGCTCTTCCGCGCCGCTCCACACGCAGTGGGCCATCACAGTGGGGCACTCGCCGCCGAACAGGCCGAACTGCTCGTAGGCTTCACCGTAGAAGCGGGTGCCGGGGCACAGCTCGCTCACCCACTTGATCTCGGAAAGGTTTTCCGACAGGTGCGACTGCATGGGCACGCCGAACTCCTTCTGCAGCTCGCCCAGACCGGCCATCAGCTCGTCGGTGCAGCTGGGGGTGAAGCGGGGAGTGAGCATGGGCTTGCTCTTGGTAAAAGCGGCGCTGTCCAGCAGCCACTGGCGGGTTTCCGACAGGGATTCCTCGCAGGTTTCCCGCAGAATGTCCGGGCTGTTGCGGTCCATGTTTACCTTGCCCACATAGCAGCACAGGCCGGCCTTTTCCAGCAGCTCCATCAGCTTCAGGGTGGCGGGGCGGTGAATGGTGGCAAAGATGCAGGCACGGGTGGTGGCGCTGTGCAGCAGCTGCCGGGTGAAGATGCCGTAGGCCTTTTCCGCGTATTCCAGATCGGCAAACTTGCTCTCTTCGGGGAAGGCGTTGGCTTCCAGCCACTGCAGCAGCTCCATGTCCATGCCCAGGCCCCGGTAGGCGTACTGGCTGGCGTGCACATGCAGGTCCACCAGACCGGGCAGAATCAGCTTGCCGCTGTGGTCCTCCACCGGCAGATCCTTATACTGTTCGGGCAGCTGGGCGAATACGCCCGCCACCTTCTGATCCACGCATACCAGATAGCTTTCCGGGTAGATGGCCAGCTGGCCGGGAGCAGGGGTGAAGAAGATATTGCCCTTCAGGGCAAATGAGGTCTGGTTCATGAAGTACTCCTTTTATTACATTATAAATGGAAAAAAGCATCATAGAAAATGGCCGCCGAATATTATAACGGAATTCACGCAAAAGGGCAAGGGGAAAATGCAACAGAAAATCTCTTGCATTTATGGTGGTTTTATTATATAATAGCACTGTTCGGACAGAGCCAAAACGGTGCGCTGTTCGGCATACGGATGCGGGCCCTGTGCGATGGGGCCCCATGAACCATGTCAGGCGGGGAACCGAGCAGCATTAAGTGGTCTGCCCTGTGCGCCGCAGGTAGCCTGCATCCGTATGCCAAGCAGCGCAAAGGCAGGCGCATTGGCGCTTGCGGGCCTGTCCGTTTTTTGTACCGGCAGAAAGGAGGGCACGGCAGGATGTATCGGGCGCTTTACCGCAAATGGCGGCCCCGCACCTTCGAGGACGTGGTGGGCCAGCAGGGCATCGTGGCGGCCCTGAAAAACCAGATCGCTACCGGCCGTGTGGGCCATGCCTATCTGTTCACCGGCACCAGGGGCACCGGCAAGACCACCTGCGCCAAGATTTTTGCCAAGGCAGTAAACTGCCAGGACAAAACCAGCCCGGATCCCTGCGGCGTCTGCCAGATCTGCAAGGGCATTGATGATGGCTCCATTCTGGACGTGGTGGAGATCGACGCCGCCTCCAACAACGGCGTGGACAACATCCGCGACCTGCGGGATGAGACCGCCTATACCCCCAGCGCCTGCGCCTATAAGGTATATATCATCGACGAGGTGCACATGCTCTCCATTGCGGCGTTCAATGCGCTGCTGAAAATCATGGAGGAGCCGCCCAGTCATGTGATCTTCATTCTGGCCACCACCGAGATTCACAAGGTGCCGGCCACCATTCTGTCCCGCTGCCAGCGGTATGACTTCGGCCGTATCAAGCCGGAGGACATCGCCGCCCGGGTGAGCTATGTGGCCACCCAGGAGCAGCTGGAGCTGACCGAGGGCGCGGCGGCGCTGATCGCCCGTCTGGCGGACGGCGCACTGCGTGACGCGCTGTCCATTCTGGATACCTGCGCGGGCGTGTCCACCCAGATTGACGAGGAGCTGGTGCGGCGGATGGCCGGTGTGACCGACCGCAGCTACCTGTTCCGGATCAGCGACGCGCTGCACAACAAAAATGCCACCGAGGCGCTGGCCGAGGTGGCTCAGCTGCGCCAGCAGTCGGTGGACATGAAGCGCCTGTGCGAGGAGCTGATCAGCCATTACCGCAACCTGATGCTGGCTGCTCTTCCCGGCGGCAAGGCCCTGCTCAGCGGGGTGGCCCCGGAGGAGGAAGCCCGGTATCTGCAAACTGCCGAGGGCATCCGACAGGGCGAGAGCGTGCGGGCCATCTGCCTGCTGGGCTCCGCGCTGGAAAAGATGGGCCGCGGCACCGACCAGCGCATCGAGCTGGAGCTGGCCCTCTTCGCATTGACCGAAACGCCGCAGGCTGCCCAGCAGCCGGTTCAGACGGCGCCGGTGCAAAATGCTCCGGTTCAGCAGGCCCCGGCCTTTGGGCAGCAGAGCGCAGCCCCCTTTGCGGCTGCTCCCTTCGCTGCCGCCGATCCCGCACCCTTCGCGGTGCGCCAGCAGGCTGAGCTTGCGGCGCAGCCGCAAACCGCCCAAAACAGCGCTCAGCAGAGCGTTCCGGCCCAGAGCCAGGATCTTCCTCCCTGGGAGCTGGAAACGCCCCCTGTGAGCGCACAGGAGGCCCGGGAGATGGCAAAGCCGGCGGAGGCGCCCATCGCGGCGGCCCAGCAGCCGGAGCCTTTGCCCTGGGAGGCGGAGCCCATCCAGCAAAAAGAGGTGCCGCCCCCGGTGCAGCAGCCCCAGCCCAAACGGCAGAGCCTTGCAGCCCCCGCCAAGGGCGAGCCGCCCCAGCCCTTTGAGCCCTGGCCCCAGGTGGTTGCCATTCTGGAAACCCGGGACCGACAGCTCTATTCCCACCTTCACAAGTCCCGCGCCGTGTACGACGGCCGACGGGTGCTGATCGAAGGCGGGCCAACCTTCCGTGACTTCATCCGTGTGAACAAGGAATCCCAGGAGATCTTAAAGCAGATCATCCAGGAGGTGACCGGCGTGCGCTGCGGCATTGGCCCCTATGTGGACAAGTCCAAGGCAAACGGCGTGTCTCACACGGTGGAAGATACTTTAAAAGAACTCGCGGCCCAAGGGGTCGACGTGGTCTACAATGACAAATAAGCTAAGGAGAGAACAACCATGAAAGCAAGACTGCCCCAGGGCTTTGGCAAGCCCGACGTGAACGCCCTGATGCGCCAGGCCCAGAAGATGCAGGAAGAGATGAAGGCCAAGCAGGAGGAGCTGGAGAACACCGAGTACCAGGCTTCCGCTGGCGGCGGCATGGTTCAGATCACCATGACCGGCAAGCACGAGATCACCTCCATCAAGATCAACCCTGAAATCGTGGACAAGGACGACATCGAGATGCTGGAGGATATGGTGGCCGCTGCCGTGAACGAGGCCGTTCGTGTGGTGGACGCTGACTCCGACAAGGCCATGCAGGAGCTGACCGGCAACGCCAACTTCCCCGGCCTGTAAGGAGCGATCAGCATGGGATACAACGCCGCGCCGCTGGAGCGGCTGGTGGAACAGTTTTCCAAATTCCCCGGCATCGGGCGCAAAGGCGCTACCCGCATGGCCTATCAGGTGCTGAGCATGCCCGCCGCCGAGGCGGCGGAGCTGGCCCGGGCCATCGAGGAGGCGCACACCAAGCTGCACCGGTGCAAAATCTGCCAGGATTACACCGAGAACGACCTGTGCAAGGTCTGTTCCTCGCCCAAGCGTGACCATTCGGTGATCTGTGTGGTGGAAAGCCCCCGGGATGTGACAGCCTTCGAGCGCACCCGGGAGTATAATGGATTGTACCATGTGCTGCACGGCCTGATCTCGCCCATGGACGGCATCGGCGCCGATCAGCTTTGCGTGAAGGAGCTGCTGGCCCGCCTGCACGACGGCGAGGTGAAGGAGGTCATCATGGCCACCAACCCCACTGTGGAGGGCGAAGCCACCGCCATGTATCTGGCAAAGCTCATCAAGCCCCTGGGCATCAAGACCACCCGCCTGGCCTACGGCCTGCCGGTGGGTTCCAGCCTGGAATACGCCGACGAGACCACCCTGTATAAGGCACTCAGCGGCCGGGGCGAGCTGTGAGTGGCTTGACAAAGCCGGCCGCAGCGGGTTATACTTTGTAAACAGAAGCTGGGGGCGCACACCGGAGGAGGTGACGAAATGCCCGAGCAGGTGAAAACCAAACAGATCGCCGCCAACCGGCAGGCACGGCACGAGTATTTCGTCATGGAAAGCCTGGAAACGGGCATCGAGCTGGTGGGCACCGAGGTGAAAAGCCTCCGCATGGGCCAGGTGAACATGAAGGACTCCTGGGTGGATGTGGAGAACGGGCAGCTGATCGTGTACGGAATGCACATCAGCCCCTATGAAAAGGGCAATATCTTCAATCGGGACCCGTTGCGGCCCCGGCGGCTGCTGGCTCATAAAAACGAGATCCGCAAGCTGGCGCAGGAGATCAAATTGCAGGGCTATACCCTGATTCCGCTTTCGCTTTATTTCAAGCATGGCAGGGTAAAGCTGGAGCTTGGCCTGTGCAAGGGCAAAAAGCTGTACGACAAGCGGGCCACCGCGGCTCAGCGTGCCGCCCAGCGGGACATTGACCGGGCCATGAAAACACAGCGGCGGTAAGGCCGCAGATTCAAAAAGCGCAGATTCGCTTTCCGGGCGGAATTTCCGCCCTTTTATGGGGATGTAAAGGTTTCGACGGGGAGAGGAAAGCGCGAGCAGCGGGTAGTGGATGGGGGCCACACTTTAAACGCCTCCGAAAAAATAGCTAACAACAATAAATTAGCTGTCGCTGCCTAATTATAGGCGGCTGTCCTGCCTGTCTTAGTACCGAACAGGGCCAGGGCATCGATTAGGTACTGAACGTGAGCAGCCTTAAGCTTTGCGGGCGGCCATGAACTCATGAAGCTACCAATGTGTCGGCCTGTTTGCCGGCCTGGCACAAAGGAAATGTTGTAGACAAACTGCACCCGGAGATACTCTCGTGGACTTCTTTTCGGACGCGGGTTCGATTCCCGCCATCTCCACCATAAAAAGCCCGAATGCAACAGCATTCGGGCTTTTTCCTTTTTCACTCTTCACTTTTCACTTTTCACTTGCCGTTGGTGCCTGTGTGAAAGTTTGTCGCTGCCTTTAAAGCGCCCTTTTCTGCGCAATCAGCCGCGCGAACTCCTTTTCCAGTTCTTCCCTGTTCTCACAGCCTGGAAGCGACAGCCGCGAAATCACCTCGGCCAGCCGCAGCTCCAGCAGGGCCTTGTCGATTTTCTTTTCCGATTTTGTTTCGATCTGTTTTTTCTCCCAGGCGGTAAGGTTACCCTCAAAAGCAAGGAGCTTTCTGCTTTCAATCCGCAGAATCCGGGTGGCGCAGCCATCGGAAAAAGCCCGGTCATGGGAGACAAACAGAACGGTTCCCTCGTAATCCTGCACCATTTTTTGCAGTGCCTCAATGGCGGGCATATCCAGAAAGTTCGTGGGCTCGTCCAGCAAAAGCAGGTTGGCAGGGGAGCCAAACAGCCTGGCAAAGGCCAGCTTGACCCGTTCGCCGCCGCTTAAGACACCCGCCTTTTTGAATATATCCTCCCGGCGGATCAAAAGCCTTGCCAGAATTCCACGCATGGTGCCCTCGCTCTGAACGGAGTTTTCCATCACATTCTCCAAAACCGTTTTGTCCGGGTCCAGAGCATCCAGACTTTGCCTGAAGTACCCGATTTTTGCTTTGGGAACCAGGCGGATTCCCGGCGCACCGGACACAATCAGCTCCATGAGGGTGGTTTTTCCTGCTCCGTTGGGCCCGATCAGAGCGGTTTTGCTCCCTTTTGGCAGGGAGAAGGAGGCGTTTTCAAAAATCGGAACATCTCCATAGCGGAACGTGATGTGGCTGCCGGTGACGATTTCCCGATTGGCGGGCGGATCTGTGAGAGAAAAATCGATTCGAACCGTGGGATTTTCCTGCGGTTTTTCTTTTACTTCCAGCTGTTCCAGACGGGATAAAAGCGTTTTCCGGGCGCTGTCCAGCTTTTCCATTTTTTCTCCCGCCGCCCGTTTGTGGAGCCGGGCTTCGGAATTGCCCATGCGGCTGGGGGCTTTTCGAACGCTTTGGCTGGCCTGATTTCGCTGGCGGGCCGCTTGTTTCAGTCGGGCTTTTTCGCAGCGGTACTGCTGATACTCGAATTCCTGCCGCCGGAAAGCTTCCTCCCGCTGCTTGCGGTAAGCGGTGAAATTACCTGTGTAAAAATGAAGCTGCCCGTCCCTTACCTCAATGATGCGGGTACACAGCCGATCCAGAACGGCCCGATCGTGGCTGATGAGCAACAGGGTGGGGCACTGCTCCAGCATCCGGCAGCAGAGCTCCACCCCCTCCGCATCCAGATTGGCGGTGGGCTCATCCGCGAAGGTTAAGAGGGAATCCCTCTTCATGGCCGCCAGACCCAGACGGGTCATCTCGCCGCCGCTCAAGTGTTCCCGGGAAAGCTTTCCCGAAAGCCCCAGTTCACGACATTTTTGCGGGTCTGCCCGTTCCACCTGTTTTCGAAACTGCCGGAAATAGCTCACCGGTACCTTGCGGATCACGGTTCCCTCGTCCGGAATCAGTTCCCCGGACAGGACGTTCAGAAGCGTGGTTTTGCCTGCACCGTTGGCCCCCACGATGCCGATTCGGTCGCCTTCAGATACATGGAGTTTTTCAAATTCCAGAATTTTCCGTTCCCCAAAATACTGGACGATGTGGCTTGCAGACAACAAAATTTTGGACATAAAAATACCTCCCTGGCCTTGCAGAAGGCGCTGGAGGGCGATTTGGGCGCAAAAAAGCCTGGAAACACGCGATGCCGCATATTTCCAGACCATCCCCGAAACACATGGAAAGGCCCGACAACATCCGCCCGGTTCCAGCACAAACAAAGGGTTCAAGACCCCTTCTGCAGTTCAGAATACTGTTTGTGTGAAATCTTCAGCGAATGCGCATTCCGGCTGTACCTTTCCCTTTCTTTATGATTTGATCTAAGCATAGCACAGTTGCCGGTTTTGGGCAAGCGGTTTAGCGCGGCCCCGGAGGAAAAGCAACTCGGCCAGGCCTATTCCGATTGTTTTATAAGGAGTTGAACAGATCAATGACCTCCTGAGGAAGCGAGCCGTTGTTCAGCAGGACCAGGCCGTCGTGGGCGAGGACCGAAAAATCGCCGAAGCCCCCCAGCGTCACGATACCTTCGGATTCCGCCTTTTTGTATGCGTCGGACTCCGGGTCAAACTGGTACAGCTCGATCTTATAGTCATCGCACTGGTATTTGTATCCGGCTTCGCCGCCGATGTATGTTGCATCCATGGTGACACGCTCGGAATAGGAAATTCCAAGAGCGGCAAGCCCATCTTCAAAACGCTGGAAGGCGCCGGAATCCGGGGTTACGAGTTCCGGCGCGGAGACAGATGCGTCCGCCAAATCCGAGGCGGAAGAGTCGGCCTCGGCAACATAGAAATTATCAAAGTGGATGACACTGGAGGATTCCGGCGAGGAAGTTGCTTCACCGGAGGATGCAGGTGCGGAGGCCGCGGAGGAGGATGCGCTGGAGGATTCCGGGGCAGAAGCCGGTGCACGGGAAGCGGGGGTGCTGGAAGCCGGGGCCGAGCAGGCGGCCAGCATCAGGGCCAGAACCGCGGCCAGAAGGATAGAACGTTTTTTTCATGAAAATCACCTCAATAGAAAAAAACACAGGAACCAACAGGGCGCAGGAGTCAATGCTTTTTTGTCAAAAGTGGGATGGTCCACCCCAACGTTCTTGACCATTCTGCGCACTTTTGGCCGGAAGGAAAACGCAGGAACTGTTTGTGGACTTGCCGGAGTATTCCAGCGGCGTATTGCTATCCATAGTGCACTACAATTGGATGATGATTTCCAGCGCCTTCCAGTAGAACCAGCGGTGGCGGACGGTAGCCTGCGGATTGTAAAAAACCGGGGCGACTTTTATAATAAAAGTGACTGCTGCGAGCAAACAGGCGGCCGGATTTCGGAAGCAGGAGGGAAGAGAATGCGAAAACAAATGAATTTTAAAATGGCGGTTCTTATCCTGGTGGGGATCGTTTTGCTTCTTCAGGTGATGGGGGCTCTGGGCATTGGAGTTCAGAAATCTTCCGCGAATCTGCAAATCGGCTATTGGGAAAAAAGCAGTGCCCAAAGCTGGTCGGCGGATTATATTTTATGGGATGGCTGGCAGCAGCGAACCTTGCACCCAACCACGCAGCCCGCTACGCTTCATGTAACGGTGCAGACCGATGCGGGCAGCTGCGCGCTCCAGATCGAAAGCGCCGATGGAGAAATTCTGTTTGAACAGGAAGACCTCCCAACCTCAGCCTTTGATGTGGAGGTGCCCGGAGATGTGGTGGTGCGCTTCACCGCTGACCGGCACAAAGGCGGCTTTTCCGCGGAGATCTTGGAGTGACCGTGTGGCTCCAGGCACAAGAGTGAATGAATCCGGCAATATTATACCAAAACGCCTGCCCGGCCAATATAATCCGGGCAGGCGTTTTTTATGATGCAGTGGCATGACGAACAGGCTCAGGCGGCCATGCCGGAGAAAAGGGCAATCTTTCGGCCCGCAAGGTGCTGAAACAGGGCGATGACACGTCCCACGCCGATCACCGCCAGCACCGTGCCCAGCCCCACGCCCACCAGATGGCCGGTGAGAAGCAGCCCCAACAGGATGGTGAGGGTGATGTTGCAAAGGTCAAAACAGTTTTTGGTGAAGCCGACGCTCCGGTGCACGCAGTCCGAGAGGGTCTGCACAATGCCGTCGCCCGGGTTGGGCACAATCCGCATGGAAAGCGACATGGCCGCGCCCACGCCGGTGAACAGAATCGCCAGCAGCAGCACCACAAGGCGAAGGGGAAACCGGTCTGACCAGCCCGCCGCCCCGGCGGAAAGATCCGGGAAAAAGGCCCCGAACAGATTCAGAAAACGGGTAAAAACAAGGCTGAGGGGAATCTGCAGAACATCCATCAGCAGCACCAGCCGCTGGTTGGTCTCCGGATGCTGCTTCCATTGAATGGCGTGCAGAATCAGCTGAACCAGCACAAACACGCAGTAGAGGAACATGGTGGTGTCGCCGAAGTTGAGCGTAAAAATCTGGGACACGCTGTAAGAAACCGAGATGATGGGGGAAACACCAAGGCCGGCCTTGGTGTTCAGGGTCAGCCCCAGGGCCAGAATCAGAAGGCCCAGAACATAAAAGAAAATGCGATACAAAACCTGTTTTTTCAAAAATAGGATCTTCTTTCTCTGTGGAATAAAAACCGTTCGCAGCACTTGCAGCCGCCGACCGGTACGGCTGCAACGCATGTTTGAGCGGTTTTGGGGAATGCACAAACAAAAAGCAGCTTCGCACCGAAAACAGTGCGAAGCTGCCGGGTTCAAACCGGTGGAACAAAAGGGAACAATCAGCGCATGTCGATGTTCAGCTTGTGCTTCAGGTTGCCCAGAATCTTGTTCATGAAGCGGTCCACATCCTTGGGGGTGAGGGCCTTGTCGGTGGGAACAAAGAAGATCTTGAAGGCCATGCTCTTCTTGCCCTCGCCAATCTGCTCGCTGCGGTACACGTCGAACAGCTCCACGTCGCCCACCTGCTTGCAGGCAGAACGGATGGCATCCACCAGAGTGCCGCAGGCCATGCCCTCTTCCACCACCAGAGCCAGGTCACGGGTCACGGTGGCAAACTCGGAAATGGGCTGGTAGCGCATGCCCTCGGGCAGCAGAGCGCACAGGGCGTTGTAGTCAATCTCACCCAGGAAGATCTTGTGGTTGGCCTTGCTGTCCTTGGGAAGCTTCAGCTCGCCGGTTACCTGATTGGCCAGCTTGCCGAACACGCCAACCCGTTTGCCACCACACAGGATGTAGGCGGAGATACCGGGGTGCAGGTAGGGCACGTCCTCGGCGCGCTCGTAGTCGAAACGAACGCCGAAGGCCTCGGCCAGAGCTTCCATGGTGCCCTTCACGGTGAAGAAATCCTCCTCGTCGCCGAAGGCTGCGAAGCCCAGGTGGGGGATCTCGTCCGGCAGCTGGGTCACGGGCAGCTCCCTGGGGGCATACACGTTGGACAGCTCAAACAGCCGGCCGGCGTTGTTGCCCTTCTTCAGGTTCTCCACCACGGTGTTCAGCATGGAGGGGGCCAGCAGGGGCCGCATGATGGTCAGGTTGGAGGTGATGGGGTTGAGCAGGCGGATCACCCGGCGCTCGGGGGTGTCCTCGGCCAGATGCAGCGCGTCCAGATCGGCGTCTGCATAGAAGGCCAGAGTGGAGATCTCGTAGTAGCCCTGACCGCACAGGGTGCGCTTGAGCTTGGCGCGGCGCTGCTGGGCGGGATTCAGGCCGCCGTTGGTCACGCTGGAGTCCTGCAGGAAGGTGGGCACGATGTGCTCATAGCCGTATTCACGAATCACTTCCTCGGCCAGATCGGGCTCACCGATCTCAATGTCCTCACGGTAGCGGGGCGCGGTCACGTCCAGCACGTCGCCGTCCTGCTTTACCTCGAACTGCAAATGGCGCAGGATGTCCAGAATGGCCTCGGCGGGTACCTCAATGCCCAGAATCCGGTTGATGCCGCTGATGGTGGCGGTGAACCGCTTGCCCTCGCGGGGAGCGCCGGCGCTCACGTCGAAGGCGCTGGCGGTTACTTCGCCGCAGCCCAGCTCCTGAATCAGGTGCAGGGCGCGGGCCATGCCCAGCTCGCAGGTGTACTCGGAAATGCCCTTCTCGTAGTGGCTGGAAGCATCGGTGCTCTGGCCCAGGCTGCGGGAGGTTTTGCGGATGTTATCCCGCATGAACTTGGCGGACTCGAACAGCAGCTGGGTGGTGTTCTCGGTGATCTCGCTGTTCAGACCGCCCATGATGCCGGCCAGTGCAACGGGCTTTGCGCCATCGCAGATGACCAGATTGCTGTCGTTCAGCTGGAACTCCTTGCCGTCCAGGGTGACGATGGACTCGTCGTTGCGGGCGCGGCGCACGATGATCTGGGTGCTCTCCAGCGTGGACATGTCAAAGGCGTGCATGGGCTGGCCGATTTCCAGCATCACGAAGTTGGTGATGTCCACCACGTTGCTGATGCTGCGCAGGCCGCACAGGGCCAGATAACGGCGCATCCACTGGGGAGACTGGCCGGGGGTGATGTTGCGCACGCCGTGGCCCAGATAACGGGGGCACAGGTCCAGCGCCTCCACGGTGATGTTCAGGCCGGGGTAGGTGTAATCGCTGGTGGTGTAGTCGGTGGCGGGCATCTTCAGGGGCTTGTTCAGCACAGCGGCCACCTCGCGGGCAATGCCCAGCACGGACTGGCAGTCCGCACGGTTGGCGGTGACCGAGATATCGAAGATGTAATCGTCCATGCCCAGCAGGGGCTTCACGTCCGCGCCAACGGGTGCATCCTCAGGCAGCACCAGCAGGCCGAAATAATCGGCGCCGGGGTACAGGTCGTCGTTCAGGCCCAGCTCCACGCCGCTGCACAGCATGCCGAAGCTCTCGTAGCCCCGCAGCTTGCCCTTCTTGATGGTCAGAACGCCTTCCACGGTCTTGTGGTCCTTGCCGGTGGCCAGCACGGTGGCGCCCACCAGAGCGCAGGGGTACTTGCCCCCGGCGCGCACATTGTCGGCGCCGCAGCAGATCTGCAGCAGCTCGCCGGTGCCAGCGTCCACCTTGCACAGGGACAGATGGGTGTCCGGAATCTTCTCGCACTCCACCACATGGCCGACCACCACGCCGGAGATATCCTTGCCCACGGGGATCAGTTCTTCTACCTCAAAACCGCAGCTGAAGAGCTTTTCCTCCAGCTCCTGGGCAGTCACGTCAATGTCTACATATTCCTTCAGCCAGCTGAATGGTACTTTCATGGGTTTGCCTCCTTAGTCCTTGAACTGCTTCAGGAACCGCAGATCGTTCTCATAAAGCAGGCCGATGTTGTTGATGCCGTATTTCAGCATGGCGATACGCTCGATGCCGATGCCGAAGGCCAGGCCGGAGTATTCGTTCGGGTCGATGCCGCAGTTCTCCAGCACCTTGTGGTGCACGATACCGCCGCCCAGAACCTCGATCCAGCCGGTGCCCTTGCACAGCGAGCAGCCCTTGCCGCCGCACTCAAAGCAGCTCACGTCCACCTCCACGCTGGGTTCGGTGAAGGGGAAGTAGCTGGGCCGCAGGCGGGTCTTGACCTCGCTGCCGAAGATCTTCTTCACGAACTCGTCCAGCATGCCCTGCAGATCGCACAGGGTGATCTTCTTGTCCACAACCAGACCTTCCATCTGATGGAACATGGGGGAGTGGGTGGCGTCGCTGTCCGAACGGAACACGCGGCCGGGTACCAGCACCTTGATGGGGGGCTTCTCGGCGTCCATTACGCGGATCTGCCCGGGGCTGGTGTGGGTGCGCAGCACGATGTCCTCGGCCACATAGAAGGTATCCTGCATGTCACGGGCGGGGTGGTTCTTCGCCACGTTCAGCCGGGTGAAGTTGTGGTCGTCGTCCTCGATTTCGGGGCCTTCGTAGATTTCAAAGCCCATACCGGCGAACACGTCCACCATCTGGTCCTTCACGATGGTGATGGGATGCAGCGAGCCCATGGGCCGCTTCACAGCGGGCATGGTGATATCCACCTGCTCGTTCTTGTTGCGGGCCTGCAGTTCCTTCTGGTCCATCTCGGCGCGCACTTCCTGATAACGCTGCTCGGCGTAGGCCTTGAACTGGTTGATTACCTTGCCCATGGCGGGGCGTTCCTCAGCGGAAACCTTGCCCAGCTCCTTCATCAGCCCGGCGATGCTGCCCTTTTTGCCCAGGTAAGCCTGCCAGAATTCGGCCAGCTCTTCCTGAGACTGCACAGCGCCAAGCGAAATCTCCATCTGCTCTTTCAGAGCATTGATCTTTGCTTCCATAATACACCTCATTTTCGATGATAAAAAAGAACAGCCCCGCCCCGCAACACAACGGGACGAAGCTGTAAACTCCGTGGTACCACCCATATTCCGCCGCAAAAAGCGACGGCACTTTCGGCGCCGGTAACGGGGCGAACCGTTCCGCACTACTGAGGCCGCAAAAGGCCCGTTGGCACGAACTGCTCCGGAGGGAATTCGCACCGCTCTGTTCGGAAGGCCTTTCAGCCGGTGAACCTTCTCTCTGTACCCAGGGGTGCGGTGCGCTGTCTCCATCTCAGCATTTTAACTTTATAAAGTATACTCGTTTGGAAAGCTTCTGTCAAGGGGCGGGAAAAGGTCAATACAGCCCATTATAATGTGGGGCGGGGTGCTCCTGCTCGTAGCTTTTGCACAGGGCGATGAAATCCCGGGCGGCAGTGGTGAGAAATTTGTCCTTGTGATACACAATCCAGTACCGGCGGCGCAGGTCCAGTTCCGGCACCTGAAAGGCGGCGATAATCCCCCGCTCCAGCGGGCCGAGCAGCATGTGCCGGGGCAGCACCGCGATGCCCAGCCCGTGCACGGCGGCATTCACAAGCGCGGTGGTGCTGGTGGCTTCCCAGGCCGGCTCCACCGAAAGACCGGCGGCAAGGGCGGCGGCATCAAAGGCCTTGCGGGCGGCGCTGCCCTTTTCCCGCAGCAGGAAATTCTGGCCGCGCAGCTGCTCCAGCGTCACGGTCTGGCCGCTGGCAAAGGGGCGGCCCGGGGCGCACACGGCGATCAGCGTGTCCTCCAGATAGGCCTCAGCCAGCAGCTCCGGGGCGCTTACGCCGCTCTCGATCAGGGCCAGATCCAGCTGGTTGTGCAGAAGCTGTTGCTCCAGCGTGTCGCCCGGGTTCACCCGCACCTGTACCCTTGTCTGAGGGTGAAGGCTGTGGAAGGCGTCCACATAGCAGGGAAGAAACTGGGAGCCGATGGTCACGGTGGCGCCCACCCGCAGCGGGCCGCCGTCCTCGTCGCTTTGCAGGCTTTTTTCCATCCGCTCCACCTGCTGCAGCAGCTGGCCCGCATGCTGATACAGCCGCTGCCCGGCGGGGGTGATGTAAAGCCGGCGGGAATACCGCTCGAACAGCCGCAGACCATAGTGCTCCTCCAGCTCCCGGATGGCCTGGCTCACCGCGGGCTGGGTCATGTACAGGGAATGGGCTGCCCGGGTGATGCTGTTGCCCTGCTGGCAGACCTCCCAGAAAATGCGGATGTGCCGCAGCGTCATGGGGATTTCCTCCTGTTTTTTACTTTTATAAGTGAATAGTTATGATTTCAATAAAATAATATAATTTTACTCATTAAAAAGCAAGTGTTATACTGGTGTGCGGAAGGAGGAGGAAAGAATGCGAGATGGAAAGATGCTGGGCGTTTTGTTTTTCTCGTCGCTGAAGCTGAGCGCATTCACCTTTGGCGGGGGATATGTGATCATTCCCCTGATGCGCAAGACCTTTGTGGAAAAATATCACTGGCTGAGCGAGAACGAGATGATGGATCTGACGGCGATTGCCCAGTCGGCCCCGGGGGCCATTGCGGTAAACGCGGCGATTCTGGTGGGCTACCGGATTGCCGGTGTGGTGGGCGCGCTGATCACGGTGCTGGGCACGGTGCTGCCGCCCATGGTGATTCTGTCGGTGATTTCCCTGTTTTACGAGGCGTTCCGTTCCAATTTGGCGGTGAGCATGGTGATGCAGGGCATGGCGGCGGGTGTCGTCGCGGTGATTTTTGATGTGGTGCTGGTGATGGCGCAGACCCTGTGGCAGCAGCGCCGGGCCATCTGGATGGTGCTGCTGGCGGTGTGCTTTGTGGCGTCCATGCTGGGCGTGGGCGCGGCCCCGCTGGTGCTGGCCTGTGGCTGCATCGGCATGGTGGATACCCTGCGGCTCCGCAAAGAGAGGGGGAAGGAGAGCAAATGATCTACTGGCAGCTGTTTGTGAGCTTTTTCCAGATTGGTCTGTTCAGCTTTGGCGGCGGCTACGCGGCCATGCCGCTGATCCGTCAGCAGGTGGTGGAGCTGCACTCCTGGCTTACCCCCACCCAGTTTACCGACATTGTGACCATTTCCCAGATGACGCCAGGGCCCATCGCGGTCAACTCGGCCAGCTTTGTGGGCATGCAGATCGCCGGGATTCCGGGCTCGGTGGTGGCCACTCTGGGCTGCGTGGCGCCGGCCTGTGTGATCGTTACGGTGCTGGCCTGGCTGTATTACCGGTACCGCTCCCTCAAGCTCATGCAGGGGGCGCTGGCAGGGCTGCGTCCCGCGGTGGTGGCCATGATCGCCAGCGCCGGTGTGAGCCTGCTGGTGCAGGCGGTGCTGCCCGGCGGGCTGGAGCAGAATGTGGACTGGGTTGCGACCATTTTGTTTGCGGCGGCCTTTGCGGTGATGCGGTGGAAAAAGCCGAACCCCATTGTGGTGATGGTAAGCTGCGGAGCCGCAGGGCTGGTGTGCTACTCTCTGCTGGGGATGTTTGCCGGCTGAGCGCGGCGATTGGTTTGTAAATAGAAGAGGGGCGGTCTGACTGGTCGGGCCGCCCTTTCTTTATATTACATTATATAGGGACAAATCCGGCAGGGGAAAAGAGCCGGAGGAAGAGGAAAAAGAGCGAAACGGAAGAGGAGGGCGCGCTTCGGCAAAATGCGCCGGTGGGCAGGGCGTACAATCCGAAACAGGGCACCTGAAACCCGGAGAAAAAACAGGGTGAAAAGGGCGGCAATTTCGGCCGGAAGAACCCGGTGAAGAAACGGAAAACGGAGGAAAAGAATGAAAATGCGAACAATTTTCATTACCGGACAAATTGCCCAAGATGGAATAAAAATTGTAGAAGATGTACAAAATCGAGGCAGAGGATTCTGTGAGCGGTGAAGGTGTTCGGTGTTGTACAAAAGGTGGTGATATTGATACAATCGTTTTGAATCTTAAGAAATCTTAAGAAAAAGGCCGAAAAAGCGAGGATTTTAAAAGAACCGGTGAACCGCAAATATATTTCGGCAAAATTTGAAAGCATGCGGCAAAAAACGGCGGAGCTTTCCTGTTTGACGGCCCCGCCCCGCTTTTGCTACAATGCCACAAGTGCCCGGAACGGCCGCATCTGGCGGTTTGCGAACAGGGTCATTGAAAGCAGGGCGCGGTCTGGCCCCATGTTCCAGGCCGCCGGCGGGCCGGTTTCCGGCCCCTATTGCCCACCAGCATGGAACGTTAGGAGATTGCATGATTACGATCATCAAAAAATTGCGCCGCCTGGTTCTGGCGGTGCCGGTCAAGGTCTGGGCCTGCCTGATCACCGCGGGCTGCCTGGCACTTACCCTGGTCGGCCTGCATCAGGCGCTGCATCTGGTGCGCATCACCGATTCCGAGGGCGCGAGCCAGGTGGTCATGACCCATCTGGACGATCCGCAGAAGCTGATGCAGCTGAGCGGCATCGTGGCCGAAGAGGGCGACGATGTGCACTACACTGCCTACAACGGCAATCAGGCCAGCCTGAACATCCAGCGGGCGGTGGATCTCACCGTCACGGCGGATGGCCAGACCCACGACCTGCGGCTGGTCAACGGCACGGTGAGCGACGCACTGACCGCCTGCGGTGTGGAACTGGGCGAGCACGACTACACCGAGCCC
This sequence comes from Allofournierella massiliensis, assembly GCF_004345265.1. Lineage (GTDB taxonomy): Bacteria > Bacillota > Clostridia > Oscillospirales > Ruminococcaceae > Allofournierella > Allofournierella massiliensis. The sequence goes on from NZ_SLUM01000004.1 coordinate 83,437, forward strand.
AGCCTGCACACCGCCATTGAGGACGGTATGAACGTGCAGGTGCACCGGGTGGAATACCGGGATACCGTGGTGGAGGAATCCATCCCCTACGAAACCGAGTATGTGTACACCAGCCTGTTCTACAAGAACCGGAATCGCACCCAGCTGGTGCAGCAGGGCCATGAGGGCACCAACCAGATCACCCACCGCGAGCGTGTGGTGGACGGCCAGGTGGAATCCAGCCAGGTAATCAGCGTGGTGCAGACTGTGGCTCCCAAAAACACCATCATCAAGGCCTATCAGGCCGGGGCGCCGGTTTCGCCGCTGGAAGGCCCTGAAGTGGTGGACGGTGTGCCCACCGGGTACACGGCGGTTTACACCGGCCGTGCCACCGGTTACAGTTCCAGCCGCGGGCGCGGTGCTTCCGGTCTGGGGCTCTACTGCGGCACCGTGGCCGTGAATCCGGCGCTGATCCCGTACGGTACAAAGCTGTACATCACCAGCACCGACGGCAAGCTGGTATACGGCTATGCCATCGCCACCGACACCGGCGCTTCGCTGCTCAACGGCAGCTGCCTGGTGGATCTGTATTACGACAGCTTCTCTGAGGCGCTGATGAACGGCGTGCAGGAAGTGAACGTGTATGTGATGGGCTGAGAGAAAAAACCATGAAACCGCGTTGGGGCGGCTGGCAACGGAGCTGGCTGCCCCAACGCATTTTTTATCTGCCGCCTTGCCCCAAACCGGGCCGAATTTGCCCGTTTTGGGGCGTTTTTGGCCTTTTAACCCGATTTTTACGGCCTAGCGCCAAAAAGCGGCGTTTTTTGGAGTTTTATGGCTTGACAAACCCGCCCGGCGGGCATACACTAATTGAGGGCCGATGGGCCCGCAACAAGATTTAATGCAAGGAGATGACAGCATGGACGGCGACCCCAGTAGATGTGTGGATCGTACTATCAGCGGAACCGGCCTTGCTGCCCTGTCCTGCATTCTGCGCTGAAATCATCGGCGGAGAACCTGCTTTTCGGGGGCGGCTGTAATGCCGTGCGCCGCAAATCTGGCCGGCCAGCGGGCCGGTACGTTTGAGAAAGCAGGTGTGTTTTTATGTTGAATATTTATCTGAGCGACAGTGGCCGCATGCTGGAGCAGGATCAGATCCTGCCCGGTTCCTGGATCAATCTGTGTGACCCCAACGAGAAGGAAATCGGCCGGGTCTGCGCCCAGCTGCATGTGGATCCGGATCTGGTTCGGGCCGCGCTGGACGAAGAGGAACGCAGCCGTATTGAGGTGGAGGACAACGGCCACATCCTCATCATCGTGGATACCCCCATCGTGCAGACCGAGGGCCACAGCTTCGTATACTCCACCATTCCCTTCGGCATCGTGCTCACCGAGGATAACATCATCACCGTGTCTCTGAAGGAGACCGCGCTGCCCCGCGCCTTCATGGAAGGCCTGGTCAAGGCTTGCAGCACCAAAAAGCGCAAGCGCATGGCTCTGCAGATGCTCTACCGTAACGCCAGCCTGTTCCTGTTCTATCTGCGTCAGGTGGACAAGGCCAGCACCCGCGTGGAGAACGAGCTGCACAAGAGCATGAAGAACAAGGAGCTCATTCAGATGCTGGGCCTGGAAAAGAGCCTGGTGTACTTCTCCACCTCCCTGAAGGGCAACGAGATCGTTCTGGAGAAGCTGCTGCGCATGGACTTTGTGCGGGATTTCCCCGAGGATACCGATCTTTTGGAGGATGTAATCATCGAGAACAAGCAGGCCATGGAGATGAGCAGCATCTACCGGGACATTCTGTCCGGCACCATGGATGCCTTTGCTTCCGTGATTTCCAACAACCTGAACATCGTGATGAAGCTGCTGGCCGCCGTGACCATTATCCTCACGGTGCCCACCATTGTGTCCAGCCTGTGGGGCATGAACGTGCATGTGCCCTTTGAAGAGAATCCCTTCGGGTTCGTGATCGTGCTGGCCATCGCCGTTCTGGCAACTCTGGGCGCAGGATTTCTGGCCCGCTGGAAAAAGTGGCTGTAAGCTGCGTTTTTCCCTTGTCATAAAACACAATGCCTCCCGATCCGCCCGGCGGATCAGGGAGGCGTTTTTTCTTTTGCACGGGGAGGGCGGGAATGCCGCAACGCCTTGCGCGGGCAGGGGAAAGAGGGTATAATAAGAGCAAGTTCTTAAAACCGAAAGCGTTCGGGTGCCATTGCCGCCCGAGCAAGATTAAGGAGTGCAAATCTTCATGCAGATCTTCAACACCCTCACCCGTAAAAAAGAGGAGTTCGTTCCTCAGAAGCCCGGCGAGTACCGCATTTATGTGTGCGGCCCCACCGTGTACAAATTCATCCACATCGGCAACGCCCGGCCCATGGTGGTGTTCGACACCCTGCGCCGGTATCTGGAGTATCAGGGCAACAAGGTGATCTATGTTTCCAACATCACCGATATTGACGACAAGCTGATCAAGAAGGGCCAGGAGGAGGGCGTACCCATGCAGGAGGTCGCCCGCCGTTATGAGGCCGAGTATATCAAGGACAGCGAGGGCCTGAACGTGCTGGCTCCCACCGTGCGTCCCCGCGCCACCGAGCACATCGAAGAGATTCTGGGCATCGTGGCCGACATTATCGAAAAGGGCTACGGTTATGTGGCCAAGAACGGCGACGTGTATTTCCGGGCCAAGAAGTTCAAGGAGTACGGCAAGCTGAGCCACCTGAATCTGGAGGATCTGGAGAGCGGCAACCGTGAGCTGCGCAGCCAGATGGACGACGATCTGAAAGAGGATCCGGCGGATTTCGCGGTCTGGAAGGCTGCCAAGCCCGGCGAGCCTGCCTGGGAAAGCCCCTACGGCCCCGGCCGGCCCGGCTGGCACATCGAATGCAGCGCCATGGCCCGCAAGCATCTGGGCAACACCATCGACCTGCACTGCGGCGGTCAGGATCTGATCTTCCCCCATCACGAGAACGAGATTGCTCAGTCCGAGTGCGCCAACGGCTGCACCTTCAGCCGCTACTGGATGCACAACGGCTTTTTGAACATCGACAACCACAAGATGAGCAAGAGCGCCAACAACTTCTTCACCGTGCGTGAGATTGCCGACGCTTATGGCTACGAGCCCATCCGTTATTTCCTGCTCACCGCCGGTTACCGCATGCCTCTGAATTACACCGTGGAGCTGATCCAGTCCTGCAAGGCCAGTCTGGAGCGCCTGTACACCTGCCGCGAGAATCTGGATTTCCTCATCAAGAACGCCGCCGAGACCGGCAGCGATGCGCTGGTGGAGAAGGCTGATGCTGCCAAGGCCAAGTTCAACACCGCCATGGATGACGATTTGAATACTCCGGATGCGCTGGCCGCCATCTTTGAGCTGGTGAAGGAGATCAACACCCAGGGCAAGGAAGCGTCCAAGGCTGCGCTGACCAAGGCTGCCGAGGTATTCGACGAGCTGACCGGCGTGCTGGGTCTGCTGTACAACCGCAAGACCAATGAAGTGCCCGCCGAGGTGATGGAGCTGGTGGAGCGCCGCGCCGCTGCCAAGAAGGCCAAGGACTGGGGTACTGCCGATGCGCTGCGCGCCCAGATCACCGAGATGGGCTGGCAGGTGGAGGACACCGCTCAGGGCCCCAAGGTCTCCAAACTCTCCTGATTTTTTAACGGACTCGACCGGCAGCGGGGCGCGGTACGTTTACAAGTACGCACCGGGTTTTCCTCAGCGATATACGCAGACTGCCTTTTTGGCGGACTCGACCGTTGACGGAGTGCGGTACGGTTTCCGGTACGCACCGGATTTTCCTCAGCGATATACGTAAACTGCCTTTTTGGCGGACTCGACCGTTGACGGGGTGCGGTATGTTTTCCGGTACGCACCGGTTTTTTATCAGCAAAGTATGCCGGCACCCTTTTTAGCGGATGCGGCTGCTGATAATCTGTAATATTACGTCTGAATTATACGGATTGTATGCAAAAGGGCCCTAAAAAGGGGTGGATTCGCTCAATCAGACATTTTGCCGGGTGTGGTGAAGCGTTCACCGCATCCGGCTTTTCTGTGCCCTTTTTTCGTTTTCACAGGAAAACCACACCCTTTCACAGGAAAACCACACCCTTCCCCTTGCAATGGATGGCAGGTTTTGGCTATACTGAACATAAGAGTGCCCACCTTTTGTGTGGGCCATTCCTGCGCGGCGCGGCCGCGTGTGTGCAAAGGAGAGAGATCATGGCAAACGCCAAATTATATGCCCCCAAACGCGCCCGGCGGCTGCCTGCCGCGCTGCTGGTGCTGCTTGTGTGCGCCGGTGTGCTGCGCTTTGGCCTTGCCCTTGTGACCGAGGGCTATTCCACCGACGTGGCCTGCTTTACTGCATGGGCCCAGCGGCTGGCGGATCTGGGGCCGGGCCAGTTTTATTCCCCGGATTATTTTGCGGACTATCCACCCGGCTACATGCTGGTACTCTGGATACTGGGCAGCCTGGGCAAACTTCTGGGCATGGATGTGAGCGGCAAGGCGTTTGTGCTGCTGCTCAGCAGTGTGCCTATTCTGTGCGATGTGGGGCTCACCGCTCTGGTCTGGCACATCGCCCGCACCCGTCTGGACGAAAAGCGGGCCATGCTCATTGCAGCTCTCACCGCCTTCTGCCCGGCCTTTTTGTACGATACCGCTGTCTGGAAGCAGGTGGACAGCGTGCCCGCCCTCTGTCTGGTGGGTGTGTTCTGGCTGCTGAGCAATAAAAAATACCTGCCGGCTGCTCTGCTTTACGGCCTTGCGCTGGCTCTGAAGCCCCAGGCTTTGCTGTTCGGGCCGGTGCTGGCTGTCTGCTTTGCGCTGCCGCTGTTCACCGGCCCGGCCGCTGAGCGTGGCAGAACCGTGGGCCGTGCTGTTTTGGGTGCTGTGGCTGCCGTGGCGGTGGTGCTGGTCTGCGCGCTGCCCTTCTGGAGCGACCAGCCCATGGACTGGCTGGTGGAAAAATACACCGGCACCGTGTCCAGCTACCCTTATGCCAGTGTGAACGGCTTTAATCTGATCACCCTGCTGGGCGGCAACTGGACCATGCAGACCGAGGGCGTGTTCGGCACGCCCATCACCTGGCAGATGCTGGGCAGTGTGGGCATTCTGATTGCCACTGTGGCCATGCTGTATCTGGCCTGGGTGAGCGTGCGCAGCGGCCGGTTCTGCCCCATGCTGCTGGCGGGCTTTTACGGCGCGGCTATCTTCTGTTTGAGCCACCGGATGCACGAGCGGTATCTGATTCCGGCGCTGGCGCTGCTGCTGGCGGCAGTGGCCCGCTGGGCGGATCGCAGGCTGCTGGCAGGCACGGCGGTGCTCAGCATGTCCACCCTTTTGAACCTGGCGCTGGTTCTGGCAGCCAACGGCACCGAGGATCAGTTCCTCACCAGCGATACCGCCCGCGTGATGATCGCCATCGTAAGCCTTGCCAATCTGGCAGGCACCGTGATGGTCTGGCTGGCCTGCCTGCGGCTGTGCCGGGGCGGTAAGGTCTGCCCGTTGCAGGCGTCTCCTGTACCGACGCTGGCCCCGCCTGCACCCCAGCCCCGCTGGAGCCGGTCGGAGCTGCTCTGGCTGCTGGGCGGCACCCTGCTGGTGGCGGTGGTAAGTTTGACCAATCTGGGCGATTTTACCGCGCCCCAGAACCCGGAGGTGGTGCAGGGCACCAAAACATACACCGTGCAGGTGGAGGGAGAGGCGACCAGCCTGTGGATTTATCCGGAGATTAACTGGAACGGGCAGCTGATTGTGACCGACAGCCGGGGCACCGAGCTGGTGAATCAGTCTCTGGATTACGGCAATGTGTTCCACTGGCTGTCCCTCCCGGTCACCGCCAACGAGAGCTACACCATCACCCTCACCGACGCCAGTGTGATGGAGCTGGCCTTTAAAAACGACGCGGGCGAGTGCCTGCCCGTTACCGGCGAAAGCGGGGCTCTGTTCGACGAACAGACCCAGGTGCCGGATACCATCAGCTACAAAAACAGCATGTATTTCGATGAGATCTACCATGGCCGCACTGCCTATGAGCATCTGCACGGCATGCCGGTGTATGAGACCACCCACCCGCCGCTGGGCAAGGTGTTCATCATGCTGGGCATCGCGGTATTCGGCATGACCGGCTTTGGCTGGCGTGTGGCGGGGGCGCTGTTCGGCATCGCTCTGGTGCCGGTGCTGTACCTCTTTGTGCGGCGGCTCACCCGGTCGCCCTGGTGGGCGGGCTTTGCGGCCCTGTTGGCCGGGCTGGATTTGATGCGTTATGCCCAGAGCCGAATTGCCACCATTGATATTTACGGCACCTTCTTCATCCTGCTGGGGGCCTATTTCATGCTGTGGTATTGCCAGAGCGTGCTGGAAAAGGGTGTGGATCAAAGCATCCTGCCCATGGCGCTGGCAGGCGTGGCCTTCGGGCTGGGCGCGGCCAGCAAGTGGACCGGAATCTACGCCGGAGCCGGGCTGGCGGTGCTGTATTTCGGTGTGCTGTGGGCCCGCTGGCGGCAGAAGAAGCCGAACTTCGGCCGGGAACTGACCGTGGCTCTTGTGGGCGGCGTGCTGTTCTTTGTGCTGATCCCGCTGATCATCTACATTGCGGCCTATCTGCCATACTGGTGGCGGGAAGGTGGATTCAGCCTGGGCGAGTGGTGGCAGTGTCAGCTGACCATGTTCAACTACCACAGCCAGCTGAAGAGCACTCATCCGTATGAATCCAATTGGTATACCTGGCCGTTCTTATTACGTCCTGTATGGTATTATTCCGCCAGTGGGCTGCCTGCGGGGATGCGGGGGACCATTGCGGGTATGGGAAATCCCATCGTGTGGTGGGCGGCGCTGGCCGGGCTGTGCGTGCTGGCCTGGCGGCAGATCAGCGGCCGGGCATGCCGGGCGCAGGGGAGTGTGCTGGTGCTGTATCTGGCGCAGCTGCTGCCCTGGGTACTGGTGACCCGGTGCACCTTCCTGTATCATTATTTCCCCAGCCTGTGGTTTGCGGTGGCGGCGCTGGTTCTGATGCTGGCGAAGCTGGATCGGGATCAGCCCCGGCTGGCACGGCGGCTGGCGCTGGGAATCCTGATTGCGGCGGCGGTGGTGTTCCTCTGGTTCTACCCGGCAGTGACCGGTATCCCGGTATCGGAAAGCTGGATTCTCTCCGCCCGCTGGCTCCCCTCCTGGTTTTTTTAACAACTCGACCGTTGGCGGGGAGCGGTACGTTTACGGGTACGCACCGGATTTTTTTGACGGACTCGACCGGCAGCGGGGAGCGGTACAGTAACCGGTACGCACCGGATTTTCCTCAGCGACGTACGCGAACACCCATTTTTAGCGGACTCGACCGTTGACGGGGTGCGGGACGTTTACGGGTACGTGAACACCCGTTTACGGACTCGACCGGGGCAGGCTGATTGCAGTGTAGTTTACCCGAATTTTCGTCGAAAAGCCCGGATAAAACCTTGTTTTGACCCTTGGAAAGCCCGGTTCTTCCTGTGCTATACTGTAAACTGGAACAAACAGAAAACCGACGGTGTATGGCTTGGTTTTGCCATGCGCCGCCGGTTTTTTTCTGCCTGTTTGTTCCCGGAAATTTTACAGAAAAACGAAGGAGGAAAACACCCGTGCGTTCCATGCCGAACCCCCTGTGCCCGTTGCGTTATTTCCATGTTGCAGATTTGAAACATGGAAACAACAGTTTCGATTCTACCAACCGCCGGATGCGTTGCTTGGAAGTGACGAAACCGGAAGAGCAATATAAGATTCCCAATAAGATACCCAAGAAGATTCCCAAAAAGATTCACACACACAAAGAAGCACCCCGCCCCAAAGAGCGAGGTGCAGGTGTGCGTTTAAACACTAACTGTAAATTCTTCTCCTGATTCAACGAACTGGATTGCGATCCCGGCAGGGGAAAAGGGATTTTGTTTCAAACCCTTGGAACCCGGCAAAGAACCAGCAGAGCACGCCAAAGGCAGTTAGCATTATTTTGCTGAGACTTACCCGGCATATATCGGGTAGCACATTCTGTCAATGGTCGGGCACGCCCCATGGGGGCTAGCGTACGTTGCTGAGGAAAATCCGGTGCGTACCAGTTACCGTACCGCACTCCGCTAACGGTCGAGTCCGCCAAAAAAATCCGGCGCGTATCGATTGCCGTGCCGCCCCCGCCAACGGTCGGGTCCGCCAAAGGCAGCTGGCGTATTTCGCTGAGGAAAATCCGGTGCGTACCGGTCAACGTACCGCCCCCCGCTACCGGTCGAGTCCGCTAAAAAGAAGATTTGATTACTTTGAGGCGGGAGAAATCCTCGCGTTCCTTTTCTTCCAGCACTTCGGTGATGTACTTGATGTTGGAATTGAACTGAGGAATCATGATGTTGCTCAGGGCGTTGGCCCGCTTCTGGGTTTTCTGAATGGCCTGTGCCAGACGGTATACGCTGCTCTCCACCTCGGCCAGCTCCACCGTGAGCCGCTTCACCTGGCAGAACTTGCGGTATGCCTCGTCCAGCTGGCTGTTGGTTCCGCCCAGACCATAATACAGGCTCTGGGGTGCGGTCTCCTCCAGCTTCACCATGGGCAGCTCCACACCCATCACGCTTCGCCAGTCCAGCGAAAGGCCGTTTTCCACTGGCACCGTGTGCGCAAAACCCAATACCACGCCCAGCGTCACATTGGCCAGCTGCAAAGCAGCATAAGCCTCCGCATAGGCCGCGGCGATCTGATCCTGAATGGCGGCGGCCCGGTCGATGAGCTGCATCATCTCGCGCACCAGAATGTTGCGCTTGCGGTCCATCAGCTCATAGCCCTGGCTGGCCAGCGCAAGGCTTTTCTGCTGCGCCATCAGGTTGCTTTTTGTGGGGAATATCTGCTGTGCCAAAACGCGGCCTCCTTTCTCGGTGTATTTGCCCGGTTACTCGGCGTCGTCGTGGAAAGCGCGGCGCAGCCCCAGCTCCCGCTGCTTCGGGTCGGTCTTGGGCTTGTAGTAGTGGTCCAGCAATACCTGATCCACACGATCCAGCTCTTCCTTGGGCAGCATGCTCAGCAGTTCCCAGCCAAGATCCAGCGTCTCCTCAATGGTCCGGCTGGTGTTGCCCTGACCCACGAATTTTTCCTCAAAGGCGCGGCCGAACTCCATCACCCGCTTGTCGCTGGGCGAAAGCTCCTCCTCGCCGATGACGCTGGCCAGTGCTTTGGCGTCCTGCACCCGGGCATAGGTGGCGAACAGCTGGTTGGCCAGTGGGTTGTGATCCTCGCGGGTGTAGCCCTTGCCGATGCCGTCCTTCATCAGACGGGACAGGCTGGGCAGCACGCTGATGGGCGGATACACGCCGGTGGCGTCCAGATTGCGATCCAACACGATCTGGCCCTCGGTGATGTATCCGGTCAGGTCCGGAATGGGATGGGTAATGTCGTCGTTGGGCATGGTCAGAATGGGAATCTGGGTCACGGAACCCTTCTTGCCCTTCACGATGCCCGCCCGTTCGTACAGGCTGGCCAGATCGGAATACAGGTAGCCGGGGTAACCCTTACGGCCGGGAATCTCGCCCTTGGAGGAGGAGAACTCCCGCAGGGCTTCGCAGTAGCTGGTCATGTCGGTGAGAATGACCAGAATGTTCTTGCCCAGATCAAAGGCCAGATACTCGGCAATGGTCAGCGCTGCTTTGGGGGTGATGATACGTTCCACGATGGGGTCGCCCGCCAGATTCAGCAGCATGACCACCCGGTCCATCACGTTGGCGGCCTCGAAGGAGCTCTTGAAATAATCCGCCACGTCGTTCTTTACACCCATGGCCGCGAACACAATGGCAAAATCCTCGCCGTCGGATACGTTGGCCTGCTTCACGATCTGCACCGCCAGCTCGTTGTGGCGCATGCCGGATCCGGAAAAGATGGGCAGCTTCTGGCCGCGGATCAGGGTGGTCAGCGCGTCAATGGCGGAAATGCCGGTGCAGATGTAGTTGCGGGGATAGACCCGGCTCACCGGGTTGATGGGCGCGCCGTTCACGTCCCGGCGGCATTCCGGGTAGATGGCGCCCAGGCCGTCGATGGGGCGGCCCAGACCATCCAGCGTGCGGCCCAGAAGCTCCGGGCTCAGGTCCACCTGCATGGGATGGCCGGTCAGGGTGGTGCGGGTGTTGGAAAGCGAGAACCCGGTGGTTCCCTCAAATACCTGAATCACGCATTTTTCGCCCTCGATCATCACGATGCGGCCGATGCGCTGGCTGCCGTCGTCAAGGCGCAGCACCACCATCTCGTCGTAGCTGGCGTTTTTCACCCCATCCAGAATCACCAGCGAGCCGTTGATCTGGCTGAGGCCAACATACTCTAAGAGCATGGTACAAATCTCTCCTTTCCGGCGCCGGTCATGGGCGCATGAGTTCGCCGATCTTCTGATCGATCTCGGCGGTATAATCGTCGAAAAGCTCCAGATGGTCGTTGGGAATGTCGTACTTCATCTTGACCAGCTTGCCGAACAGGCCGGTGCGCAGTACCCGGCTCATGGGCACCTGCTTTGCCACCAGCACCTGGCTCTTTTCGTACAGATGCAGAATCACCCGCATCATCTTCAGCTGCTTTTCCAGGCTCACATAGGTGTCCTGATCGTGGAAGAAGTTCTGCTGCAAAAAGCCCACGCGGATAACGCGGGCGATTTCAATGATCAGCTTCTGGTCATCCGGCAGAACGTCGGAGCCGATCAGCTTCACGATCTCCATCAGGCTGGTCTCCTGCAGCAGCAGGCCGGCAATGCGCTCGCGGCACTGCATGAAGTCCGGGCCCACATTGTCGTAGTACCAGGGGGACAGATCGCCCAGATATTCGCTGTAGCTGGTGTTCCAGTTGATGGCCGGGTAGTGGCGGGCGTAGGCCAGGGCCTTGTCCAGCGCCCAGAAGCAGCGGGTGAACCGCTTGGTGTTCTGGGTCACCGGCTCCGAGAAGTCGGAGCCCTGGGGGCTGACCGCGCCGATTACGGTTACCGAGCCTTCCTGGCCGCACAGCGCCTGTGCATAGCCGGCCCGTTCGTAGAACTGGGCCAGACGGCTGGGCAGATAAGCAGGGTAGCCCTCGTCGGCGGGCATCTCCTCCAGACGGCCGCTGATCTCGCGCAGAGCCTCGGCCCAGCGGGAGGTGGAGTCGGCCATCATGGCGGCATGGTAGCCCATGTCCCGGTAATATTCCGCCAGCGTGATGCCGGTGTAGATGGACGCCTCACGGGCGGCCACCGGCATGTTGGAGGTGTTGGCAATCAGCACGGTGCGGTCGGTCAGAGGCCGGCCGGTCTTGGGGTCGATCAGCTCGCTGAACTCGGTCAGCGCCTGGGTCATCTCGTTGCCGCGTTCGCCGCAGCCCACATAGATGATAATGTCCGCGTCGCACCATTTGGCCAGCTGGTGCTGGGTCATGGTCTTGCCGGTGCCGAAGCCGCCGGGAATGGCTGCCGCGCCGCCCTTGGCGATGGGGAACATGGTGTCCACCACGCGCATGCCGGTGATCAGCGGCCGCTGGGCGGGCATTCGGCGGGATACCGGGCGGGGGATTCGGATGGGCCATTTCTGGCACAGAGTCAGCACCCGCTCGTTGCCCCGGTCGTCGGTGAGCTTTACCACCGTGTCATTCACGGTGTAGCTGCCGTTTGGAGCCACCCAGGTCACGGTGCCGGATACGTTGGGCGGTACCATGCACCGGTGCTCGATGGCGGGGGTCTCGGGGCAGGTGGCGTAGATCTGGCCGGGGGTGAGCCGGTCGCCGGGCTTTGCCAGCACCGTCACCTCCCAGCGGGCGGTCTCGTCCAGCGCGGGGGCGGAGCAGCCCCGGCCGATGAAGGCCCCGCTCAGCTCTTCCAGAGCGGGCAGCGGGCGCTGGATACCGTCGTAGATGTTGCGCAGGATGCCGGGGCCAAGGGTCACGGCCAGCGCGCCGCCGGTGGAATAAACCGGCTCGCCGGGGGCAAGGCCGCCGGTCTCCTCGTATACCTGAATGGTGGCGGCGTCCTCGCTTAAGCGGATTACCTCGCCCACCAGCCGGGCCTCGCCCACATACACCATCTCCATCATGGAGAAGCCGGTCTTGCCCCGCACGGTCACAACCGGGCCGTTGATGCTATAAATGAGATTTTCTGCCAATTCCCTTCACCTCACAACTGTTCCAGCGCAATGGACATGCCGCAGGAGCGCAGGAACCAGTCCTTCTGGTTTTCCATGCGGATGTCCAGCGTGTCATCCGCCTCGGTGCTGCCCGCACGGGCCCGCAGCCCGCCCAGGCGGATGGTCGCGTCCGCCTCCACGGTGCAGTCGGCGGGCAGGTTCTGCCGGGCCAGCTCCAGATCCTGGGGCCGGGCAAAGAACTGGGCCGCGTCGCACCGGAGCAGCTTCAGCAGCCCGGCGGCGTTCTCCTTCAAAAACGGCCCATAATCAGGGCTGCTCACAAAGTTCGTGATCTCCTTTTCGCAGGCGGCGAACACTTCGTCTGCGATCTGGCCCCGGCGGCGGGCAAGCTCCGCCCCGGCATCCAGCACGCTCTGCGAAAGCAGCCGGTTGGCGTTCTCGGTGGCGCGCTGGGTCTCGTATTCCTCCATGCGGGCGGCCTTCTTTTCCGCCTCGGTTCGCTTCTTTTCCAGCTCGGCGGCGGTCTCGGCGTCGATGGCCTTCACGATCTCGCTGCGCCGGTGTTCGGCGTCCCGCTGAATGGCCTGCAGAAACTGCGCGGCCCGCTCGTTTTCGTCGATCATGGCTTACACCTCTTTTGGTTGGTTTGCGGTCATCGGGTTAAATCTTTACGCCGATGGCCTCCCGCACATAGCGGGTGATGCGATCCTTGCCCAGGGCCGAGCCGTGCCGGTCCGGAATGGCAAGAATCAGCGGGGCGTCCGGGGCCTGTTTGGCCTCGTTCACAATGGCCTCAAAATCGTCGGCAATTTTTTCTGTTACCAGAATCATGCCCACGTCCGGCTGGGCCAGCGCATGCTCCAGCGCGGCGCTCACCTCGTCGGCCTGATGGGCTACCACGCCCTCGATGCCCGCCAGCCGCATGCCGGTCTGGGTATCGGTATTGTCGCTGATCAGATAAAACCGCATGGTCTGCCCTCCCTTCGGGTTACAAAACCGCCGGGTCAGACCAGCTTGTTCAGGATCAGGATCGAGATAACCACGCCGTACAGGGCGATGGATTCGCCCAGAGCAACGAAGATCAGGCTCTTACCGAAGCTCTTGGGATCTTCGCTGGCGGCGGCGATGGCGGCGGGAGCGCCGGCGGCAACGGCCAGACCGCCGCCGATGCCGGCAAGGCCGGTAACCAGCGCAGCGGCCAGCAGGCCAAGGCCCATGCTCTCGTTGCTGGCGGCCTTTTCCGCAGCGGTCATCGCGGCGGTGGTAGTGGCGGCGTCCTCAGCGCTGACCGCAAAGGCGAAGCAGCCGGCAATCAGCATCACAACCAGAAAACAGCTCAGGTTGATGGCCAGGGTGCGCTTCACCGGCATACCGGCAGCAGAGCGTTTGGCCAGATAAGCGGCGCAGCCCATGATCAGGGCCAGGGGCAGCAGAACGAGCAGAGCGGTGATTACGGGATTCATAAATCATTACCTCCAAATAACTATCTCAAAGGCGGCGGGCGATCAGCCCTGCTGCGCCTTTTTGGTCAGGTCCACGCCCCGGAAGGGGTGGCCGCCGCCCTCGTAGCAGCGGCTGAACATTTCGTAAAATTCAAGGCGCAGGCCCTGAATGCCGGACAGCAGGCCCTCCAGCGCAATGATGAGGGCATTGCCCAGCACCACCACGATCATGTTGGGCGGGTCGCCCGCCAGGCTGAAGATGGCCATCATCATGGCCGCGTGCACGAACACGAAGGCGCCCACACGCAAAAAGGATACCGTGTTGCTGAAATAGCTCAGCACATATTCCAGCAGTTCAAACACATTCTGCATGCAGTAGTCGGCCCAGCTTTCCGGTTTCCAGTGGGGGTGGTGGTCCACCAGACCGATGAGCACCTCCTGGAAGAAGAGCACCACAAGGCCCGCCACCAGAATGACCAGCGCCACGCCGCTTGGCAGGAAGACGGGGCCCTTCATGAAGCCGCTCACCAGCGAAACGCCGGCGGCGTATACCAGCATGCCCACAAGGCCGTTGTTGGAGAAGATCGCCTCGCCCCAGTGCTTTTTGCGCACTGCCGCATACACATGCAGCAGCATGGCCAGGAACACCATGGCCACGCCGATGAAGATGGCGCAGATCAGAATGGGATTGATGGCGGCGGTGTCCAGCACGGAATGGGGGGCGCCGGGCCACCAGCTGATGGGCTTGCCGCTCCAGCCGAGGGCCTCGTATACCGGGTTCAGGGCCTCTTCAAAGCCGAACACCGAGCCGAACAGGAAACCGAACACCATACTGGAGATGCCGCAGGGCACCACCAGCCGGGCCAGACCGATCTTTTTCCACTTCCACAGCGCGAAGCCGCCGATGGCCAGCACCGCGCCCTGCCCCAGGTCACCGAACATGATGCCGAACAGCACCGTGAAGGTGATGGCCACAAAGGCGGTGATGTCCATCTCGCCGTAGCTGGGCAGGCCGTACATGTCCACAAACATCTCGAAGGGGCGCACAAACCAGGGGTTTTTGAGCAGGGTGGGCGGTGTGGACTCCTCCACCTCGCCCGGGTCGCTCACCGTGACCCGCATGTGGGGAATGGCTTTGGCCTTCTTCTCGAATTCCGGGGCCTTGTCGGCAGGCACCCAGCCCACGAAGAAGAAGTAGTTGTCGCGGCAGGCGGCGTAATGGCGCATGTCGAATACGCTCTGGTGCCATTTCAGCTGGCGGTAGATGTCCGCCAGCGGTTTTTCCTCTTCGGCCCAGTAATCGGCAGTGCGCCGGGCCACGTCCGCCAGCTTTTTGTCCAGCTCGGCCATCTGGGCATCCAGCTGGCTCACGATCTGGGCCGGGGTGCCGGTGGCGGCGGGCAGATGCAGCCGCTCGAAGAACAGGGTGGAGAAGATGCCGTCGATCTCGTCGGCGGTTTCCCGGGGGGTGAAATACAACCCCCAGTATCCGGCGGCCTCCTCGCCGCAGGTGACGAACAGCACGTGGGGGTTTTCCGCGTAGGCCACCGTCATGCGGGCGTAGCTGGCCTTGGGCAGAAAGCCGAACCGAATCTTGATATACTCGCAGCCCAGAATATCCTCCAGCGGCACGTCCAGCCCGGAGAAGTGGGCGAACTGATCCCGCTGCTGGGCCAGCTTGTTTTTCTCGTCCACCAGCGCATCCCGCTCGGCAGAAAGATCCTGCAGCTGCCGTGCCACCTGATGCACCAGTTCAAATTCCTCATCCCGGATGTGGCGGGGCTTGCCGGTGATGGCAGGCAGCTCGGTCTGCCCGGCCAGCCGGAACAGCTCCTCCATCTGCTGCACATCCGGGGTGTAGGGGTTATCCTCGCTCAGGGTCACATAGCCCAGCGAACCGGACATGTGCTGCACCGCGGGCTCGGGATGGAAATCGCCGTTCAGGCAGCAGGCTGCAATCAGCTCGTCCAGCTGAGGCAGCAGCCCGTCCACCCGAACCAGCTTCATTTTTTCAATGGCCAAGGTGTTCTCATCTCACTTTCGTTCGCTTCTTCCTGTTTCCTGCTCCCAGGCCCGGCGGGCCAGCACCCGGTCCGGCAGCAGATCCAGCTGGCCCAGTCCCCGACAGGAGGCTTCAAAAGCCGCCAGATCCGGCTGGCGCAGCCATACGCAGTAAAAGAACCGCTCGCCGCGCACCGCGGCGCACCGGCGCAGCTCCTCCACGCGGGCCCTTCGGCAGGCCAGCGCGTAAAGGGGAGCGGCCCAGGGCTTTGCCTGCTGCCACAGCGCCGACCGGTGATCCAGCGCGGCGGCCTTCTCGGCTTCCAGCAGCCGGATGTTCCGCTCCAGATTTTCCACGATCTGAGCCGGCGTGCCCGCCGCGCCCGGCAGATGCACCGGCTCGAACCGAAGCTCGGCCAGGATTCCGTCGATGCGGGCGGCCTCCACCATGGGGGCAAGGCAGACGCCCCAGCAGCCCTGTTCGTTCTGGCCGCAGGGCAAAAACAGCAGGCAGTCTTTGGAATAATCCCGCTGCAGCATTTCCAGCCCCCGCTGGGGCATGCAGCCGAAGCGTACCTGCACAAAGCGGCATTGCTCCAGCTGATCCACCGGCACCTCCAGCCCCGCGAACTGGCGGAACTGGTCGCTGCCGATGCGGCAGAGGGTGAGCTGGTCGTTTAAAAGCTTCAAATCCGCGTCACTCTCGGCCAGCTGGTGCTCCAGCTCCTCCAGCAGCTGGCGCTGCCGGGGCGAGAATTCCTCACAGGGGTGGGTCAGGGGCAGGGAATCGTCCCCGGCGTCCGCCTCCAGCCGGGCCACCAGCGCGGTCCAGCTTTCGTCCGTCTGTGGTGCCGCGTAGCCCGCAGCCGGGGTCATGTTGTCCAGCGCCCGGGCGGGGTGCACCGTGCCCTGATTCAGGCAGCAGCGCTCAAGAAAATCGGTCAGCCGGCCGATGGGCCCGTTCACCCACACCAGCTGCATTTTGGGTTCAAACAGCATCGCTCTGCACCTCCGTTCAGTCGCCCACGCCCACCAGCAGGGGGGCGATCTTTTCCGGCGGCAGGTGGTAGCGCACGCCCTCGATAATGTGGGTCAGGTTGGTCAGCTCGTTTTCCGCCAGAAAGATGTAGCAGAACAGCACCACGCTGGGATCGGTGGAAAAGCGCAGTTTTTTCAGATGCCAGCGGTAGTCCAGCCGCTGCACCGCGTCCTCCACACGGGTGAAGGACGAGCCGAAAACCTCCCGTGCATAGGGGGTGCGGGCCAGCCGGTGCACAAAGTCCTCGCAGTCCGCCGCGTCCATCAGGTAAAGCAGCTGTTTCTGGCTCATGTTGCTGTACCCCACCGCCAGCCGGGGCAACAGATAGGCCCGGTCGGCGCCGGTCATCTGTTTGAGCCGATACATGTAGACGATGGCGGCAAGGTCGCTCTTGCGGCGCAGCAGGTAGTCCATATCCTTTTTGGCGGCGCCGTGCAGCTTTTTCGCCACCAGCTCCTCCATGGTGTTGTAGATCAATTGATCCAGCGCGGCCTGCACCTGCAAAACGCCGTCCTTATCCAGCACAAAGCCCGCTTTCTCGCAGAAGCTCAGAAGAATGGGGTGGTAAACCGTGCCCTCCACCACGGCGGTGAGCCCCGCCAGATCCCGGGCGGCGGCCAGCGCGGCGGCATCCAGCTTGGAATGGCGGCGGATAAATTCCGGTATCTGATACAGCCGCAGCGTCTCGCTGCCGGGGGCGGCCAGCTCCTGCAGCCGGTTGGCAAGCGCCCGAACCTCCGCCTTTAAAATAAAGTAGCGGTAAAAATCGTGGCCGATGTTCATCTCGTACCGGCACAGCGCCGCGTACTGGTCGAACAGATTCTGCCGCAGCCGAACCTCCAGCTCCGCCCGGCGTACCCGGGTGGGGTCCGCGCCCTCCAGTGCGCGGGCATAGGCGGTGCGGCTTTTTAAATAGGTGATCACCTCCGGCAGATCCCGGCAGTTCATCAGCTGCTGGTAATCCTGCCCGGTGAGGCGGCGGCCGTAAAGCGCGCGGCTTTTGGCCAGAATGGCGTTGGAGGCCTGCGTGTTGCCCATGGCTTACGCCTCCCGCCCCAGCACCCGGTCGGTGATGGTTTTCACCCATTCCTCCCGCTTGTCCGCCCGAAGCTGCTCCATCCGGCTGAGGGCCTGCTGTTTGCCGGCCTCCAGTTTGGCCAGGCGTTCGTCAGCCCGGTTTTTTTCCCCGGCGGAAAAGGCGTCCACCCGGGTGCGCATGGCGGCCATGATCTCGGCCTCCTGAGTGCGGGCTGCCTCGGTCAGGCGGGTCTGGGCGCCGCGCCGGTATTCCTCGGTGGCCTGGGTGCGCAGCCGCTCCTCCTCATCCATCTTTAAAATTGCCCGCAGCAGTTCGTTGGTGGCATTCATGCTAAGAGCTCCTTTCCCGCAGCAAAGGGCGAGGGCCGGGCCAAAACTGGGCCCGGCCCGTGGCCCGAAGGGCCGCGTTTGCGATGAAATTTTGATACTATTATAACGCTTTTTGAAGGGTGGAGCAATGGGCATTTAAACAAATTAACTAAAAAATATTCTACACTTTTGAGAAACAATGGTTTAATATATGGCGTTTGCCATAAAATATACGCCGCCGTTTTACCTGAAAAGGAAAAAACGGCGGCGTGAATCTGCCATGGAAAAACAGGGCGCGCCGGTGGGGATCACAGCTCGATCCAGTACCGCTGAATGGTGATGTTGCCCATGAGCAGCTCGTCCTGCAAAACCGCACCACAGTGCAGCATGGTGCGGGCCGAGGCCACGTTCTGCTTTTCGCAGGTGAGCATCACCCGGGCAAGGCCCAGCCGGCGGCATTCCTCCAGCGCGAGCGAAAGGATGGCGGTGGCATAGCCCCGGCGGCGCAAAGCGGGGCGCACGCTGTATCCGATGTGGCCGCAGTACCGGCGCAGATAGTCGTTCAGCCGGTGGCGGATGTCCACCATGCCCACCAGCTGCGGCCCGTCGAAGGCCAGAAATACACTGGTGGCCACGCAGCCGGGGCGGGCGGTCTCGTCCCGGGAATTGTCGGCCAGAAGGGCCATCCACTCGTCAAAGCCGCTGCACCAGGCAAGGCCCGCCGAGCCGTCGATGGAGTCGCCGCTGTTCAAAAATTCCCGCCGGTAGTCTTCCACCAGCTGCCGATGCTCCGGCCGGGGTGCTTCCAAGCGCAGTTCCATCCATTCGCTCCCGCCTTTCCTTTATGGTTTGCCCCTATGGTAGCACAGGGCGGCGGGGCTTTCAAGTGGGCGGCAGCTCTGGTATAATCAAGGCAGGCCCGCGATATGCGGCGCCAAAGAAAGGCAAAGAACCATGAAATTTCTGCATTTATCCGATCTGCATCTGGGGCGAAGGCTCTGCGAAGTGGATCTTTACGAGGATCAGCGCCACATTCTGAACCAGTGCCTTGCCATGGCAACCGAGCACCGGGTGGACGGCGTGCTGGTGGCGGGCGATGTGTACGACCGCAGCGTGCCCACCGTGGGCGCGGTGGCGCTGCTGGACGAATTTCTCACCGGCCTGTGCCGGGCGAAGATTCCGGTGTATCTGATCAGCGGCAACCACGACAGCGCCGACCGGCTGGGCTTTGGCAGCCAGCTGCTGAAAGCGGGCGGGGTGCATCTGGCGGCGGTGTTTTCCGGCGGGCTGGAGCACTATGTGCTGGAGGATGAATTCGGCCCGGTGCATCTGTGGGCGCTGCCCTTCATCCGGCCCAGCCAGGTGCGGGCCGCTCTGCCGGAGGAAACCATCGAAAGCTATACCGACGCGGTGGCCGCTCTGATCCGGGCCGCCGGGCCGGATTTTTCCGCCCGTAATCTGATCATGGCCCACCAGTTTGTCACCAGCGGGGGAAAGAGCCCCGAGACCTGCGATTCCGAGACGCTGAACCTGGGCACGCTGGACAACGTGGACGCGGCGGCGTTCGAGGGTTTTGACTATGTGGCGCTGGGGCACATCCATGGGCCCCAGAAGGTGGGGGCGGAGCACATCCGCTACTGCGGCTCGCCGCTGGCTTACTCGGTGAGCGAGGTACGCCACCATAAGGGGGCGGTGCTGGTGGAGCTGGGCGAAAAGGGAAATGTGCACTGGCAGGCGTTGCCCTTTGCGCCGCTGCGGCCGCTGCGCCGGGTGCAGGGCCCGCTGGAGGAGCTGATCGCAAGCGCCGAGCCGGGCTGCAGGGATTTTGTGCATGCGGTGCTCACTGACCAGCAGATTCCCCCCAACGCTGCCGCCCGGATGCGCAGCGTGTACCCCAATCTGGTCAAGCTGGAGCTTGCACCCCAGCTGCAGCCACGGCAGGCGGAGGCCCGGCAGCGGGCAAGGCAGCTGCAGCGGGCGGGCCTTTTGGACCAGTTCGCGGATTTTTATCAGTCGGTGCACGGCCGTCCGCTCAGTGAAGAGGAACAGGCGGTGCTGGAGCCGGTTTGCCGGGAGGTGGAAGCATGAGACCAATGACCCTGACTCTGACCGCCTTCGGCGCCTACGCTGGCAGTCAGACGGTGGATTTTGAAGCCGCCGGTGCAGGCGGGCTGTTTCTGGTTACCGGCGACACCGGCGCGGGCAAGACCACCCTGTTTGACGGGGTGTGCTATGCCCTGTTCGGCAAGCTCACCGGCCGGGTGCGCAGCGAGAAGATGATCCGCAGCGACTATGCGGACGACACGCTGGAAACCAGCGCTCAGCTCACCTTCTCTCACCGGGGGCAGGTATGGCGCATCTGGCGCCGCCCCGCCCAGACCCGGCGCAAAAAGCGGGGCGAGGGCACCCGGGAGATCACGGCGGACGCACTGCTGGAACGCCTGGAGGGCGAAACCGCCATCCCGGTGGCCGAGGGCAAGGAAAAGGTGGACGCGGCAGTGGAGGAGCTGCTGGGCATTCAGGTGGACCAGTTCCGCCAGATTGCCATGATCGCCCAGAACCAGTTTGCCGAGCTGCTGAACAAATCCGGCCGGGATCGCAGCGCCATTTTGCGGCAGGTGTTCGCCACCGAGCGGTGCGACGCACTGCAGACGCGGCTGAAGGAGATGGCCTCCGCCAGCCGGGCCGAGACGGAAAAGCAGGTGGATTCCCTGCGCCAGTATCTGGCGGGGTTGCGTCTGCCCGAAATGGAGGAAGGGCAACCGCCCCAGCCGGAAGCGGCGGAGCTGGCCGAGCTGCTGGCGGACGAGGGCTGCGTCTGGCGCAGCGCCCGGGTGCTGGAGCTGGCGGAGCACATCTGTCAAATGGACGAAAGCGAACTGGCCGGGCTGGATGAACAGATTGCCGGGCTGGACGAGACCATCAAGCAGAGCGCCGGTCTGCTGCAAAGCGCCCGGGAAGCCGCCCGGCGCCAGCAGCAGCTGGCGGAGCTGGAAAAGCGGTTGGCGGAGCAGCGCGCCGCCGAGCCTGAACAGCTGACGGCGCAGGCCCGGCTGAAGCAGTGGGAGACCGCCGCCCGGCTGGCCCCGGTGTGGGACGGCAGCGAAAAAGCCCGGCTGGCGGCGCAGCAGGCCGAGCGGCTGTATGAGCAGGCGAGCGACCGGCTGGCGCAGCTGAATGCTCAGGGGCCCCGGTGGGCGCAGGCCCGGGAACAGTTGAATGCAGACCAGCAGACCGCCGCCCGGCTGACCGTTCAGCTGGAACGGCAGGCCGAAGCCCTTCAGCAGTACGACCGGATGGAGCAGGCGAAGGCGGAGCAGATGGCCTGCGAGCAGGAGCTGGAGCGGCTGCAAACGGCGCAGCAGCAGGCCCAGACGCTGGAAGAGCAGCAGGCGGCCGCGCTGGAAAAAACACAGGCGCTGGCGGACAGTCTGCCCGCGGCCCTCGCCGCCGCCCAGACAGCGCAAAAGGAGCTGGAACGCTGGCAGCAGGCCCGGAAAACGCTGGCGGAGGTGCGCCGGCAGATGCAGGAGCTGGTGAAGCTGCAAAAGCAGGAGCAGGCCGCCCGCCAGACGCTGCAGCAGGCAAGCGACGCGCTGGACGGGGCCCAGCAGGCTTACATGAGCGCGGATCAGCTGTACCGGCGGGATCAGGCGGGGCTGCTGGCCCGAGAGCTCACCCCGGGCAAGCCCTGCCCGGTGTGCGGCAGTGTGCATCATCCCAGCCCGGCCCGGGGCGTGACCGGCGCGCCGGACAAGGAACAGCTGGAAGCGCTGGCCACTGCCATGGAAACCGCCCGCAATGCCTATAACGATGCGCTGCAAACCAGCAGCACCCTCACGGCGCAGGCGGGCAGCGCCCGGGAGCAGTACATCCGGCTTGCCCGGCAGGCGCTGGCGGAGCTGGAGCAGGAGCTGCCCCCGCCGGAGGATGTGAAGGCCCTTTCCCGGCTGGTGCTGGACTGGGATGGCCGACTGGATCAGCTGCTGGAACAGGCCGAGGCTCTGGGGCAGCAGCGGCAGGCGGCGGTGGAAGCCGCCGGTGCGGCGGTCAATCAGCTGGTCGGCGACCGGGAAGCACTGGAAGCGACCCGCCGGCAGCGCAGCGAACTGCGGGAGCAGCAGGCGAAAGCCGCCGCCCGGCGGGATTCGGCCGCGCGGCGGGCAGCTGAATTGCAGGCCGCTCTGCCCCAGGCCAGCCGGGCCGAGGCGGAAGCGACTCTTTCCGCCCTGAAGCAGCAGCAAAAGCAGCTGGATGCGAGCATCAGGCAAACACAGCAGGCGCTGGAGAAATACCAGCAGCTGCTGGCCGCGGCCGAAAGCCTGCAAAAGGAACGGCAGAACACCCGGGAGCAGGCGGCCGACGAGGCCCGGCAGGCTGCCGGGCACTGGGAGCAGGCGCTGGCGGAAAGCGGAATGGACGCGGATGCCTTTGCCGCCGCACGGCACACCGAAGAGGAAATCGACCGGCTGCGCACGGAGCTGGAGCAGGCACGCAGAGCCCGGCAGGAGACTGAAGCCCTGTACAACCAGCTACGCGAGCAGCAGAAAAGCGCCCCGGTCTCCGGCTGCGTGCCTGGGCAGCTGGAACAGGCGATGGAAGAGCAGGAGCAGCGGCGGAAGGCCCTGAACGACGCCCGCACCCGCATAACCGGGCGGCTGAACGCCAACCGGAGCACCATGGCGGACGTGCGCACCGCGGGCCAGCGGCTGGAAAAGGCCCAGCAGCGCCAGCAGCTGATTCAGCAGCTGGACGCCACCGCCAACGGCAAGCTGTCCGGCGGGCTGGGCAAGCAGAAGTTTGAGCAGTATGTGCTGGCCACCTACTTTGCAGATGCGGTGGAAGCGGCCAACCAGCGGCTGTTTGCCATGACCGGCGGGCGCTATCAGCTGGAATGCCACCAGATGACCGCCGCCGAAACTCAGGCGGCGCTGGATCTGGATGTGCTGGACAACTACACCGGCAAGCTGCGCAGCGTGGGCAGCCTTTCCGGCGGCGAGACCTTCCAGGCGGCGCTGGCACTGGCGCTGGGCCTGTCCGACGTGATTCAGAACTATGCCGGCGGCGTGGAGCTGGACGTGCTGTTTGTGGACGAGGGCTTCGGCACGCTGGACGCCGAAAGTCTGGAGCAGGCGGTGGCCACCCTGCACAGTCTGGTGCAGGGCCGGCGGATGGTGGGCATCATCAGCCATGTGCCGGAGCTGAAAAGCCGCATCGAGAATCAGCTGGTGGTCACCAAGACCCCCGGCGGCAGCACCGTGGCCCTGCGCAGGCTGTGAGCCGTGCAGGCAAAGCAAAACAGAAAAACACCCCCAACCGGCCGGTTGGGGGTGTTTTGTGGTTTGGGGGAAAGGCTGCTTACAGCCGGGTGTGCAGGGGCACGCCGCTCACATAGATGGGGATCTGCTCGCCCTGAATCAGGGGCCGGGCATAAGCCTCGAAGGAACCGTTCACCTGCATGCCGTCCGGAGCAATCCAGCTGGCGGGGATGGTCTTTTCCTTGTTGGCCACGGCCTGCACGTCCACGGTCTCGCAGTCCGCCACATAGGGGGCGTCCTGACGGCGAACCAGCGCGCTCATCCGGCCGGTCTGGCCCTGAACGGCGGCCTGCACGGCCATGCCGCCTACCTGATAGGCCTCGTTCACGTCGATGCGGCTGGTCAGGTGGCTGGCGCACCGCTGCAGGGTGGACAGCTCGATGGCCCGGGTCTTGCAGCCCAGATGATGGCGAATCAGGCCCTCCAGATACCGGCTGGTGCCGGACAGGGTGACCTTGTGGCCGAAGGCGTCCACCGCACCGTCGCCGCCTGCCAGATCACACAGGAAGGCGCCGTCCTTGCGGCGCACACCTTCGCTGGCGGCGATCACGATGTTGTTTTTCTCCCTGCGCAGCTCATCCACGCGGCGCAGGAACAGCTCCTCGCTGAAGGGAACCTCCGGCAGCAGGATCAGGTCCGGGCCATCGCAGTCCGCGCCCTTGGAAAGGCTGGCGGAGGCTGCCAGCCAGCCCGCGTGGCGGCCCATGATCTCGGTCACGGTCACGCTCTTCAGGTCGTACACGTTGGAATCCCGGATGATCTCCTTCATCACGGTGGCGATGTACTTGGCCGCGCTGCCAAAGCCGGGGGTGTGGTCGGTGAGCATCAGGTCGTTGTCGATGGTCTTGGGCACACCGATGAACCGGATGGGGCTGCCGATGCGGCTGCCGTAGGCGGCCAGCTTGGCAATGGTGTCCATGCTGTCGTTGCCGCCGATGTAGAGCACCGCGTCGATCTGATAACGCTCGAACAGGCGGAACAGCGTCTGGTATACGCCTTCGTCCTGCTCGGGGGTGGGCAGCTTGTACCGGCAGCTGCCCAGATAGGAGGAGGGGGTGCGCTTGAGCAGCTCGATGTTCAGCGCGCTGCCCAGCAGCTGGTCCAGATCCAGCAGCTTTTCTGCCAGCAGGCCCTCGATGCCGTAGTGCATGCCGTAAATGCGCCCGGCGCCGCAGGCACGAGCGGTTTCATACACGCCCGCCAGGCTGGAATTGATCACCGCGGTGGGGCCGCCGCTCTGCCCCACCAGAAAATTCATACCCATCAAAAATACACTTCCTTCTTCAAAAAGCGGGGCACCCGTTCGCCCCCTTGTGACACAACGCCTTTTATTGTATCTTATTTATAGAAGAGCTGCAATAATCCCCCCGGCAATTTCGTATAAGGGTCAGACAGGCAACATTCTTTGCATGGAAAACTTGGTGGTTTTGCCAAAAAACAAGGAGGGAACACAGATGAAGCACAGGAAGAAATGGATCGCCGCGGCGCTTGCCGCCGCCCTTTTCACCGGCCTGTTCACCGGGTGCGGGGGAGCATCCGGCGCAACGGCCACCAGTACCGCTGCCGTGCAGGAGATCGCACAGGGCAGCGGGGAAGCCGGTGCGGTGGCCGATACCGCCAACGGAACCGGCGGCCAGACCAGCCTGGATTCCGGCGCGCTCACCCCGCAGGACAGCCGCAAGATCATCTACAACGCCACCCTCTGGCTGGAGACAAAACAATACGATCAGGCCAGCGCCGCCCTGCTGGAAGCGGCCAGTCAGGCGGGGGCCTATGTGCAGAGCAGCGAGACCAGCGGCAGCGCCGAGCGGGGCGACCGCAGCGTGTATTACACCCTGCGCGTGCCGGCGGAGCATTACAGCGAATTTCTGAACGCGGCGGGGCAGGCCGCCAACCTTACCCGGCGCAGCGAGTCCACTCAGGACGTGACCGCCGAATACGTAGATCTGGAGGCCCGGCTGGCCAGCCTGGAGCAGCAGCGCCAGCGGCTGGATGAGCTGGCCGCCAAGGCCGAAAATCTGGAGGATCTTCTGGCCATCGAGAACCAGCGCACCCAGGTGCAGTACGAGATCGAAAGCTACACCGGCCAGATGAACGTTCTGAAGGATCAGATTGCATACAGCACGGTGGAGGTCTATCTGGACGAGGTCACCGAGCTCACCCCCCAGAGCCCCAGCTTTGTCAGCCGGGTGGGCTCCGCCTTCCGGGGCAGCTGGAACGGCTTTGTGGCCGTGGTGCAGGAGCTGGTGATCGGGCTGATCTACCTGCTGCCCTTCCTGGTGGTGGCGGCTGTGGTGATTGTCGTGGTGGTTCTGCTGGCCCGGCGGGCGGCGAAAAAGCATCCCCGGCCCTCCGCACAAAAGCAGCCCGGCACAGACGGCGCAAACCAGCCCCCGAAATACACCCAGATGAAATAACCGTATAAAACGCGCAATGCCCCGGCGGGTTGCCAGCTTCCGGCCCGCCGGGGCATTTTTGCGCCCATGCCAACTTTTGGGGCGGAAATTCCCGCCGCTGTGTGCTATAATAAAAAATACGCATAAATTGTAGAAAAAGGCGGAAACGATCCATGCGAACCAAAACCATTCGATACGAGCTTGTCACCGGCCTTGCCTGCGCCGGGCTGGTGCTGCTGCTTTGCGCGCTGCCCTTTGCCAGCCGGGATCTGGTGGCCGGGCACGACAGCGTGTTCCACATTCTGCGGCTGGAGGGGCTGGCCGCTGCGCTGGGCGGGCATTCCAGCCTGCCGGTGCGCATCTATTCGCTGATGCTGGGCGGCTACGGCTACGCCAGCGGCCTGTTCTATCCGGATCTGTTTCTGTATCCGGCGGCGCTGGCCCGGGTGGCGGGCCTTGGGCCGGAGCTGGCCTTCAAATTTTTGATGTTGGGCTGTGTGGCGGCTCAGTGCGTCACCAGCTATTTTGCCGGGCGAGCCATCACCAAAAAGCACTTCGGCGGCTGTTTATTGATGGTGCTGTACGGCCTGTGCCACTATCACTTTACCAACCTTTACATCCGCAGCGCGGTGGGCGAGGTGCAGGCCATGGTGTTCCTGCCGCTGGTGGTCTGGGGCCTGTGGGATTTAACCGAGGAGGGGGCCAAACGCCCCTGGGTGCTTTGGCTGGGCTTCACCGGCCTTGTGCTCAGTCATACGGTGAGTCTGGCATTGGCGGGCCTGCTGGCCATTGTGTGGGTGCTGGTACGGCTGCCCCGGGTGCTGAACCGCCGGGCGATTTTGAGCGGTCTGGGCGCTGCGGGGGCCTGCCTTCTGGTAAGCTGCTATTACTGGTTGCCCATGATGGAGCAGTTTGCCAGCGACAAGTTCGCCGTCACCGAAGAGCCTTTGACCCAGGTTTCCTGGAACACGGTGAATCTGGCCGGGCTGTTTACCCCGAACAATTACATGGGCCTTGGGCTCACCGGCATGGTGAGCATTCTGGTTGTGGTGGCTCTGCTGCTGAGCCCATTGGGGCGGCGCAGCGGCGCACGCCGGGCTGCCGGGGTTTTTCTGGCGGTGGGCGTGGTGCTCACGGTTCTGGTGCTGCCTTTCGTGCCCTGGAGTATGCTGGACGATACCCTTCTCAACAGCATCCAGTTCCCTTGGCGGCTCAACGCCTTCGGTCAGCTGGCGGTGTGCCTGGCGCTTACCCTGCTGCTGGCGGGGCTTGACTCCCGCCGGGCCCGGGTGCTGGTGCTGGCGGCGGCCTTCGCGGTGGGGGCGGCGGATCTGGCGGTCAGCGCCACCCAGTTCCCCGAGCAGGTGAACTACCCCTCCAACTACTTCACCAGCCAGCGGGGCGAAACCTTCTATCTGGTGGGTGCCGAGTGGGTGCCCGCCGGGGTGGACGCCAAAGCCTTCGCCTTTGAGCCGGGCGCTCAGTACAGCAACACCTCCGGTGTTTACACCGGCAATTATCTGCCGAATGGCGACTTTGTGTTCGACTTTGACGGCCAGGTATCCGGCCCCTACGGTATCCCCAAGCTGTGGTACAAGGGCTATTCTGCCATCCTCACCCCGGCGGACGGCAGCGAACCCATCCAGCTGGAGCTGCACAAGGACGGCGGCGGTCGGGTGGAGCTGACCATGCCGGAGAATGCCCCGGCGGGTCAGGTGCGGGTGAGCTACACCGGCACCACGCTGCAGCACGTGTCGGACTGGGTGAGCGGCCTCAGTACGCTGGCGCTGGCCGCGGCAGCGGTCTGGCAGCTGGTGCGCACCCGCAGGGCAGGCAGCCGACAGGCGGCGCTGACCCGCTGATCGAAGCAAAAAGAAAAAAGAGCGCGGGCTCCCTTCCGCTGGAACGGGAGCCCGCGCTTTTTGATTTGCTTTCCAATATCATTCGGCGGGGGTGTCGAACTGGGCGCTCACCTGGGCCAGCAGCTGGCGGATGGGCAGATGCTGGGGGCAGGCGGCTTCGCACTGGCCGCAGCCGATGCAGTCCGCCGCTTTGCCGTGGCCGCCACGGGTGCATACGCCGTAATAGGTGGCGGCGCCCATGTCGTTGAACAGGTTCCGGCTGTTGGCGCAGGCAAACAGCTCGGGGATGGCAATGGCCTTGGGGCAGCCGTCCACGCAGTAGCGGCAGCCGGTGCAGCCGATGCTCTTCAGCCCGGCCAGCGCCGCCCGGGCGCCGTTCACCGCCTGCCATTCCCGGGGCGAAAGGGCCCGGAAGTCCCGGAACAGGCCCAGATTTTCCTCCATCTGGGCCGGGTCGCTCATGCCGCTGAGCACCATGCCCACGCCCGCGAAGCTGGCGGCGAAACGCAGGGCATAGCCGGCGGGGCTGCCCTCCATGCCGGCAAAGCTCTCGGCTGCCTGCGGAGGCAGGTTGGCCAGTGCGCCGCCCCGCACCGGCTCCATCACGATCACGGGCTTTTGAAAGCGGCGGCAGATCTCATACAGTACCCGGCTTTCCACACTGGGGCTGTCGTAGTCGGCGTAGTTGAACTGAATCTGCACCACCTCAATGTCCGGCTGCTCGGTGAGAATCTGCTCCAGCAGGGCGGGCTTGTCGTGGAAGGAGATGCCGATGTGCCGGATGTACCCTTCCTCCTTCAGCTGCCGGGCCACGGCGAAGGCGTTGCAGGCACAGTATTTGGGGTAGTAGTTGGCGTTCATGGCGTGCATCAGGTAGAAGTCAAAGTATTCCACCCCGCAGGCCTCCAGCTGGGAAAAGAACAGGGGACGGATCTCCTCCTCTCTTTTGAAAAAGCTGTTGGACAGCTTGTCTGCCAGCAGGTAACGCTCCCGGGGGTAGCGGCTGGTCAGGCAGTGGCGCAGGGCGGTTTCGCTTTTGCCGTTCAGGTAGCCGTGGGCGGTGTCGAAATAGCAGAAGCCTGCTGCCAGAAAATCGTCCACCATGCGGCAGGTCTTTTCAAAATCCACCTGACTGGTCGGGTCGGCGGCGGGGCCGGTAAGGGGCAGGCGCATGCAGCCGAACCCCAGTTTTTTGGTTCCAAACAGTTCTTCCATGGCAAAGAGCCCTCCGTTGCATTGAATTCTGTTTTCATCATAAAGCGGGGCAGGGGGCTTGTCAACGGGAAGAATACAAAAAGCCCCTGCGCCGGGTGGCACAGGGGCGGATGCTCGATTCAGAGAAGGGGAGCGGCTTAGCCGTTCTTCTTGCCCTTCAGCTGCTTCATGCGCATGTCGTGGTTCAGGATGCGCTTGCGGATGCGCAGGTTCTCGGGGGTAACCTCCAGCAGCTCGTCGGGAGCCAGGAACTCCAGGCAGGCTTCCAGGCTGAACTTGGAAACGGGAACCAGACGCAGGGCGTCGTCGGAACCGGAAGCACGGGTGTTGGTCAGGTGCTTGGTCTTGCAGACGTTCACGCTGATGTCCTCGCCGGTGGGGGTGTAACCGATGACCATGCCCTCGTAGACCTTCTCGCCCGGGGTCACGATCAGGGTGCCGCGCTGCTGGGCGTTGAACAGGCCGTAGGTCACGGCGTCGCCGGTCTCGAAGCTCACCAGGCTGCCGGTGCTGCGGCAGGTGATGTCGCCGCACCAGGCGTCGTAGCCGTCAAAAATGGTGTTCAGGATGCCCTCGCCGTGGGTATCGGTGAGGAACTGGCTGCGGTAGCCGAACAGGCCGCGGCTGGGCATACGGAACTCCAGACGCACGCGGGTACCGATGGGCTCCATCTGCTGCAGGATGGCCTTGCGGGAGCCCAGAGCGGTCATGACCGCGCCCTGATACTCGGTGGGGGTGTCGATGACAACGCGCTCGAAGGGCTCCATCAGCTGGCCGTCCTCCTCGTGGGTCAGAACCTTCGGGGGGCTGACCTGCAGCTCGTAGCCTTCGCGGCGCATGGTTTCGATCAGGATGGACAGGTGCATCTCGCCACGGCCCATTACGCGGAAGGAATCGCTGGTGGCGGAGTCCTCAACCTTCAGGGCCACGTCCTTCAGCAGCTCGCGCTGCAGGCGGTCGCGGATCTGGCGGCTGGTCACGAACTTGCCTTCGCGGCCGGCGAAGGGGCTGTCGTTTACGGCG
This sequence comes from Allofournierella massiliensis, assembly GCF_004345265.1. GTDB lineage: Bacteria > Bacillota > Clostridia > Oscillospirales > Ruminococcaceae > Allofournierella > Allofournierella massiliensis. The sequence goes on from NZ_SLUM01000004.1 coordinate 113,149, forward strand.
AAGGTCATCTCCACGGTGGGATCGTTGATCTTCACGAAGGGCAGGGGCTCCACGTTGGCGGGATCGCACAGGGTGTTGCCGATGGTCACATCGGTGATGCCGGAGAAGGCGACAATATCGCCGGCAGAGGCTTCCTCGGCGGGCTCACGGCCATTGGCCTTGAACTCGTACAGCTTGGTGATGCGGCCCTTGATGGAAACGCTGGGGTCGTGCCAGTCGCAAACCTGCACGTCCTGACCAACCTTCATGCGGCCGTTCTGGATGCGGCCGATGCCGATACGGCCCACGAACTCGTTGTAGTCCACGCTGGAGCACAGCATCTGGAAGGGAGCGTCCGGGTCCCCCTCGGGGCCCTTCACGTATTCCAGAATGGTGTCGAACAGGGGCTTCAGGTCGGTGCCGGGCACATCCGGGCTGTAGCTGGCGGTGCCGGCGCGGCCGGAGCAGAACACCATGGGGCTGTCCAGCTGCTCGTCGGTGGCGCCCAGATCCATGAGCAGAAGCAGAACTTCGTCGATTACTTCCTTGATGCGGGCGTCGGGCCGGTCGATCTTGTTTACGGCGATGACCAGGTTCAGGTTCTGCTGCAGGGCCTTCTGCAGCACGAAACGGGTCTGGGGCATGCAGCCCTCGGCGGCATCCACCAGCAGCAGCACGCCGTTGACCATCTTCAGAACACGCTCAACCTCGCCGCCGAAGTCGGCGTGGCCCGGGGTGTCCACGATGTTGATCTTCACACCGTTGTACACAGTGGAGCAGTTCTTGGCCAGAATGGTGATGCCGCGCTCCCGCTCGATGTCGCCGGAGTCCATCACGCGCTCGGCCACCTGCTGATTTTCACGAAACGCGCCGCTCTGCTTCAGCATCTGGTCCACCAGGGTGGTTTTACCATGGTCAACGTGGGCGATGATGGCAATGTTGCGCAAATCTTTACGTTCCATATTGTTATCCTTTCTGAATTGGATCGCTAAGTTGGATCGCTTCTTATATAATTACATCTATTCGTAACCTTACCTATACTAAAGCAGGAAAAAAGGTTTGTCAAGAATATACAAATGATTTTTAACAGCATTGGGCGTTGTTACAAGGGTTTTTGGCTGCGGGGCCGGGCTTTCTGGGCTGTATGACCAAGGCGGCGCGCCGTCAGCCAGGCAGCTGCAGCGCCCAGGCTGCACAGGCTGACTGCCGTGCCGGCCTTCAGCCCGGCGGGGGTGAAGCAAAGGGTGACCTGATGCTCGCCGGGGGTGATCTGCGCGGTGAGCAGTGCGCCCCAGCCTGTGCCGGTGGATACCGGCTCACCGTCCACCAGCACCTGCCAGCCGGGCTCGGCGGGAATGCTGGTGAACAGGGTGGTGCAGCCCTGGGGCACCTGAATGGTTCCGCGCACAAGGCCGGGGGCAAAGGTCTCCACCTGAAGTCCCTGCTGCTGCAGGCGGGCGCAGGCATCGGCCAGTGCCCGGCTGTCCTCCACGGCGAAACTCCAGCCGCCCAGAGAAAGCGTGTCCGCCTGCGGGTGCAGTTCCACGGTGACCGTCTGGCCCGCCTGAACCGAACCCAGGCAAAGGGTGCCGTTGCTCTGCTGCAAAAGGGTCTGACCCGCCGCTTCGCCGTCCACAAGGACATCGGCTCCGCAGTACTGGTCGTACACCGGAAAGCTGGCATACAGCACGCCGGAGACCGGGGCGGTGAGAGAAAAACGCAGGGCGGCGTTTTCGCCGGTCACGGTGTAGTGCAGCCCGTCCGCCCCGGCTTCCATCCCCTGAACGGAGGGTTCTGTCTCAATGGAATGCAGAATGGCGGCATCCTCACCCAACAGGGTGTTGTAGACCTGATTCAGGTTGTCGAAAGGCCGGTCCAGTGCAAGCCGTGCACTGTCTGTGCCTGCCGCCGCGGTGACCAGCGGCAGGGCGCAGGGATTTTCCCACACATCGCCCTGCTGCTGCCATTGGCCGGAGGCTGTGCCGCCCAGCTGCCAGCGCAGGCCCAGCAGACTGGCGGTGCTCTGGGTCAGACCGTCGGCCCAGCTCATCCAGCCGCTGGTGCCGCTGCAGCCCAGAGCGCGCATCAGTTCATAGGTCGCTTCGGAATAGCTGCTGCTGTAGTGGCTCAGACCGTTGTAGTTCAGCAAAAAGGGCGTGTTCTGCCCGCCTTCGGCCAGCTGCATCCGGGCCGAGGGATCCTGCCCGCTGTATTCGTTCACGGTGGCCTGCCACTGCTCCGTCAGCTGAGGCAGGGTGGATGGAAATGGCTCAAAGGCTTCCAGCGCGGCCCAGCCGTTGGCCGCAAGCTCCGCCGTAAGGCAGAGTGCAGCCAGCAGCGCCGCTGCCCGCCGCCGGGGTATTGTGAGCAGCAGCACGGCAGCCGCCAGACAGCACAGAGCAAGTGCCGCTGCCCAGCCGGGAACCAGTTCCAGCCACCAGCCCGCGGCCAGCAGCAGCGCAACCAGATCGGGCGCAGCCCACCGGCGGATGGTGGACAGATGCTCCGCAAGCCCCTTGCCGCCCAACGCGGCCAGCTCCAGCAGGGTGAAGATGAACAGAAAGCTGTAACGGTAATTGAACCAGCTGGGGCTCTGGAAGCCATGCCACACAAGATCCGGCGCGCGCAGCCAGAAGCTGCACAGCAGGCAGACCATAAGCCCGCCGCCCGCCAGCTTCGGGCGCAGCGGGCCGGGGCGAAGAAAAAACAGTGCCGCCAGCACCAGAGGAAGGGTACCGCAAAAGATAAGCGGCAGCGTGTTGGTATCCTGCCCGGCGGGGTAGGCCCCCGCGAACAGCTGGCCCAGCAGCTGTGGAAAGGAGAAATTGGTGGAAAAGCCCCATTCCATGGCCGCCTGGGCCTTGCCCTGCCCCAGAGCCTTTGCCACCGGCAGCAGCATCCAGGCATTCAGCCCGCCTGCCAGCAGGCTGGCCAGCGCAAACCGCCCGGCGGCCCGCCCTTTGTGCCCGGCCGCGCTGCCCCCGGCAAGCCCGAAGAGAAAATAGAGCAGGGAATACAGGCAGAGCATCCAGCCGATGTAATAGCAGCAGAAGATTCCCGCCGCAAGGCTCAGCAGGTACAGCCAGGGGGAACGGCCGTCCAGAATGCGCCGGATGCCCCAGGCAATCAGCGGCAGAGCAATGAGAGCGTCCATCCACATGATGTTCTGGGAAAAGCCCAGCAGGTAACCGCTCAGCGCCCAGGCCCAGCTGAGCGGAACCGGGAGCCATCCGCCCACCCGGCGGCGCAGAAACAGATTCATCGAAAGCCCGGCGCAGCCCGCCTTGGCCAGGGTGAGCAGGGTCACGGCGGTGGGCATCTGGGCGGTGGGAAACAAAAGAACCAGAAAATTAAAAGGGCTGAACAGATAGTAGGCGGCCCAGCTGAGGGCCTCGCCGCCCAGAGCCTTGTGCCAGGTGTAAAACAGCCCCCGGCCGAACAGCTCGGAAAAGTCGGCCAGAAAATGGGAATACTGGCCGTCCATGTCTCCGAAGAACAGGCTGTTCGGCCCGAAGGGGGCCACGCCCCGGGTGGCATACAGCCCGGCCAGCAGCACCACAGGCACCAGTGCAGCGGAAAGAACGGGGCAAAGCCGGCGCAGCCGGAGGGCGGTGGGATGCCGGGAAGAAAGGGAAGGGGAATTCATATCGGTGCTCCTTTCCATGGGGCAGCGTGTATCTGCTGCGGCTAAGAAAAACCGGCAGAAAAGCGCCGGAACGGGAAAAATGAAAAAAGAAAAAATTTTTTCGGAAAAATGCTTGCAATTTGAAAAAAGATTCGATATAATAATCAAGCCGAAAGGACATGGACGGTTAGCTCAGCTGGTAGAGCATCTGCTTGACGTGCAGAGGGTCAGGGATTCGAGTTCCTTACCGTCCACCACACAGGGCGCTCAATCGAGCGTCCTGTTTTTTGTTTTATAGAATTTGAAAAGTGGCAGGAACTCGAATCCCGGAAGGGTGACCGCCGAACAGAAAATCTGCCGGTGGCAGGTTTTCCGGCGGGCTGCCGCGAAGGCCGGAAAGCCGAGCGGCGCGGGGCCGCCCGGTTGGGCGGGGCCGCACCGAGTTCCTTACCGTCCACCACACAGGGCGCTCAGTCGAGCGTCCTGTTTTTTGTTTTGCGTGCCGTTGGAAGCGGGGCAACGCCGTACAACGACCCGTTATGATACATCAATACTATGAAAACAGTATGAAATAAAAACGAAAAATCTGTCAGATTGAACCGGGGCGAGGAAACTGCCGCGTTTTCTCGCCCGGAAAACAGAAAAAGAGGGCAGGGCTCACCGGAGCCGCTGCCCTCTTTTTGTCCGGCGGGAGAACGCTTCCGCCGGTATTTGCTATTTTATAAAAAATATAGTATACTATATCGGTTAATATGGAGAGGTGTATCTATGCGAGTATTGGGCATCGACCCCGGTTATGCAATCGTGGGCTGGGGCGTGGTGGAATATGTGGGCAACCGGTTCACACCGGTGGCGTTCGGCGCGGTTACAACCGAGGCGGGCGTGCCCTTTGAACAGCGGCTGGACAAGGTGTATGAGGGCGTGTTGGATGTGATGACCACCTACAAGCCCGAGGCGCTGAGCATCGAGCAGCTGTTTTATCAGCACAACCAGACCACGGTGATCGGCGTGGCCGAGGCCAGAGGCGTGATTCTGCTGGCGGCGGCCAAGTGCGGCATCCCCATCTTTGAATACACCCCCATGCAGGTGAAGCAGGCGGTGACCGGCTACGGCAAGGCGGTGAAAAAGCAGGTGCAGGAGATGACCCGCATGATGCTCAAGCTGGAAAAGGTGCCAAAGCCGGACGATACCGCCGACGCACTGGGCATGGCCATCGCCCATTGCCATTGCAGCCGCAGCCGCCTGATGGGCACGCCGCTGCGCTGACCGAAGCGTTGAGAAAGCAACAGGAGGTTCCCGATGATTTATTGTCTGACCGGAAAACTTTTGAAAAAGACCCTGGACATGGTGGTTATTTCCTGCGCGGGAGTGGGCTATCTTGTGCAGGTGCCCGCGTCGGTGTCGTCGGCGCTGCCGGCCATCGGCCATGAGGTCACCCTTTATACCTATATGAATATCACCGAAAACGACGTGACCCTCTTCGGTTTTGCCACCGAGGAGCAGCAGGCCTGCTTCAAGATGCTCACCGCCGTGTCCGGCGTGGGCCCCAAGGTGGGGCTGGCGATTCTGAACGTGATGACCCCCGAGCGGATCACACTGGCCATCTCGGCCGGGGATCACAAGGCCTTTACCGCCGCCAACGGCGTGGGCCCCAAGCTGGCCCAGCGCATCGCGCTGGAGCTGAAGGACAAGGTGGGCAAGGGCCTGGCCGAGGGCGTCACGCTGGGCGATGTGAGCGGCGGCGGAGCACCGGCGGGCAACCTGAGCCAGGCCATCGCGGCCCTCACCAGCCTGGGCTACAGCCCCAGTGAGGCGGCCCAGGCAGTGGCCAAGGCCGACCCCTCCCTGCCGGTGGAGGAACTCATCAAGCTGGCGCTGCGCGGCATGGCGAAAGGAAGGTAACCTGTGGAAGAATACGAATTCGGCACACGGCTGGTCAGCCCGGAGATGAATCAGGGCGAAAGCGAAGAGATCAGCCTGCGGCCCAAAACTCTGGACGAGTATGTGGGTCAGGAAAAGGTAAAGGAAAACCTGTGCATCTATCTGGAAGCCGCCAAGCGCCGGGGCGAGCCCATGGACCACATCCTGCTTTACGGCCCTCCGGGTCTGGGCAAGACCACGCTGGCGGGCATCGTGGCTCAGGAGATGGGGGTGCAGATCCGCATCACCAGCGGCCCGGCCATCGAGAAGCCCGGCGATCTGGCGGCTCTGCTCACCAACCTGCAGGAGGGCGACGTGCTCTTCATCGACGAGATCCATCGCCTGTCCCGTCAGGTGGAGGAGGTTCTGTATCCCGCGCTGGAGGATTACGCGCTGGACATCATGATCGGCAAGGGCCCCAGCGCCCAGAGCATCCGCATCAACCTGCCCCGGTTCACCCTGATCGGCGCCACCACCCGTGCGGGCCAGATCACCGGCCCGTTGCGGGACCGGTTCGGCGTACTGCTCAAGCTGGAGCTGTACAGCCCGGATGAGCTGAGCGGCATCATTCAGCGCTCGGCGGGCATTCTGGGCCAGCCCTGCACCCCGGAAGGGGCCTATGAGCTGGCCAAATGCAGCCGTGGTACCCCCCGTGTGGCCAACCGGCTGTTAAAGCGGGTGCGGGACTTTGCTGCCGTTCTGGCGGACGGCGTGATCGACGAGGCCACCGCAAAGCTGGCCCTGAAACGGATGGACATTGACGAGCTGGGTCTGGACGAGATGGACCGGAGCATGCTGCGGGCCATCATTGAGCTGTACGGCGGCGGGCCGGTGGGTCTGGATACGCTGGCCGCCGCGCTGGGCGAGGAGGCCGTGACGCTGGAGGACGTATGCGAGCCCTATCTGATGCAGATGGGTTTCCTCACCCGCACCCCCCGGGGCCGCTGCGCCACCCGGCAGGCATGGGTTCATCTGGGGCTGGAGCTGCCCAAAGAGCTGGATGCTCCGGGTCAGCAGAGCATGTTCGACTGACCCCGCCAAGAAAATTTCATAAATACACGTTATACTGATACGGAAACCGCCCGGAGCACCGAAGCACCACCGGTTTCCCCGGAATGAAAAAGGAGAATTGCGTATGCGCCCTGCCACCAGCTGGCAAGATTATGAACTCATCGACGCAACCTGCGGCAACCGTCTGGAGCGCTGGGGCAGCACCCTGCTGGTGCGCCCGGATCCTCAGGTGGTGTGGAAAAGCCCCGAAACCAGCCCCCTGTGGGCCAAGGCGGACGCGGTGTATCACCGGTCCGAGCGGGGCGGCGGCCAGTGGGAATACCGCCGCCGCCTGCCGGAAAAGTGGAAGATCGGCTGCGGTGCGCTGACTCTGGTGGTCAGCCCCACCGGCTTCAAGCACACCGGCGTGTTCCCGGAGCAGGCTGTGAACTGGGCCTGGTACGAGGAGAAGATCAAGGCTGCCGGCCGCCCCATCAAGGTGCTGAACCTGTTCGGTTATACCGGCGGCGCCACGCTGGCCTGCGCCGCAGCGGGCGCCAGCGTCTGCCATGTGGATGCCTCCAAGGGCATCGTGGCCTGGGCCCGGGAGAATGCACAGGCCAGCGGTCTGGCCGATAAGCCCATCCGCTGGATTGTGGACGACTGCGCCAAGTTTGTGGCCCGGGAGATCCGCCGGGGCAACACCTACGACGCCATCATCATGGACCCGCCCAGCTATGGCCGTGGCCCCGGCGGCGAGGTGTGGAAGCTGGAGGATAACATCTATGATCTGATCGCCCTGTGCGCGGGCGTGCTCAGCGAGCAGCCCCTGTTTGTGGCGGTGAACAGCTACACCACCGGCCTGTCGCCCGCGGTGATGGAGTACATCCTGAAAACCACCCTGTGCAACAAGCACGGCGGCGTGACCAGCTGCGATGAGATCGGCCTGCCGGTGAGCAGTACCGGCGGCGTTGTGCCCTGTGGGGCCACCGCCATCTGGCAGGAGGCCTGAACCTTACGGGCCCGGAACGAGAGGGGAGAGAAACCGAAATGAACGAGATGATCGCCGCAAAAGACGTGCGCTTTCGCTACACCCCGGAAAACCCTTATGCGGTGGATGGCGCATCCATGACCATCCGCAAGGGGGAGTTCGTGGCGGTGCTGGGCGCCAACGGCTGCGGCAAGTCCACCCTGGCCAAGCACTTCAACGCCATCCTGCTGCCCGAGAGCGGCACCGTGACCGTGGAGGGCATGGATACCCGGGATGAAAGCCACCTGTACGACATTCGCCAGACCGTGGGCATGGTGTTCCAGAACCCGGACAACCAGATCGTCGCCACCGTGGTGGAGGAGGATGTGGCCTTCGCGCTGGAGAACCTGGGCGTTCCCCCGGCCGAGATCCGCGCCCGCATCGACGAGGCAATGCAGATGTCCGGCATTTACAAGCACCGGGAAAAGGCCCCCCACAAGCTGAGCGGCGGCCAGAAGCAGCGCGTGGCCATCGCGGGCGTGATCGCCATGCGGCCGGACTGCCTGGTGCTGGACGAAGCCACCGCCATGCTGGACCCCCGGGGCCGGGAAAAGGTGATGGAGACCATCCATCATCTGAACAAGGATTTCGGCATCACCGTGGTGAGCATCACCCACTATATGGAGGAGGCCGCGCAGGCCGACCGGGTGCTGGTGATGAGCGAGGGCCATGTGGTCATGGAGGGCACCCCGAAGGAGGTGTTCAGCCAGACCGAGAAGGTTCGCTCCCTGCGGCTGGACGTGCCCCAGGCCGCCGAGCTGCGGGATGAACTGGTGAAGGCGGGGCTGAACCTGCCCGAGGGCATCATCACCGAGGACGAGTGCGCCGCCGCGCTCTACGAGCTGCTGAAATAACGGCGGATGAATAAAACAGACGAAAGCGCCATCTTATAGCGGCAATACCACACAATTCACGCCTGGCGGCTCAGGCGGCGTATCGCGCCAAAATTTTCCGTGGGATTTTCCAAAAATGCTCGCCAATCCAGCCAAGGATTGCCTGCGCTTTTTGGTTCATCCCGCAAAAAATTTTGCGGCGCGCTCCACCACCTGGAATTCTGCGGTATCGCCTGAGAAGAGGCACATTTCCGGGGCTTAGCGCCCCTTTGCAGTAAGGATGTGAAACCAATGGCAGCCATCATTGAAACGCGCCATCTGACTCATATATACAACGCCGGCATGCCGGACGCCACCACCGCGCTGGAGGACGTGAGCTTCGCGGTGGAAGAGGGCGACTTTGTGGGTATCATCGGCTCCACCGGCAGCGGCAAATCCACCCTCATCACCCACTTCAACGGCATTCTGAAGCCCACCAGCGGCCAGGTGCTGCTGGACGGCAAGGACATCTGGGCCAAGGGGCAGGACATCCGCAAGGTTCGCTTTGCGGTGGGTCTGGTGTTCCAGTACCCGGAGTACCAGCTGTTTGAGGAGACGATTTATAAAGACATCGCTTTCGGCCCCAAAAACATGGGCCTGAGCGAGGAGGAGATCGACCGGCGGGTGCGCCGGGCGGCGGCCTTCACCGGCCTGCCGGAGGAATATCTGGAGCGCAGCCCCTTCGAGCTGTCCGGCGGTCAGAAGCGCCGGGTGGCCATTGCGGGCGTGCTGGCCATGGAGCCCCGGGTGCTGGTGCTGGACGAGCCCGCCGCGGGCCTTGACCCGGAAGGCCGGGACATGATCCTCAGCCAGGTCAAGCGCTACCACAAGGAGACCGGAACCACCGTGCTGCTGGTGAGCCATTCCATGGAGGACATTGCCAAATACGCCGACAAGGTGCTGGTGATGGATCAGAAAAAGATCGCCATGTACGCCCGGGTGGACAAGGTGTTCGCCCGGGCGGACGAGCTGCTGGCGCTTGGGCTCTCGGTTCCGCAGGTGACCAAGATCTTTTTGAAGCTGCGCCAGATGGGGCTGGATCTGCCTCAGGACGTATACACCGTGCCCTGGGCGGTCAAGACCATTCTGGAGGCGAAGGCCCGCAAAGAGGCCAAAGGGGAGGAAACCACATGCTGAAGGACATCACCATCGGGCAGCACTTCCCGGGCGATTCCATCGTGCATCGCACCGACCCGCGGCTGAAGATTCTGCTGGTCATCGCCTACATTGTGCTGCTGTTTACCATCAACAATTTCCTGGGCCTTGCGCTCAGTCTGGTGCTGCTGGCGGGCCTTTACATGCTGGCAAAGATTCCGCTGCGCATCATCGTAAAGAGCCTGAAGCCCATCATTCCCATCATCGCCTTCACGGCCATTCTGAACCTGTTCTTCATGGGCGGCGAGGGCGAGCCGCTGATTCATTTCTGGGTCATCAAGGTGTATAAGGAGGGCATCGCCTACGCCATCTTCATGGCGGTGCGTATCGTGGCCCTGATCGCGGGCACCGGCCTGCTCACCTACACCACCAGCCCCATCGTGCTCACCGACGCCATCGAGCGGCTGCTGTCGCCCTTTGCAAAGCTGGGCCTGCCGGTGCACGAGCTGGCCATGATGATGACCATCGCCCTCCGGTTCATCCCCACCCTGATTGAGGAGACCGACAAGATCATGAACGCCCAGAAGGCCCGCGGCGCCATGCTGGACAGCGGCAGCGCCAAGGATCGGATCAAGGCCATGGTGCCCATCCTGATCCCGCTGTTCATCTCGGCCTTCCGCCGGGCGGACGAGCTGGCCATGGCCATGGAGTGCCGGTGCTACCGGGGCGGCGAGGGCCGTACCCGCCTGAAGGTGCTCAAATTTCAGCCCCACGACTGGGGCACCGTGGCCTTCTGCGCCGTCACCTTCGGTCTGGTGTGGGCCACCCGCTTTGTGATGCCGGGGGTGCTGTAACACCATGAACATCCTGCTGGACATCAGCTACGACGGCAGCGGCTTCTGCGGCTTTCAGGTGCAGAACAACGGCCTTTCGGTCTGCCAGGCATTGCAGGACGGGCTGGAGGCCCTGCTGGGCACCCGACCGCCGGTGAAGGGCTGCTCCCGCACCGACGCGGGAGTCCACGCGCTGCATTATGCGGTGAACTTCTGGGCGGACTGCCGCATCCCCATGGAAAAGCTGCCGCTGGCGCTGAATCAGAAGCTGCCGGCAGCCATCCGGGTGAACCGGGCCATGGAGGTGGAGAAGGAATTCCACGCCCGCTACGCCGCCCACGCTAAGACCTACTGCTACCGCATCTGGAACAGCCCCATCGACAGCCCCTTCGGGGCCGGCTGGCATCACCGGCTGCCGGGCAGGCTGGACGAGGCTGCCATGCAGGCGGCGGCGGACCGGTTTGTGGGCAGCCACGATTTCATGAGCCTGTGCTCCGCCGGCTGCGAGGTGGCCCAGCGGGGCAGCACGGTGCGCACCATCACCCAATGCCGGGTGCAGCGCACCGGCGATCTGGTAACCGTGACCGTCACCGCGGACGGCTACCTTTATAACATGGTGCGGATTCTGGCGGGCACACTGGTTCTGGCGGGCCAGCACAAGCTGGACCCGGAGCAGATTCCCGCCATTCTGGAAAGCCGGGATCGCAGCCAGGCTGGCCCCACTCTGCCGGCCCAGGGCCTGTTCCTGGCCTGGGTGGACTACCCCGAGCTGCCCCTGTGGCAGGCGGGCAGACCCCAGGGGGAACCCGGCCGCATTCTGTGACGAACAACAAGAAAGGGGGCGGGGATATGGAGATGGAACCCAATCAGACGCCCGGCGGGGCAAAGCTCACCCGCCTGAGCGCATTGAAGCGCCGCCGCAGGCTGCGGCGGCTGCGCACCGCGGCGCTGGCGCTGGTGGTGCTGGCTGCGCTGGCTTTGTATGCCAGCGGCATTTTCGGCCGGGGCCTTGCACTGCTCAGCGACGTGGTGGAATCCGCCCGCATCGGGCTGCAGCCCGGCGGCGGCTGGCCGGTCAAGACCGGCATTGCCGAGCCGCTTCAGGTGGAAAGCCTGGGCGGTGGCTTTGTGGAGCTGGGCAGCCAGGATCTGGTGGTTTTTTCCGCCCGGGGCGCCCAGCTGCGCAGCATTGCCCATAACTATGCCCGGCCGTGTATCAGCAGCGGCAAGACCCGCTTTGTGCTGTATAACCGGGCAGGCTATGAGCTGCGGGTGGAAAGCCGCACCCGCACGCTGTACACCAACACCTACACCCAGCCCATCCTGCTGGCGGAAATGGCCGCGGGCGGAACGGTGGCGGTGGTCACCGATTCCAGCCGTTATCTGGCGGAGGTCACGGTGTACGATTCCACCTTCCAGCCCATCTACCAGTGGTACCCCAGCGATTCCGAGGGCGTGCCCGGGCAGATCGCCTTTTCCCAGAACGGCAAGCGGTTCGCCGCTGCCTGCCTGAGCGCGGCGAACGGGCAGCTGGCGGTGAAGATTCATCTGCTGGATCTGAATTCCAGCACCATCGGCCTGACCATTGACGCAGGCTCCAGCCCGGTGCTGCAGATGCACTGGCTCAGCAACACAAAACTGCTGGTGGTGTTCCAGAACCGGATTGCAGTGTTCGACACCACCACCGGCGAGCAGCTGGCCACCTACAGCTACCCCAGCGGTACGCTGCTCAGCGTGTCGGCAAGCCAGCGGGCGATTGGCGTGCTGATCGGCTCGGAAATGGCCGATGCACCGGTGCGGCTGATTCTGCTGGACACAAACTGCCAGGAGCTGGGCACGGCTTCGGTGCCTGCACCCGCAAGCAAAGTGGTATGCACCCGGTCCGGCGCGTATGTATTACGGGGCGGTGGTGTTGCCGCCTACGATCTGGAAGGGGAATATCTGTGGGAAATGTCCACCGACAGCCAGCCCCAGGCGGTGCTGAATGCCAAGAATCTGCTGGTATTCAGCGGCGGCCAGGCGGCGCTGGTGACCCAGCCCGCAGAGCAGTAACCTCTTAAGCAAAATCCAAGAGAAAACGAGGAAATGACCCATGACCATTGCCAACGGTTTTGACCTGATCCTGCTGGCGATTCTGCTGCTGGTGGCCCTGCGCTATGCAGGCAAGGGCTTCGCGGCCGCGCTGGTGCAGTTCGCGGGCAATCTTGCCAGCCTGCTGGGCGCGAGCATCTTCAGCCAGAACATCGCCCCGGTGCTGTTCACCCAGTTCTTTGAAAACAACTTCACCACCAGCATTGAAAAGACTCTGGCCGACGGCGGCCAGGTGCAGCTGGATCAGCTGGTGGAAAAGTATGCCGGCTTTCTGCCGGACGAGATTCAGGCGGGCATCATTCAGTCCGCGGGCGGCGTGCTTACCGGCAGCGCCCCGGAGCTGGCGGATCAGGTGGTGCGGCAGGTCATTGCTCCGCTGCTCACCCCCATCATTGCCATTGTGGTGTTCTTTGTGGCCTTCGCGCTGTGCAAGGTGATTGTGAGCTTTGTGGTGGCGGTGCTCACCAACTTCAACCGCATCCCCATTCTGGGCGGCGTGAACAAGCTGCTGGGCTTCGCCATGGGCCTGCTGGCCGGCGTGGTGGATCTGTATCTGATTCTGTGCGCCGTGTGGGCGATTATTGTGATCACCGGCAGCTCCATCCCCTGGCTCAATCAGGAGGTGCTGGGCGAAAGCATCGGCTTTTCGCTGTTTGGGCAGTTCAATCCGTTTTATTAAGCCGGGCTTTTTGCCCCGGAACCCCAAAGGAAGGGAAATGAGATATGCTTTGTGTACGTTGTAAAAAGCGCACGGCCATTGTGTTCGTGCAGCGCATGGAGGCGGGCCAGCCCAAGCAGGAGGGCTACTGCCTCACCTGTGCCCGGGAGCTGGGCATCAAGCCGGTGGACGATCTGATGAAGCAGTTCGGCGTGTCGGATCAGGATCTGGAGAACATGGAAGAGCGCATGAGCAGCTTCATGGAGGAAGCGGGCGAAAACGGCATGTTCCCCTTCGGCCCCATGGGCGGCCAGGAGGACCCGGATGCCGACGATTCCGGTGAGGGCGACGAGGACGGCTTCACCCCCGGCGGCAGCGCCACCTTCCCCTTCGGCTTCGGCGCGAAGGAAAAGAAGGAAAAGGACGGCGAGAAGAACGAAAAGGGCAAAAAGCCCCGCTATAAGTTCCTGGACAAATACTGCGAGAACCTGACCGCCAAGGCAAAGGCCGGCAAGCTGGATGAAATCATCGGCCGCGAGCAGGAGATCTACCGCACCATCCAGATTCTGGCCCGCCGCCAGAAGAACAACCCCTGCCTGATCGGCGAGGCCGGCGTGGGCAAGACCGCCATCGCCGAGGGCATTGCCCAGCGCATCGCCCGGGATCAGGTGCCCTCCTGCCTGAAGGGCAAGCAGCTGTATCTGCTGGATCTGACCGGTCTTGTGGCCGGCACCCAGTTCCGCGGCCAGTTCGAGCAGCGGGTGAAGGGCCTGATCAGCGAGGTGAAGAGCGCCGGCAATGTGATCCTGTTCATCGACGAGATTCACAGCATCACCGGTGCAGGCGACAGCGAGGGCGCCATGAATGCGGGCAACATCCTGAAGCCCGCCCTCAGCCGCGGCGAGATTCAGGTGATCGGCGCCACCACCTTTGCCGAGTACCGCAAATACATCGAGAAGGATCAGGCGCTGGAGCGCCGCTTCCAGCCGGTCAAGGTGGGCGAGCCCAGCCTGGCCCAGGCCATCGAGGTGATTGGCGGCATCAAGAAATACTACGAAAAGCACCACGGTGTAGAGGTCAGCCAGCCCATTGTGGCCGCGGTGGTCAACCTGAGCGAGCGCTATATCTCCGATCGTTTCCTGCCGGATAAGGCCATCGACCTGCTGGACGAGGCCTGTGCCTGCTGTAACCTGCGCCATCCGGAGATCAGCCAGCTGGCCGACACCCACAAAAAGATCGCCGCGCTGGAGGCCGAGGAGCTGGCGGCGGAGCAGTCCGGTGAGGGCGAAGGCCAGACCGAGGAATACTACGCCCGTCTGGCCCAGATCAAGACCGATCTGGCCCGCCTGCGGGAAGAGCTGCCCGCGCTGGAGCTGAAGGCCGGCGGCATTCAGGTGGAGATGGAGGATGTGGCCAAGGTCATCGAGCTGTGGACCGGCATCCCCGCCGTGAAGGTGCAGGAGAGCGAGTTCGCAAAGCTGGTGAATCTGGAAACCGAGCTGAAGAAACACATCATCGGTCAGGATGAGGCTGTGAGCGCGGTGGCCCGCGCCATGAAGCGTGCCCGGGCAGATCTGGCCGGCCGTCGCCGCCCGGCCAGCTTCCTGTTTGTGGGCCCCACCGGCGTGGGCAAGACCGAGCTGGTCAAGCAGCTGGCCAACCAGCTGTTCGACTCGGTGGATCCGCTGATCCGCTTTGATATGAGCGAATACATGGAGAAGCACACCGTCAGCCGCCTGATCGGCGCCCCTCCGGGCTATGTGGGTCACGACGAAGCGGGCCAGCTCACCGAGCAGGTGCGCCGCCGGCCGTACAGTGTGGTGCTCTTCGATGAGATCGAAAAGGCACATCCGGATGTGCTGAACATCCTGCTGCAGATTCTGGACGAGGGCCGCATTACCGACAGCCAGGGCCGCACCGTGAACTTCGAGAACACGGTCATCTGTATGACCAGCAACGCGGGCAGCACCGAAAAGACCGGCGAGACCGGCTTCAACAAGAGCGCCGAGCAGATCAGCGAGAACAAGATGATGAAGGCTCTGGGCGACTTCCTGCGGCCGGAGTTCCTGGGCCGTGTGGACGAGATCGTAGCCTTCAAGCCGCTGAATGAGCAGAGCCTGTGCCGCATCGCCGGCCTGATGCTGGACGAATACCGCCAGCCCATGGCCGACAAGGGCCTTGCCCTGGAATACACCCCCGCTGCTCTGGAGCAGCTGGTGAAGGAGTGCGGCGGCGTGAAGTTCGGCGCCCGCGACCTGCGCCGGGTAATCCGCAAGCAGGTGGAGAATCCGCTGGCCGAGCGTTTTGTGGCAGGAACCCTCACCGGAACCGTGAAGCTGGACGTACAGGACGGAAAGCTGGTACTGGTGTAAACAGGAGCTTGTCTCAAAAGAAGAAACCTGTTATAATAACAGCACGATTACCCGGTTGTGGCCGGGTTTCGGGGCCCCGGCTCTGCACTGTGCAGAGCTGGGGCTGCCGTGTATTTTGGCATGTTTCGAAGTTGTAACCAAGAAGTATCGGTTTTCTTAAGAAAATCGCAAGATTTTTTCAGATTTTGAAATATTTCAGGGCGCAGGTATCGTTTGTAGAATGGAAGGCGCTCAAGAAGGAGCGTGATTGTGTGGCCTCGCAAACCCCATGCACCCAGCAGCAGATGGAGCGGCTGGTGGATGAATATGGCAATGGAATGCTGCGGCTCTGCTGCATGTATCTGGGGGATGTGCATCTGGCCCAGGACGCCGTGCAGGACGCCTTTGTGAAAATCTATCGGGCCTGGCCCGCCATTCCGGATCCGGCGACGGAAAAGGCCTGGGTGATGAAGATCACCGTGAATGTGTGCAAGGATTACCTGCGCAGCGCCTGGAAGCGCCGGGTCAGCCTGGTGGATCAGTATCCCGAGCTGCCCGCGGGCCAGGAGCCCCGTTCGGAAGAGGGTCGCCTGATCCAGGAGATCATGGCCCTGAAGCCGAAATACCGCGAGGTCATCCTTCTGCACTACTATCAGCAGCTGCGCGTGGGTGAGATCGCCGCCATTCTGGGGGCGCCTCAGTCCACGGTGAGCATCCGGCTCCACCGGGCGCGGGAGCTGCTGAAAAAACGTTTGGAGGGAGGGCCCTATGAGGATCTTTGACGACAAACGCTGCGACGATACCATCCGCCTCGCGATCGATCGCGAGTTGGGAAGCATCCAACTGGATGCTTCCCAAAAGAGTGCTATCCTGGCCCAGTGCAGGCCCAGCCTGACCGTAGCGCCCCGCCATCGGCCGATGCGCCGTGTGCTGGCGGTGGCGGCAAGCTTTGCCGCAGTCATGGTTCTGAGCGTCGGCACGCTGGCCGCCGCACCCGAACTGCGGGAAAGCCTGAAAGGCCTCTCGGAGGACACCATCGCCATTCTGCAGCCGGTGAATCAGGTGAGCGAGGATCAGGGCATCCGCATGGAGGTGCTGGGCGCAGTGAACGACGGCGGCGTGGCCGTTGCGTTTCTGAGCCTGCAGGATACCACCGGGCAGGGCCGTGTGAGCGACACCGTGCGCCTGATGGACTGCCAGATCAGCGATGATCTGGGCATTGCAATCGCCAACGTGGTGAGTTATGACGAAACCACCGAAACCGCGATCCTGCGGCTGGAGGGCATGGGCGGCGACGCCGATGCAGGGGAAAAGATCACCGTGAGCGCCCGTTCTCTGCTCAGCGGTGAGCAGCAGGTGAGCGACGAATCCACCGGTTACACGGTGAGCGAGCTGATCGCCAGCGGCCCGGCGGCGGAATATGCGCCCCCGGAAGAGGGCCTGATCATGGGCAGCATGGCGAGCGTGGATGACCCGGAAAACGCGGAGATTACACTGGAGGAGATTGACCAGCTGAAAGATTCCGGCAAGGTGCCTGTGCTGGAGCCCTGGGCCGAAGGCCTGAAGATCGACGGTGTGGACTGGGCTACCGTGGCTGCCGCAGCAAAGATCGGCAATCAGCTGCACATCCAGTACAATACGGATAGTGTTCTGGGCGGCGTGAACAGCCTGAGCTTCCGCTTGAAGGATTCCTCGGGCCAGATTCTGGATCTGCCCATGCTGGAGCTGAACATCGGCCCCCGCACCGAGCTGAGCCGGGAGCTGTATTATACCGAAACCAATGAGTATGTGCTCTTTTTGCCCGAAGGGCAGGATGTGAGCGATATGGAAGTGGTTTACAGCGGCACCACCTATGATTCCCTGACTCAGGGCAACTGGTCCACCACCTTCCGGCTGGAGCAGGTGAAGGAACGGCTGCAGAGCAGGCAGGAGCTGGATCTGGGCGGCTGGACGGTGGAAAGCGTGACCGTTTCCCCGGTTGCGGTTACCGTGCGCGGCAGCGGCGATCTGTGGGATCTGGGCGGCGAGATGCCGGAGGTTCGCGTCTGGCTGCAGGATGGTACCCAGGTGGATGCCTCTTCCGCCGGAACATCCATCGATGGTGAGGATGTGACCCTGAACAGCATGTTCAACGAGATTCTGGATCTTTCCCAGGTGAAAACGGTTACCCTGAACGGCGAACCGCTGGAAATGGAATACGTTGCCGAATAAAAGATAATGCGCCGGAAGCACTCCGTTGTGAAGTGCTTCCGGCGCTTTTTTTCGTTTCAGGGCAGCAGCTGGCCCGAAGAGGAGATTATGAATCACACTAAACAGAATAACGCGCCGGTCATCCCTGTGGCCGGCGCGTTATTCCATGAGAAGAGAGAAAAAGGAGTTTCAGAGAAAAGAGTGGATTCCATGCCCCGGAGAATCAAGTGTACAGGGGCCAGAATACGGGAACCAGCACAAGGGTGGTCAGATAGCAGAGCACCAGCAGCGGCAGGCCTACCCGCAGATAATCGTTGAAGCGGTATCCGCCCGGCTTCATCACCAGCGTGTTGGGCGGGGTGCCCATGGGGGTGGCCAGCGCACAGGAGGCAGCCACCGAAATCACGATCAGAACACTCTTGGGGTTGATGCTCAGATTGGAAGCGATGTGCAGCCCGATGGGAGCCAGAAGAGCGGCACAGGCCGTATTGGACATGAACTGCGTCAGGCTGGTGGTCAGCAGAAACAGCACCGACATAATGAGATAGGGGTTGGCGTTGTTTCCCAGCAGATGCACCACCCCGTTTGCAATCTGTTCGCCGGCACCGGAAACCTCCAATGCCTGAGCCATGGGCAGCATACCCGCAAAGAGAAACAGGGTGCTCCAGCTGATGGAGCCATAGGCTTCGCTTTCCGTCAGGGTGCCGCAAACCACACACAGCACGGCGGCAATGGTGGTAAGCACGGCCAGCGGGGCCAGATTCAGCACCATGCCAATCAAAAGCCCGATAAAGATCAGCAGGGTAATGATCTGTTTTCTGGTGTTGTAGTGTTCCGGAGAGGGGATCACTTCGGCCTCGTCCGGCTCAAAGGGACGGGCGGGCAGTAAGACACGGCCCAGAGTAAGCAGATAAATGATGCCAACAATGGTCAGCGGAATGCCGATCTTGGCGAATTCGAAGAAACCGAAGCTGCCCAGCCCGGCGGCGGTGATCACGCTGTTCACCGTGGTGTTGGGCGGGGTACCCACCAGCGAGATCAATCCGCCCAGGCTGCAGGCCATGGCCAGCGGCAAAAGCAGGCGGGTGCGGCTGCAGCCCACCGATTTGGAAAAGCCCAGGCAGATGGGCATCAGAACGGCCACAGTTCCGGTGTTGCTGAGCATGGAGGAAAGCACCGCACTCAGAAGCATCACACCCAGCATGGCGGTGGTCTCGTTTTTGCCGGCAATCCGCGCCATTTTGCTGCCGATAATGCTCACGATTCCGGTGGAGAACATGGCCCCGCCCACCACAAACATTCCGCCGAACAGAACCACGGTAGAGTCGCAGAAGCCGGAGAAAATGTCGCTGGCGGGCAGAACTTCCGCATACCACAGCGCCACAGGAACGCACAGTGCAGCAATGGCAATGGGAATCAGCTCAAAAATAAAAAGCACCGAGACCATGCCGAGAATCAACAGGGTCAGGCTGCTGGCGCTCCAGTGCAGTATGGAATGGGCAACAAACAGCAGAATGGCCTCCGCCGCAACCACAGCGAAACCGATCTGCTTTTTTGGTGCCGCCGGTGAGCGAAACTGCAGATCCCTTTCAAAAAGTTTGTTCTTCATGAATCCATCCCCTTGATGTGTGGATTGGAAAAATGCACAGAAAATAGTATACTATGTGAACAATGATGTTTAGTATCTATATTATAACGACTGGTGAATTGTATGTCAATCCGGAACAATCGAAAACGTAAAAATTGTTTGAAAACAGGGGAAAATATCCGGCAGAATGCAGCAAAAACGGCACGATGGGCATGGTAGCATGGTCTTGTACCACAAAAAGAAGGAGGGAAGGCCGTGGGAACAATCCTGTTGCTGGTATTATTGTGTGCGGCGCTGGGCAGCGCACTGGTGTGTTATGCGGGGGCCTGTGTGTCCAGCCGGGAGGAGCGCCGGTCCGAACAGCAGCGGCGGCGCTGAAGGGGAAAGAAGCAAAATGAAACTCGGATTTTCGTGCATTCTGTGATACAATAAAAGGCAGTACGATCACAGGAGAAAACGCGATGAAACGAATTTGTACGGGTCTGCTGGCCCATGTGGACGCGGGTAAAACCACCCTGTCCGAAGCATTGCTGTATCGGGCCGGATGCCTGAAAAAGCTGGGCCGTGTGGATCACAAGGACGCCTTTCTGGATACCAACGCCATGGAGAGGGAGCGGGGCATCACCATCTTCTCCAAGCAGGCGGTGCTCGGCCTGCCCGATGCGCAGATCACCCTGCTGGATACCCCCGGCCATGTGGATTTTTCCGGCGAGATGGAGCGCACTCTCTCGGTGCTGGACTACGCGGTGCTGGTGGTAAGCGGCACCGACGGCGTGCAGAGCCACACCGAAACCGTGTGGAAGCTGCTGCGCCGTTATGGGGTGCCGGTGTTTGTGTTTGTGAACAAGATGGATCTGGCTGGAGCGGATCGGCAGGCAGTGCTGGATCAGCTTGCCCGCCTGGAAGAGGGTTTCGTGCCCTTCGACGGTTCTCTCGAACCGGATGCCTTTGCGGAAGCACTGGCCATGCAGAGCGAAGAGGCCATGGAGGCCTATCTGGAAAACGGAGAAGTGCCCCGGGAGCTGATCACCACCATGGTGGCCCGGCGGCAGGTGTTTCCCTGCCTGTTCGGCTCGGCGCTGAAGCTGCAAGGGGGGGATGAGCTGCTGGCCGCCTTGCAGGCGTATACCCGCCAGCCCAAAGAGGCGGAAGAGTTTGCCGCCCGGGTGTTCAAGATCTCCCGGGACGAACAGGGCAGCCGGCTCACCTGGCTGAAGGTCACCGGCGGCCATCTGCGGGTAAAGGCGCTGCTCACCGGTGAAGATCCGGACGGTCAGCCCTGGCAGGAAAAGGCCGACCAGCTGCGGGTGTATTCCGGAGCCAAATTCCAGGCGGTGGAGCAGGCCCCGGCAGGCACCGTGTGCGCCGTTACCGGCCTGACCCGTACCTGGGCAGGCCAGGGCCTGGGCGAGGAGACCGCCGGCCAGGCCCCGGTGCTCCAGCCGGTGCAGAGCTGCCGTCTGCTGCTGCCCGAGGGCTGCGACGCCCACGCGGTGCTGCCACGGCTGCCCCAGCTGCAGGAGGAGGACCCCCAGTTGCGTATTGTGTGGAACGAGTGTCTGGGCGAGATTCATCTGCAGATGATGGGCGAGGTGCAGCTGGACGTGCTCAAGCGGCTGATTTGGGAACGGTTTGGGCTGGCTGTGGGCTTTGGCCCCGGCAGCATCGTGTATAAGGAGACCATCGCCGGGCCGGTGGAGGGCGTGGGGCATTTTGAGCCGCTGCGCCATTATGCTGAGGTGCATCTGCTGTTGGAACCGCTGCCCCGGGGCGCGGGCCTGCAGTTTGATTCCATCTGCAGCGAGGACGTGCTGGACCGGAACTGGCAGCGGCTGATCCTCACCCATCTGGAGGAAAAGGAACATCTGGGCGTGCTCACCGGCAGCCCCATCACGGATATGAAAATCACACTCACCGCCGGCCGGGCTCACTTGAAGCATACCGAGGGCGGCGATTTCCGGCAGGCCACCTACCGGGCAGTGCGGCAGGGCCTGATGCAGGCGGACAGTATTTTGCTGGAACCCTGGTATGAGTTCCGGCTGGAGGTGCCCGCCGAGCAGGTGGGCCGGGCCATGGCAGACGTGCAGCGGATGGGCGGCAGCTTTGACCCGCCGGAGCTGCTGGGCGATACCTCGGTGCTCACCGGCAGTGTGCCGGTGGCGGAAATGCGGGGCTATGCCATGGAACTGGCCGGCTACACCAGGGGCAAGGGGAAACTGGCCTGCACGCTGGCGGGCTACCGGCCCTGCCACGATGCCCCCGCGGTGATCGAGCAGGTGGGCTACGACCCGGAACGGGATACGGAAAACCCGGCGGACTCGGTGTTCTGTGCCCATGGCGCAGGCTATAACGTGAAGTGGGACGAGGTGCCCGCTCATGCCCATGTGGAAAGCGGCGTGCGCCTGAACGAGCCGGAAGAGGAGGAAACACCCGCCGCCCGGCAGCCTCGGCGGCAGGCAGCGCCGGTCTCCTCGCTGGAGGAGGACAAGCAGCTGGCAGCCATCTTCGAGCGGACGTACGGCCCTTCCAAGGGGCGGGAGCTGTTCCGCCCCGCGCCGGTAAAGCCGGCGGAATACCATTTTGAACCCAGCGGGCCGGAGTATCTTCTGGTGGACGGCTATAACCTGATCTTCGCCTGGGATGAGTTGAAAAAGCTGGCGGCGGATAATCTGGAAGGCGCGCGGCAGGCGCTGGCGGATCTTTTGTGCAATTACCGGGGCTTTCACGATTGTCAGGTAATTCTGGTGTTCGATGCCTACAAGGTGCCCCATGGCACCGGTGAGGTGAGCCGGTATCATAATATTTACATCGTCTATACCCGGGAAGCGGAAACCGCGGATATGTACATCGAAAAGACCACCTACCAGCTGGCAAAGCAGCGCCGGGTGCGGGTGGTCACCTCGGACGGAGCCGAACAGCTGATCATTCTGGGGCACGGGGCGCTGCGGGTCTCGGCCCGTTCCTTCCGGGAAGAGGTGGAGCGTACCAACGGCGAAATTCGCCGCATTCTGGAGGAGAATCGCCTGAAAAATGCCCGGCGATAAGAAAAAACGAACGGGCGAAAAACGCCAGAGCGCAGGAAAAATCACCGGCCCGGCAAGGGAAAGCCTCCCGGCCGGGCCGGTGGTGCGCCGGCCGAAAAAGTGCTTGCATTTTCAGGCCCGGTATAGTATAATAAACCCTGTTACAAATAAGCCGGTGTGTCGGAATGGCAGACGATGCGGACTCAAAATCCGTTGGTGGCAACACCGTGTGGGTTCAAGTCCCACCACCGGCACCATGTTAAAAGCTACATTTTGAGAAATCAAAGTGTAGCTTTTTTCTTATGCTCTCATATAGTCAAAATTCCTCCATGCTATACTTCTAGCATGGAGGAATTTTTATGAGGCCGGAAATGAGCGCTTTTTCTCACAAGAAAGAAAAATTGCGGGTTGCAGCTTACTGTCGAGTCAGCACGAAGAATCCAGAACAGCTGGAAAGTCTTGAAATCCAGAAATCTTACTTTGAAACCGTTATTAGGGAGAATCCAAACTGGAGCTTGGTGAAAATCTATTCTGATGTTGGTTCTGCTTTGAGAACGAAAAACAGGCCTGGTTATCGGCAGATGATCCTGGACGGTAAAAAAGGCTTGTTTGACTTGGTTTTAGTGAAATCATTGAGCCGGTTTGGACGTAATACGGTCGAAACCTTGGCGCAGATAAGGGAGTGGAAGCAAATGGATATTGGTGTGTATGCCGAAATGGAAAATATTGATACCAGAAAGGTGAACGACAGTGCGCTCAGCATTTTTCTGGCTATGGCTCAGGAAGAAAGCTGTAGCAAAAGTGAGAATATCAAATTTGGGATTCGAGCACGGATGCGCAGCGGGAAGACAATTCTCAACCACACTCAGTTTCTTGGCTATACAAAGGGCTCAGATGGGGTGTTAGTTGTTGTTCCCGAAGAGGCGGAGATCGTGCGGAAAATCTTTGACTTATATTTGTAGGGGTATGGTGTGCGAAAAATCAAGCGGTATCTGGAGGAACATGGAGTAAAGACAGCAACAGGGAAAGCTGTTTGGAGCACATCAACCATCGACCGTATACTAAGCAATGAAAAGTACATTGGTAATGTGCTGATGCAGAAAACCTATACACCTGATTTTTTAACGGGTAAGCAGGAAAAGAACGATGGTGCTTTCAGCATGTTTTTCGTGGAGAATGCGCATGAGGCAATTGTTGATAAAGAAATATTCAAAAAAGTTCAAGAGAGGAAAAAAGCGCGTAGGGATAAAGAAGAATAATGGTGAATGGACACGTCATTATGTCAACGATAATCATCTAGCAATCATTTCACGAAAAATATTTCACTAGAATCCAGAAAAAGATTGATTGTCGAAGTATCAAGAGGTGGGCAGGGGTCGAAGTCTAAAGGTGAGTTACGGAAAATTTACCAGTAAATATCATTGAGTGCTCCACTGGGTACATAGAAAATATAGGAATTTAGAATCGTGATTAAGTGAGCTTCAATTTTGAAAATATGAAATGCCATATGAAGAGGAAATATTTGACATATATCTGATATTAATTTATAATAAAGAAGCTCCAAATGTAGATTTGGAGGACGAGGATTGTTGTCAATAGTCCTGAGCAAACATTCGTAAGAACTTTGTCAAGGAACTGTGTGTCAGAGATCCAGAGCGGCCACGTGGCCACGGTGACGGTAATGAGATACAGTAGCATATTGATACGCTCCTTACGTTCAATTATAACATGATTGAACATTAGCGAACCCAAGGATGGCTGGTATTAACCCGGCAATGTGTTTGCTAAGTATAATGCCAAGTTAAAAAGTATACCCGTCAGTTGAGGAATGCCATCCGCCGTACTGACGGGTATTGCGTTATATGGGGGTTATAATGTGAATGTCGAAGAGTGGAAAAAGACGCAACTGCAAAAGCATACTTCTCAATATACTCATTTCGATCCAAGAGTTTCGCTTAAGAGTTGTTTAGGATATATTTCTTCTCCGCAAAAAGTTTGCCACCATGGCTTTTATCCATTTATACATTATACTATTAAAAACAGAAAGGTAAAGAAAGGGAAGAGCGTTGCGCCCAAGAAACGGGAAATATATTATGCGGCTCATTTGGATTCCTGGATTTACCGCTACTATGCTTACTTGATAAATGAAAAGTACAATCTGCGAGTAAAAGAAATTGGAATCGACAATGTAGCGATTGCATATAGGACAGATTTAAAAAAGAATAATATTGATTTTTCGAAAAGAGCATTTCAGTTTATACGCAGTATAGGTCCATGCTATGTTATGATTGGTGATTTTACCAATTTTTTCGATAATTTGGATCATGCATACTTGAAGGAAAGATTATGTGATTTGCTGGCTGTTGATAGACTTACCGATGATTGGTATGCTGTGTATAAAAATGTTACAAGATTTTCATACGTTGAATTGAAAGATTTGCTTGAGTTGAATGGACTTGAAGATACTCGGGAAGGACGAAGAGAATTTAATAAGCGCTCAAGGAAAAGAGCCTTGTCAACAAAATTGTTCAGAGCAAATAAAGGAATCGTTCACGCTAATCCGAATTGTAAATATGGAGTGCCACAAGGCTCTCCAATAAGTGCAGCTCTTGCAAATGTATATATGCTTATAGCAGATAAACAGATACACGAATACACTTCTTCGTTAGGCGGTATGTATATGCGCTATAGTGACGATTTTATTGTAATCATACCGGATACTGAAGCGGGAGAAGATGGCAAAGATCATTATAATATTATCAAGGAAATTCTGAGTCTTGTCCCCAATCTTGTCTTCGAAGCATCCAAAACAAATATTTTTTATTGTTCTAATCAAACAGTAACAAACTGCACGAATCAATTTATTGAGCAGGAGAAACAGGGTAAGAATATTATCGAGTTTCTAGGGTTTTCATTTGATGGAAAGTGCGTTCGGATAAGAGATAAGACAATTTCAAAATACTACAACAAGTTGTATAGAAAGCTTAGGACGATTATAAATAATCAAGGGTATAGCTCTCAAAATAAGCGTATCAGTGGAAAAAATCTTTATAAGAAGTATTCTTACAAAGGAAGTCGTAGGTATCAAAAGGCTTTAGCAAGAAAAGAAGAGAGACCCACCGAAGAAAAGCTGGGATACGGAAACTTTTTTGATTATGTTGCGGAAGCAAAAGAAAAGTTTGGCGAAGAAACAGTAGATATTGTGATGAGAAGACATATGCAAAAAATACGAAAGCAACTGAATTTGATTCCTGAACTTAAGTGAACGCTCTTAGCGATGAATACAAAAAATAAACAGGTTGAAAATGTGGTGGAAAAACAAGGAGAAATAATATGCCGAAAGAAACAAATTCAATGACAATCTATGAAATTATTACCGCCATTGTTGCGGTAATTGCACTTTTGCAACCGTGGGTAATTAAATTATGGAATATAATATTTAGAAAACTCAAAATAACTCTTATTCCATCAGGAAAAATAAAACTTTTCTATAATCGTAGCGGTGCATATGTGCAAATTGGTGGAGTAATAGAGGCAAAAAATCAGGATACGGTGATTAAGGATATCTCTGCAAAAATTATTCGACTGTGCGATAATGCTGAGTTAAAAATGGATTGGAGCTCTTTTACTCCTCCGGTCTATCAAAGTATTGCTGGAAATATTGTTACAACAACAGAAACCGCTCATCCATTTAAGGTGAAGGCAAATGATCTTTCTCCTGTTTTTGTGGAATTTTGCAATATAGATGATTCTTTTTTGAATCATCTGGCAGAAATACATAACTCCTTGGCTGTAAAAGCACAATCAATTGCTAATCCTACCATTCCATTAGAATGCGCACGACAGGCTCTTAAAGAAACGCCTGACTATCAAAGTGCCAAAGAAGAACTTTTGGAAAGCTTTTACTGGAAGGTTTCCCAATATGTGCTCCGTATTTCTATTCGCTATGGGAATAATTCAGTAAAGGATTTTTCTTATAAATTTTCTTTGGATCAGATTGAAATTGGAAAATTTAAAAAGGATATTGAAAAAGCTATGGAATGTGCGATTGACAATTTATACGGTCAATCACCATATTTTTATTATCCCTGCAAAGACTATGTAGAGGTAGAGAATTCGTATGTCGATAATTGATGTTCTCCATACTAGTGGCAATGAGGAATGAAAATACGATGACAATTTAAACGGTCCTAGGATCGAAACGTGACTGGAATAAATAGTCAGTAAAAAAACGCGAAGATTTGACACGATTACACTGTGAAATCGATGCGTTATTTAAAGTGAACTGGTAGGTACAAAACGTTTGAAATTTTAGCTTCAACTTTCGATTGACTATATTATTTATGATGGCGCTTGTTTCTTCTAAATAAAAAAGTGCCTGCTAAGTCAGTTGATGAGTGGAGTTTAAATTTAAGCAGTAATCTTATTTCCGCAATCAAGCATAATTGTGGCATGTCTTCTATGAATTGAAAGGGTATCAATTTCATCACGCAAACTCACGTCGGAATGGACTACGCTCCATTCAAAAAGCCCAGCCGTTTGGCTGGGCTTTTCTCATACCGCTCCGTCATTCCTCCTTTTCCCCACAAAACTTTGCTGTGCAAACTTTCGTGGGGACCCCGCCCTACGGGCCAAGGAGGGGAGCAGGCATCAATTTCATCACGCAAACGCAAAAATCCCGAATGCGAGAGCGTTCGGGATTTTTCCTTATTCACCATTCACTTTTCACTCTTCACTGATTTTGTGCTCCCCGCTCGGGATTTTTAGAAGTGAATAGAGAATAGTGAAGAGTGAAGAAGTAAGGTGTGTCGCTTTGCGGCACGGATTTTATATTGTCAGGTTCGCTTTTGTCCTATGGGCCTGGAATGGCAGGATGTCAATTTCATCACACAAACTCACATCGGAATGGACTGCGCTCCATTCAAAAAGCCCAGCCACTTGACTGGGCTTTTCTCATACCGCTCCGCCATTTCTCCTTCTCCCCACTCTACGGGCTCAGGAGGGGGGAGCGAGCACCAATTTCATTATGCAAACACAAGTTGAAATCTACAGGTTGAGAAATCAAAGTGTAGATGTTTCCCATAAGGAAGAAAAATTGTAAGTTGTTTTAGTGCGAGTATGAAGAAAACATTAAAATTCAGGAACCTTCGCACCAAAAAGTTTTTCAAAAACAGAACTATAACGGCGAAAATATTTTGACAAATCTAGAGAAAGCGCGTATTGTAATGGTAATATAGCAAGTTCTGCAACAAAAGAACCGATCTTTTGTTGCTTTTTGCTGTCGCTCTCCGCGAGGAGAGCGTGGATAGAAATAAAAATAGTATTCCTAGCCCTCTGAATATTTTGTGTCGCTCTCCGCGAGGAGAGCGTGGATAGAAATTCATATGTAGGAGTGATGGTTGCAGCCATTGCTCCGTCGCTCTCCGCGAGGAGAGCGTGGATAGAAATTCTTAACTTGATACTATAGAAACAATTGGCCCAACCGTCGCTCTCCGCGAGGAGAGCGTGGATAGAAATTCTTAACTTGATACTATAGAAACAATTGGCCCAGTCGCTCTCCGCGAGGAGAGCGTGGATAGAAATCTTGTGATGGTTGTCAGTGGGTTTCTGGTGATCCGTCGCTCTCCGCGAGGAGAGCGTGGATAGAAATTTTTTCCCTGCATCGTCTTTTTCTCCGGATGAACCCTGTCGCTCTCCGCGAGGAGAGCGTGGATAGAAATGACCAGTACATCTTGTGGGAGTGCTTAGCAAGCTCGTCGCTCTCCGCGAGGAGAGCGTGGATAGAAATTTGCCGGTCACAAAGACCATGGTATCCGAAACGCGTCGCTCTCCGCGAGGAGAGCGTGGATAGAAATGTGAATAATCCGCTTCCCGTCCTTATACCACTTTGTCGCTCTCCGCGAGGAGAGCGTGGATAGAAATCAAACTTTCATGGTAATCTCAACAGCCTTTTTACGTCGCTCTCCGCGAGGAGAGCGTGGATAGAAATCTTTATTGAGCATAATAGGTCGGCTTTATGCCGGTCGCTCTCCGCGAGGAGAGCGTGGATAGAAATTCGTGGGCACCGGTGAATGACGGCCCCGACCTGTGTCGCTCTCCGCGAGGAGAGCGTGTATTGAATACCAATAAAAGGAATCTTTTTAAAGATCCGACCTGTGTCGCTCTCCGCGAGGAGAGCGTGGATAGAAATATCCAGGACAACACCGTGTTCAAGGGCAAGCAGCAGTCGCTCTCCGCGAGGAGAGCGTGGATAGAAATTGATAGCCGAAAGGAAATCTACCGCAGGCTTGAAGTCGCTCTCCGCGAGGAGAGCGTGGATAGAAATGTTGAATCCATTGAGCCTTTGCAAAACATGCCCAAGTCGCTCTCCGCGAGGAGAGCGTGGATAGAAATCTCTAGCACCTTTTCCTCCCTGGGGGTGCTGCTGTCGTCGCTCTCCGCGAGGAGAGCGTGGATAGAAATCCCAATGTCCGTCCACCCGTCCGGGTAGCCCTGCAGTCGCTCTCCGCGAGGAGAGCGTGGATAGAAATCGGCAGGCTACCTTGGTTGTACCGCTGCCCATACGTCGCTCTCCGCGATGAGAGAATCTTAAACAAAAGCGTAGTTTTCGGTTTAGCATTGTGCCGAAAACTACACTTTTGCTTATTTTAACGGAATATTCAGGAGCAGGTTATAATTTTAAAAGATTTACGAAAGCAAAATCAAATGGGAAATTCAGAAAATCAATCCGTACTATTGGACATTCAGCGTGTTATACTTTAGAAAAGAGTTACAGTCGAATGCGGAGGTGAAAACATGAACTCCATGGCTGAATCCCACAGATTGGCACATGTTTCCGAGGATGGGTTACGCCAGCAAACGGTTTTGGAACATTTGAATGGAACGGCAAATCTGGCTTCCGGTTTTGCAGAACCCTTTGGTGCTGCGGCACAGGCGTATCTGGCGGGAATGCTGCACGATATCGGAAAATACAGCGATGCGTTCCAAAAACGACTGGCTGGTGGGGAAAAAACA
Source organism: Allofournierella massiliensis (assembly GCF_004345265.1). Taxonomy (GTDB): domain Bacteria; phylum Bacillota; class Clostridia; order Oscillospirales; family Ruminococcaceae; genus Allofournierella; species Allofournierella massiliensis. The sequence continues at coordinate 142,408 of NZ_SLUM01000004.1, forward strand.
GATCATTCCACTGCCGGTGCGCAGGAGGCCTTTTCCATGAGGCAGCTGGAGGTGGCTTTTGCAGTGGCAGGACACCATGGCGGCTTGCCGGATGGCGGAGCCAAAAGTGATACAGAAAGCTCTACCTTATTTGGCCGTATCAAGAAAACTGCAATTCCTGATTATAGTGGATGGAAGCAGGAGATAAAACTTCCGGATACGACGAAAAGAAAACACTTTCCGGATGGCTTTTCCACTGCTTTTTATACGAGAATGCTGTATTCCTGTCTGGTGGACGCGGATTATCTGGATACAGAGACCTTTATGAATGGAGGCCCTGCACCGCGCGGGGGAACTCAGCCGCCGGAACAATTGCTCGATCGATTGCAGGAATATGTTGCTCCCTGGTGGGATGCAAAAAATGAACTGAACAAAAAGCGATGTGAAATTCTTCGCGCCTGTTTTGAAAAAGGCGTGACGGAGCAGCCGGGACTTTTTACCTTGACGGTACCCACAGGCGGAGGAAAGACCGTCTCATCGCTGGCCTTCTCGCTGTCTCATGCGGTGGCACATGGAAAACGACGGATCGTTTATGTGATTCCTTATACGTCTATCATCGACCAGACTGCTGAGGTGTTTACCAACATTTTAGGCGAGGAAAATGTGTTGGAACATCATTCGGGCAGTGATGCGGTGATGGAGGAAAGCCAATCAGACCCGGATACTTACCGTAAGGTGCTTGCGACGGAAAACTGGGATGCGCCGGTGATCGTTACGACCGCAGTACAGTTTTTTGAATCGCTGTTTGCTAACCGTTCTTCCCGCTGCCGCAAGCTGCACAATCTGGCTGATAGTGTGATTGTGTTTGATGAGGCGCAGACGCTTCCACTGGCTTATCTGCGCCCCTGTGTGGCGGCTATTGGGCAACTGGTGCGTTATTATGGGGCCAGCGCTGTTTTATGCACAGCCACGCAACCGGCGTTGGAACCATTGTTCCGGGAACTGGCTCCGGGATTGACACTACGGGAGATTTGTAACGATACAGCCGGCTTGTACCATTTCTTTCACCGTACAAATCTTCGCAATGAAGGAGAACTCACAGAAGAACAGCTGGCAGAGAAATTGGGCCAGGCACAGCAGGTGCTGTGTGTGGTGAATCGTCGGGCAACGGCACAGCGGCTGTACAGTAGTTTGCCTGCCGATGGAAGCTACTGCCTGACAACACTTCTTTGTGCAGATGACCGCAAACGTCTGCTGCGGGAGATTCGCACTCGCTTACAAAAAGGGCTGCTCTGCCGTGTTGTGTCCACTTCGTTGATCGAGGCCGGTGTGGATGTGGATTTTCCGGTGGCATGGCGGGAGGAAGCAGGGCTGGATTCGGTTTTGCAAACGGCAGGACGGTGCAATCGGGAGGGAAAACATCCGGTGGCGGATAGTGTGGTTACTGTTTTTCGGCTGAGTGGTCAGCCGGTTCCACAGATCATTCGTCAAAATGCAGACGCAGCGCGCAGTGTGTGGCGCAACTTTGAAGATGTCTCACAGCCGCAGGCAATCGAAGCATATTTTTCCCTTTTGTATGCGGTAAAGGGAGAAGACGCGCTGGATCAGAAACAAATTTTGAAGGGCTTCAATGAAACAATGGAAGGGCGTATGCTTCCCTTTGCGACTGCTGCGGAACGATTCCGTCTGATCGAATCCTGCGCGGTGACAGTATATATACCAACAGAAGAGAACCAGGAACTGCTCGCAGCTCTGTGGGAGGGAAATGGTAACCGTTCTTTGTATCGCAAATTGGGCCAATACGGCGTCACGGTGTATCCTGAACATCTTGCGGCGCTGCATGCGGCCGGTGCGGTGGAAATGCTGGATGGGGAAGACTGGGTGCTGACGGATACTACCCTGTACAATCGTGAGACCGGACTCGCTCTGGACGTGGAAACAGGGAAAGCTTGGATGATATAAAAGCATGAGTCTTGTGAAATCGATAGTAAGGAGGAATGTTGGATGATCCAATTGGAAGTCTGGGGCGACTATGCGCTCTTTTCCCGCCCTGAATTGAAGGTTGAGCGAATGTCCTATGACGTGCCCACGCCCTCGGCGGCGCGCGGACTGGTGGAGGCGGTTTACTACCACCCCGGTCTGCAATGGCATATCGACCGGATTTATGTACTTAATCCCATTCGTTTTGTCAGTATACGCCGCAACGAGGTAAAAAGTAAGGTTCTTGCCACAGCAGCCCGCGCTGCGGCACAGGGAAGTGGACAGCCACTGTATCTGGCTTCGCCTCAGGAGATTGTGCAGAGGGCATCGCTGGTGTTACAGGATGTACATTATGTAATTGAGGCGCATTTTACGATGACAGACCGTGCTGCGCCCGGTGATAATCCGGGAAAATTTCAGGATATCGTGACCCGGCGCATGGAGCGGGGGCAATGCTATCACACTCCCTACTTTGGGTGCAGAGAGTTTTCGGCAAAGTTCCGCCGCTGGCCCGGCGGTGCAATCCCCACAATCGAAGAGACGCGGGATCTGGGGTTGATGCTGTATGACTTTGATTACTCGGATCCGAAGAACATCACGCCGACGTATTTCCGAGCAAGTCTGAAGCAAGGCGTTATGAATGTGGCGGATTGTGAGGTGCTTCGATGATCCTGCAGGCTTTGACAGATTATTATGAGGATTTGCTGGCTCTTGGGAAAATTGCGCGCCCGGGTTGGGCGAAAGCAAAGGTATCGTGGGCACTGGAACTTGGTGACAATGGCGAGCTGCTGGGATTGCTGCATCTGCAGCAGGAAGTGCAGCGGGGAAAGAAAACGGTACTGATTCCACAGGAGCGAGAGGTGCCGCAGCCGGTCAAGCGGTCATCCGGTGTGGCAGCCAATTTTCTGTGTGATACATCCGGTTATCTTCTTGGGGTTGACACAAAGGGAAAGCCGGAACGTACTGCAGAATGCTTCGCAGCTTCCCGCACGCTGCATGAGCAGATTCTGAAGGAGGCCCAGAGCCCGGCCGCGTGTGCTGTGCTCGCATTTTATGAACATTGGGACTCACAGACCGCAAAAGATCACCCGGCGCTGAAAGAGGAGTGGGATGAGGTGATGAAGGGCGGTAATCTTTTGTTCTGGTACCGGGGAGGTCCTGTGACGGAAGATGCGCAGGTGCGGGAAAGCTGGCAGCTTGCCAACGAACAAAGTGGGAATGCAGAAAATGCGCTGTGTCTTGTTACCGGTAAGCACGAACCGACTGCTCGCCTGCACCCCAATATCAAGGGAGTGGTGGGCGCACAGACCGCCGGTGCGGCGCTGGTGTCTTTCAATGCACCGGCTTTCTGCTCGTATGAGCACGAACAAGGGGACAATGCCCCGACCGGTGAATATGTGTCTTTTGCTTATACCACAGCGCTCAATACCCTTATTGCCGACCGGGAGCACACACGCCGCGTAGGCGATACCACCATCGTCTGCTGGGCAGCGGGTGGACAACCCGTCTATCAGGATTTCATGATGGCAGCGCTGTATGATGACAATATGGATGAACGTGACATTCAGAGTACGATGATCCGCTTGGCGGAAGGAGAACCAGTGGACTGGCAGCAGCAGAAACTTTCGCCGGATACACATTTTTATGTTCTGGGGATTGCACCCAATGCCGCACGTCTTTCGGTGCGATTCTTCTGGCAGAACAGCTTTGGAGCGCTGATTCAAAACGTGACAAAACATTACCGGGATCTGGAAATTACGCGGCCCTCATTTGACAAATTTCCCACGCTGCCGGTCTGGCGGCTGCTGCGGGAAACGGTGAATCAGAATGCCCGCAATCCGGAGCCGAACCCGCGGCTGGCGGGAGATCTTTTGTTGGCGATTTTGAATGGAACGCCTTATCCGGCTACCCTGTTGGACGGCGTGGTGCTGCGTATTCGTGCCGAGAGAGAGATTACGCGCGGCCGGGCTGCAATTTTAAAAGCTTGGTATCTGCGTAACTCGAAAGACGAACAACTGAAGGAGGTCATGACTGTGGAACTGAATGAACAAAGCAACTATCTGCCGTATCTGCTGGGGCGGCTATTTGCGGTATTGGAGGACGTTCAGCAACGGGCCAATCCGGGAATCAATACGACCATCAAGAATCGTTATTTCAATTCTGCTTCGGCAACGCCCGCAACAGTATTTCCACTGCTGATCAATCTGGCTCAAAAGCATCTGGCAAAGCTGGATAAAGGGTTAGTCATACACTATAACCGCAAGATCACGGAGCTGAATTCCCGTATCACACAAACGCTGCCTGCCCGGCTCACCCTGCCGGAGCAGAGTGCCTTCCAGATCGGCTATTATCACGAAACACAGAAGCGTTACACCAAAAAGGAGGAAGTATAAAATGTCTGAAATCATTAAAAATCGCTACGACTTTGTGATCCTGTTCGATGTGGAAAACGGCAATCCCAACGGAGATCCGGATGCAGGCAATATGCCGCGCATTGATCCCGAAACCGGGTATGGACTGGTGACCGATGTGTGCCTAAAACGCAAGATCCGCAATTATGTGGAAACAGCAAAAGAAGATGCTCCGGGCTATCGGATCTACATCAAGGATCGGATTCCACTGCAGCGCAGCGATGCCGAGGCACTGGAGTATTTGAAGGTGGATAAAGACCTGAAAGCGGCCAAAAAGGATGACCCCACTCTGGATGAAAAAATTCGCAATTTCATGTGCAGCAATTTTTACGACATCCGTACCTTCGGTGCCGTGATGACTACCTTTGTAAAAGGGGCACTGGATTGTGGGCAGGTGCGCGGCCCTGTGCAGCTGGGCTTTGCCCGCAGTGTGGATCCGATTCTGCCGCAGGAGGTCACTATCACCCGTGTGGCCATCACTACAGAGGCAGATGCCGAGAACAAGGGTACTGAGATGGGCCGCAAATACATCGTACCATATGGCCTGTATCGTGCAGAAGGATATGTGTCGGCAAATCTGGCCCGCAAAACAACCGGATTTTCGGAGGATGATCTGCAGATTCTGTGGCAGGCGATTCTGAACATGTTTGAAAATGACCATAGTGCAGCACGCGGTAAAATGGCGGTGCGGGAGCTAATCGTATTCCGGCATGACAGTGAGTTGGGCAATGCACCTGCTTATAAGCTGTTTGATGCGGTACATGTTGAGCGCAAGCCGGAGGTAGCTGTGGCACGCAGCTATCGTGACTACCAGGTAACGGTGGATGATACTCTGCCTGGTGGAGTGACCTGTGAACGGTTGGGATGATGGAAAATGAATATCTGTTGCTGTCAGGTATTCAGCATTTTTGTTTCTGCCGCCGCCAATGGGCACTGATCCATCTGGAGCAGCAATGGCAGGAAAACCTCCGCACCGCCAAGGGCAGGCTGGATCATCAGCGCTGCCACGATGAAACGCTGCGCGAAAAACGGAACAATCTGCTGATTGTGCGGGGAATGCGAGTAACATCGCACACGCTGAAGCTGTCCGGCGTGTGCGATGTGGTGGAGTTTTCGCTTGATCCGCAAGGTGTTCCTTTACAGGGGCAGAAAGGCCTGTGGTTGCCTCTGCCGGTGGAATACAAACATGGTGCCCCAAAAGAGAGTGATGCCGACCGATTGCAGCTGTGTGCACAGGGAATGGCATTGGAGGAAATGCTGGTGTGCAGCGTGCCGTGCGGTGCACTGTACTATGCGCAGACACGCCGGCGGGAGCTTATGGAGTTCACGCCGGAGCTGCGGGAAAAAACGCGCCGTACCGCCGCAGAGATGAACGAGTACTTTGCCCGCGGGTATACGCCGAAGGTGCGCCCCGGGAAACACTGCAATGCCTGTTCTTTGAAAGAGATCTGCCTGCCGGCGCTGTGCAGGAAAAATGCTGTAAATGAGTATATTCGTACTCATCTGGCAGAGCAGAACACGGAGGAAGCCAAATGAGAAAGATGCTGAATACGCTGTTTGTTCTTACACCGGAAAGCTATCTTTCGCTGGAGGGTGAAACCGTGGTGGTGAATCAGAAAGGAACAGAAGCGGCACGGTTTCCACTGCACACACTGGAAGGAATACTCACCTTTGCCTATGCAGGAGCATCTCCCGCGCTGATGGGTGCTTGTGCTGAGCGAGGGATTGATCTGGCGTTTTTTACACCCAATGGCCGCTTTCTGGCTCGCACTGTAGGAGAAGAACGCGGCAATGTGCTGCTTCGTCAGCAGCAGTACCGGATTGCGGATAATCCTGCAGTTAGTTGCCGATATGCGTGCGGGTTTATCTTGGGAAAAGTTTACAACGCACGGTGGGTGTTGGAACGTGCTACCCGTGACCATCCTCAGCGCGTACCGGTGGAACGGCTGAAAGAAATCTCGTCGCAGCTGGCAGCTTCCTTGATGCGAATTCGAGAGTGCGGTACATTGAAAGAGCTGCGAGGGTTGGAAGGAGAAGCGGCACAACGATATTTCGATGGGTTTGACAGTCTGATCTTACAGCAGCGAACAGACTTTGCATTTACCGGCCGCAGCCGTCGACCGCCACTGGATCCCATAAACGCAGTGCTTTCCTTTGCGTATACGCTGCTCGCCCGGGAGTGTGCAGCTGCACTGCAAAGCGTTGGGCTGGACCCATATGTTGGATTTTTGCACCGGCCTCGCCCGGGAAGAACCAGTCTGGCGCTGGATCTGATGGAGGAGCTACGCCCTGTGTGCGCTGATCGGTTTGTTTTGTCCTGCATCAACCAAAAAGTCATTACAGGAAAGCATTGCCAGCGGCAAGACAGCGGAGCAGTTTGGCTGACGGACGAAGGACGCAAGGTGTTCCTTTCCGCCTGGCAAAAACGCAAACAGGAAACCATCACGCATCCATTTCTGGGTGAAAAGCTGCCATGGGGGCTGGTGCCCTATATACAGGGGGTGCTGCTTGCGCGTACACTGCGCGGCGATCTGGAGGAATACCCGCCGTTTTTCTGGAAATGAAGCAAAAGAGGTGTGTGATATGCTGGTGCTGATCACATATGATGTAAACACAGAAACACCGGTCGGACGCAAACGTCTGCGCAAGGTTGCAAAGACTTGTATCGATCATGGGCAGCGTGTACAGAATTCGGTGTTTGAATGTTTGCTGGACGCGGCGCAATATGCGGTTTTGAAATCAAAACTGACGCAGCTGATTGATCCGGAATGCGATAGCCTGCGTTTTTACTGTTTGGGAAACTCTTACAAAAAGAAGGTGGAGCATATCGGGCGCTGCCCGCAGTGGTCGCAGGATGACGTGCTGCTGTTGTAGATGGTGCGAACGTGAAGCAACCAGAAAAACGCTGGGAGCTTCGCACTAAAAGATAGCTGAAAAATGATGTAAAAGAACGCGAAACGGTTTTGATAGAACGGGAGAGAGTATGCTTTGTAATATCAAAACGACAAATTTTCGTGTTTGTGCTGCAAAATGAAACAATATTTTGTGAACTTTTGCTGTCGCCCTCCACACGGAGGGCGTGGATAGAAATACGAAGTCGCGCTCGGTCTGGTCAACCATGCGGCACCAGTCGCCCTCCACACGGAGGGCGTGGATAGAAATTCATATGTAGGAGTGATGGTTGCAGCCATTGCTCGTCGCCCTCCACACGGAGGGCGTGGATAGAAATCTTGTGATGGTTGTCAGTGGGTTTCTGGTGATCCTGTCGCCCTCCACACGGAGGGCGTGGATAGAAATTCTTTTCTGACACTCAAAAAACCACCTCCACTTGGTCGCCCTCCACACGGAGGGCGTGGATAGAAATAGCTGAAAGTGAAAGTGATTTTTAAATTATCGGCTGTCGCCCTCCACACGGAGGGCGTGGATAGAAATCGAAAAGGTAAAATGTCCATCTAAGGGAGGATGGGTCGCCCTCCACACGGAGGGCGTGGATAGAAATTTCTGATCCCGATAAAAGCCATCAACCGCACGACGTCGCCCTCCACACGGAGGGCGTGGATAGAAATAATCGAAGTGCAAAATACATCGTATAAAGTTTGGTCGCCCTCCACACGGAGGGCGTGGATAGAAATTGAAAGTAGACAGTATTATATTTGTGATCGTATTCGTCGCCCTCCACACGGAGGGCGTGGATAGAAATTGTGTGGATTGCCTAAAGAGCATTTGAAGCAATTGTCGCCCTCCACACGGAGGGCGTGGATAGAAATTAAGTTCTTTTCGTGGCTTATTTCTCCTATCATCAAGTCGCCCTCCACACGGAGGGCGTGGATAGAAATCTTTCTATCCGTCCTGATTTTTTAAAGTTTTTTCCGTCGCCCTCCACACGGAGGGCGTGGATAGAAATGATTTGCAACTTCTTTTTTGATTTACGCTGCTCGTCGCCCTCCACACGGAGGGCGTGGATAGAAATACATCTTGATCATGTAGAGGACTAACACAGCCCTCGTCGCCCTCCACACGGAGGGCGTGGATAGAAATAGCTTCCCATTCCAGAGCGGCATCAATGCAATAAGTCGCCCTCCACACGGAGGGCGTGGATAGAAATGCCGTCTTGTCATATATCCGGCACCGGAAATCAGACGTCGCCCTCCACACGGAGGGCGTGGATAGAAATAAAAAATTCAATGGATTCATACCAAAAAGGCAGGGGTCGCCCTCCACACGGAGGGCGTGGATAGAAATAATATGTAAACCTTGCAATCGCTGATACCAATCAGTCGCCCTCCACACGGAGGGCGTGGATAGAAATTTTGTCGTTGTTTGTTTGGTTGTTTGCAGTACAACGTCGCCCTCCACACGGAGGGCGTGGATAGAAATTATATTTGACCAATTTTTCGGACTATTTGAAACTGAGTCGCCCTCCACACGGAGGGCGTGGATAGAAATAGTGATCTCATCGATTGTAACAGTAATACGCTTCGTCGCCCTCCACACGGAGGGCGTGGATAGAAATACGCAGCAGGCAGGCACCGGCGACCCCAGCCCCGTCGCCCTCCACACGGAGGGCGTGGATAGAAATTGAAAGAATTTGCTGGCGAGTGCGGTATGTGCACCGTCGCCCTCCACACGGAGGGCGTGGATAGAAATCTCGAAGGAAACGGCAATGTTGTTGTTTGGCCGGTCGCCCTCCACACGGAGGGCGTGGATAGAAATTATTGTGGGCGGCAAGGTTACGTCAAAATCCGTGGTCGCCCTCCACACGGAGGGCGTGGATAGAAATAGGAAGTTCGCCAGGCTCAGGCCAGGGCCGAAGCAGGTCGCCCTCCACACGGAGGGCGTGGATAGAAATTACGCCAGAGCGAAAGAGGAAATGCTCGCTGAGCCGTCGCCCTCCACACGGAGGGCGTGGATAGAAATCTTACCCTGCAGGAAATCCTCGCCGAGGCCGAGAAGTCGCCCTCCACACGGAGGGCGTGGATAGAAATTTCACCGCCTTTCGGTTCAAATTGGCTGCAAAAGTCGCCCTCCACACGGAGGGCGTGGATAGAAATAGTTTGAAAAGCTCGGCGTGAACGCTAAGGCAAAGTCGCCCTCCACACGGAGGGCGTGGATAGAAATCATCTTCAAAGAGCACGCGGTACATGGGCTTGTGGTCGCCCTCCACACGGAGGGCGTGGATAGAAATAATGTTTCGACAGAGTTGTTGTACTCGTCCCACCGGTCGCCCTCCACACGGAGGGCGTGGATAGAAATTTGGAAAGTGAGGTAAAACCATGACTGTAAAGCTTGTCGCCCTCCACACGGAGGGCGTGGATAGAAATTACTATAGTAATACCCCATGCCCACACCCTGCAATCGTCGCCCTCCACACGGAGGGCGTGGATAGAAATTATAATCATTATACCACGCCGCACAGAAATGTATGTCGCCCTCCACACGGAGGGCGTGGATAGAAATCAGATCGACCGGCGAACCGCAGTCAAGGCAGGTGTCGCCCTCCACACGGAGGGCGTGGATAGAAATCATATAGTCGGCAGAATCGTAGTCTTTGCCGCAGGTCGCCCTCCACACGGAGGGCGTGGATAGAAATAACACAAAATTCACCAGCGCATTTGCCCCCGGTGGTCGCCCTCCACACGGAGGGCGTGGATAGAAATGGTTTTCGGTGTTCAGTGCTTCACGAAATAAGCGGGTCGCCCTCCACACGGAGGGCGTGGATAGAAATATCGAGGAAACGGCAACGGGAAAGCGGGTTTGCCTGTCGCCCTCCACACGGAGGGCGTGGATAGAAATATCCGCATTTGACGACATGTACACATCCATCACGTCGCCCTCCACACGGAGGACGTGGATAGAAATACCATGGGCGAGAAGCCCAAAACCGCCGGGGACGGTCGCCCTCCACACGGAGGGCGTGGATAGAAATATCCAACGCAAAAGCCAGTTGCACTGTACACCTGTCGCCCTCCACACGGAGGGCGTGGATAGAAATTCCTTTTCTCCCGTGGAAACATTCAATTCCCACTCGTCGCCCTCCACACGGAGGGCGTGGATAGAAATAAGATGGCGCTTACTGACGCCATCAGCGTGGCCGGTCGCCCTCCACACGGAGGGCGTGGATAGAAATATGTACGCATCCTTGCCGGTGACCATAGCGGCCGTCGCCCTCCACACGGAGGGCGTGGATAGAAATACACGCTGGTGGATGCACTGAACAAGGGCACCGGTGTCGCCCTCCGCACGGAGAGCGTGGGGAGAAATCTTATCTCGATAGTTTAGTAATAACTTACGGTAGTCATCCTCTGTACAAAGTACGCATGAGGAGTTTGTATGGCGGGGTTATTTTGCTGATTGTTACACAGAGAAGCGTACAGCTTTTTCGGGCATCAATTTCATCCCACAAACTCAAAAATCCCGAATGCGTAAGCGTTCGGGATTTTTCCTTGTTTACCATTCACTTTTCACTCTTCACTGATTTTGTGCTCCCCGCTCGGGATTTTTGAAAGTGAATAACAAATAGTGAAGAGTGAAGAAGTAAGGTGTGTCGCTTTGCGGCACGGATTTCATATTGCTCGGCTGATTGGCCGGCTGTTTCCGTTTCACTTGAGTAATTTCCTGCTTGGCCCACGGAATAAGAAGAGCGGCGATTACCTGTTTCATTACGCAAACTGAAAGGGGCTGTTGCAAAACGGAAGTTGAGCAACAGCCCCCACTTTTTGCGAAAAGCAGGATCGGAAGAGACTTTTTCAAGAATTTTAGGAGAAATAGTCTCCAAATCATCTTAAGTAGGCGCAGCAAAGCTGAGCTTTCCGCAATGAGGAAGCCCGGCTTTTTGTGTTTTTTCAGATGTCACAAATATCTACTCTTTTTTGAGCGGAAAAAGATGTGTTTTCCGTCTGTCCTGTCGCAATTTGGAGCAGTACTTGTCCAGATCAAAGGCCAGACACA
>NZ_SLUM01000005.1 GCF_004345265.1 Allofournierella massiliensis
GACAAGACCTCAGCTTTGCTATACCTTTTTTGAACCATCCCTTTTTCACCACCACCATTCATTTTCGGGGTTGATTTTTAATAGTTAATCTTTCTATTCCTCGCGGGCCAAAGCGGCCCGGTTCCATTGGTAAAACACATCCGTGATCGCAGAGCGCCCCCGGCAGGCCGCTGGTCTGCCGGGGGCACGAACGTCTGGCTTGATTCTATTGTAGCAAATCCCGCCCTGCATGTACAAGAGCGCAGGTTCAGGGAATCTCCTCCGGCACAGGGGCATTGTCCGCCCGCATGGACCGTTCGATCCACTGTTGACGGGTGATGAGCACCTCCCGAGGCTTGGCGCCCTGATAGGGTCCGATCACGCCCAGCTGCTCCATATCGTCCATGATGCGGGCAGCGCGGGCATAGCCCAGCTTGCACTTGCGCTGTAAAAGGCTGGTGGACGCCTGCCCGGCATCGATGACAACCTCCACCGCCTGTTCCAGCATGGGGTCGTGGCCGTCGTCCTCGTCGTCGCCGTCGCCGCCGGAGGCCTTCTCGGGCACCGCGTGCTTTTCCATCTCCTCGATCATCTTCTCGTCGTACTGGGAGGTGTTGTCCTTCTTGATGAAGTCCAGCACGGCACTGATCTCCTCATCCTTCACATAGGTACCCTGAATGCGCAGGGGCTTGGATGCGCCCACCGGCATGAAGAGCATGTCGCCCATGCCCAGCAGTTTCTCCGCGCCGCCCGCATCCAGAATGGTACGGCTGTCCACCTGGCTGGATACCGCGAAGGCGATTCGGCTGGGAATGTTGGCCTTGATCAGACCGGTGATTACATCCACGCTGGGGCGCTGGGTGGCCACGATCAGGTGCATGCCCGCGGCGCGGGCCTTCTGGGCAATGCGGCAGATGTAGTCCTCCACCTCTTTGCCAGCCACCATCATCAGGTCAGCCAACTCGTCGATGATAATGGCGATGTAGGGCAGCTTTTCCATACCGTCGGTCTCGGCGGCCATCCGGTTGAAGCTCTTGATGTCGCGCACGTTGTTCTCAGCAAACAGATGGTAACGGCGCTCCATCTCGGCCACGGCGCTGCCCAGCGCACCCGCCGCCTTGCGGGGCTCGGTGACCACCGGCATCAGCAGATGGGGAATGCCGTTGTATTCCGCCAGCTCCACCACCTTGGGGTCGATGAGAATAAGCTTCACGTCCTCCGGGCTGGAACGGTACAAAAAGCTGATGATGATGCTGTTCACGCACACCGACTTACCGCTGCCGGTGGAACCAGCGATCAGCAGGTGGGGCATCTTGCACAGGTCCGCCACCTGAGCGTTGCCGGCAATGTCCTTGCCCAGTGCCAGCGTCAGGGGCGAGGCGCTGCGGGTGTAGGCCTGGGACTCAAAGATTCCCCGGATACCCACCGGACTGGATTTCCGGTTGGGCACCTCCACGCCCACGGCAGGCTTGCCGGGAATGGGCGCCTCGATGCGCACGCCGGCCGCCGCCAGATTCAGCGCAATGTCGTCGGCAAGGCCGGTAATCCGGCTGATCTTCACGCCGGCCAGCGGCTGCAGCTCGTATCGGGTTACCGAGGGGCCGCGGCAGATGTCCAGCACGCGGGTTTTTACGCCAAAGCTCTCCAGCGTGCTCACCAGCAGCTCGGCGTTCTTTTTCAGTTCGGCTTCCACGCCCGGATCCTCCGCGGATTCCATCACCTGGAACAGGTCCAGCGGGGGGTACCGGTAAGCCGCGGGCCGTTCGGCAGGCTCGGCCAGCGCGGTTTCTGCCGGGGCTGCCGCCGGGTTCAGCGGACGCAGGGGTTCGCCATAGGAATTGCCCATGGTCTGGCTGGGTTCCATGGCCTTGTGGATCAGGCTGTCCAGCTCGGTGCCGCCGGTGGCAGGCTGCTCCAGATCCAGCGGAATCGGCTGATCCAGCTGGAAGGGAGGCTCGTCCGCGTCGGAGGGTTCCGGCGCATCGTCAAACCGCATCTCCCAGGCATAATCCGGGCTGCTGCTGGGGTAAGGCTCGAAGCCCACATCCGGGTCGGACTGGGGCTCCTCCATGGGAATTTCGGTTTCAAACTCACTGGGCTCGGAAGGCTGAGAAGAATCCATGGGAGGATACATGCCGAAGGTACCACCAGGGCCCACCAGCGGCTCCTCAGGCTGGGGTTCGATCTCGGTGGCAACCACCGGGTCCGGCCCAAGGTCGATGTCCACCTGAGGCTTTCTCCGGAAGCGCTGGGTAAAGGCCTCCTGTTTTTGCTGGCGGACAGCCGCACGCTCCTGAGCGGCAGCGCGGCGCTCGGGCTCCCGGCGCAGCTGCTCCTCTTCCCAGGCCTCACGCTGCTGGCGGGCAGCGTCCCGGTCGGCACGCCAGTCGCCCAGATAATCCTCCGCAATCTGCCACAGGTCACCCGGCGTTACGCCCATATACCACATGATCATGGCAATGAGCAGAATCACCAGCAGGATGTTCGCCGCCGGATGGCCGCACAGAGCCAGCAGGGTGCCGCCAATAATGCCGCCCAACAGGCCACCGCCGAGAATTCCCTGCCCATTGGCGTACAGCGCGGCTGTGGTCTCGCCGAAGCTCAGGCCCACCAGATCAATTTTGGAAAATACCACCGCCGTGCCGCAGATAAGCATCATCAGCAGCAGAGACTTGGCACAGCGCGCCCAGATGGGCCGCCCCAATGCCACCAGTACCGCAATGTAAAGCAGAACCGGCCCCAGCAAGTAGGTGCACACGCCGAACACACCGAACAGCACGCCGCGCAGCATGGCCCAGACCGACTGCCCGGCCACCAGCGCCATGGCGATGAGAACGATGCCCAGGCCAAACAGCAGAATGCTCCAGCTCTGGGCCACATCCGGCTGGCTGCGCCGCGAGCGGGAGCGGGTGGTTTTCGCGCCGCTTCTCGCGGCGGGTTTCTTCTTTTGTGCCATACGTTTCTTTCCCTCGTTGTATGTATTTCCGGCCCCCGCTCCGGAAAAGACCGGGCAGCGGGGACGCCGCGCTCTGTGCGCGGGAATATCTTTTCGGAACTTATCTATTGTAGCATAAAACAAAAGGTTTTAAAACCCAATTTATCGGACACTTTCTCCCTGTCGTGCCCCTTCGCCGCCACCCGTGCCGGTTCGATTGGCTTCAATCTGGCAATAAAGATAGTTCAGCGCGTCACCCAGGCCGCCCAGCTCGTCGATCAGGCCCTCTTCCACGGCCTGTTCACCACCCAGCACGGTGCCCACATCCATCACCAGCTCGCCGGTGTGCATCATCAGTTCCAGAAACCTTTTTTCGCTGATGTTGGAATGACTTTCCACAAAACCGGTAATCCGCTCCTGCATCTGCTCAAAATAGCGCATGGTCTGGGGCACCCCCAAAACCAGACCGGAATGGCGCACCGGATGAATGGTCATGGTGGCGGTGGGTACAATGAAGCTGCGCTTTGCACTGACCGCCAGCGGAATGCCAATGGAGTGCCCGCCCCCCAGCACCAGCGCTGCGCTGGGCTTGGTCACTCCGCTGATCAGCTCGGCCAGAGCAAGCCCGGCCTCCACATCACCGCCTACCGTATTCAGAATCACCAGCAGGCCCTCAATTTCCGGATCCTCCTCAATGGCCACCAGCTGAGGGATCACATGTTCATAGCGAGTCACCTTCTGTTCCTGCCCGGCGCTCACATGCCCCTCGATCAGGCCAATCACCGTAAGGCAGTGGATGGCATGACGGCCCTTGGTGCGGATCACCGAACCGGTATCCATCATGAAATCCTGCTCCAGCTTCTCCTGTTCCACCTGTGCATCGGTGGGCTGCGATGTATCATTTTTGAGCATTGGTCCGTTCTCTCCTTTGCATTTTTCTATCAGTTTGCACGAATTTTTTGTCTTTATGCCTTGCAAGCGCTCCGGCAGGCCGCAATTGGTTTGACAAGGCTTTTGGAATCCAGTATTATAAAGTATGGATATTTAAGCAAAAGGCCCGGTCGCGCCTTTTGCCCCCCGCGGCGCGAGCACGGCCACAGTGCCGGCCCGACGCCCGAAATCAAATCAAAAGACGGTGATTGTTTTATGAATCATGCTCAGGGAAAGGTTTCTCTGCCGGTGATCAAGCGGCTGCCCAAATATTACCGCTATATCAGCCAGATGCAGCAAAATGGCGTGGTGAAGGTTTCTTCCAGCGAACTGGCCCGGATGATGGGCACCACCGCAAGCCAGGTGCGCCAGGATTTCAACTGCTTCGGTGGATTTGGCCAGCAGGGAATCGGCTATAATGTGGATGTGCTGCTGCACGAGATCGGCCGCCTGCTGTTTGGCGACGGCGAAAAGCTGCCCACCATTCTGATCGGCGCCGGCCGTCTTGGCCGGGCGGTCTCCCGTTTTCTGACCACCGATACCAACGGGTATCATCTGCTGGCCGTATTTGACGTGCAGCAGGATCTGGTGGGCCAGAATCTGGACGGCATCCCCATTCATCACATCGACGAGCTGGAGGACTTCTGTGCAACCCACAAGCCTCAGGTGGCCGTTCTCTGTCTGCCCCGCGAGGGCGCAAAGGAGCTGTCCGGCCGGCTGGTGGAGCTGGGAATCCGGGGCTTCTGGAACTTCAGTCATTATGATCTTTCCATCCCTTACCCCAATGTAACGGTGGAAAATGCCCACCTGGGCGACAGCCTGATGAGCCTTGGCTATCGGCTGCGCAACGACTGATTACATCAAAAACAGCAGCCCGGCTGCGTTCTGCGCAGCCGGGCTGACTTTTGGCAAGGGGCACGCCCGCCCTTCGCCTTACAAAGAGGTTTGTGCAACACTATGGCAAAATTGTATTTTCGCTACGGCGCCATGAACAGCGGCAAAAGCACCGCCCTGATGCAGGTGGCCTACAATTACGAGGAACGTGGCATGCGGGTGCTGGTAATGAAACCCAGCGTGGACACCAAGGGCGGCGACAAACTGGTCAGCCGTCTGGGCGTAACCCGGCTGGTGGACATTGCCGTAACTCCCAAGCTGGATATTCTGGATCTGGTAAAAGACCTGCTGACCCGTGCGCCCGCGCCGGCCTGCATCCTCACCGACGAAAGCCAGTTCTTCACCCCTGAGCAGGTGGAGCAGCTGCTGCGCATCACCGTGGAGCTGAATATCCCGGTGATCGCCTACGGCCTGCGTACGGATTTCTCGCTGAAGGGTTTCCCCGGCTCCACCCGCCTGTTGGAGCTGGCCCATGCGGTGGAAGAGATGAAAACCATCTGCTTCTGCGGTCGCAAGGCCACCTGCAACGGCCGCAAGGTAAACGGTGAATTTGTATTTGAAGGCGATCAGGTTGTCATCGACCAGGGCGGCGACGTGGAATATGTAAGCCTGTGTGCCCAGTGCTATTTCAGGGAGCGGGAGGATTTTTACCGCCGCCACCCGCGCATTACTGTTTGATAATAAACAAAAACACCCGGATGCTATTTACAGACATCCGGGTGTTTTTATTTACAGTACCACGCCCTTGACCAGCAGCGAGATGGTTCCGTCCGGCTCGTTGACGAACTCCACATAATCGTTGTCTCCCCGCAGCAGACTGGTGGGGATCTTCATCTCAATGCCACTTTCGGTTTTGATGGACTGGTATTCCATCCGCTTGATGCGGGCAGGCGGCACCGACACCGTTTCCTCCAGCGGCATATTTGCCTCTTCCAGCTCCTGGGTGAAGGATTCCACCGCCAGCGGGAACTGCTCTTCCAGCCGCTCCTTGACCCGCTGCACCTCCAGATTGCCGTCTCCGGCCACCGCCTCTTCGCAAAGAATAGCCGCGATCTCACTGTCGCTCTTCTGGTTATCCTCATAGCTCTGGCGCACCGCCTGCGCTGCTGCAGCCTGCACCGTTTGCAGCTTGGCCCGCTCAGGCTGGGCCTGGGTGCTGCGCAGAATCCGCTCGGACAGATAGAAGATTTTAGCTCCATCCACCTCATATTTCTTTTCCACCAGCTTGATGGAGCCGTCGGTCATGTCCACAATCACCGACTCATCCGGCTTGGAACCGGCGGCAGGCAGCAGGGTGCGCTGCTTGATCAGCGCGTTATAGTGCTGCCCCTCCACCTGCTGATAGTAGTGGGCATAGGCAGCCTTATAGTTCATTTTCAGAATGGCAATGCTCTCGTGACCGTTGATCGAACAGTACACCACGATCAGATCCGCATTGGGGATGGCCGGGCTGGTGCGCATGACCTGAAAGAATTCATCCGCCACCTGCTTGGAGCACTGCACAAAATCCTGATTTTCCAGAAGAAGCGCCGGAAAAGTGGATTCCGGCAAAAAACTGCAGTTTTTTACTGCGTCATTGTAATAGGCCTTTTCCAGATGAGCCGCCAGATAGTCGGCGGTATCGCCGTCCAGCTCCAGCAGCCGGTCAGAGAACACCGGCGCACCGCCGCTGGAATCGAGCACATGCACAATGGCCTTGAAAATCTGTAATTCCATGGGATCGTTTCCTTTCGGTTAACATTCTTTTTTATTATAGCGGAAAAGCCGTCATTTGGGTAGTGGTGCGCCAAAGCAAAAGCCGCCCGGAACAATCCGGGCGGCTTTTGCTGCTTGCTTTTATGGAGAAATTGAAGAGGAAGTGAATGAATCAGTCGCGGCCGCGGCGCCAGATTACCACGCCGGCAGCCACAGCGGCAGCCACCACCACAATGCCGATTACCACATGCAGTACACTCACCTTGGATTTTTCGGTCTGGGAAGCGGTGCTCTGGTTCTGAGCCTGGCTTTCACTCTCGGCTGCCTGGCTCTGGGCTTCGCTGGAGGCAGACTCACTCTGAGCCTGGCTCTCTTCGGAAGCGGACTCGCTCACCGCGCTCTGAGCGGTGGAGGAAGTACCGGGGGTCTTGCTGGTCGCAGTGGTTCCGGGCTGCGCAGTGGCGCTGGCAGCAGTACCACTCTGGTTATTGCTGCTCTGATTGCTGCCGTTCTGATTGGAACCGCCGGAAGGCTTCTGGGTTGCCTCAGGCTGCTGTGTGGCTTCCGGCTGCTGAGTTGCCTCAGGCTTCTGGGTAGCTTCCGGCTTCTGAGTTGCCTCGGGCTTCTGGGTAGCTTCCGGCTTCTGAGTTGCCTCGGGCTTCTGGGTAGCTTCCGGCTTCTGAGTTGCCTCAGGCTTCTGGGTAGCTTCCGGCTGCTCGGTGGGTTCGGGATCAGGCGATACTTCGCCCACATTCACATTCAGGGTTTCGGCCTGCATGGTCAGGGTTTCCTTGGAAGAACCCGCCCGAAGCAGACTCAGGCCGCTTGCCAGCTGCTCGGCAGAATCCTCATCCTCTCTGGGCAGGCCGGTGGTGATGGCCAGCTCCAGATATTCGCCTTCCGCCGCTTTCACCTGGATGCTGCCCAGGTCGGTTTTATCGTTATCAAACAGCTGACCGTTTGCACCCGCCACATAGACGGTGAGGACGCCGCTGTTCTGATCAAAGCTGTAACGCTTTACGGTACCGGCCAGATCATTGTCGAAATCAAAGCTCACACTGGCCTTGTCCAGCGAGCCGGATACGGGATTCAGCGTGAAGCTCATCTGCAGAGCATTCACGCCCTCGCCCGCGCCTGCCTGATGCAGATCCAGGGACACTTTGGCCCCTCCTTCAACAGGCTGCAGGCTGGCGGCCGCATCCGCGGCCGCCAACCCCTGCAGGGGCATCGCCATGACCAAAACCGCAGCCCCGATCAGGCCGATGATTTTTTTGTTCATGTCTTACTCCTTTATGCTTGGCCCCGAAGCGGGGCAATACCAATTCTTACTTATCCCCGGAAATGGTGATGGAGGGCAGGCTCTCGGGTACCTGCACCCACAGGGAGTCACTGACCAGACGCTGGCCCTGATTGGTGAGGGCATCGTCCACACGGTACAGCTCCACGCGCACCTGCTCGGGCAGAACTGCGTCGGGGCTGATCCAGTAGACCCAGCGGCCGTCGGAGGTGTTGCCCAGATCGCCCTTGTCCGGAACCGGAGCCAGAATGATCTGCTCGGCACTGCCCTCGCCGTTTTCACCGTAGCCCACAATCTTGCCATTCTGATCGTAAACGATCACGGCATTGTAAGCCGGGTTGCCCTTGTACTGGCCCACGAAGATCACGGAACCCGCCGGGATGAACCCATCGGTGTATTCGCTCTCCTCGTAGAGCTCCTGGTCATAGATGTAATCCTCTGCCAGAATGCCGACGCCATCCTCAAACAGCTCCACATTGTCGCCGGTGGGGCCCAGCACATCCAGCTCGGTGATGCTCACGGTCTGAGCACCCTGGAAGGTCAGGCGCAAGGCGGTGGCGCCGCTGGTGCGCATCCAGCCTTCGTCATTCACCGCGTATACGGTGGTGGAACCGGTGTCCTGCAGGCTTTCAACGCTTACGGGAACATCCACCCACTGGTCGTTTTCCTCCAGCTGAAGGACCAGAGTACCCGCGGGCACCTGACCCGCACCGCTCATCAGAGTGAACTTGAAGCCGGTCACATCCAGCTCCTTGCCGAACTGCACCTCGATCATGGCATCTCCGCTCTGGGCGGTACCGGTGTAGGTGGTGCCCAGATTGTCGTCGAAGGCCAGACCAATGGCGGATTTCACGCTGGCGTGGTCATGGGCGCCGGGATCAAAGCCGGCATCCGGATCCTGCTCGTCGTGATCCACCTCGGTGTCCTGCTCAGAGGTCATGTTGGTGGTAACGATCCAGGCGCTCTTGTCCTGGCTGCCGTCGTGGCTGATCTTGATCGCATCCAGAGAAACGGCCTCGGCGTAATCCAGATACTGATCCACAGGAATAATCTGATAGATAAAGGCACGGTTGTTGATGGTGGTTACCGTATCGGTAAAGGTAGCCGCGCCGTTCTCGTCCGCCAGCACAAAGCCAACGGTCTCGTTGTTTTCCTTGCCGCCGGAGATGGAGATCCGGTTGATCTCGTAGCCCAGCAGGCTGGAGGAAGCGGTCTGGGGAGCAATGGTCAGACTTACCTGATTCTGCGCCAGGCCGTTGGTGCCGTTGCCCTGAGTGCGAGTCACATCAGCAGCGCTGATTACGCTCTGACCCTTCAGGCTCTCACCATTCGGGTTCTGGATGCGGTAGCTCTGAGCCGAGTCATTCACATAGTAAATGGCACGGGTCTCAGGCTCGAACTGGCTCACATAGGCCGTGGTCTCCTCGTTGGCCACCAGGCCCCAGCGCAGGAAGAACTCGCTCAGATCCTTCTGAGCGGCCGCGCTGGCCAGTCGGATGATGTTCTGCTCGGAACCGCCGTTCAGCTTCAGGGCAACGCCGCCGGGAGCGGGAGCCTTGGAGGGAGTGCGGGAATAGGTATCCACCCGGGCAAAGAACAGATTGTCAAAGACCTCCTGCTGGGTATCAAAGGTCTTGTAGGGGTAGTAGTTGTCGTAGGCCAGACGCAGCTGCCAGTACATGGCCAGCTGCAGGAACACGTCGCTGGCGCGGCCGATGGTACCGCTGGTCACCTTGTCGTACACGGCATTGTAACCGAAGCGTACGCCGCTGGTACCGTAGGTAGCCAGCTGAGCGAAGTAGTTGTTGGTCACCTCAGCGATGGCATAGCTGGACTGGTTAATGTCGTGGCCGATCTCATGACCGATGCCCCAGCCGAACAGATCGCCGGACAGGTAGGCACCGTTCTCGTCAGCCTGCAGGGGCTGACCCTGCACCACGCCGGGCACAGAGCCCCAGCCAATGCCGATGTGGTTGCCGGCTGCATACATGAAGGCGCCGGCGAACATGCGCATGTAACGGATGTTCAGATGCTGACTGGGCACACGGTTGATGGCTTCCGACGCATTCTCGGTCAGGCCCTTGTGCTGGTAGAACAGCTCCATGGTCTGATCCATGGCCAGCATGGAATCGTTCAGGCGCTTGGCCTTTTCGGCGGTGGTGCCGCTGCCCAGACCCGCCAGCACCTGCTGGGCGGACAGGGAGAACAGCATGTGGTCGCCCATCAGCTCGGTAGCGCCCAGGATGCACTCTTCCTCGTTGTACTCGTAGTTGACGTTGGCATTGCTGCTGCCGGCATGCTCCTGCTCATGCAGAGCTTCCAGACCGGCCACATAGCTTTTCAGCTCTTTCACATACGCCTCGGTCAGAGCCAGACGCTCGGACTCGTCCTCGATGCCGTACAGGTCCAGCATGGGGATGGTGGTACCACCCGCCACACGCACACCATATTTGCTGGTCTTGTTGCTGGCGGCGTAGTACACATACAGGGAGCCGCCGCGCTCGAAGTCCTTGCTCACAATGACAGGAATGGTAAAGGTGTTCTCGCCCACCTTCAGCCGGCCGATCTGCTTCATGAAGCTGCCGGACTCGGCATTGTACTGGGTCGCCACCAGATACAGATCGGTGTTGGTACCGGTCTGCAGATCGGGGTTGCCCACATAAATGGTGATTTCCTCACCGGCAGCGGCGGTCACGCCCAGAGGTTGCCAGGGATTCAGGCCGGTGAAGCCCAGGCTGTTATCCGCATAGCCGCTCACATTGGCGCCCATGGCCTTGATGTGCTGCACGGGGCGCAGGTTGCTGCTGTTAGCCAGCAGATCGGCCGCGGTGTCCAGCTCGCGCTTGAGCTGAGTGTAGTTGGGATGCAGCTCGCCGCTGACTTCATCGGGAGTATCCAGACGGGTGTACAGCGCATTGATCACGCTCTGATCCACATCCTCCCGCAGGGTGGTGTGGTAATCGTCTGCATACAGGGCCATGATATCTTCGTAGATGCTGTCATAGCCATAGAAACGCATTTCAGCGATCTTGATGCTTCTGGTCCAGCCGGTGGTGGTGCACAGATGCAGCTGATCGGTGACGATCCTGGTGCCGAAATCAATGTAGAAGTGACGGCGGCCGTTCTCATCGGTGCGGGTGTTCACACGCAGACCGGAGATCTCCTTCATGGAGTCGGTCTCCAGATCATGGTACCACACACGCACACTGCTGATGGCACCGTTTTCCGGCTCTGCAAAAGCCATGGCGCCAAACTCATAGGTGCCGTCAAAGGCTACTCGCAGGCCGCGGTCGTTGGGAGGCCAGCCGTAGTTCACGCCGTCGTCCCAGTCATTCACAGAGTAGTAGGAGGACTGGTCGCCATCCACCACGCCCAGGGCGCTTCTGCTGCCAGCCGCGTCCAGCGGGCTGTTCACCATCATGTTGGTGCCGCGCATGGTGGTCACGCTCTGGATGTGAGCGGTGAGCTGGCCCACACCGTTGGAGGTGTTGATCAGCTTGTAGGAGGGCATCCAGGCCGGCTCCAGGCTCAGGGTCTTGGCCAGCGCCGGAATGGCGTTGGGGCCGTCGCCCAGCTCGTTGGTGCCGTATACGGTGACCTCATACTCCACATTTTCTTCCAGATTGTCAATCTTGTAGCTGTTGGCGGTGATATTTCTGGCCGCCACAGTGTATTCCGCGTTTGCATCGCTCTTTTTGCGATACAGAACGGTGTAGCTGTCGGTATCCACCATGTCTTTCCAGTGCAGACTGATGGAGCGGTAGCCGCCGCTTGCCTCCAGATTGTCGGGGGCGTCGGGCTTCTTCTCCACCACCGGCTTCACGGTGATGGGATCGCAGTAACCGCTGGACCACTCACCGTTCAGAGACTGAACCTGCACGGTGTATTCCTTGCCGTTGACCAGCTTGCTGCCGTTCAGGCTGTCCACCAGAAGCTGGTTGGCGGTGGTGCGGATGGTGGCGGTAACATTTCCGGTGGAACCCTTTACAGGGCCGGTGATCTTGACCTCATAGGCAGTCACATTCGTTGCAGCCTTCCAGGTCAGCAGGAACGCCTTATCGGAACCGGTGCCGCTCAGGCCCTCGGGAATACTCATCTCAGGCTCGGGAATGCGATTCTCCATGCCGTTCAGGAATTCCACCTTGGAGATCTCGGCCAGATTGTTGCTCTGGGTGGCAGTGATGGTCAGGGTGATCTTCTTCACCGCAACCTGCTTGCCGAAGTTGATCTCCAAGGTGCCGTCCGCCTTGCGGGTGGCGGTGGCGGAAGTGGTGAA
Source organism: Allofournierella massiliensis (assembly GCF_004345265.1). Taxonomy (GTDB): domain Bacteria; phylum Bacillota; class Clostridia; order Oscillospirales; family Ruminococcaceae; genus Allofournierella; species Allofournierella massiliensis. The sequence goes on from NZ_SLUM01000005.1 coordinate 12,007, forward strand.
CAGGCTGAACAGGGCAATACCGCGGGCCTTCTCTTCCTGAATCTCCACCGGGATGGTACCCTCCTGGCCGTTTTCGTCCACATAAGTAACCAGGATGGTACCTGCGGTCACCGCACCCTCACTGTTGGCGGGCGCCTGAATGGTCATACCGTCCATCTTGGGCAGTTCTTCTGCGGTCACGTCCTGATCATCGCCGGCAAAGTTGAAGTCAACCACAATGGGCTTTTCACTGATGGAAGTGCCATCCTCATTGCCCAGCGTTACGCCGCCGTTTTCGTTTACCAGATCCTTCAGGCTGCCGGTAACGGCAATCTCATCGCTCACGACGGGATCTGCAACATTATCCGCCACGCGGGTCTGCACAGTGGAGTACACATCGCCCACCTGCGCCTCTTCGCCGGTCAGGTTGTCAGCCAGCAGCTGCAGATCCGCCAGATCCACTTCGCCGCTGCCATTCAGGTCGGCCAGGCCACCCTGAACGCCGTTCTCAATGGCATTTACAATGGTATCGGCATCGTCGCCATTCAGCACACCGTCGCCGTTGGCATCGCCCACACGCAGCACACCGGGGTGAGCGGTGCTGCCGTAGCCGGCCAGATCGTCGGTGTACAGGGTCAACTCGCTGTACATGTTCTGGCTCACTTCCAGAGACTGGGTGTATGTGGCAAAGCCGGGAGCAGTGATTACCACCTGATAGCTGCCGGGCTCAAGACCGGTTTCGCTGAGCTTCAGCCGGGAGGCCTGACCCTCTTTGTTTTCCGTCAGCTGCCCGCCGACCTGTGCAACCGGCATTTCCTCTCCGTTTCGGTACAGGGTCATGACGAAGTCCACATTTTTCCCCATCACCATGGCTGCGTTGATTACAACAGACACGCCGCCGTTGGGCTCGGTCTCGGTGGGTTCCTCCACCTCATCCAGCAGCTCCGGCTCTTCCTGCATCTCAAGGGCATTTTCCTCCAGAACGAGCTCACTGGAAGCCAGTTCCTCGGAAACTGCTTCACTGGAAGCTACTTCACTGGAAGCTGCCTCGCTGGAAACACTCTCCTCGGAAGCAGCCTCACTGGAAGCACTTTCCTCGGAGACAGCTTCACTGGAAGTATTCTCTTCGGAAGCAGCTTCACTGGAGGCGCTCTCCTCGGAAACAGCTTCGCTGGAAGCAGGCTCCTCGGTCACAACAGTTTCGGGATCGGTCTCGTCCGGCTGCTGGCTGGCAGGTTCGCCGGCTTCCTTTTCGGACCCGGTCTGTACCTGCACCACCGATACGCTGCTCTGAGCGTCCATGGCTGCCACGGCAGGCAACAGCGCCTGCGAAGCAATGGTAGCCATCATGGTGAACGCCAGCAGATAGGCAATGATCGATTTCATAGTTCGATTGCTCATCCTTTCGTTGGAATTTCTCCACAGATTATCTATGCTTATCCCCAGCTCCCGAAGGAGCCTGGTTCTCTCAGCAGGCACTATTATATCAGTCACAAAAAACTTTTTCAATATTTTAATTTCTAAAATCGTTACCAAATCAATTTTTCAGCTTTTTGCCACAAAACCCCTGTTTTCAAGGAAATATCCGGCGCAATTTCCACAAATCAAGTAGAATTTAAACCCGTCAATTTCCTGTCAAACGGTCACAATTCCAATGGAATTTTTGAATTCGACCAACAAAAGGCGTGTTTTTCCACTAACCGGCTCACCTCTGCTGTCTGGTGTGGCATATCCGATCGGTCACACCGATGGTCATAAAGAGATTCGCCGGGCCGTGTTTCCAGCCCTATTCCCATCTCTTTTTGATTTTCGGTCACAAAAAAAGCCCGCCGCTTCGGAATTTCTTCCCAAGCGGCGGGCTCTTTCTTATTTATATAGGAATCGGTTTCGCGGCGCTCAGACCTTCTTCACGCCCAGGGTAACGGTCTCGCCGTTCACATCCCATTCCTTCACATAGCCGTCGGTGCTGCCGGTCACAACAGCATCCGCCAGCACATCGGAGGCAATGGAATCCTTATTGGCTTCCATCAGGGCGGTGATCTTGTCGTTGCCCATGGCATAGGCGGTGATGTGATCCTCCACATTGAAGCCGGCTTCCTTACGCATGGTCTGCAGCTTGCTTACCAGCTCACGCACAAAGCCTTCCTCCACCAGCTCGGGAGTGAGCTCGGTGTCCAGCGCAACGGTAACCTTGGCATCCTCCACCGAGAAGTACCGCTCGCTGCGGGTCATCTCGATGAGCAGATCCTCCTCGCCCAGCTTGATCTCGCCGGTGGAGAGGGTCAAAGTCAGACTGCCGGTCTCGTCCAGCTCCTTCTTGGCGGCGGGGCCGTTCAGGTTGGCCAGCAGGTTGCGGATCTCGCCCAGCTGCTTGCCGTATTTGGGTCCCAGAGTCTTGAGCTGCGGTTTGAAGGTGTAGTTGGTGAACATGGACATGTCATCGGTAAAGGTGACCTTCTTCACGTTCAGCTCGTCCTCGATGATCTCCACATAGTACTCACCCAGCTTCTCGTCTGCCTTCACAAACATTTCGGCCAGAGGCTGGCGGTTCTTGCGGTTGGCGCCATTGCGGGCGGAACGGCCCAGAACAACGATATCCAGAACCAGTTCCATGTCGCGCTCCAGATCAGCGTCCACAAAGCTCTCGTCCACCACGGGGAAGTCGCACAGATGCACGCTTTCGGGAGCGGACTTGTTCACGCTGCGCACCAGATTCTGATAGATGCTCTCGGCCATGAAGGGGATCATGGGGGCGGCCGCCTTGCAAACAGTCTCCAGAGCAGTGTACAGAGTCATGTAGGCGTTGACCTTATCCTGCTCCATGCCCTTGGCCCAGAAACGCTCACGGCTGCGGCGCACGTACCAGTTGGACAGATCGTCCACGAACTCCTGCAGAGCCCGGGCCGCCTCGGGGATAGCGTACTGATCCAGCTCAGTGTCCACGGTCTTGACCATGGTGTTCATCTTGGACAGAATCCAGCGATCCATAACAGACAGCTTATCCTTCTCCAGGGTGTACTGGGTGGGATCGAAGTTGTCGATGTTTGCGTACAGGATAAAGAAGGCGTAGGTGTTCCACAGAGTGCCCATGAACTTGCGCTGGCCCTCCTGCACAGCCTTGCCGGAGAAGCGCTTGGGCAGCCAGGGTGCACCCGCGGTGTAGAAGTACCAGCGGATGGCGTCGGCTCCGTAGGTGGCCAGAGCGTCGAAGGGATCAACGGCGTTGCCCTTGGACTTGGACATCTTCTGACCGTTCTCATCCTGCACATGACCCATAACCACAACGTTCTTGAAGGGAGCCTTGTTGAACAGCAGGGTGGAGATGGCCATCAGGGAGTAGAACCAGCCACGGGTCTGGTCCACCGCCTCGGAAATAAAGTCGGCCGGGAAGCGGCTCTCGAACACTTCCTTGTTCTCAAACGGATAGTGGTACTGGGCAAAGGGCATGGAACCGGAGTCGAACCAGCAGTCGATCACTTCCGGCACACGCTTCATCTGCTTGCCGCAGTCCGGGCAGGTGATGGTCACCGCGTCGATGTAGGGGCGGTGCAGCTCGATGTTGTCCGGGCAGTTGGGAGACATCTTCTTGAGCTCCTCGATGCTGCCGATGGAGTGACGGCAGCCGCACTCACATTCCCAGATGTTCAGCGGGGTGCCCCAGTAGCGGTTACGGCTGATGCCCCAGTCCTGCACGTTCTCCAGCCAGTCGCCAAAGCGGCCCTTGCCCAGAGAGGCGGGTACCCAGTTTACGGTGTTGTTGTTGCGGATCAGATCGTCCTTCACCGCGGTCATCTTGATGAACCAGGAGTCTCTTGCGTAGTAGATCAGCGGGGTGTCGCAGCGCCAGCAATGGGGATAGCTGTGCTCGAAGACCGGCGCGCTGAACAGCAGACCCCGGGTCTCCAGGTCGATCAGCACTTCCTTGTCGGCCTTTTTGCAGAACATGCCGGCCCACTTGGTCTCCTTGGTCATGCAGCCCTTGGCGTCCACCAGCTGCACGAAGGGCAGGCCGTACTTGCGGCCCACGTTGGAGTCGTCCTCACCGAAGGCGGGAGCAATGTGAACGATACCGGTACCGTCGGTCAGGGTGACGTAGCTGTCGCAGGTCACATACCAGCACTTCTCCTTGGGAGAAACGAAGTCGAACAGGGGCTCGTACTCCTTGTACTCCAGGTCCTTGCCCTGGTAGCTCTCCAGCACGGTGTAACTGCCCTCGCCCAGCACGGTGTCGGCCAGAGCCTGAGCGATGTAGTACACGGTGCCGTCCTCGTTCATCTTGACCTTCACATAAGTCTCGACCGGGTTCACACACAGAGCCACGTTGGAAGGCAGGGTCCAGGGGGTGGTGGTCCAGGCCAGGATGTAGGCGTCTTCGCCCTTGGCCTTGAACTTGGCAATGGCGCTGCGCTCCTTCACGTCCTTATAGCCCTGAGCAACCTCATGGCTGGACAGAGGGGTTCCGCAGCGGGGGCAGTAGGGCACGATCTTGAAGCCCTTGTACAAAAGGCCCTTTTCCCAGATCTGCTTCAAAGCCCACCACTCGGACTCGATGAAGGTGTTGTCATAGGTCACATAGGGGTCGTCCATATCGGCCCAGAAGCCGACGGTGCCGGAGAAATCCTCCCACATGCCCTTGTATTTCCAGACGCTCTCCTTGCACTTCTCAATGAAGGGCTCCAGACCATACTGCTCAATCTGCTCCTTGCCATCCAGGCCCAGCAGTTTCTCCACTTCCAGCTCAACGGGCAGGCCGTGGGTATCCCAGCCGGCCTTGCGGGGCACCTGATAGCCCTTCATGGCCCGGTAGCGGGGGATCATATCCTTGATAACGCGGGTCTCCACATGGCCGATGTGGGGCTTGCCGTTGGCCGTGGGGGGGCCGTCGTAGAACATGTAGGTCGGCCCTTCCTTGCGGGAATCGATGCTCTTCTCAAAGATGTGGCGTTCCTTCCAGAACTTGAGCACGTCCTTCTCGCGGTCAACGAAATTGAGATTCGGGTTTACTTTCTCGTACATCTTAAATCTCGTCCTCCTTGTTTTTCCGTTTTTTGAACGGAACGTACAAAAACAACAGAAAAAGCCTTCGCCCCTGCAAACAGGGCGAAGGCTTTGCGCTTTCGTTGTACCACCTTTTGCTGTGTACCATCATACACGCTCCCCTTAACGGAGGGATGCCGGCGGCGCCTACTGTGAGTTCAGCCCGCAGCTCCGGAGTGATCTTCGGCGGGGCGCTACTGGCGCGGGGCTCACACCCTCCCCCGCTCGCTTGGTCGTTCGCACCGGGCTTACTGTCTCCATCACAGCTGTTCTCTGTGTCTTTGCTAACAGATACACTTATATCATATACAACCGCAAAAGTCAAGGCAGCACCGCATAATTTCAGGCTGCGGAGCGCACTGAAAGGCCGGAGCAATGATTGCTCCGGCCTTTTGCGGTTTATTTAGTAATTCTCACAGCGCATCTCGAAGAAGCTCTGGGCGTAACCGCATACCGGGCACACCTCGGGAGCCTTCTTGCCCATGACCAGATGGCCGCACACACGGCACTCCCACATGGTCAGCTCGCCCTTCTCGAATACCTGCTGCATCTCAACGTTCTTCAGCAGACGGCGGTAGCGCTCCTCATGGCTCTTCTCGATGGCAGCCACCTTGCGGAACTTCTCGGCCAGCTCAGGGAAGCCTTCCTCTTCGGCATCTTTGGCAAAGCGGTCGTACATGTCGGTCCACTCGTAGTTTTCGCCCTCGGCTGCGGCCAGCAGGTTGTCGGCAGTGGAACCCAGGCCACCCAGGGCCTCGAACCACAGGCGGGCATGCTCCTGCTCGTTGCGGGCAGTCTTGCGGAACACCTCGGCCAGCTGCTCATAACCCTCGCGCTGGGCTACCTGAGCAAAGTAGGTGTACTTGCCGCGGGCCTGGCTCTCGCCGGCAAAGGCTTCGCGCAGGTTCTTCTCGGTCTTGGTGCCGGCATAACGGCTGCCGCTCTTAGGCTCCTCGATCTTCTCAAATACCGAAGCGGGCTTGCGGCAGCGGGGGCAGGTGAAATCCTCGGGCAGAGGGCCTTCATGAATATAACCACATACAGTGCAACGCCATTTTTCCATTGTCATTTCCTCCATATTCTTTTCGTTATTCCGGCAAATCAACACATGACGGCTCATGCAGTGCTGCCAGCTGATTCTTTCAATATTTTGTTGGTGGGTTTCGTTTCCGTAGATTAATGATAACATTTCCTATTTATTCTGTCAACCCCCTAACTAGGAATTTTTCCTATTTATTTTTTCAGTATGCTCACGCACACGAAAAAGCCCCCGCAGCAGAGCTGCAGGGGCAAAAAGATTCAGAACAAACGGGGGCGCGGCGCATAACTGGTGTGCAGAATGTGGTGGGCCTTTTCGCTGCCCGGCTCGCCCAGAAATTCCGCGTAGACCTGCTGAACCAGCGGGTTCTCGTGGCTGCGGCGCAGCACGCTGGCCTCATCCTGATCATACAGGGCCTTGGCGCGCAGAGCGCGGATGTCGGTGAAGTTGCGCACCGGGGCGGGCTGGATGGGCTGGCCGCCGCCGTTCACACAGCCGCCGGGGCAGGCCATGACCTCGATCATATCGTACTGCTTTTCCCCGCTGCGCACCATGTCCAGCACCTTGCCCGCGTTGGCGGTGCCGCTGACCACGCACACCCGCAGGGTGAGCCCGGCCACCTGATACTCCGCCTCCTTGATGGCGTCGGTGCCGCGCACCTGGGTGAATTCCACCAGCTCCACCTTTTCGCCGGTGAGGGTCTCCACCGCGGTGCGCAGGGCCGCCTCCATCACGCCGCCGGTGGCGCCGAAGATATGGCCCGCACCGGTGGCCTGGCCCATGGCCGGATCGAAGTCCTCGTCCGGCAGGTCGTTAAAGCGCAGGCCGCTGCGATGGATCATGCGGGCCAGCTCACGGGTGGTGATGGCCACATCCACATCCGGGATACCGTCGCCCGCGGCGCTCTGATCCGGGCGTCCGATCTCGAATTTCTTGGCGGTGCAGGGCATTACCGACACGCAGTATACATTTCTGGGGTCCAGTCCCATCTTCTCGGCATAATAGGTCTTGCTCAGAGCGCCGAACATCTGCTGCGGGCTCTTGCAGCTGGACAGATTGGGAATGAAGTCCGGGTGGAAGGTCTCGCAGTATTTGACCCAGCCGGGGCTGCAGCTGGTGATCAGCGGCAGCTTACCCCCGTTCTTCACCCGCTCCAGAAACTCGTGGGCCTCCTCCATGATGGTCATGTCGGCGGCAAAGTCGGTGTCGAACACGCCGTCGAAGCCCAGGCGGCGCAGTGCCGCCACCATCTTGCCCTGTACATTGGTGCCGATGGGAAGGCCGAATTCCTCGCCCAGAGCCGCACGCACGCTGGGCGCGGTCTGCACCACCACATGGCGGGTGGGGTCATCCAGTGCAGCCCACACCTTCTCGGTGTCGTCCCGCTCCACCAGAGCGGCGGTGGGACAGACCACAATGCACTGGCCGCAGCCGATGCAGGTGGAGTCCGCCAGCTTGCCCTCGAAGGCGCAGGCGATGTGGGTATTGAAGCCGCGCTCCACCACATTGATCACACCCACGCCCTGATTCTCGGCGCAGGTGGAGATGCAGCGGCGGCAGATGATACACTTGGAGCTGTCCTTCACCAGATGGGGTGCGCTGTCGTCATCCTGCCGCTCGGGCAGAACGCCCTCGAAAGCGTTGGATTTGTCCACGCCGTACTGCTTGCACAGGCGCAGCAGCTCACAGTCGCCGTTTCGCACGCAGCTCATGCAGTCCTGATTGTGGATGGAGAGAATCAGCTCCAGATTCATCTTGCGGGCGTTCTGCACCCGCTTGGTGTTGGTGAATACCTCCATGCCCTCGCTCACCGGGTAGACGCAGGCGGGCAGCAGGTTCTTTGCGCCTTTCACTTCCACCACGCAGACCCGGCAGGCTCCGTTCACCCGCTTAATCTCCTTTAAATAGCACAGGGTGGGAATGGTGATGCCCACCGCGTGGGCCGCCTCCAGAATGGTGGAGCCCTCCGGGGCCTGACAGGGCACGTTGTTGATCTTCAAATTTACCATATTCATTGCCGTGTGCCCTCCTTAGCCTTTGCTGATGGCGCCAAAGCGGCAGGTGTCCATGCAGGCGCCGCACTTCACGCACTTGTTGGTATCGATGCTGTGGGGGTTGCGCACACTGCCCATGATCGCATCCGCCGGGCAGTTGCGGGCGCACAGGGTGCAGCCGCGGCACTTGTCCGGGTCGATCTTGTACACCAGCAGCGCCTTACACACGCCCGCCGGGCAGCGTTTGTCCTGAATATGCGCCAAATATTCCTCCCGGAAATACTTCAGGGTGGACAATACCGGGTTGGGCGCGGTCTGGCCCAGGCCGCACAGGCTGTTGTTCTTCACAAACTCGGCCAGCTCTTCAATGCGCTCCAAATCCCGCATGGTTCCGTTGCCGCTGGTGATCTTCTCCAGCAGCTCCAGCAGCCGCTTGGTGCCTACCCGGCAGGGGGTACACTTGCCGCAGCTTTCGTCCACGGTGAATTCCAGAAAGAACTTGGCGATATCCACCATGCAGGTGTCCTCGTCCATGACGATCAGACCGCCGGAGCCCATCATGCTGCCGATCTTGTTCAGGGAATCGTAATCGATGGGGGTGTCGATCAGCTCGGCGGGGATGCAGCCGCCGGAGGGGCCGCCGGTCTGGGCCGCCTTGAACTTTTTGCCGTCCGGAATGCCGCCGCCAATCTCCTCCACAATCTCCCGCAGAGTGGTGCCCATGGGAACCTCCACAAGACCGGTGTTGTGGATCTTGCCGCCCAGGGCAAACACCTTGGTGCCGGGGCTGTTTTCAGTGCCCATGCTGCGGAACCACTCGGCTCCGTTCAGAATGATCTGGGGAATGTTGGCGTAGGTCTCCACGTTATTTAAAATAGTAGGCCGGCCGAACAGGCCCTTTTTGGCCGGGAAGGGCGGACGGGGTCTGGGCTCGCCCCGGTTGCCCTCAATGCTGGTCATCAACGCTGTTTCCTCGCCGCAGACGAAGGCGCCCGCGCCCAGCTTGATCTCGATGTCAAAGTTAAAGCCGCTGCCGAAGATGTCCTCCCCCAACAGGCCGTAGTCCCGGGCCTGATTGATGGCAATCTGCAGCCGTTTCACCGCGATGGGATACTCCGCCCGCACATACACATAGCCCTTGTCGGCCCCGATGGCATAGCCTGCGATGGCCATGGCCTCGATCACCGCATGGGGGTCGCCCTCCAGCACGCTGCGGTCCATGAACGCGCCCGGGTCGCCCTCGTCCGCGTTGCAGCACACAAACTTCTTCACCTTGCCCCGGTCGGCGCAGGCCAGCTGCCATTTGCGCCCGGTGGGGAAACCGCCGCCGCCCCGGCCCCGCAGGCCGGAATCCAGCACGGTCTGAATCACGTCGTCCGGCGTCATCTCAGTAAGTGCCTTGCCCAGCGCGGCATAGCCGTCGAAGGCGATGTATTCCTCAATGTTTTCCGGGTTGATTACGCCGCAGTTGCGCAGCGCCACCCGCTTCTGTTTTTTGTAAAATCCGGTCTGATCCAGACTCTTGATCCGCTCGCCGTCCACCGTTTCGTCAAACAGCAGGCTGCGCACCGGGCGGCCCTTGAGCAGGTGCTCGGTCACGATCCACTCCACATGCTCTTCCTTCACCCGGCTGTAAAAGCTGCCCTCCGGGTAGATCACCACGATGGGGCCCAATGCGCATAAACCAAAGCAGCCGGTGCGTACCACCTTAACCTCGCTATCCAGCCCATGGCGTTCCAGCTCCCGCTCAAAGGCCGCGGCGATTCGGTCGCTGCCGGACGAGGTGCATCCGGTGCCGCCGCAGATCATCACATGATTTCTGTACACTGTGCCGCGCCCCCTTTCACTTGGTCAGCGAACCGATGATGTAGTCCTGCACCGGCTCGCCCTTGATCAGATGCTGGCGCACCATGCGGATGGCCTTTTCCGGGGTCATCTTCACATAGGTCACCTTCTCCTTGCCCGGCTCGTACACCTCCACCACCGGTTCATACTGGCAGATACCGATGCAGCCGGTCTGGGTGACCTGCACACCGGCCACATTCTCCCGGGCCAGTTCCTCCACAATGGCGTTCAGCACCGGCCTTGCACCGGCGGAGATGCCGCAGGTGGCCATGCCAACCACCACACGAATGGTATTGCTGTCGCTCTCGCGGGTATTCACGGTCTGGCGCATCCGGTCCCGGATGGCCTCCAGTTCTTTCAGGCTTTTCATGGGTTTGTTTCACTCCTTTTCCAGCAGGGGGGCGCTGTTTTCTTCTATATATTCCCGGAGGAACAGCGCCACTTCGGGCTGTGCCAGGGGCACATCGCCCAGGATCTGTTTGATCTCGCGGCTGTTTACCGCGAAGCTTTGGTCGTTCACATGCAGCTCATAGCAAAAATCCCGCTCGGGATTCGCCTGCATCAGGGCGGAGATGGTGCCCGCCATATCGCCCAGAGGCGGGCGGTCGATGTGGGAAAGGCCAAACCAGGCCGTGACCCGGGTCCCCTTTCCCGGCGAACTCTCGATGGCCACGTCGCCTCCGGTAAGCTGAGCGGTCAGCCGCAGCAGCGGCAGCCCAAGGCCCACCTTCCGGGTGGTGCGGCTGGTATAAAAGGGATCCAGCGCCGCCCGGGCCTGCTCATCGGTCATGCCCCGGCCGTCGTCCTCCACGGTCAGCTCCAGCCGGTCGGCAGCGGTATCCATCCGCAGGATGATGCGGGTATTCGCTGCCCCTGCGGCCACCGCGTTCTGGGCGATGTCCATCACATGCATGCTCAGTTCCTGCATGGCCGCTTACTCGTATTTCGCCAGAATGGCATCCAGCTCGGCATCCTCACCGGTAAGCCGGCCGTATACATCGTCGTTCACCATCATCACCGGGGCCAGACCACAGGCGCCCACGCAGCGGCAGCTGTCCAGACTGAATTTGCCATCCGGGGTACACTCACCGTCGCCGATGCCCAGCTTTTCCTGCAATTTTTCATACAGCTTTCCGCTGCCCTTCACATAACATGCGGTTCCCAGGCAGACACTGACCCGGTAGCGCCCCTGGGGCACCAGCCGGAACTGGGAGTAGAAGGTTGCCACGCCATAAACCTCGGCCAGCGGGATGCCCAGCGCATCCGCTACCATACGCTGCACCTCAATGGGCAGGTAGCCATAGATTTCCTGGGCTTTCTGCAGAGCAGGCATGGTCACACCGGGCATATCCCTGTGCTGGTCCAGCCATTCGGTGAGCTGACGCTCCTGCTCGGGGGTCCCTGCGAAAGGCAGGGTGGAAAAACGCCTCATGTTGGGTATCCCTCCGTTTTCTGTTTTTTATGGGTGGCCGGCTCATCCCCAGGCCACCTTTGCTTTTGGCTTAATGGTATCATTGTATCATAAAATTGCCCGTTTTCCTATAAATTTTGCATAGTTTTAATCTTATATCGAGAAAAGTAATTGGATATTTTTTATGCAACCTGCCACAAGCAGATTTTTCTCTGCCCATTGCCCACTGCCCCTGCTTTGCCGTATACTGAAAGAAGAAAACACAAAGCAAAGGGGCGAAACCACCATGACCATTCAGGACATTATGCAGCTTCTTCCCGCGGAGCTGCTCACAGCGGATGCCCGGCTGGACACGCAGGTTCACAACGCCTGCGGCAGCGACATGATGAGCGATGTGCTGGCCTTCGTGAAAGATCAGGCCGTGCTGCTCACCGGGCTGAACAATCCCCAGGTGGTGCGCACCGCCGATATGATGGACATGGTATGCATCGTGTTCGTGCGGGGCAAGCGCCCCTCGCCGGAGGTTCTGGAGCTGGCCAAACAGCGTGGCATTGCGGTGCTGGCCACCCGACGCACCATGTTTTCCGCCTGCGGTATTTTGTACCAGGCGGGCCTGCGGGGAGGTGGCGGCCATGACTGAACCCATCCGGCTGGAATACACCGTGCCCGGCGACGATTTCACCCGCGCGGGGGAGGCCTCGGCAGATCTGAAGCACACCTTAAAACGAATGGGTTTCCCACCCGAAGCCATCCGCAAGGCATCCATCGCCCTGTATGAGGGCGAGATCAATCTGGTCATCCACGCGGGCGGCGGGCAGATTTTTGTGGAGCTGACCCCCGAGGCCATCCGCATGCGGCTGGAGGATGAGGGGCCCGGCATCCCGGACATTGGCCTTGCCATGCAGGAGGGCTACAGCACCGCCTCGGAGCAGGTGCGCAGCCTGGGCTTCGGGGCGGGCATGGGGCTGCCCAACATGAAGCGGTACAGCGACGAGTTTTTCATCGAATCCCAGCCCGGGCAGGGCACCACCATCCAGATGAATGTGCTTCTGTGAGGAAAGGTGGCCGGTATGAAACAGGAATTCATCCATTCCGTGACCCTGAACCGGGCGCTGTGCAAGGGGTGCATCAACTGCATCAAGCGCTGCCCCACCCAGGCCATCCGGGTGCGGGGCGGCAAGGCCATCATCGACCCGGCCCGCTGCATCGACTGCGCCGAGTGCATCCGCATCTGCCCCCATCACGCCAAAACGGCCGCCGCAGACCCCCTCTCGGTAACGGAGCGGTTCGACTACACCATCGCCCTGCCGCCGCCCAGCTTTCTGGGCCAGTTCAATCGGCTGCCCGGGCCGGATCTGGTGGTGGACGGGCTGCTCGCTCTGGGCTTTGACGAGGTGTTTGAGGTGGGGCGGGCCGCCGAGCTGGTGAGCGACGCCACCCGCCGCCTGATCACCGCCGGGGGCCAGCCGCTGCCTCTGATCAGCAGTGCCTGCCCGGCCGTGGTGCGGCTGATCCGGGTACGGTATCCGGATCTGTTGCCCCACCTGCTGCCGCTGGCCCCGCCGGTGGAGGTGGCCGCCCGCATTGCCAAGCGGGACGCTGCCCGCCGCACCGGCCTTGCGCCGGAGAAAATCGGTTGCATCTTTCTCTCCCCCTGCCCGGCCAAGATCAGCTATGTGCGCAGCCCCTTGGGGGTGGAGCACAGCGCGCTGGATGCGGCGGTGAGCATCAAGGAGATTTACCCACGCATGCTGTGGGCCATGAAGCAGACCCCCAGCGAGGGCAAAAGCCAGATCGGCCGTGCGGGCGTGCGCTGGGGAGAAAGCACTGGCGAGAGCATCAGTCTGCGCGCAGTGGACGATTATCTGGCTGCAGACGGCATCGAAAACGTGATCCGGGTGCTGGAGGATCTGGAGGACGAAAAGCTGCCCGGTCTGCGCTTTGTGGAGCTGAACGCCTGCGCGGGCGGCTGCGTGGGCGGCGTGCTGCAGGTGGAGAATCCCTTCATCGCCAAGGCAAAAATGAAACAGCTGCGCCGGGGCCTGCCGGAGGCCCGCTCCCGCCTGAGCAGCCGTCAGGTGCCGGATTTCATGCGCTGGGACGCTCCGCCGGTCTATGCTCCGGTGATGGAGCTGGAGGGCACCCGGGCAGAGCAGATGGAAAAATACAGCCGCCTGCGGGAGATTCTGGCCCGGCTGCCGGGGCTGGACTGCGGCGGCTGTGGCGCTCCCAGCTGTGAGGCGCTGGCCGAGGACGTGGTGCGCGGCCGGGCAAAGCCGGAGGACTGCACCGTGCTGATGCGCCGCCGGCTGGAAGAGCTTTTACAGGAAAGGAGCCGAAACGATGACCAATCTTGAACTGGAAGGCCTGGGCTTTGTGCCCGCCGGGCCGGTGCCCGAGCATGAGGTGACCGGCGGCTTCTGCTGTGACCTGCTCAGCTGGGCCATGAGCCGCTGCACCGAGGGTAAGGTCTGGTTCACCGTAATGGGCAACATCAACACAGTGGCGGTGGCAAGTCTTGCCGATGCGGCAGCCGTAGTGCTGTGCCAGGAGGCCACCTGGATGCCGGACGCGCTGGAGCGGGCCGCCCAGCAGGGGGTGGCCCTGTTCACCACCGACCTGCCCGCCTACGAGGCCGCTCTGGTGCTGGCCCGCAGGCTGGGCCAGCTATAAGCAGTTACAAAAAAGAAGGGAGGAACCCGGGCATGCAGTACGACCTGCACATCCACTCCTGCCTTTCCCCCTGTGCGGACCGGGAGATGACCCCTGCCACCATTGCGGGGCTGTGCGCTCTGAACGGGGCCGATGTAATCGCCATCGCGGACCACAACAGCGCTCTGAACCTGCCCGCCGCCGAAAAATGCTGCAAGGCTTACGGGGTGAAGCTGCTGCCCGCGCTGGAGGCCAACACCGCTGAGGAGATTCACCTGCTGTGCTATTTTCCCACAGTCCAGGCAGCGCTTGCCATGGGCGACGCCCTTTATGAAAGCCTGCCGGAATTTGACTGGGACCCAGCCATCTGGGGCCCGCAATGGGTGATGAACGAGGACGACGAAATCATCGCCCAGCCCAAAAAGCTGCTCACCGCAGCCGCCGGGCTGACGCTGGAAGAGACCGCCCGCCTCTGCCGCAGTCTGGGCGGCATTTCGGTTCCCGCCCACATCGACCGGGACAGCTATTCCCTGCTCAGCGTGCTGGGCCTCTGGCCCGAGGAGCCGGAATTTTTGCTGGCGGAGCTGGCCGACCCGAACCGGGCCGCAGCACTGACTGCCGCCGGGCTTGTCCCCCCGTCGCTGCACTTTCTCACCGGCAGCGACGCCCACTGCCTGGAAGCTCTGCGCACGGAATTTCCCCTGCTGGACGAAGGCTGCCCGCTGCGCTCGCTTTTGAAATAAGAATAAACAAAAAACGATCCCCTCCGGAGCCGGCTTTTCTGCCGGATTCCCGAGGGGATCGTTTTTGCATTTTAACTCAGTGCGGTTTGGTTACAGCCGCTCGGCCACCTTCCAGGCCTGCCAGATTACGGTGCGCAGATTGCCCACCTTGCAGGCGTCGCCGATCACATGTACATGACGCCCCTTGGCGAAGGCCGGAGCCGGGGTGTAGCCCACCGCCAGAATCACATCGTCCGCCGCAAGGGTCTGGCTTGCGCCGTTTTTCCCCTTCACGGTCACGCCGGCGGCGTCGATCTTCTCCACGTTGCTTTCCAGATGAACCTCTACCCGGTTGGCTTCGAAGAAATCCCGCAGATAAGAGGAGTTGGCCAGGCACAGGCCACGCACCGCCATCAGGTCGTTCTTGGCTTCCACAATGACGGGTGTCTTGCCCTTTCGGTACAGATCATAGGCGATCTCGCAGCCGCTCAGACCGCCGCCGATGATCACCACGCGCTGGCCCACCGGCTTGCCTTCCAGATAGTCCACCGCGTCCATGGCCCGATCTGCGCCGGGAATGGGCAGTTTGCGGGCAGCCGCGCCGGTGGCCACGATCACTTCGTCCGCCTTGAGCTGGGAAAGATCGGTCACATTGGTGTTGAACTTCACCGGAATCTTCAGCTGCTCGATCTGGCGGCGATACCACTGGATCAGCTCCTTGTCCTTCTCCTTAAAGTCCGGCGCAGCAGCGGCGATGAACACACCGCCCAGCCGGTCGGTCTTTTCGTAGATGGTCACTTTGTGACCCCGCAGGGTGGCGATGCGGGCGGCCTCCATGCCGCCGATGCCGCCGCCGATCACCGCAATGGTCTTGGGCTTCTTGGCGGGCAGGATATCGTATTTATGTCCCTGCATGGTGGTGGGGTTCAGCGCACAGCGAGCCATGTGCAGCACGTCGTTAAAGTCCTCGTCGTTGGCCACGCCCTTGTAATGGGCCAGGGCGAAGCAACCGTTGTGGCAGCAGATGCAGGGCTGGATGTCCTCTTCCCTGCCCTCCTTCAGCTTGGTCACCCAGGCACCGTCCACCAGAAACTGCCGGGCCACGCCCATACCATCGATCTGGCCTGCGGCGATGGCCTGTGCGCCCGCTTCCGGAGTCATACGGCCGGCGCAGACCACCGGGATGTCCACAAACTTGCGGATGTGAGCCACATCCTCCAGATTGCAGTTCTGGGGCATGTACTGGGGCGGATGGGCCCAGTACCAGGCATCGTAGGTGCCGTTGTCCGCGTTGAGCATATCGTAACCCGCGTCCTGTAAATACCGGGCCGCCCGCTCGCTTTCGGCCATGTCGCGGCCCACCTCGGTGTACTCCTCGCCGGGCACCGCACCCTTGCACAGGCCCTTGGTCTTGCTGAGCACCGAATACCGCAGAGAAACCGGGTAATCCTTGCCGCAGGCCTTTTTGATGGCATGCACCGTTTCCACCGCGAACCGATAGCGGTTTTCAAAGCTGCCGCCGTATTCGTCGGTGCGCTGGTTGGTGTAGGGCAGGGTGAACTGGTCCATCAGGTAGCCCTCATGCACCGCGTGCACCTCCACACCGTCCACACCCGCCGCCTTGCACAGCCTGGCGGTTTTGGCGAAGGCCTCCACCAGCTGGTGGATTTCCTCTTTTGTGATGGGCCGGCACATCACATCCTCGGCCCAGCGGGAGGGGAGCTCACTGGGAGAAGCACACAGGAACGAAGCGTCCACAATGGGCTTGGCCAGGGTGCCCAGCGCCTTGTTGCGCAGCAGAATGCTCAACTGGTCGGTGATGGCAAAGCTGCGGCCGAAACCGGCGGTAAGCTGCACAAACAGCTTGGCGCCGGTGGCATGGATCTGCTCCATGTAGGCTTTCAGCTCTTTAAACATGCCTGGGTTCTGATACAGCCAACGGCCGCCGATGGGGTCCCGCAAAGGAGCGATACCGGGGATGATCAGACCCACATTGTTGTGGGCGATGTTCAGAAAGAACTCTGCCGCCACCTTATCAAAGTGGTTGGGTTCCATCCAGCCGAACAGCGAAGTGCCTCCCATGGGGCACATCACGATGCGGTTTTTCATCTCCACATTGCCGATTTTCCAGGGGGTGAACAGGGGTTCATAACGCTGATCCATGGGATGATTCCTCCTCTTTTGTTGCTCAGTAGGCCACCGGCACGTCGATTTCCATATCGCTCAGCGGGTAGGTCACGCAGGGGTGGATGAAACCGAATTTCCGGTCCGCTTCCCGGCGGCCATCCCGGCCTTCGGCCACATGGTATTCACCGGCCAGCCACTTGCTGTGGCAGAAGCCGCAGCCGCCCGCCCGGCACTTGTTGGGGGCGTTCAGGCCCGCCCGCTCCATGGCGGTGAGCAGGGTCTCGTTCTGCATGGCGGGGATGGTGTACACCTGATCTCGCATGTGCACGGTGAGAGTAAATTTTGCGGGGTTCTCCACCGGCAGGTCGCCGCAGCAGCCCGCATCCCGGTGAACCGCCTTGCGGGGCAGGCCGTAGGGGGCCAGCTCCTTTTCCACAAAGTCGTACATAGCCTGCGGACCGCACAAAAAGAAGGTGCTGGAAGCAACGTCCGCATACTGCTCCATCAGCTTGGCGGTTACAAAGCCCTTTTCGCAGCCGGGGCATTCCTCATCGCTGAGCACATAAACCACCTTCAACCCCTTGCAGCGGGCGGTCAGCTGGTCCAGCTCGGCCCGGTAGGCCAGCTGGTTTGCGGTGCGTGCGCCATAGAACAGGGTCATCTGGTAGTCCTCGTCCCCGTCAGCCAGGCTGGAGGCCATGGACATGAAGGGGGTGATGCCGCTGCCGCCGGCGATGCAAACGATGCTGCGGCTGTCCCGTAGGGTCTCGTAGTGGAATTCACCGGAGGGCTCGGTCATCACGAACCGGTCGCCCACCTGGGCCTTCTGGGTCAGATAACCGGACACAAAGCCCGCGTTTTCCACCGCCAGCACCAGCTCGCCCGCCAACGCCTGCCGGGGGCTGGACACGATGGAATAGGGGCGGCTGACCAGGCTGTCGCCGATCTTCACCTGAATGGAGGCGTACTGGCCTGCCCGGAAAAAGGGGAAAGCCTCGCCGTCCACCCGGCGGAAGGTCAGCTCCCGGATGGTATCAGTCAGCAGGCGGGCGGCAGTCAATTCCACCCGCATGTAGCCGGGATGCAGCTTTTTTGCCAGGGTGTTGGTGCGGTATTCCTGAGGCAGCGGCGTGTTGGGGCCTTCCGCCAGCATCTTGCGGCGGTTGGGCACCAGCTTTTTAAACCGCAGCATATCCATAAAACCAAAAGGCTGTTTCTTGAAATTCATTACGCCTTCGCCTCCTTCTTCAAATCGCCCACCGTCTGTCGGCCGGACAGATCGCCCGACACATACGCGCTGGAGTAGCCGCTGGAGCGCATGGCGTAACCGCCCGCAAAGCGCAGGCCGGGGCTCATCAGCGCGTCCTCCTTCATCATCATCATGCGGGGCATCAGGCTGTCCCATTCGGCGGTTTCATAGCCATAGATTACGCCCTCCGGATGGCCGCAGTAACGGGCGTAGGTGGTGGGCGACGCCACGCAGATTTCCTCGATGGCATCCCGGATCTTGCAGCCGGTCTCCCGCTCAAACACCCGGATCATATCGTCGGCTACCCGGTCCTTGGCCTTGAAGTAATCCTCCTCGGTCACGTTGCCCCAGTCATCGGACATGAACATGGTGGTGAAGTACATCATGCAGGTGCCCTCGGGGGAGCATTCCGGATAGGCGTTGTTCAGGCACACGGTGGCCTGTACGTGGTTGGTGCTCACCTTGCGCATCATGTCGTACTGCTTCACGGTGTCGGCAGTATCATAAATGAAGTAGTTGTGGCTGGTGATACCCAGCTCCTCGGCCGAACGGTTCAGACCCAGGAACAGGGTGAAGCCGCGGCCCGCGAAGGTGCGGCTGTTGGTGGCGCGCACCATCTGCTCGGTGACCGCCTTCTTCTCCAGCATCTTGCCGAAGACCAGGTGCGGCGAGCAGTTGGCGATCACGTGGCGGGTCTCGATCACCTTGCCGTCGGTCAGCTTCACGCCCCGAATGTGACCCTCGTCGTCCGCCAGAATGGTCTCAGCTTCGGACTGGTACCAGATGTCGCCGCCCAGCTCCCGGATGCGTGTATCCAGCGCAAGGCTGATCTCGTGGGAGCGCATTTTGGGCATCCAGGCGTCGCGGGTGATGTAGCGGATGACCATGGAGCCGTAGTGCAGAAAGCTCATGCGGTCGCAGTCCACACCCAGGTAGCACCAGTAGGCGTTCAGGATGTCCTTGGCCTTTTCGGGCATTTTCAGCGCGTCCAGCACCTGGTTCACCGAGTAACTGCCCGCCTTGATAAAATTGGGGAAGTTCTTCTTCATGTACTCGGAGTCGGTATTGCCGTTCACCGAGTTGGAGTAGGTCTGGGCGTCCCGCACCTCGTTGCACAGCTCAAAGAACTCGGTCATGGACTTGCGGCTGCCCGGGCAGTACTCCTCCATCTTGTCGATGAAGGCCTGGATGCCGAAGGGCATCACGCAGTCGTATTTTTTGTCGGTGGTGATCAGATGGTAAGCTTCCGGGATACGCACCCAGTCGATCTTGTCCTCCACCCCCAGGCTGCGGAAAAGGGTGCGGATATCGCCGGGTTCCTCAGCGGAGCCGAAGTCGTTCAGCTCGTTCAGGCTGGCCTCGAATTCGAAACGGCCCCGCTTGAAGCTGGTGGCAAAGCCGCCGGGCAGGTTATGCTTTTCCAGCAGCAGGCAGGAATAGCCCGCCTGAAGCACCCGAATGGCCGCCACCAGGCCGCCGTTGCCGGCGCCAATGACCACCACGTCATAGGCCTTATTTGCATTTGTTGCCATAGTGTTCCTCCTTTGGTTTATCCCAGCAGATTTCGCGAGCGATACAGCCAGTGCTGCAGCTCTTCCTCGCTTTTCACCTGCTTATAATAGCTTAATACAATGCGGTAATACTCGGTGAGTTCCCGGTCAATCTCCTCTTCCGAAAACTCCAGATAACCGGTGGCCATCATCACCGCCATGGAGTAGCAGTAATAGACCATACGGCGGTGAAGATCGGCAGCCTTTTCCCGGTTCAGCTCCAGACTTGTTTCCAACTGATGAATGGTCTCCGGCGCGTTTGGATCCTCGAACCGCGTCTCCCCTGCCGGGCGCTGGCGCAGATAGACCAGCCGAAACAGATTTTTCTGGCTGCGGGCGAAGTTCAAAAAGGAAACTGCCACCTGCTTGTAACTGCTGGCCTGCGCCCGCAGATAATGCTCCCGCACATAGTCAATAAGAGCCGTGTGCAGAGCATCCATGCTTTCGAACGCGGAGTAGATGGGCTGGGTGGAGCAGCCCATGGCCCGGGCCAGACTGCGCACCGAAAGCGCCTGCGGCCCCTGCCCGGCCACCAGAGCGGCGGCAGCCTCCAGAATATCCTGTTGAAAAATTCGCTTTTGCGGCGGCAAACCCACATCACCTCTTCTTGCACCGCGTAAAATAACAGGTGTTATTTTATACCTATCCTACTACAGCTGCCCATCAAAAACAACCCACTTTGCGGATTTATTAACATGCAATTGATGTCTTTGTTTGCTTGCACAAAAACACTTTTCTCTTTTATGCGCTCACCACAAATGATTTGTGTCTCTTTTCCGGCCACCTTCTCCAGTTCTAGCGGCAAAAAATCCGAAAAGAGTTGAAGCCTTTACGATCCCAACCATTGGAACACCGCTTTCCGTTATCCTTTTTGGTAACCACTGCCCCCTATTTTGGGGGCTTCGATCGTTTTTCATCCCACGGAGGACAGTCTGCCAACAGCTTTCTCCCCTATTTTTAAAATGTAAACACGAAAGAAAAACCCCGGAAATCCGAGGATTTCCAGGGTTTTTGAAGGTTTCTGATAACGATTAGCGCTTGCTGAACTGGGGAGCGCGACGGGCAGCCTTCAGACCGTACTGGCGTACAGTTTAGCGCCTGTTTTCCTTGATTTTATGGGCTTTTTGGCCTCTGCCCTCAAATGTTGCCCCAGTATTTAATCATAAAAATGGGGGCATTTTAGGCACCAACAGATGGAGCAAATGCAGCATTTACAACACTCAGAAGTTCCTCCGGTTTATTATACTTCACCTGCGCGTAAATGTCCATAGTCGTCTTACTGTTTTCATGCCCGGCAAGATATTGAACAGTTTTTGGGTCAATGCCTGCATACAGCAGGTTAGTAATATAGGTGTGACGAAGTTGATGTGGGGTTACATCAAAGTCAATGGCATACACTAACTTCGGGTTATTTTTCTGATGACTGCCAGGGGTAGGCGTTACCGTACACTTCACGCACTGGCCATTTACATACTTATAATAGTTATGGGGTTTCGTAGAGCGAACGGTTACATATTTCCATACCCGCTGAAACTGCGAAGATGAAAGAGGATTTCCATTTCTGTCAGCAACCACATATTCCGATTCGGTTTTCTCTTTCACTTCCCGCAGGCAGTCTGTCAAACACTTTGGGATCGGAATATCTCTCCGGGCCGCCTTCGTTTTCAGCGTTGTGGAAATCACCGGCCTGTTATTTTCTGAGCGCCATGCTCTCCGTACAGAGATGTACGGCGTAGGAACATCCAGAAATACGCAGTCCCATTGCAGTCCCAAAATTTCTTCGCGCCGCAGACCGGAATATAAAGCGATCATTATAAAGGTATAGGGTGGAAGTCCTCGGACAGTATCTAAAAGCAGCTTCACTTGCTCATCCGTCAAGGCATTTATCTTTTTCCCCGGTTTTCCCCCTTTGGCCGAGAGTCCCTCACAGGGATTATATTCAAGTAACTGGCTTCGCTCTGCCGAATAAAAGACACATTTCAGGAGCATATTTACCTTACTATACAATCCAGCAGATTTTGAAGCCAATGGAATCATCGCAAGCCGAATATCGTCTGCAGTCACATCCTCAAGATACATATCGCCTAAAGGCTTGACAATATAGTTGTTCATGGTCTGGGTATATCCTCTCAACGTGCCGGAAGATACCTTTGCCGACTGCATGAGCAGCCACTTCTCGCAATACTCTGCCACCGTTGGATGTTTTCTGCGGAAAACCGCCTCCTCTACCTGGCGTCGGGCCTCCATCTCCTTTAGCTGGAGTTCCTCGCAGGTTTCAGCATACAAGTCCACTCTCTTTCCATCGGCATCGGTGATCCGAGTCCTGTAATATTGAATACCCCTCCGCATGGTAGTGCCATACCGGGGAACATTTTCTTGTTTTTTCGCCATGATTTCAGTTCCTTTCTATTTAATATGTATTTCAGCGCCGATACCTTCTTTATACTGAAAAATCATGGCTCTATCAAAGGTGCGATTCTGGGAAACGCAAAGGGCGGGGAACACTCCCCGCCCTTTGTACGTTTTCCGTCAAATTATTGTGCCGCTTCGTATTCACCGCCATCCCATTCTGCAAAGGCTCCGCTTAAAACTCCTGCCAGTTGCTCCGGCTTGTTGTACTTTACCTTCGCATAAATGTCCATCGTGATCTTACTGCTCTCATGGCCAGCCAAGTATTGAACTGTTTTCGGGTCTACCGAAGCATGAATCAAATTTGTGATGTAGGTATGACGAAGCATGTGTGGCGTAACCTCAAAATCCAAGCTATATACCACATGACCATTGTTCCGTGCTTTTTCACCCAGCTTCGGGTAAAGCATATACTTCACATATTTCCCGTCCACAAGTTTGCGAGCTACCCTCGGTTTTGCTGTCCGTGTCACGATATACTGCCAAAGCCGCTTAAACTGCGTATAAGACAACGGCTCTCCATCCTGGTTGGCAATTACATAGTCTGATGTCGATTTTTTCTTTGCCGCTTTCAAGCACTCTGCCAAACGATCCGGGAGAGGGATATTCCGCTCCGCAGCCTTCGTTTTTAACTCTGTGAGAATGACCGGCCTGTTATGTTCCGTGTGCCACGCACGCCGGACCGTCAGATACGGCGCTTCTGTATCCAGATATACTGAATCCCATTGCAGCGCAAGGATTTCTTCCCGCCGCAGTCCGGCATACAGACCAATCATCACAAATACATAGGGCGGCAACCCGCGAATGGCGTCCAAAAGCCGTTCTACCTGTTCATCCGTCAAAGCCTGCCGCTCCTCCTGCGGAACGCCTCCGCCTTTTGCCTCAAGGTATATCGTCGGGTTTGTATCAATCACATGGCTCTCCTTGGCCGCCCGGAAGATAGACTTGTAGAGGATTACCACGGACTTATACACTGAAGCTGACTTTTTAGAGACTGGCACAAGGGCAACCTGGATGTCATCCAGGGTTACATCGGCCATTCGTTTCTCACCCAGCTCCTTGATAATATGCCGCCGCACCTTGGATGTATAATCAATCAATGTGGTGGCACGGATATGGACAGACTGCATCAGAAGCCACTTTTCACAATACTCGGCAACCGTGGGGGATTTACGCCGGAATGTGGCGTTGTCGATTTGCTCAAGAGCCGCCATTTCCTTGTCGTAAACTTCCTCGCGGGTTTTTCCGTAAAGAATCACCCGTTTGCCATCTGCGTCCTCAATATCTGTTTTGTAATACTCATACCCATTTATCTGGACTTTGCTGTACCTGGGAATTCGTTTTCTTTTTGCTGCCATTTTTCTACCTCCAAATGCAATCAGTGTTGTATCTTTGTTTTACCAAAACCACACGATTTGCTCAAAGGTGCGATTTGTTTCCTCGCACATTTCGGTAGGTTGCTTTCTTTTCCACAGGTTTTGCCCGATAGGTGCATTTAGCAACATATTCCTGAAGGTAGGCAGAAGTGAAATATACGCACCCATTCGGTACATATTGAATATAGGAAATCAAACCGATGTTTCTGGCTTCATCCAAGGTGGCAAGGCTGATTCCCAACAATTTTGCCGCCTCCTTACGAGTAATCAGCTTTTCCATATCCAATCTTCACTTCCTTTCCTTCTTTTTTACCACTTCATAGTCAAAACCGGGCCGCTGGCCACAGTAGGTGCAGATGTCCTTTTCCACCCGGTCAGGGTGGACCCTGCGCAAATAATAAGAGCCTGTGCCGTAGAAGTTATTGGCACAGGCCGGACAAAGGCACATGATTAAATTTTTCGGCGTTTCTTCAATCAATCCCACGCTGACTGCCAGAGCGCGGTTGAGCCGGCGGATATGCTGTTCCTCCAGATGTCCGATGTACGTTTCCAGCCGTCTTTTATCAATGGTGCGGAGCTGCTCCATCAGCACCAGAGAAGGCAGCTCCAGGCCGTTCTCTGCTTTGAGAAGGTAATGGGTAGGCAGCTTGGCCTTGGCGTCCACTTTGCTGGATATGGCTGCCACAATGACCGTGGGGCTGTGCTTATTTCCAGTATCATTCTGAATAATCAGGACCGGGCGATAACCTTCCTGCTCGGAGCCGATTCCCCGGCCCAAATCGGCATAGTACATATCGCCGCGATGATATGTTCTGTTCATGCTTTATGACCTCCCTTTGAAATGCAGGCGGCTGCTGCCGCCTATGTAGAACCGGACAGCAGAACAGAATGAAGGCCGGGGAGAGATAAAACAATCCTCTTGTTTTCATTGGCCCGTCCTGCTGTACGGCTCATATTTCAAAGCGTTCCTATTTGTCCTCGACACCCCGGAACACTGCGGGAAGTCATCAAACGGCTGGCAGCTCACCAGCTCCACGGGGAATCTCACCCCTCGCGTGGTTCTCACGCAACCGCCCCCATTGCCTGCGACGGATCACGGCGGCAAACCGCTTCAACGCTCGGACGTTAGGCTGGACGGGAGTATCGCTCCGCTGCTGGTCATGGCCGTACCGGGAGCCACCCGGTACTGGCAGCCTGCTGTTTCTCGCTCCTTGCTGGGAAGAACAAACCAAAGACCTACAATTTCTTTTTTCGGTGGTGTCTCGTTGTTTTCTCCCGGCAGATCGCCGCGCAGCCGCTACCTGGGCTTTGGCTTTCGCCAAAGCAGCGGGAATGTGCTTGATGAATGGGTATGCAGTTTTCAAGGTGCCGTGAGGCCATAAAAAGAACCTCTCACCCTATTTGCCGTTGAGGGTGAGAGGTTGCACAACGATTATTCCAAAATTTTTTTATTTTCTTGAGGGCCATCATTTTCCGAACATGAACAGCATTGCAGTACACGCCAGAACACCAGCTATATATTGCCATTTCACAAGTTATGTGGTTATCATAAATTTTAATTTTGAAGATTTCATAAAGATTTGAAAAAAGGGCGGCTTTGAGCCGCCCTTGAAGTCAATATGGAATTGAGATTGTGACCTGTGCGCCGCCAGTTTTTTCGGAATTGCTCAAAATAAGCTGACCTCCGTGTTGAGTAACAATAGAGTTTACCACATAAAGTCCTATCCCATAATGAGATTTAGAATTTCTGCTTTGATCGTCCATATAAAACTGTTCTGTTGCTCGTTTCAATGCCTCAGAAGAAAAGCCACTTCCCGTATCGGTGATAGAGAATAGTATTGCATTATCTTTTTCATTCACATCAAAGAAAACGGTTCCTTTCGCTGGCGTATATTCTACGGCATTTGAGAGGATATTGACAAAAGCCCTTATAAGTTGTTCCCTGTCCACAAAGATATATTCCTGATTGAAATTCTGATTCCATTCCAAATGAACATTTTTTACAACGCATAAGCCTTTTGCCTGTGTATGGATTTCCTGCAATAAGGAAGATACTTTCACATTTTGGCGACAAAAAGGAAAATTCTCTTTTGTTTTCGTCATTTCGATCAAGGTTTCAACATAATCCTGCATTTGGATAACGCTGCCCTCGATATAGTCCGTACATTCTTTCTGATTTTCAGCAAGTTCCGTATCATAAAGCAACTCTGCGTTTCCGCGAATGATGGTTAGTGGTGTTTTCAGATCATGAGCCAAAGCCGAAATCTGATCTTGACGCAATTTATCCGCCTGCCACTGTTCCGCAAGTGACATTCGTAATGCCTGTTTCAAATGTTCCAAAGCATATAAAGCACGGTCTACTTCAAATATACCGCTGCTTTCAATCTTAAAATCCAAATCCTGTTGCTCAATTTTCTGTGTTATGAAAAGCAACTTGTCGATTTTTTTACCCGTATATTTCCCGAACCAATGGGAAATAAGGAACAAAAGAATGATAACCTCAACAATTATCAATCCGACAAGCAATAGATCAGTTGTCGGACAGATCCGCCGAAGTGTGGCATTACTGAATTGTGAAGTCAAACGGTAGCGCAAAAGAATAACTTCATCTCCACGGTTAATAACCAAAACACGGTATGGGGTAATCCGATCCCCTCCATTTGTGACGGCTTCAACCCAAAAAGTATTGGCGGTATCTTCTGATAAAGAACCATCCTGAAATACACCCGTAGGAGAATAAACGGCATAGTCACAAAAGCTGGGGATGTCGGCTTTGTTGAACAATTCATCTGTCTGTATGCTTTCTGCTGCGGCAGCAATCCTATCTTCTATCTGCATAGCGGGGATAATGACCCCAGTGTTTACACAGAGGGAATATAACCCTAAATTGATGGCGATAATTAAAAGGATGCCGCCAGCAACTGCAAATATATACCGCATGAAGATAGAACGTAATTTCTTTACTCCCATTTATAGCCCACCCCCCAAACTGTTTCGATAGGGGATAATTTAACAGCGGCCAATTTACTTCGGATATTTTTTATATGGGTGGCAATTACGCTGTCATCACTTTCCCCATCAAAGCCAAAAACAGCTTCATAAATCTGCTCCCTGGAAAAGACCTGACCTCGATGCAGGGCCAGATATTCACAGATTTCATACTCGCTTTTAGTTAAGGGGAGTTTATTCCCATTTACTTCCGCTTCCTTTGCATTGATGTGAAAAAGTATTCCTGAAATAGATACTGCGTATTTCTTTTCTCTGGTATCTCTGCGTAAGTGTGCATTGACACGGGCAAGCAGTTCATTGGTGCCAAAAGGTTTGGTAATGTAATCGTCGCCGCCAATCCCCAACCCACGAACAATGTCGCTTTCCTGCGTTTTTGCGGTCAAGAAAATAATGGGGCAATCTACACGGGAACGAATTTGATTGCACAATTCAAAGCCGTTTACATCAGGCATCATAACATCTAACAAAATCAAATCGTATCGTCTGAAATCCATATCCAGAACAGCCTTTGCATCTGCTTGAAGTGTTACAATATGAGCGTCTTTTTCAAGAATACGCTTAATCAGTTGCAGCATTGCATTTTCATCATCAACCACTAATATATTTGCCATGTCGATCTCTCCTTTCCCTTAGATTTCTATTACAGTGGCCCCAAAAGGCATGAGGGCGAGTTTGGCAATCTTAAAGCATTGCATCCCAAACGGTATGCCGATGATTGTGCAGCAAAGCAAAACCCCATTTAGAGCCGCTGATATAGCAAGGGGAATACCGCTTATGACAAGCCATAAAATATTTGCCAAAGTAGACATCGCACCGCCGCCATACTGAATTTCCTTTCCAAAAGGGAAAAAGGCAAGAGATGCAAATTTGAAGCATTGCCGTCCAATCGGTATGCCGATAATGGTAATACACCATAGGATACCCGATATTGTCCATGACAAGCCTTGCCAGAGTCCTCCAAATAAAAACCAAATTACATTTCCTAAACAACCCATATTCGACCACCGAATCAATCATTTGCACATTTTCCGCCATATTTTGAAAACCAAATAAGCAGAATGGCAATAAACAGAACCGTCATACCCAAACACATATCTATCCCCAATTTAAGTTCCGCATTGATGGTTGGCAAAACTTGTAGGACGAATTTAAGCGAAAAATCCGTTAAACGTATCCCAAAACCATACGGCAGTACAAACCACAAGCCGGTGCCTAAGCCTGTTTGAAGAAGTGCAGCCAATAAACTGCCAATAGCGCCTATACCTATGCAGATCGTTCTTCCGAACCGAAAAGCCAGAATGATGTGAACCGCATATAATAAAATATTACTGCTCCACAAAGTCAGAACTGGCAACATAAGGGAAGATACTGGCAAAATCAGTTTGGTTCCTGTCACGGGAAGTACCATAATTAACAGGAATGTACTGAACAATATTGCGAACAAGCCGGCGAAAATAAGCAAGAGGAATTTGGATAAAATGGCCTTGGTTCTGGAACGCAGCACTAAAATATTATGACAGTGCCCGGCCCGGATTTCCTGCTCTGCGGCAATCTCGCAAACGATACTGATAACAAAAGGATATGCGATAGCAAAAAGCTGAAAAAAAACCGCAATTTTATTTATATCACTCACAGTCGCAAAGACCGCATAGAGCAACACAAGTGCTACCCCGGAAATTGGAAATAAAATATGTGCCCCAAAAAACGAGGAATTCCGCAACTTGAAAAAATCGCTTTTTACATAATACCATAACTCAATCATGTTTTCTATCTCCTTTAGCGAATAGCCATGCTGTAAGCCAGAAACACAGTACCGCTAAAACTAAGCTGATCCCAACGGCGGGAATGACCGCTCCTGTATTCAAAAGAAAAGAACCGTTTTCAATGGGAATCCCATTAGGGTGCATTTTGAAAAAGGGGCAAACAATACGTGCTGGAATAGCAAACGGATTGAGATAAAACAAATTGATTTCTGCTCCAATCATGGACAAAACAATATTGCAGCCAAAGGAAATCAAAACAGCAATCAGATAATTTGCTTTTTTTGTGAGCCACATAATAAGTGGAAGCTGCCAAATGTAGGTAAGGAACAGCAACATACAGCCACCTAACCCGTTAAGCGGATCAATGTTCATCACAGTAAAAATACCAAAGGCTGTGCAGCCGCCCCACATGACAAGGCTGGTTAAGAAAAGTAATACAGTAACCGCCAGCAGTTTACTGAACCAGATTTTTCTCATGGCAATCGGCAAGCATAAAATGTTCTGATACTGTGTGCGTTTCTCACAGCTAATAATGTTGGCGCACCAAATAGCAATCGTAATTGGCAAGATTAAAGTGTACCACCAATTATAGGCGGTAAGCTGAACAGATTTGCCACTCAAAAAATATCCTAACCCCAAAGTGACAACAGGGGCAGCGATGAATAGCTTTAATGCAAATGTATGACGCATCTTTAATAGTTCGGAGCGGATAAGATGAAACATTAGTTTTTCCCCCTTTCACCATTAGCTGCCACAACACGCATAAAAATTTCTTCCAGATCAGTGCTCTTGTCTATTTTGTTTTCATATCCCAATTTTCCAGCAGCAATAATTCCAATGTGATCTGCAATCTGCTCTACCTCGGATAGAATGTGGCTGGACAGAATTACCGTTATCCCATGCGCCGGAAAAGAACGAATAAGTTCCCGTAGTTCTTGAATACCGATAGGGTCTAATCCATTCGTTGGTTCATCCAAAATCAACAATTTGGGAGATGCCAGTAAAGCAAGGGCAATTCCGAGTCTCTGCTTCATGCCTAAAGAGAAATGTCCCGCTTTCTTTTTCCCTGTGTCTGTAAGATCAACGATGTGTAAGACTTCATCAATGCGAGTATTCGGAAGTCCAAGTGCAAGGGTTCGCACTTTTAAATTTTCATAAGCGGTCAAGTTTTCATACAGAGGCGGCATTTCAATCAGTGCGCCAATATCCTGCAAATCGGCACGGCTCCATGCGTGACCGTCCATTTCAATACTGCCGGAACTCGGCTTGAGGATGCCTACTATCATTTTCAGAATAGTAGATTTGCCTGCCCCATTCGGCCCCAGCAGGCCATAGACGGAATTTCTCTGAATGTTCAGCGATACATTATTTACGGCCATCTGCCCTTTGAAGTTTTTGCAGAGGTCAGTTGTTTTCAAAATCATATCCATATCTTTTTGTCCTTTCTTTTTGATTTCAAAGATAGAGTACAGGATAACTTTGAAGATTTCATAAAGATTTCAAAAGCGAATATTGTCTACGCATTAAGGCCGCCGAAACGCCAGCCATTTCAAGGCTTTTGGGGCATGGTCGGCGGGCAGGCGGGACAGATTATCCAATCCCCGTCAGAACAGGTTTCTAAATGCGTAGAAAACACCTATTAGAAAACGCCGGATGCGGTGGCCTGCTGCCCCCACACTCGGCGCTTTCTATTTATATTGTCATCGGTTTTTCTCTGCTATGCAGAGTTAATGATTACTGCAAATCTTCTAACAAAGACTTGAGCTTTTTAAGGACCTTCATTTTCCGAACATGAACAGCATTGCGGTACACGCCAAGCTCGTCTGCATATTGCCGTTCTGTCTTTTCCTCAAAGAACAGCGCCTGGATCAGCGCACGTTCCTCTGGAGTCAGCAGGGAAAGCGCGGTATGTAGCCTGTCCACTTCCAGCTTGTGAAGCACCACGCTCTCCACGCTTTCCTGCTCATCGGAGAATTGCTGGGCATTTTCATCCACCAGCCGGTCCAAAGAATCTTCGCGGCTGGGGATGATCTGCACCACTTGGCCCTCCTTTCCGAAAACGAACCGCTCGGTTTTCAAATCGTTCTCAAAATAGCGCATTTTCCGGTCGCCCTGCATATAGGCCCGGTACACTTCATCCGTGACCTCAACATATTGGCCGCGAATCCATATCCTTTTTTTATCAGCGTCCACGCTGTTTTACCTCCGATCAGTCTGAATTGCGAGAAATTCAGACTGGTCGGGCGGCCCCCTACAGCGTGGAAATGATGGGGTTCCTCTATATAGAAAAACGCACCTGCAGAATGGGACAACAGTCCCAACAGCAAGTGCGTTTCTTTTTAGTTCGTGTAAATCATGGCATGATGGTTCAGTATGAAGGGCATAATATCCCGTTGAAAAACGGGAAGTTTTTTTGACCGTACACCGTCAAGCAGGCGGCCTACGACATAGAATCATAATCGCTGCTTCTAATGAGCAGCGGTGCGCAGGATGACCAACGCATGAAATATCCCTCCAGGCCAAAAACGTGGTCTGGAGGGATGGGCATGACAAACCACCCTGCCAAAACCTCGTTTTTTTTATTGGCAGGGTCTGCTATACGATCCCGGTCAGTTCACTTTTCTCCGCACTGTCAGTTCTCTAAAATTTGAACTGCTATGCCATTATAAAACTGGCATAAATCCGTAAAATAGAAGGAGAGGTGAACTGAAAGTGCAGAATGAACATGAAACACTTGGTGAGATTATCAAGAATGCCCGCATAAAAGCAGATATTACGGTCGAAGATCTGGCAGCCAAGGTCGGAGTAACCGAGAGATTTATATATCGTATCGAGAACGAAGGCAAAAAGCCCAGCTACGACATCCTGTACAAGCTGATTCGGGAGCTGTCCATTTTACCCGATCAGATTTTCTTCCCAGAAAAGCAGATTGAGGATTCTGAAATGGAAAGCCTTGTCCGTATGCTGTATAACTGCGATGAGCGTTCTATGCAGATCATCAAGGCGACGGTCCGAGCAGCCTTGGACAGCCAGCCCAAAGAGTGAAAAAGAGCCGATGTCCGTGGGAAATTCTCACAGGTTCATCGGCTCTGCGTCTATGCGTCTGGCTCTTTGATGACAACGATATGTAGTTGTTTCGCCTGGATCAAGCTCTCTCGTTTGCACTTCGGGCAGTAGAGAGGATAATTGATTAAAACCGTATCCTCTCTGATTCGATCACGGGTTTTATTCCCGCAGACGGGACAATAAACCCACTCTGTTTGCTGCATGGGAATCACCTCCGTTCTCCTGTTTTCAAGACATGGCCGAGGGCTTGCGGCTCTGCAAGCCTGCCGGCATGTCTTTTTTATTTATTCTTCCTTTTTCCGGAATCCCCAAGCCTCAAAATCCGCATCGTCCTCCTCCGGCTCCACTTCCTCGGTATAATCGGAACCGGTGGCCGCTGCCGGGGCGTTGAGCATATAGGGCGTGACCTGTACCGGCGCTTCGCTCTTGAGCGCCAGCACCTTGGCGGCTGCCTTGCCGCAAAACACCATGGCGGCGGCAAAGGCGAAATACTGCACACAGCTTGTAAGATAGAGATTCACAATGGCCAGTTCATTTCCCTGCACAGGGACACCCTGCTCAAGCTGCCGAGTGATATTTTGATGGCAGGCCGCCAGGGAGACAAAAGCTGTAATCAGCAGCACCACCGCAAGAGCATAAAAAACTGTGGAAAGGATAGCTCCTTTTTTCGAGGGCTTTGTGATTGGATTGCTGTCCATCTCCATCAATGCGCCCTCCTTTCACTGCGGGGAACGTTGTTCCTGCGGGATTGGGGCTGGGCGGCTCCATCTTGAACGCGCTCCAGAACCTGCAGCTCACCCTTTTTCAGACGGAACACCACATCGGCCTGCTTCGCCAGCTCATTGGAGTGGGTAACGACCACCACACACTTGTTCATCTTGTGGGCGCTCTCTTTGAGAATTTCCGTGATGTCCTGGGCGGTATCCTCGTCCAGATTGCCCGTAGGCTCGTCTGCTAGGATCACCGGGGCCTCACTTGCCAGGGCGCGGGCGATAGCCACCCGCTGCTGCTGGCCGCCGGAGAGCTTCAGCACATTCCGCCTGGCTTCTTCTTTCGTCAGGCCCAGCCGCTCCAAAATGGGCAGCGGCGGCAGCTTGGAAGTCAGCGACACATTCTCCGCGGGGGTCAAGTAGTCGATTAAGTTGTACGCTTGGAAGATAAACGCCACATGTTTTTTCCGATGGTCAGAAAGCCCCGTCTTGGCAATGTCCTGCCCATCGAAGGTTATCTGGCCGCTGCCGGGGCTGTCCAGGCCGCCGATCAGGGAGAGCAGGGTGGTTTTGCCGCAGCCGGAAGGACCCAGGATGGCGTAGAGCTTGCCCTGTTCCATTTCGGCGTTGACGCCTTTTAAGACTTTCTTTTTATTATCGTAGGAATATCCCACTTGCTTGATTTCCATGATACTCATAGTGATTACCTCATTTCGTTATTTTAGGGGTGGATAGTCTTATTCCATCTGAGACAAAATCTGCTTGGGCTTCAACCGCAGGGTGGAAATGCTGGAAACCAGCACCGCCGCCACCAGCAGGATGCCGCCCACGACAGCCACCAGCATAAAGTGTTCCGGCGTGACGATGACATTCTCTGCGGCTTTGCCGAACAGCGTACCCAGGGTGCCGGCAACCTGCTTGCTCGATAGATACGCCAGCGGGAAGGCCACCACTGCGATCAGCAGAGTTTCCAGCACATATTGGAGA
Organism: Allofournierella massiliensis; assembly: GCF_004345265.1. Lineage (GTDB taxonomy): Bacteria > Bacillota > Clostridia > Oscillospirales > Ruminococcaceae > Allofournierella > Allofournierella massiliensis. Next base: position 44,932 of record NZ_SLUM01000005.1, read on the forward strand.
ATGACCGCAGGCTTGGCGATACCCACCGCCAGCAAAATCCCGGTCTCCCGTTTCCGGCTGCGGATGGACATGGAGAGAATGAGAATTATCAAAACCATGCTCACAGCAGTAATGACAATAATCAGCGTCGTAACCAAAGCGGTTGTGTCAGAGAGAGAACTTGAAATGTTCTGATACACTTCATCGTTGGCTGTAACAATAAAGTTGTTCCAGTTGATAGAAGAAATGCTCTGTACTTCGTTTATCACGCTCTCTAACTGTGCTGCGTCAGTTACATAGAAATCTGCCTCTTGAATTTTGTTGCCATCACCATAATTTACACACATTGCCTCCATCGCAGCTTTGCTACAAAAGGCATAGTTGGAAAAATCCCACATGGTAGACGCATCATACATTGTGGCCTCATCGTTCTTGTCAGCCACTACTTCAAAAATCCCCACAATTTCCATATCCACTTCGGGATCATCGGTATAAGGGTCATTGATTCCAACAACTTTGCTGCCGACTTCCAGTCCATTCTGTTCGGCACGTTCCCGGCTGATGATAAGGCCATTGGTCATATCCTCTGTGATATGGGACCCTTCAACCAATTCAAATCGTCCTGATACGAATAAATCGTTATACTCCGTATTGATAGAGCCATAGGTATAAAAACTGTTGGTGTAGCCCGTTGTAACCACGCTGTCGCCCGTTTCCTTGAAGTAATAAGGCATGGAAACAATCGAGGCATCATATCCGGCAATCCCGTCTACTGAGGCAATCTCCTGAAGCATTTCATCTGAAATAAATTCCTGAGTGCTATATGAGCCGCCATTGCCGCTTGTCCAACCTCCGGTAGATAGGTTTCGTTCCACGGTAAAACTGGTTCCCGTCACACCCCGCAGTTCCTCAGCCTGTTCCTCCTGGGCGTCGGCAATCGCCAGCCCGGAAAGCACCAGGGTGGTAATAGCCAGGAGCAGGAAGAACACCAACAGCGTCTTTTTCCATTTCCGTGCGCTGTATAAAATTGCTCGTATCCCTAAATTCATATTGCCTGTGCCTCCTTTACTCCATCTGAGACAAAATCTGCTTGGGCTTTAACCGCATGGTCGAGATACTGGACACCAGCACTGCCGCCACCAGCAGGACGCCGCCCACGATGGCTACCAGCATGAAATGCTCCGGTGTGACGATGACATTCTCCGCCACCTTGCCGAACAGCGTCCCCAGGGTGCCAGCCACCTGCTTGCTGGACAGATACGCCAGCGGGAAGGCCACCACTGCGATCAGCAGGGTTTCCAGCACATATTGGAGAATGACCGCAGGCTTGGCGATTCCAACGGCCAGCAAAATCCCGGTTTCCCGTTTCCGGCTGCGGATGGACATGGAGAGGATCAGAATAATCAGAACCATGCTCACAGCAGTAATAACAACAATGAGGGTGGTGATCAGAGTCCCGGTGTCGGAAAGGGCGCTGGAAATATTCTGATATACCTCGTCATTGGTAGTGATGTTAAAGTTGTTCCAGTTGACAGAGGAAATCTTTTGCACTTCTTCAATCACGCTATCTAACTGAGCAGCGTCAGAGACATAGAAATAGGCTTCGGAAATACCTTCGTTTTCGTCTCCCCAACCTTCGAGCAATCCTTCTGCTGCTTCCATACTGCAAAAGGTGTAGTTTGAATAGTCGAAATAGGACGCATTATCATACAGATTCACGGCATCGTCTTTGTCAGCGACAATATCAAAAATACCCACAATTTCCATATTCACAGCCGGGGTATTGCTTTCAGGATAATAAATCCCTGTCAAGGTATCTCCAATTTCTAATCCATTCCAATCAGCAAGGTCCCGACTGATGATAAGTCCGTTTTCCATATCTTCGGTTATATGAGAACCCTCTACCAGTTCAAATCTTCCCGATAAGAACATAGCGTTGTACTCAGAATTATAAGAACCATAAGAATAAAAACCGTATCTTTCTGTTTTCAATGCCTCTCCATCTTCATTAAAGAAATCTTCATGTACAATAAGAGAAGCATCATAACCAGCGATTCCGTCCACAGACGCAATTTCCTTAATCATATCCTCAGATATAAATTCCTGAGTGCTATATGAACCACCGCTGCCATTTGACCAACCACCAGTAGATAAGTTTCTTTCCACCGTGAAGCTGGCTCCGGTGGTTCCCCGGACTTCCTCGGCCTGTTCCTCCTGGGCGTCAGCTATGGCAAGCCCGGACAACACCAGGGTGGTAATGGCCAGGAGCAGACAGAACACCAGTAGCGTCTTTTTCCACTTCCGTGCGCTATATAAAATCGCTCGTATTCCTAAATTCATATCGCCTGCACCTCCTTAACTCATTTGCGACAAAATACTCTTGGGCTTCATCTTCATAATGGGATAGGCCGCCAGTGCGGTAGAAGCCACACACAGCACCATGCCGAAAGCCCACACCAGTGCGTAATCCTCGGCGGAAACAGCCACCTCGATCTCGGCAAGGCCCAAATCCTCGGTGGATTCTTCTTCCGCAGCTTCGCTTTCCCCGGTCAAGTCCACCGTTTCATAGGTTTCGCTTGTCACCTGGGAGAGCAGGCTGCTCCCGATCTGATGGGAAATGGCTGTGCTGGTGCCGAAGGAGATGACCAGGGCGATGGCCGCCACGAGGATCACTTCCAGCAGGTATTGCAGCAGCACCGAGCCCTTGGAAATGCCCATGGCCAGATAGACGCCGGTTTCATGGATTCGCCCACGGAGCCGCAGCGTCAGGAACAGGGCTAGCACCAGGAAACAGATCACCGATACCACTGCAATGGCGATAAAGACGATGTTCTGCAAGCCCTCCAGGGATTCCTTGGCGTTCTGATAGTCGTTGTCGTAGCGAGTCAGGGTGCAGCTCTCCCAATCCACGCCATCCAATTCCTGCACATCGGTCATAATGCGCTCCAGCTCGTCCGGGTCGTTCACATAGAAATCCCCGTACTGGACATTGGTGGTTCCCTCGTTGCCGTAGAGCAGGAAAGAGGCGGTGGAGAGGTCGGTAAATACGATATTGTCGTAAAGGTCATAGGACGGGGCCATGCCGATGGAATCCTGTTCCTCGGTGTTGGTGAAGATCCCGGCCACCGTCACGGGGATGGTCTTATCTTTGTCCTCCACATTCCCCAGCAGCATGGTGTCGCCCACAGACAGGCCATTGCGCTGGGCGAACTTCTCATGGATCAGCACCTGGCTGCCGGTTTCGGTGGTGATGGGATTTCCCTCCACCATCTCAAAGCCACCATCGGTGAAATAGCTGTCCTCCTGAGAGTTGGAGTTTGCTACCACCCGTCCGGCGTTCTCATAGCCCTCCGGCACCTGGGCAGCGCCCTCGGTGTTGATCTCCAGAAGGTTCCCGTCTGCGTCAAAATAAGTAGCATAGGTGTAGGAGCGCAGGGTGTACCTGCCGCTCAAGCCATCCACATCAAGAATCTGGCTCACCGTATCCTCCGGGATACCGTTTTCCAGCGTCTTGGCGTTGATGGTGAAATAGCCAAGCAGGGCTTTTTTAATATTGGCGTTGGCCGTTTCCGTAGCCGATTGAATGGAAAGGCAGGTCAGCATCAGCGTGGCCATGATCAGCAGAAACGCCAGCAATGTGAGGGTCTTGCCCTTTTTGCGGATGGAATACAGGCAGGCCCGTTTGCACAGGTTCATCTCACGGCCACCTCATTTCCTTTGCGTAAAACCAGTGGGTTCACTTGTGTACCTCCTAACTTAGTATTTTGCCGGGGCGTTTCTCGCTCCGGTGGTGTCCCCGTCTGCCGGGAACACCCTTATGGTACACTACGAAGGTGGAGTTGAGGTGGAGTTGAGATATTTTTTAGGTGGAGTTGGCGATAAAGTGTAAAAAAATCGGCGGCCTTGATTGGTTCAAAGCCGCCGCAATCTAATCAGGCATGTAAAATGGGCTGCTGAACGACGGCTTTTTTCTTTTGCCATTGTTCGGCAGAATACTAATCCTTTATTATCAGACACAAGTTTGAAAAAAGGCGTCCTCCAGTTGTACAAAGTCGCGTGGATTTTCAAACTGGAAAACCTTTCTCTGCTTGTCGATAAAAACCACATCGTCACAAAAGTTTGCAACCAAATCAAGGTTATGGGCTGAAAAGAGTACAAGGTTCCCTGCGTCCCGATGTTCAATCAGTAACTTTTTTAGTGTGGCAACACTTTCTGGATCAAGACCGTTAAAAGGTTCATCCAGAATCAAATTTCCTGCACCAGAAAGAAAGGCCGCAATCAGATACACCTTTTGTTTCATGCCAAGCGAATAGTTTGCAATATATTCGTTCAGTGACCGCTCCAACTTGAAAGCCGCTGACAACCTTTCGAGCGTTTCTTTTGCTTTAACGGCATTTTGGCGATATAGCTGTATGATGCACTTCAAGTATTCATTTCCGGTCAAATTCAAAAACATCTCTTTGCTGTCTGGAACATAGAAAAACTGAAACTTAGACTTAAACTCCCGATTATCAATCCCATCAATTTCAACATTTCCGCTATCCATGCTGGCCGGTTGTGTGATGGCATTTAATAATGTGGATTTACCAATGCCATTGACGCCAACCAGTGCATAAATCCGTTGATTGTCCAAGGAGCAGGAGATGTTTTCAAAAATTATTCTGTTTCCATACTTTTTCGATATACCTTTTACTTTAATCACGAAAGCTCCTCCTGCAAAACAACCAATATACGCACTCTATCGCAACAACACAACCACTCACACAAACAGCAAATGGCAGCAGAGAAATATAATCAATGATTTGCGTTATAAAATAGATTTCCCCAACAGTCAAAGTTATTGAAGCAAAAAGCACGATTACTTTGCTGATATTTCCATGGAGCAGCTCATTTGTGCTATTTGGTGAGCGTGGCATTTTATAGTCTAAAAATACTCCAAGCCATACACAGCCATAATTCATGACAGTTCCATAAATGAGAAGCAAGAAGGCATCCAGTGCAGATATACCATGAAAAAAGGTTGCTCCCACCCAGAACAGCAATACAGTAATCTCTCCCCAAAAGAAACCTTGCAGGGTTTTCCAGAAAAATAATCGGTGTGAGGATATGGGAAGAAATGAAATGTATGCTTTATTCGGATCGCTGGAATAGGCGGTGCTTGAAATGGTGTTCACAGCACAGCAGGACACCAGCAGAAACAATTCTATGGTATATCGCTCGGACACTCCTATCCAATCAAAGTTTTGCATCAATAGCCCACACAGAACAACTACTGTTATGATATTCTTAATGTTTGAAAAGAAAATGAGTTCCTTGTTTCTTGATACCCGTTTCCATTCCAACAGGAAGTACGGATTTTTAATTTTTGTAGGCGCTATGGCTTTATTGGCTTTTTGATGCTGAAAGTTCTGGGTGTTCAGATACCCGCGAACATATCCAGCCTTTACGCAAAAGTAAGCACAAAGAGTTGACAAAGCTGCAACCAACATTGCAATCAGGAGCCACTTGTCGGGGCAAAACGCTTCATTCAGGTTATCTAAAAAATCCGGCACAAAGAAAATTTCTGATACAAGATTGCCGGCTGAAAGGGCCAACAGCAAAAATGCCCCATATTGTAAAACTATAAATCCATATCCCACACTGGATGCCGGAAGCAAATTGGCGATAGCCATAGAAATCAGCAGAACAAGCAGATCAATCAAACAGCTACCTATCCAACAAAACAGCATGATTGTTACTGTCGAAAGCCAATCTGAAGTGGCATATAAAAAGCAGGCCCAAAATGCAGAAATGGTAACGCCTAATTGTACGCAGGCAAGACGGCCAATGACTAACAGGACTAATCTGCTTGACGACAGCGGAAAGCACAGAACATCTTTTATCCGGCGATTTGTAAAAAGCTGATCGGGTATTTTATATATCGCAATAAATGTACTTATCCAAATTGCAAGGATGGACACGAACACACGATAGACAGATATTGGTCCGGGAAGGTAGTGACCCAATACATACCATATCAAGTACCCCACATAAATACCGATCATAGAAAGTGAAAGCGTAATAATGGGGGCGCTTCTACTTTTTAAGATTGCTTTATAGAGTGTACGCTTCATGGTTGATCCGGCTCATATCTGTGAAATGTAGGATGTCATCATTATTACTAAAAGAACAACAAACACAATGCTATTCATTTTTGAAAGCCGCTTCTGCTTGATAAATCCGATGTTTATAACCAGCGCAATGATTGGGAGCAACCAAACAGCTAAAACACTGGGTAAGGGATAATAGGTATCACCCGTATGCAAAATAGAAATCTGCTCCGGCAGGAAGAACAGCATAATGCCGGACAGAAGAAACATCAAAAGGACAATCGCAAAATTGACGGACGCCAGTTTTGCGTTATTTTCGGTGAAATTTTCACCAAGAAGGTTTTTTAACAGTTTGCGAATCATTTTATTAGCCTCCGTTTCTAAACCGGCTCAACCATTTTCTTCAAGGGTTTTCAGCCGCTTTATGATATTTTGGAAATGAACATCGTCTTTCAACGGTTCAAAGGTCTTGCAGTTAATAATGGCTTCTACTGCGCTTTTCTTAATCGTCATCTCATTGCGCGGCATATCGCTCCCCATCGTAAGTGTGTTTTCCAGCCAGCCATCTAAAAGGTCAAAGTATTCATTTCCGTGAAAACTCAAGGGATAGATATTGCTGGTTGCCAGTTTTGTATATCGTTCCAGCAGTTCCAACGCTTTTTCAGAGTTTCCCAGTTTCATATACCCTTGTGCAAGCGTGAAATACAGCGGAAGTATAATCCCTGGGTGCAGTTTCTCCAAGTCAAAAGCCTCTATAATTGCATAGGATTTTCTTGCCGTTTCTTCAAAGACTTCTTTGCGCTCCAAACACAGCCCCAGATAGATGGATAGTAGATTGATAAGCACAACGGTATGTTGGAAAATGCCAACTTGTAAAATACTCTTGGCCTCTTTTTTATTACCCAAAAAGTGGTAGGCAGAAGCCAGCAAGGGTTCTGTGGATGTCATAGAAAAATCTGGCTCGCCCAAAAGATTTAATACTTCTGATGGCTTGCCCAAGGTTAATTGGCATAGTGCTTCCATATTGAGAGCCTGTTTTGCCAGATCCACATTGTCTGTTTCGGACTTTACCCGTTCAAATAACCTGCTGGCATCCTCTAACATTTCTTTTGCCGTATCCTTATTCTCAACCAATGGGCTATAGTTTACATACAAGCTCCCAATCTGATACAAAAGAGGAAAACAGGAGAAATACTTTTTCGTAATTTCCTGGCATTGCTCCCGTACCTTTTCTATCGGCTGCGTAGAAAAGTCGGTTGCTAATTTTCGACATAGGACTCGAATCTGCTCCTTTGTCATTTGTGGCTCATAGCCAATCAGTTCATCAATACTGATATTAAAATAGGTGGCAAGCTGCGGTAACAAAGTAATATCAGGATATGTCATTCCTGTTTCCCATTTTGAAACAGCGGCTTTAGATACTCCCATATATACGGCCAGCTCATCCTGTGTAATCCCACGCTTATGGCGATTTTCAACCAGGATACGGCCAAGATTGATTTCTTTCATTATCCCTACCTCCTGATAATAGTATAGAAAACTGGAATCCAAAAAACAATGGAGCATATTTTAACTTCTTGAAGAAAAATCAACCTGCAGGAAACAAGCAATTAAATCTATTGTACTTCATATCTAAAGCAGCAGCAAGCAAAGCCATTCTGGTACAAAAAATCCCGTTCTTGTCTACTCATTTAGGACGTTAAAAGCGCATCCGTAGTAAGACTTTCCCGGCGTAGTCGGCAGGTAAGCAGGACAGATTATCCAATCCCCGCCAGCAAAGGCTTCTAAATGCGTAGAGGAAAATCCATAAGAAAGCACCGGGCGCAGGGCCAGCAGGCCGCCGCGTCCGGCGTTTTCTTATGGGCTGTCCTTTAGGATAGCCCGGATCAGCTTGTTTTGCAGGTGGTGTTTATTTTATCGTTGAATAGTTCGGCTGGCTTTTCCATTCATTCCTCTATGTTTTGTATTTGATCGGTTATCTCTGGCTGATTGCTCTGAATGCCTTCATTGAGGTTTGGAACGCTGAAAAACACGGCAATGAAAATGTTTATTAAAACGATAGCCGCCAATATAATGGCAACGATTTTCCAGATACGGCGTGAGCGGCGATTTTTGATTGCAAGCTGCTCATTTATCCTTGATAACTGCTCTGCGACATCACTGGCGGTATTTTCATTTTCAATTTTTGCCCCCAGCAATTCGCTGACAGATACTTCCAATATTTCAGCCAATCGGATAAGGGTATCGGCGTCGGGAACAGATAAATTTTTCTCCCACTTAGAAATGGTCTGTCGGACTACATGGAGCCTTGTTGCCAATTCTTCCTGTGAAAAGCCTTTCTGCTTTCTGAGAGTTTTTAAGTTTTCTCCAAACATTGTGCGTTACACTCCTTTGCTTTGATAAATCCAAAGTAACACATTAGCCCTCATACGGCAAGCAACGCAGATTAACAATAACGCAACTTCCCGTAAAAGAAAGGCTTACATTCAAAAGATGCTACGAGCATAAGAAATTAGGCTGAATGGCACCGGAAAATAAACTTGTTATCCACCCAAAGGCATAGATAATCCATAATAAAGCGCCGGATGTGCCACCCCATGAGATATGCATCCAACGCTTTTGAATGATAATATGGTGCCATCACCACAAAAACGCCGTAAACTTCACTCCATTTTCCGTATTAACCATGTTGTGGATGATTTCGTGGTGATCCAGGATGGTTTTAGTGATATACAGCCCCAGGCCGCTGCCGCCGCTGTTCCGGTTTCTTGACTTGTCCACCCGATAGAAGGGAGTGAAGATACGCTCCAAATCTTCCTCTGTAATGTGTACGCCGGTATTCTCCACGGAAAACACCTCGTCTTTTTGGGTGACAGTAATCACCGCGCCCACCGGCGAATAGGCCACGGCATTTCCGATCACATTGGTGAACACCTTCTCCATGAGCCGCCGATCCCCCTGGTAGTGGTATTCCGGCTGGATGTCCATGCGAAGCTCGATCTGCTTGTCCTCCATCCGGCCACGGAACTGCTGGCAGACTTTTCGCAGCATTTGGCTGATGTCCAGGTCGGTACGCTCCAAGTGGAAATCGCTGCCGCCCATCCGGGCCGCCGATAGAATCTCCTTTACCAGCGCCTCCATGTCATTGGTGGTTTTCAGGCACCGGCGCAGGTAAGTATCGCGGTCTTTGTATTCGCCCACCTGATAGATCATGCCCTCCAGTTGCCCCTTGATGATGGCGATGGGGGTTTTCAGCTCATGGGAGACGGCGGTGAAAAATTCCACGCGCTGCTTTTCCTGCTCACGCTCCCGCTCAATATCTTTCTTCAACTGCCAGTTTGCCGAACGCAGGCTGGCCAGCGCATTGTTGAGCTGCTCCGCCATCTCATTCAGGCTGGTGACAAGCACACCGATTTCGTCTTTTCGGTTAACTTCGCACTTCCAGGTCATGTCCAGAGTAGTCATCCGCTTTGCCACGTTGCTGATATTGACCAGCGGCTTGGAATAGTACCGGGAACAAACCACCGCCCCGATGACGGAGATCAACAAAATCACAACGGCGATAAAGGGGATGAGCTTCAGCAGGATGTCATAGGACTGCGCCACCGCGACAAGGGCGGCATTGGCAAATACATGGTAGGTCTGCCCGCCTTGCTGGAATGTTGCAGAACAGCTCATAGAGGGAACGGAAGTGTCCAGGTTCTCCATATCGGCAAAATTCACGGAGAACAGATTATTCCCATAATTATCGTTGACTTCCACCGAGGCGTTGTTCGTCATGGAAAATTCCATAAGACTGTCCGAACTGGCCTCCCAGCCATTCCGCTCCAGAACCTCCACCAAGTCATAAAAATCAGAAGTGACCTGTCCTTTCAGCTCCGTATGATAATTTCTCGGCAGAAAGATCATTACCATGCCGTAAATGAGGATGCAGCAGACCACCAGCAGCGCCAGCATACTGAGGAAGGTCTTGGCCTGAATGCTTTCACTGATCTTCTTTCTCAATTTTATATCCCGCCCCTCTCATGGTTTCTATGTAGTCCACACCCAGCTTCTTGCGGATATTCTTGATGTGGGTGTTGACGATTTTTTCGTCGCCAATATAGTCGTAGCCCCAAACCGTGTCCAGCAGTCTTTCCCTGGACACCACCCGGCCCTGGTTCTCCAAAAGGAGCTTCAAAATCTCAAATTCCCTGGTGGTCAAGGAAACGCTTTCTGTTCCAACAAGGACGGTAAGGCTGTCCGTATCCACCGTGATTTCCTTATAGCGGATCACGTTATTGGGCGCAGCGCCGCCCTGTTCGGCCCGACGCAGCACCGCTTCGATGTGCTTCATCACAATCGGCATGGAAAAGGGCTTGGTGATGTAATCATCTGCCAGGGCGTCAAATCCCTTCATCTGGCTGTCGTCATCGTCTAAAGCGGTGAGCATGATAATGGGAACCCGGCTCTCCTTCCGCAAGATCTCACACACGGCAAATCCGTCAATTTTGGGGAGCATTAAGTCCAGAAGCACCAGGTCGGGCTTGTTCGCCCGGAACTGTTCAATTCCTTCCAGGCCATCAGCGGCCAGGACCACCGTGTAGCCCGCGTCTTCCAGGAACGCCTTGATAATATTCTGAATGGGTTCTTCATCCTCTATGATCAACATCATTTTTGACATTGCTTGCACCTCCAAGGGTAGTGTAACATACAAAGGTGGAGTTTAGGTGGAGAAGGGGGCTTTTTTTGAAAAAGCTCCTCTGTTCATATTATACCTGAACTACAAAGCCAGAAAAAGTGTGCGAATTTGATTTTCTCAGTTAAAATTTCTATACCCCTTGAAAACACTGGTGTTTCCAGCGTTTTCGCCACCTCGGTTTGGCCCTTTCCCCTCATTTTTTCCCTTGCGAGAAGAAATGAGGGAAACTTTTTTCAGGCTGTCCCTACAACCTTATCCAGCAGCCTTGCGGAAGTTCGCTTGGCCTCTCTGGTGGCGTGGGCGTAAATGTTCATCGTGGTACTTACATCAGAATGTCCCAGCAGCTCCTGCACATCCTTGGGTGCTGCCCCGTGAGAGAGAAGGTTGGTCGTATATGTATGCCTCAACAGATGGAAGTGAAAATCATCCATATCCCCGATCTTCTTTCGGGAGTATCGGCACACACTGCTGACCGTTGCCGGGGCTTCATAAGCTCCATCGGGCCGCAGGCAGACGAAGGAAACCTGGGTGTAACCTTCTGGTGGTGTCTCTGTCCGGGGCAAGGAATAGACCTCATAGTAGGTGCGGTTCTTTTCCTTGACGATGCGGTAGTAGTTTTGTGAGTACAGCGGTCCATATTTGATGCTGTTCAGCATTTGCTCCTTTTTGGCTTCCCGCAGGATGGCCGCCAGGGTGTCGCAGAAATCCACAGTACGGATTTTCTTACGCTTTGTGGGGCCGATCTGTGTTTTCTTCCTTACGGAGTCATACCGCATACTCCGGCGAATGGTGAGGCATTGTTCCTTCAGGTCGATGTCCTGCCAGGTCAGCCCGCACACCTCACCGATACGAAGCCCGGCGAAATAGGCGATCTGGATAGGCAGTAACGCGGGATTGTGTTTTTTCTTCAGAAGCTCGTTCAGTGCCAAATACTGCTCATGGGAGATTGTCGGCGTTTCAGCAGGAAGGTCGCCTGTACCATCCTCAGTGAACAGCTCATATTCATCACCTTTAATCCGCTTCACCACATACTGCATCGGATTGAAAGTAATCAGCCGCTTGGGAAAAACCGCAAATCTGAAAGAGTTTTGAAGCACCGCTGAATACTGGCCCAGCGATCCTTTACTCAATGCCTCAACAGTTTTCCCATCAGGGTCTGTCCCTCCGAAGCTCAACAAGTCCATATAGCTTTGCAGATGGTCGGAAGTTACCGTCTTGAGCTTGCGTTTTCCAATGGGATGCTTCTTGATGCGGGAAACAGTGTTGATGTAGGCTGTCACCGTTCCATCACTCAATGAGCCGGGTTTCAGTTCTTCCTCCACCCACATATCCAGCATATCTCCCAAAGTGATGTTCTTGGCCTGCGCCAGAAACATCTTGGTTTCATAGTCCTCCATCGCCTTGCGGAGCAGTGACTCGGTTTCACTCTTGCTTTCTGTTCCCGGAAATTCCTTCTGAACGCGGTTGCCGCTGGCATCCTCTACATAAAAGCGATAGTACCACTTCTTTCCTTTCTTTCTTACAGATCCTTTTGCCATAGCAAACTCCTTTCTATGCTGGCAAACGGAACCGTAGTGATGTGTCACCCTGATTATAGCAAAGGGTGGCCAATCTATCAAACATACCGCTTGCTAAATATCAAAAGTTTCTATGTTCAATCCACTGCAAGGACCTGATTGCGGTCCAGAAGGTCGCGGCCCTCGTTGATCTGCATAAAACAGCAAATCACATCCACACGGACTATGGACTTACGCCCAATCCGCAGGACCGGGATTTTTCCCCAATCCACGAGGCGGCGGAGGGTGTTGCGCCCAATGCCGGTATAGTCGGCAGCTTCTTCAATCGTCATGCCGATCTTACCAAAGCCCGCAGGCTGAACAGCGGAGTATCTTTCTGTATGAGTACGCCCGGAAGTTCCGGACGGGATATTCGCATAACAAACAGGCGAATTTGAAGTCATAATTGTTCGCCTCCTTCGAGAACAAAAAAAGCAGCCGCGCCGATCTGGTTGGAGCCGTTGTAACATACGGCGCACTTCGGCGCGGCTGCCTTGACTTTTCAGTAACTTCAAGCCCGCTGTATTTGCCACGCATCCCCAGCGGTGGGGATATTACAGGCCGCCCCTGGCAGGGCTGTCATAACTCCGCAGCATCGTTCAAAGCGTGTGCCGCAGGGTTCCCCCTCAAGTCTGTGGGAGGTCGTGAGAAAGTATCTTTAACCCCCGCGCTGTCATCGCGCCCGGAGTGCCTGTCCGAGTCTAAGGTATGCGTTGATCGCTCGGATATCTTTCTCGCGCTTATTCTGCGCGTATTCACTTTTCTTATTGAACATACTTGTCCTCCATTTCAATGCAGGGGTTGACGGGTGAATTGAAATGGGGACGGTGGAGAACGACACCCCACGGAAAACCGCAGGATGCGACAAAAAACGCCTGACTGGTCATACGCCAGCCAGACGCTATCTGGTGTGCTTTGCTGCTTACCTACATAGTATAGTTCATCTTCTTGGATATAAGTCCCCACTGCTGGGGATAGGCTTTTTTTGACAGGTAGTTTCCTGCCGGATTATGTCGAAGCTGTTCTCGCTTCACGGCGGCTCCCTCCTAAAGCCGCCGTAATCTTTAGCGCGTGGTCGTCATTCCTTTGAGGGGCAAAAGAGCGGCGGCCCTGAATTTATTAAAAGCCGCCGCGATAGAATTATGGCATGATGATTGCCTGCTGAACGACGGCTTTTTTCTTTTTGCCGTCGTCCGGCAGATGATTATGGAATGAATTGTGTATCAAGCGTTTATGGTCTAAATCAAAGTCCTAATATGAATGTCAGTGCATTAGAGGTCAACGTGTTCAAAACGCTTCGATGCAACGCGATAGGTCAAAATGTTGCCGACAATGTAGATCAAGATACCGATGCCCAATATAGGAAGCTGCCTTATCAAATCGCCTGTCTGTAAGCTATCAAGCCATGTAAAGGACGGCAGGTGTACGCTATATTCCATCAACGCGATTACCGCAGTTGCCGGGATAATGGCAATTACAAACGCCTTGCCTACTTGGTATGCAGACTGAAAAAGCACAGTTAGGTACAGAAAGTTAAATATGGCATAGACAATCAGGCCAAATCCAAAGTATGCTACATTCGCCTCAATGCCAACAGGATTGCCGTCAGGGAGCGTCCACAAGCGGATGATTGAAAACGGTATGCAGATAATAAGTTGTGCAATCTCGATACTAACGAACAGCAGGCATTTACTTTTTACTACATGGCGCTTTTTGATGGGAAGCGTAGCTGTGTAAAAGGCGTCGGAATTTTCTCTGGCAAATTGGGAAGTAAAATATAGTCCGAGGCAACCAAAGAAAAAGATCATGCCATACGGATATGCGGGAACCAGAAGCAACGCCCCGATCAGCAGGAACAGATATACAACAGAATGTACGGCAAGATGCCACTCTTTATAGAGTAAATTAGACATTATAAGTCCCCCTTTCATTTCTCACCATGATTTCCTCCAAATTCAGGCTATCTTCGCCGGGAGCTTTCAGGGATTGGAAAGCCTGAATAAAGGAAGCCTTATCCGCGCTGGCGATGATTTCACCATTTTTGATATAGGTTATATCGTCAGCGCATTTGTCCAAATCCGAAGTGATATGCGTAGAAAATAAAATGCTTCTTTTCCCGTCCTTTACCAACTGCTGAAAAAGCTCCAACAAATCCTCACGGGCCACAGGGTCAAGGCCGCTGGTCGGTTCGTCGAAAATAAGCAGTTTGGCGTCATGCGAAAGCGCAAGGGCAATTAAATATTTCACCTTCATGCCTTCTGAAAGCTGCTTTACCTGTTTTTGCTCGTCGAGTTCAAACATAGACATATATTTTCGGTATGCGGCATCATCCCAGTTCTGGTAAAAACGCTTCGTCACGCCGGTAATCGTTTGCAGTTTTTTGTCTTGATAAAACTGAATACTCCCTAAAACCACACCGACATTTTGTTTGCAGCTTTCTTCATCCTGCCGGAAATCGTGACCGAGCATTTTAATACACCCTTTGTCCGGGTAAACCATGTTGAGTATGGATTTAAGCGTTGTACTTTTGCCAGCACCGTTTTTACCGATCAGGCCCATAATTCTCCCTTGTTCCAAAGAGAACGAAACATTCTTCAATGTGAATTTGGGGTACTTTTTCGTCAACCCCTCTACTTCAAGTAATCTCATAAAATCCTCCTTAAAAATTAGTTAGGTGATGTGCGGAAAAGATCGTCAAACAAATCGCCAACCATATCAAGTGGTTGAATGGCAATACCGAGGGAGCTATCAGCTCGCATCAGGAGCATATCGCCCGGTTTTAGGTGCAAAAGCTGTCGTGCCTTTTGCGGTATGACAATCTGACCTTTTGAACCGACTTTGACGGTAGCCATGTAACGGTTTTTCCCGACAGACGTACTATTCTTTTTTTCTTCTGTCATCCGGTTTCCTCCTTTTTCTTGTGTTACAAGTTTTACTCGTAACACTGCACTTGCATTATAGCGCGCAAAGTAGTGAAAGTCAATATAAGTTTTACAAGTTTTACTTTTGCGCCAAAAAAACACCGCGCCTCGAAATGAAGCGCGGTAATATATTCTCCATAAATTATTTCTTTCCCGGAAACAGATTTTCAAACATTTCATTCGTGGTATTGAATGTTTGGATAGCAATGCCCTGTTCGACATCGGCCAACATCAACAGCATATCGCCCGGCTGGATATTAAACATATCCCGAACCTCTTTCGGGACAATGATCTGTCCTTTTGGCCCGACTTTGACCGAAGTAACAAACTTTCCCTCTACTGGCTTTTCCTTTCCCATTGTTTCACTTCCTTTCCGGGGAGTTATAGTTTTACTTGTAGAAAAAAGTCTACCACACAGCCTGCTCAAAGTCAACCACACAAAGGTCAAGAGAGAATGAATAAAGGCAGGCCGCCCTTGATGATGGTATTCTGTTCAGTCTTTGCGCCGGATCACGGGAACCTGTTTTACCTTTTTCCCCACAGTCCGCCGTTCCAGAGCAAATACCATGTCGCTGGTGCGCTCAAAAAATCCGATGTCCTTTTTCCAGCTTATGCCGCATTTACAGTGCTGCAAGCCGATGAACTGCTGCTTCATTTTCCTGCCGCAGACCGGGCAGACCTTGTTGCTGGCTCCCATGCCGCCACCGCCTTTCCATGTTCCGATTATACCATATCCGGGCGGCGCGTTCACCTGTAAATGCGATCCTGGATTGCATACCGCAAGCCCTGAACCTTTCCCAGCAGCCAGGCCGCCGCAGTCGGCAGCCCCATCGGGCTGATAGGGCTGGTGTAGTGGGCGTTCAGGGTGGAGGCCCTGGCTGCTTCATATTCCTCCGGGGTCAAAAGCTCCTTCAGCTCGGCATACTCCTTGGCCCATGCCGTTTTGGATGGGTCGAAAGCCTCCGGCACGCCGCCCCAGCCCACATAGCGGGACAGCACTTCCTGCTGTTCCGGGCTGGCCTGCTGGCTCGCTGCTTCAAGCTCCTTCAACAGCCGGATGGCGGTGATATTGGCCTGGTATTTGAGCCTCGGCCCGCCTTCGCCCAGGTGGTCGTCCGTGATGCGGAAGTTCTGCGCGTCCTGGCGAAGCTGGCCCGTGTTTCCCCGATGGCCAGCCGGTTCCAAAGGCGGGGCCGGTTCCGGCGGTATGGGTTCCGGCTCGTCTATGTGCAGCCGTTCCACCACCACATCATAGGGAAGTCCGTTTTTGTCCCCCGGATAGACTGTTACCGGCTCGGAGGTGATTTCCGGCGCAGGGGGTTCTTTTTCCTCCTGCGTGAACAGTCCGGCGTTTCGCCCATCTTGGCGGAGCCAAGTTTCAAACTGTTCCCGGTTGATGACATCATAGCTCCAGGCATAAGGCCCGGTATAAATGCGGACCGTTGTATCTTCAATGGCATCAATCGTGCCGGTGATGGGGTGGTCGGGCGCGGGGAGCGTTACCTGATCGCCCACCTGGTAAGATGGAGTTCCTTCCAAGGGGGAGGTGTGCCGGTCTGCGAAGCCTTCCGGGTCCTGAAGGAAGCCGTCCAGTTCCTTTACATACATTCCCCCGCAGAAGCGGAGCCAGTTCATCCCATCGGTATGCCAGGGTCGCAAGTTTTCGTTCCTCATGGTCCAGGATCTCCACCTCAACGCTGGTGGTGAAGGTGCGGTAGTCTGCTATATCCCCGGTCACAATGCTCATGTACGGTAAGGAAGCAAGCAACCGAAAACAAGAGATAGACCGCCAGCACTACACTATTCCGAACCAAAGACCAAAAGATAAGCATTGTGGGAAAATCTAAACTTTTGGATTTTCCTACAATGCCAACTACGGCGGAATCCCTCCCACTCCTTATATCTTTCTGTATACATTGAATTTGTATTTAGTAAAATGCAGACAACACCACGGATCGGCTTTTGGTTGGACAATTCCAACCAAACACCACAGCAGACAGCAGAAAACATTCTGAACGCTAGGAAGCCGGTATGATTGTTACATATAAGGGGAAGAAAAATTTCTTTTAGGTACTTGCTTTCCTAAAACTGATGTGATACAATGATTTAATCCAGAAAAGGAGTAAAAAATATGCGGCAAGGTATTCTTAAATAAAACTATAATCAAATAGTGGGAACAAAGGATTATGATAGCTCCTTTTGTAGGGGCTTAGTTTTTTGTACCCAATTTAAGAATACTTTTGCCTTATCAATTTTGACATATCCCCAAAAACAGCAATCACAAACAGGTGTATGCTGTATATGTGTATGTCCGCAACTTATAATCCCCAGTGGTAAAAGTATTTTACTGCTGGGGATTTTTATGCCCTTTGGGGCTGTAAAGGGAGGACAATCACATGAAAATAATCAATATTGGAATTCTTGCCCATGTAGACGCTGGAAAGACGACCTTGACGGAGAGCCTGCTATATGCCAGCGGAGCCATTTCAGAACCGGGGAGCGTCGAAAAAGGGACAACGAGGACGGACACCATGTTTTTGGAGCGGCAGCGTGGGATTACCATTCAAGCGGCAGTCACTTCCTTCCAGTGGCACAGATGTAAAGTTAACATTGTGGATACGCCCGGCCACATGGATTTTTTGGCGGAGGTGTACCGCTCTTTGGCTGTTTTAGATGGGGCCATCTTGGTGATCTCCGCTAAAGATGGCGTGCAGGCCCAGACCCGTATTCTGTTCCATGCCCTGCGGAAAATGAACATTCCCACCGTTATCTTTATCAACAAGATCGACCAGGCTGGCGTTGATTTGCAGAGCGTGGTTCAGTCTGTTCGGGATAAGCTCTCCGCCGATATTATCATCAAGCAGACGGTGTCGCTGTCCCCGGAAATAGTCCTGGAGGAAAATACCGACATAGAAGCATGGGATGCGGTCATCGAAAATAACGATGAATTATTGGAAAAGTATATCGCAGGAGAACCAATCAGCCGGGAAAAACTTGCGCGGGAGGAACAGCAGCGGGTTCAAGACGCCTCCCTGTTCCCAGTCTATCATGGCAGCGCCAAAAATGGCCTTGGCATTCAACCGTTGATGGATGCGGTGACAGGACTGTTCCAACCGATTGGGGAACAGGGGAGCGCCACCCTATGCGGCAGCGTTTTCAAGGTTGAGTACACCGATTGCGGCCAGCGGCGTGTCTATCTGCGGCTATACAGCGGAACGCTGCGCCTGCGGGATACGGTGGCCCTGGCCGGGAGAGAAAAGCTGAAAATCACAGAGATGCGTATTCCATCCAAAGGGGAAATTGTTCGGACAGACACCGCTTATCCGGGCGAAATTGTTATCCTTCCCAGCGACAGCGTGAGGTTAAACGATGTATTAGGGGATCAAACCCGGCTCCCTCGTAAAAGGTGGCGCGAGGACCCCCTCCCCATGCTGCGGACGACGATTGCGCCGAAAACGGCAGCGCAAAGAGAACGGCTGCTGGACGCTCTTACGCAACTTGCGGATACTGACCCGCTTTTGCGTTGCGAAGTGGATTCCATCACCCATGAGATCATTCTTTCTTTTTTGGGCCGGGTGCAGTTGGAGGTTGTTTCCGCTTTGCTGTCGGAAAAATACAAGCTTGAAACAGTGGTAAAGGAACCCTCCGTCATTTATATGGAGCGGCCGCTCAAAGCAGCCAGCCACACCATCGATATCGAGGTGCCGCCCAACCCGTTTTGGGCATCCATAGGACTGTCTGTTACACCACTCTCGCTTGGCTCCGGTGTACAATACGAGAGCCGGGTTTCGCTGGGATACTTGAACCAGAGTTTTCAAAACGCTGTCAGGGATGGTATCCGTTACGGGCTGGAGCAGGGCTTGTTCGGCTGGAACGTAACGGACTGTAAGATTTGCTTTGAATACGGGCTTTATTACAGTCCGGTCAGCACGCCGGCGGACTTCCGCTCATTGGCCCCGATTGTATTGGAACAGGCATTGAAGGAATCGGGGACGCAGCTGCTGGAACCTTATCTCTCCTTCATCCTCTATGCGCCCCAGGAATACCTTTCCAGGGCTTATCATGATGCACCGAAATACTGTGCCACCATCGAAACGGCCCAGGTAAAAAAGGATGAAGTTGTCTTTACTGGCGAGATTCCCGCCCGCTGTATACAGGCATACCGTACTGATCTGGCCTTTTACACCAACGGGCGGAGCGTATGCCTTACAGAGCTGAAAGGATATCAGGCCGCTGTCGGTCAGCCGGTCATCCAGCCCCGCCGTCCAAACAGCCGCCTGGACAAGGTGCGCCATATGTTTCAGAAGGTAATGTAAAGATACATAATCGTCAAGACGGCAACAATCAGAAGTTATGGAGGGTAACAATGGAATATAGTAAGGAAGATTTAATGGAAGCAAAAAAGCAAATTTGGGGAGTGGGAGAGAACATGGGAACAGAGGAAAGTAAAAAAATCTGGGAGGAGAACGCACAATTTTGGGATAATGCAATGGGTGACGAATCTAATGAATTTCACAGAGAGGTAGTGCGTCCCAAAGTAACGGAACTTCTATCTCCTAATCCTGCGGATTACATTTTGGATATTGCGTGTGGCAATGGAAATTATTCTTCGTATCTTGCACAAAGAGGCGCTTCGGTTGTCGCTTTTGATTACAGCAAAAAAATGATAGAATTGGCTAAAAGACGGCAATCACAATATGCAAAACAAATTGAATTTTGTGTGGCGGATGCGACCGATAGAAAAAGTATATTAGAATTAAAAAGAAATCGAGCCTTTACGAAAGCAGTTTCTAATATGGCAATTATGGATATTACGGATATTGAACCACTTCTTATGGCTGTTTATGAACTGTTGCAGGAAAGCGGAATTTTTGTCTTTGCAACGCAACACCCTTGTTTTGTCACGTTGACTGAAAAATATATGACACCGCACAGTTACTATGATATAGCGATTGAAGGGCAACCGAAAGAGCAGATTTATTATCATCGTTCCATACAAGATATTTTTAACCTTTGTTTTAGAGCTGGATTTGTCATTGATGGATTTTATGAAGAATGTTTTAAAACCAACAAAGAAATTCCTATGGTAATGATAGTAAGGCTTAAGAAGGTAAAACGTGATAGCTTAAAATAAATTCAAGTTTGTCGGGTAAATAGCAAACCCAGCCGAGCCAGTCAACGGTCAAGATGAACGGCGCATATGCGCAGCCGTTGACAGCCCCGCCCGCCTTTGCTGGTAGGCAATCAAGGGGCGACAGCAAGAAGTGCCACCGCCCCGCACTATTATTCAGAAAGGGGAATTTCCATGACCGACCAGATAGCCTATCAAGAATATATCCAGCGCAGGTACAACGCCTTTTGCAAGACTGTTATCCGCTGTGCCGCCTTGGACAAGATTTTGAAGCTTAAACGGCAATGGGAACGGCAAGTTTCCCTTGACTATCTGATGAACGAGAAGTTTGTCCAGTTTGCCGCGTCGGAGCCGGACGAGGAATACCCATTTACCGTCTGCGGTCAGACCGTCCTGCTCTGCAACGCCGCCCTTGCCGACGCGATCTCTGTTTTGCCGGAGCAGACGCGGGAAGAAATCCTGCGCTATTACTTTCTGCGCCAGCCGCAGCGCGTGATCGGCGCGTGTATTGGCCGGTCACGCAGCACAGCGGGGCGGCATATCCAGCTTGCCTTGCAGCGGCTACGCGAAGAAATGGGGGTGAGCCGGTATGAGTAGACTTCTCCCCTATGAAACAATCCTCAAAGCCCGTGAGGGCGACCCAGAAGCCGTGAACGCTGTCCTGCTCCACTACGCCGGATATATCCGCTATTTCTCAAAAGTGAACGGGCAGGTCAACGCCGAGGTGGAGGACTATGTAAAGCAGCGGTTAATTGACTGTCAATTCAAGTTCCGGCTTGACGAACCACCGGACAAGTCATAAAAACTGAATACCAGCCGCCACCGACGCGGCCAGCGAAAGCAGTAAGTCTTGAAAAAGATTTACTGCTTTTTTTGTTGTCCGGCTCCGCTCCCGGCCATTTTGCCCCCTGCCGGTTGTAGTAGTAAGCGAGGAGGGAATTTTTCTGCCCTGGTGTTTGGCATTTGGAGCATTTACCCGTAGTAGAGGGCAAAGAGAAAGGATTTCTCCAACACCGGGTAGAAACCACTGCGTCCGGTGTCATTTTAGCGAAAGCGGGCAGGAATGCCCTTTACAGGATTAGTAGTAGCAGAAAAAGAGAAACAAACTTTTGTGGTTGCAGTTTTCCAAAAAAGTGGCGGACGGAAGTGAGAGAAAGTTTGCAGTCACGGAGAGCAAGTATCGACCAGTGTACCAAATTTCGCTTTTCGCTCATTTGTCCCCCGGTCAGATACTTGTTGGGGTTGCCACCCCAAACCCGCCTTTTGCGGCTTGCGCCGCTGAAAAAACTTGCCCCAATACTTGTGTTTTAGATAAAAATTGTCCGTTGCAGTTTGAAAGGAGTTGAGCCACCATGCCACACAAAACCTACAACACCCCCAAGCGGAAATGTGTTGTCAAGACCCGTCTGACCGAGGACGAGCGCAGAGCCTTTGAGGACAAATGCGCCGCCCTCTCCATGAGCCAGTCCGAGTATATCCGGCAAGCCGTTTTTTACAGCCGGATTTCTCCTGTTATCCGGGTGACTGCCCACAGCGAAGAAATGCTCACCGCCATATCTTCCCTTGTGGCGCAGTACGGGAAAATCGGCAGCAACCTGAACCAGATCGCCCGGTATCTCAACGAATACGGCGCACCCTACAACGCCCTGTCCAGTGAGGTGAGAGCCGCTGTTTCCGACCTTGCCGCCCTCAAATTCGAGGTGCTGAAAGTGATAGGTGAAGCCTATGGCAACGATCAAGCATATCAGCTCTAAAAATGCCGACTACGGAGCCGCCGAAGCCTATCTCACCTTTGAGCATGACGAGTTTACCATGAAACCCACCCTTGATGAAGCCGGGCGGCTCATTCCCCGGCAGGACTACCGGCTGGACACGCTGAACTGCGGGGAGGAAGATTTTGCCCTGTCATGTATCCGGGCAAATCTGCGGTACGGCAAGAACAGCAAACGGGAGGACATCAAGAGCCACCACTATATCATCAGCTTTGACCCACGGGACGGGCCGGACAACGGCCTGACCGTAGACCGGGCGCAGGCGTTGGGGGAGCAATTCTGTAAAGAGCATTTCCCCGGCCATCAGGCCCTTGTCTGCACCCACCCGGACGGGCATAACCACAGCGGCAACATCCATGTGCATATCGTCATTAACAGCCTGCGGATAGAGGAAGTGCCGTTCCTGCCCTACATGGACAGGCCAGCGGACACGAAAGCCGGGTGCAAGCACCGCTGCACCGACGCAGCCCTACGCTACTTCAAGTCCGAGGTCATGGAGATGTGCCACCGGGAAGGACTTTACCAAATCGACCTCTTGAACGGCAGCAAGAACCGTGTCACAGACCGGGAATATTGGGCGCAGAAAAAGGGACAGGCCGCACTGGACAAGCAGAACGCCCCCATGATTGCAGGCGGTATCACGCCCCGGCAGACCAAGTTTGAAACGAACAAGGAGAAGCTGCGGCAGACCCTACGGAAAGCCCTTGCCACCGCTGCCAGCTTTGACGAGTTTTCTTCTCTGCTGCTGCGGGAGGGTGTGACCGTTAAGGAGAGCCGGGGGCGGCTATCCTATCTCACGCCGGACAGGACAAAGCCCATTACCGCCCGCAAGCTGGGCGACGATTTTGACCGCGCCGCTGTCCTTGCCGTTTTGGAGCGGAACGCCGCCAGAGCCGCAGAAAAGGCCGCGGCTATACCCGAATATCCCCGGCATGGGAAAACCGACATACAGCCCACAAAAGCCCCTCAAACCGCTCCGAATGTACAGCGGCTTGTGGACATTGAGCAGAAGAAAGCCGAGGGCAAAGGCCGGGGCTATGAACGCTGGGCGACCATGCACAACCTCAAACAAATGGCCGCGACGCTGAATGTGTATCAGGAATACGGCTTCACTTCCCCGGAGCAGTTAGAAGCCGCCGTTGATACCGCCTATCAGGAAATGCGCCAGACCAGCAGCGAACTGAAAGCACTGGAAACCAAGCTGCAAGGGAAAAAGGAGTTGCAGCAACAGGTACTTGCTTACGCCAAGACCAAGCCCGCCCGCGACGGGCTGAAAGCGCAGAAATCCGAGAAAGCCCGCGCCGCATACCGGCAGGCGCATGAGAGCGACTTTATTATAGCCGACGCAGCCGCCCGGTACTTCCGGGAGCATGGCATTACCAAGCTGCCCGCCCGAAAAGCGTTGCAGGACGAGATCGAGCAGCTTGTTTCCAAGAAATCCGGCCTGTATAACACCTACCACGAACAGAAACAGCGGTACACGGAGTTGCAGACCGTCAAGCGGAATATCGACCAGATTTTGCGCCGGGAGGAACCCCGCCGCAGAAAGGAGCAGAGCCATGAGCGATAAGCTGCCCCGCATGGACTACCGCCAGCACCGGCGGGCGCGGCGGCTGGTGCATGAGTGCTGTAACTACGACGAGGGGAACTGCCTGCTGTTGGACGACGGGGAGCCTTGCGTGTGCGTCCAGAGCATTTCCTTTTCCCTCATGTGCCGCTGGTTCCGTGTGGCTGTCCTGCCCCTTGACGGGGAACTGGCCGCAGCCCTCTTGTACCGGGGGAGCCGGAAACGGTGCGCCGTCTGCGGCGCGGCCTTTGTCCCAAAATCCAACCGGGGAAAATACTGCCCCGGCTGCGCCGGACGCATGAAGAAACTCAAAGCCGCCGAGCGAAAGCGGAAACAAAGGCATAAATGTCACGCTTTAGAGCCTTTCAAACCCGCATAAATCAAGGCTTTTTTCGTGGGTGTCAAAGGGTTCGCGATACATTTATCCTTTTCCCCCGGAAACGCCGTCCTAAATGCGTACAAACGCCCCAAATCCACCCCAAGGAGGAACCATGTCAGACAACCGAAAATACTACTACCTCAAGCTGAAAGAGAATTACTTTGACGAGGACGCTATCGTGCTGCTGGAAAGTATGCAGGACGGCATCCTCTATTCCAACATCCTCTTGAAACTGTACCTGAAATCGCTGAAAAACGGCGGGAAGTTGCAGCTTGATGAAAATATCCCCTACTCCGCGCAGATGATTGCCACCATTACCCGCCAGCAAGTCGGCACCGTAGAACGGGCTTTGCAGATTTTTATGAAGCTGGGGCTTGTGGAGCCGTTACAGAACGGCGCGCTGTATATGAGCAACATTGAACTGCTTATCGGCCAATCCTCTACCGAGGGGGAGCGGAAACGGCGGGCAAGGCTGGCTTTGCAGGAACAGAAAGCCTTGCCAAAGGCCGGGGCGGACAAATGTCCACCATATCAAGCGGACATTTGTCCACCAGAGATAGAGATAGAGAAAGAGATAGAGATAGAAAAAGAGAGAGAGCGAGAGTTAGATACGGGACAGCCCGCCCGCGCCGCCTATGGCCGGTATGAAAATGTCTTTCTTTCGCAATCAGAACTGGACGGGCTGAAAGCAGACCTGCCCGACAAGTGGAACTACTACATTGACCGGCTATCCTGCCATATCGCGTCCAGCGGCAAGCGATACCGCAGCCATGCCGCCACAATCTACAAATGGGCGCAGGAGGACGCAGCCAGGAAAGCCCCGAAAAAGGGCATACCAGACTACTCATGCAAGGAGGGCGAGAGTTTATGAAGAACGAAATCAACGCTGTTTTGGAGAATATGACGGCTGCCACCCCGGAGCCGGAGGATTACACCGGCGAGGACGGTTTACTGTACTGCGGCAAGTGCCGCAAGCCGAAAGAAGCCTATTTTGCGCCGGATAAGGCCGCTATCTTTGGCCGTGACCGCCACCCGGCAGAGTGCGTCTGCCAGAAAGCCGCCCGCGAGGAACGGGAAGCCGCCGAGAAGCGGCGCAGGCACCTTGACACCGTAGAAGAACTGAAACGCCGGGGCTTTACCGACCCCACCATGCGGGACTGGACTTTTGAGAACGACAACGGCAGGAACCCGCAGACCGGGCTTGCCCGCCGGTATGTGGAGCATTGGGAAGATATGCGGACAGACAATATCGGCTGCCTGTTCTGGGGCGGCGTGGGAACCGGGAAAAGCTACCTTGCGGGCTGTATCGCAAACGCCCTCATGGAGAAAGAAATCCCCGTCCACATGACGAACTTTGCCCTTATCCTCAACGACCTTGCCGCCAGCTTCGAGGGCAGGAACGAATACATTTCCCGCCTTTGCCGCTATCCGCTGCTTATCCTTGACGATTTTGGCATGGAGCGCGGGACGGAATACGGGCTGGAACAGGTTTTCAATGTGATTGACAGCCGTTACCGCAGCGGCAGGCCGCTGATCGTCACGACCAACCTCACGCTGGACGACCTGCACAACCCGGAGGACACCGCCCATTCCCGGATTTATGACCGGCTGCTTTCCATGTGTGTCCCGGTACGCTTTACCGGCGACAACTTCCGGCAGGAAACCGCGCAGCGGAAAATGGAGAGCATGAAGAAACTGATTACCGACTGAAAGGAGTATTGCCTATGGCAGATAACAAGAAGCACGACACCCGCACCGCCCGCCGCCCCGACTGCGTGACGGAAATCCGCATGGGCAATTCCGTCCTTGTCGTGTCCGGCTATTTCAAGAAAGACACGACCACCACCGCCGCCGACAAAATGGCGCGGGTACTGGAAGCGGAAGCCGCTGCTACACAGGAGCCTACTTATCCGGCGTGAGCCGGAGCATGAGGAAAGCGGCCATGCCGGGGAGCTTGGCCGCTGTAAATAGGCTTCTAAACACGGATTTTAGAACCACGGAGAAGTTTCGCCCTTAAATTGCGGAACAGCGCCATTTTGATAAGGGTCATAGTTATTGATGTTGCAACCAAACTCTTTGAGAAACAGGATTTTATCATCATTTGTCCATTCAACAAGGGAAATCCCGTCAAAGGCTTCAACCTTTCCGTCGTTCATCTGATTTTTGAAGTACCATTCAACCATAGTTTGATTGGCTTTGTGGAAGAACTGCTTTATGTCCCATTGAAGCACAGTGCCACGGGTATTCCATTCGTCAAACCAAAGTTTGATTTTTGCAGAGCCGTGATATTCCGGCCCCCAGCTTTCAATGTAGGTGGCATTATCTGAAAACATCTCGGCTATACCCAAATCTTTCTTTTGCAGCCACATATCAAACCACCGGCGAATGATTGTTTCACGAGTTTTCATAACAGACCTCTTTTCATTGTGGAATTATAGAAAAGTATATCATAAACCATTCAATGCGGCTACTGCCAATCGGATATAGTCGTTGATTGCTACACAAAAACCGGCGATTTGACAAGCTGTAAAGAAGCAGATTTGACACTTTTGCCGCTATACAACCAGCCCTGTTCCGTGGTACAATGAAACCACGGAATAGTGGGGCTGGCTGTCGGAAACGGAGGATTTTATGTTAAGACAAGCCACCCAAAACCTCATTACCGCCCTTTATCCGAGATTGTCCCATGAGGACGAATTGCAAGGCGAGAGTAATTCCATATCGAACCAAAAACGGATACTCGAAGCCTTTGCAAAACAAAATGGCTTTACCAACCTGCGCTGGTACACTGACGACGGCTATTCCGGCGCGAACTTTCAAAGACCCGGTTTTCAAGCCATGCTTGCAGACATTGAAGCCGGGAAAGTGGGTACGGTCATTGTCAAGGATTATTGTGCGATAATAGGACTAAATCAGAAAGACCTTGAAAACCAAGGCATTCTGGCTTAGTCCCTTCTTTTTTTGACCGAAAACAAAGGACTTTCACAATAATCAAGCAAGCCGGAGGGTGCTGCTGCACACTTCCGGCAGAAGGAGGATATAGTGGGTGCTATCAAAGTCTTCTTGAAGGAGGTTCTGCTTCCAATCGCGCTTGCGTTCTGCCTCGCGTCATTTCTCAAGCCGATCTATATGCCTGACGGCGTATGCGACTACTTTCTTATGTGGATCTGCGTTGGATTACCGTTCGGCATCCGGAGGATGTGCCTCTGGCTCGTTCCCAGCGGCTACGGTATCTCCGGCTCAGTCGGCATCTTCGCATTGAACTTAATCATAGGCGGTCTTATCGGAGGACTTGCCTTCTTCATCGGGCTGCTGCTCGGTGTCATTCATACCATCCGAGAAATAATCTGAACTACATCGTAAACGAAGAGGGTTTGTTTCTTCTCCAATTTGGAGTAAGAAGCAAACCCTCTTTTTTTGTTGCCCAAAAGCCGGAATATTTGCTGGCGATGCGGCGAAGGAAAGGAGTTTTTAAGTATGAAACGCATGACAGCCGGTGATCTGCAAGCACTGGAATTGCTGATGCAGACCACACCCGGCTTTGAGCATTTTGACAGCGGCGCGGATGGCATTCTCCCTGAGTGCCGAAGCTGCCGCTTTCACCGTCCTCACTGGAAATATCAATCCTGCGTGTTTGCAGAGTGTCCTTACTGCTGCAATCCCGTTTCAACCCTCAAAAATCAAAGTGGCACATCTGCTGCCGGAAAGGAAGTCAGTCATGGATAACAAAATCGAAGTCTTCAAGAATGAACAGTTCGGTGAGGTGCGAACGATCCTCGAAGGGGAAACACTCCTGTTCTGCGGTTCAGATATTGCGAAAGCACTTGGATATGCCCGACCCGGAAAGGCAATTATTGATCACTGCAAGGGTGTCCTAAAACGGGACACCCTTACAAGCGGTGGTATGCAGTCCCTTTCCTATATACCGGAGGGCGATGTTTACCGACTGATTGTTCACAGCAAACTCCCTGCTGCTGAGAAGTTTGAACACTGGCTGTTCGATGAAGTTGTCCCCACCATCCGCAAGACAGGCGGCTACATGACGGACTCCCTTCTGGAACGTATTCAGAAGGAACCGGCGGTCATTGTGGAGTTTGCTCAGGCGTTGATTCTGGAAAAGAATCGTGTGAAGGCTCTTGAGTGTGAGCTGAACACAGCGAAGCCTAAAGCTGATTACTACGACGCCTTCATCAATCCGGATGACTGCACCAATATCCGAACGACGGCGAAGGAACTGAAAATCCCGGAGCGCAAGTTCGTCCAGTTTCTTCTCAGGGAGAAGTACCTGTTCCGCTCTCCCTCCGGGCAGCTTCTTCCCTACAACAAGGACAGCAATGCCGGACTGTTCATCGTCCGCGATTTCGTGACGTACTGCTACACCGGTTCTCAGACCTACTTCACGCCGAAGGGCAAGGAGGTCATCCGAGTGAAGTTCCAGAAAAAGTGCGCCGAAGAGCTGCTTCCCAAGATGGCAAGGTGATTTCTGTGGCAGTCTATCGCGTAAACAAGAATCGCGGCTATACGGTCATGGCGAACTTTCACCTCCGCGACAAGAGCCTGTCACTCAAGGCAGTCGGGCTTCTCTCAAAGATGCTCTCATTCAATGACGGCTGGAAGTTCTCCACCAAGGGACTTTCCGCAATCTGCAAGGAAGGTCCGGATGCCATTCTCTCCGCGCTTCGTGAGCTTGAAAAACACGGCTACCTCGTCAGGCACCGGCAGAGAGACGGTAAAGGCAGGATGAGCAGTACAATCTTTGAGATATACGAAGAGCCGCAGGAGTCCACGCCAGAACAGGAAATGCCACACACGGAAAATCCATGTGTGGAGAAGCCAGATGTGGATAATCCACGCGGGGATAAGTCCGCACAAATAAATACTAATCAAGTAATTACCCAAGAAAGAAATACTCTCTCAAAGAACTATCAATCCATCAATCTTGATGGGATGGACAGGATGGATGAGCGAAGCGAGTATGAAGAGATTATCAAAGAGAATCTTGATTACGACATTCTCTGTCAGGATCCGAAGTTCGATAAAGACCGCTTCCGGGAGATCATGGACATCATGCTGGATGCTGTCTGCTCTACCGCTCCGACCATCCGTATCAACGGCGAGGATATGCCGCAGCAAGTGGTCAAGTCCCGCTTTCTCAAACTGAATAGCAGCCACATTGAGTACGTTCTGGAAGCAATGAACAAGAATCCGTCAGACATCCGCAATATCCGGGCGTACCTGTTGACCGCTCTGTATAACGCCTCTCTGACGATAGACAATTATTACTCTGCGCTTGTCAACCATGATTTCTACGGGCAGGACAGATCAGCAGAGTCAAAGAAGCCCAAGACCTACGATTATAGCCTTTGTGAAGATACTTTTTATTGAATACCATCGTGAGCATTGCTCGGAAAGGAGGACATTGCAAATGAAAATCATCTATCGCCGGATTGTGCCGCCTTAGCTGATGCAGCATTCCCACAATCATTCCAAGGAAAGGAGGTATCACTGCAATGCAGGATGAAGTCAACACCAAAGTTGTTGCAATCATGATCAAGGGCGGCAAAATCTCTGCCGAGGTACTGAAAAAGGCGCTGGACAAGTTCGTTCAGGAAATTGAGAAGGCACAGAAGCAGATGCAGCAGCCCAAAGCCTATCGCGGCAAGCAGTCCATCAAGCATCTGATGAGCCAGAACGCCGCCATCTCCAACATCGAAGTGACGGACGGCAACATCAAGTCCTTTGAGCGGACTGCCAGCAAATACGGTCTGGACTTTGCGCTCAAGAAGGACGTTTCCGTTGAGCCGCCCAGCTATCTTGTCTTCTTCAAGGGACGGGACGTTGATGTTATGACCGCCGCGTTCAAGGAGTTCTCCGCCAAAACCGTCAAGCAGAAGGAACAGCCGTCCATCCGGCACAAGCTGGATCATGAGAAAGCCCAGAGCAAGGCACAACACAAAGAGAAGGTCAAGGTCAAGACCAAGGATCGGGGTGTGGAGCTGTGAACAAACCCGATGTGAAGAAACTCATTCTTCTGAACCTTCCGTATGTCTTCGCCTTCTACTTCGCGGATAAGATCGCCGCCGTGTTTCGTCTCGCCCCCGGCACAGAGTTCATCGACAAGCTGACAAACGGCTTTGCCGTGTTCGGCTCTGCCTTTGCAAATCCGCTGCCCAGCTTTCATCCCGTCGATCTTCTCATCGGTCTGTCGGCTGGAGTGTTGCTCAAGCTGGCGGTCTACGTCAAGGGCAAAAACCGCAAGAAGTTCCGGCAGGGCGAAGAATACGGATCTGCCCGCTGGGGCAAACCGGAGGACATTAAGCCGTACATGGACCCAGAGTTCTCCAACAATGTCATTCTGACGCAGACGGAGTTCCTGACCATGAACAGCCGCCCGAAGCAGCCAAAATACGCCCGCAACAAAAATATCCTCGTCATCGGCGGTTCCGGCTCAGGCAAGACGCGCTTTTTCGTCAAACCTAACCTGATGCAGATGCACAGCAGCTACGTTGTGACTGACCCGAAGGGTACGGTGCTGGTGGAGTGCGGCAAAATGCTTGAAAAGGGAGGCTACGTCATCAAGTCGCTGAACACCATCAATTTCAATAAATCCATGCACTACAACCCATTCGCGTACATCCGCAGCGAGAAGGACATCCTCAAGCTGGTCAATACGATCATCGTCAATACGAAGGGAGATGGCGATAAGTCCGGCGAAGATTTTTGGGTGAAGGCGGAAAAGCTCTACTACACAGCTCTCATCGGCTACATCTGGTATGAGGCACCCGATCACGAGAAAAACTTTACTACCCTGCTCGAAATGATCAATGCCTCGGAAGCCAGAGAGGACGATGAGACCTTCAAGAACCCTGTGGATGTCATGTTCGACGAGCTGGAAGCCCGCGACCCTGACCACTTTGCGGTCAAGCAATACCGCAAGTACAAGCTGGCGGCTGGCAAAACCGCGAAGTCGATTTTGATTTCCTGCGGTGCAAGGCTTGCGCCCTTCGACATCGCAGAGCTGCGGGAGCTGATGAGTTACGATGAGATGGAGCTGGACACCATCGGAGACCGGAAGACGGCGCTGTTCGTCATCATTTCCGATACCGATGACACCTTCAATTTCGTCGTGGCAATCATGTATTCCCAGCTCTTCAACCTTCTCTGCGACAAGGCAGATGACGTTTACAACGGACGGCTTCCCGTCCATGTGCGCTGTCTGCTGGATGAGTTTGCGAACATCGGTCAAATCCCGAAGTTTGATAAGCTCATCGCCACCATCCGAAGCCGGGAAATCTCGGCGTCAATCATCTTGCAGTCCCAGTCTCAGCTCAAGACCATCTACAAGGATGCGGCTGACACCATCACGGGCAACTGTGACTGCACACTTTTTCTTGGCGGCAAGGAGAAATCGACCCTCAAGGAAATCAGCGAGGTGCTGGGTAAGGAGACAATCGACCTTTACAACACCTCAGAAACCCGTTCCAACAACAACTCCTATGGCTTGAATTATCAGAAAACCGGCAAGGAACTGATGTCTCAGGATGAGATCGCCGTCATGGACGGAGCAAAGTGTATTTTGCAGCTTCGAGGCGTGAGACCTTTTCTCAGTAACAAATACGACATTACGAAGCATCCAAAGTACCGGCAGCTCTCCGACTATAACAAGCGGAACGCCTTTGACATCGAGAAGTACCGGCAGCACAAGCTGGTAGTCAAGCCCGATGACACATTCGACCTCTATGATATGGGCGAGGTCGATGCAGATTAAAGCCCCGTCGCTGCACTGCGCAGTGGGTAAAGCCTGATGGCTCATCCCAAAGCAGAACAGCGACGGGGCATCTTTTTTTATGCCCATTTTCAAAAAAACACACTCAACTTTCATCGATTCAAGGAGGAAAATCTATGGCTTTTATCAATCAGGCTGTCACGGTTCTTCAGACGCTCGTTATCGCCCTCGGCGCAGGTCTCGCA
This sequence comes from Allofournierella massiliensis, assembly GCF_004345265.1. Classification (GTDB taxonomy): domain Bacteria; phylum Bacillota; class Clostridia; order Oscillospirales; family Ruminococcaceae; genus Allofournierella; species Allofournierella massiliensis. The sequence continues at coordinate 76,978 of NZ_SLUM01000005.1, forward strand.
GTGTGGGGTGTTGTCAACCTCATGGAAGGCTACGGCAACGACAACCCCGGCGCCAAGTCTCAGGGCATCAAGCAGCTCATGGCTGGCGGTGGTGTGGTGCTGATCGGTACGACCCTCATTCCTCTGCTCTCCGGTCTGTTCGGTTAATCCGGCAGCCGCGCAGAAGTAACCATCGGGGCGGGTGCCGGAAAAGGCACTCGCCCTTCACAATTCACCAACGATTTAAGGAGGAAATTCAAGTATGGCATTTATCAATCAGGCAGTTACGGTTCTCCAGACGCTTGTTATCGCCCTCGGTGCGGGTCTTGCGGTGTGGGGAGTTGTCAACCTCATGGAAGGCTACGGCAACGATAATCCTGCGGCTAAATCTCAGGGTATCAAGCAGCTCATGGCTGGCGGCGGTGTGGTGCTGATCGGCACGACCCTCATCCCCCTGCTCTCCGGTTTGTTCGGCTAATCCACGGCAAGCCCAGCTTAACCGAAGGGTGGTGAAATATTGGGCAGCATTTTAGAAAAGATCGAACAAGCTCTCAAGGATATGCTGATCGGATGGATCGAGAGCAACCTGACCAATATGTTCACCGATGTCAACGAGAAGGTAGGAACGATTGCCGCCGAAGTTGGGCAAACACCGTCCGGCTGGAACGGCGGCGTGTACCAGATGATCCGGGGACTATCTGAAAACGTGATAGTCCCCATCGCTGGTATCATCATCACCTTCGTTTTGTGCTACGAGCTGATTTCTATGATCACCGAGAAAAACAACCTTCACGACATGGACACATGGATGTTCTTCAAGTGGTTTTTCAAGGCGGCTGTGGCGATCTATCTCGTAACACACACGTTTGACATCGTGATGGCAGTATTCGACATCGGGCAGAACGTAGTTTCCGGTGCAGCAGGAGTAATCCACGGCAACACGAGCATTGACATTGACGCGACGATTGCGCAGATGCGTACCGGCATGGAGAACATGGGCGTCGGAGAACTGCTCGGACTGTCGATAGAAACGCTCCTGATCAGCCTGTGCCTCAAAATCATGGCGATCCTCATTACGGTTATTCTCTACGGGCGCATGATTGAGATTTACTGCACCGTGAGCATTGCGCCTATTCCCATCGCAACCATGAGCAACCGCGAATGGGGCAGCATCGGCACGAACTATCTGAAAGGCTTGTTCGCTCTGGCATTTCAGGGCTTTCTCATCATGGTCTGCGTCGGCATCTATGCAGTGCTGATCAACGGCATGATCATCGCAGACAACATTCATTCGGCTCTGTTCTCTGTGGCAGCGTACACGGTCATTCTGTGCTTCTCGCTGTTCAAGACCGGAAGCCTCGCAAAATCCATCTTCCATGCGCACTAAGGAGGTCGGCAGCATGAAGAAGTACAGCATCATCTACGCCGATCCCCCTTGGGCGTATCGGACTTACTCCAAGAAGGGGCAGGGACGGTCGGCAGAAAGCCACTACCCGACAATGTGCATTGAGGACATCAAGGCGCTTCCGGTTGGTGAGCTTGCCGCCAAGGACTGCGCTCTGTTCCTCTGGATCACGTTCCCGTGCCTCTGTGAAGCACTCGAAGTGCTGACGGCATGGGGATTTTCCTATAAGACCGTAGCTTTTGTATGGGTGAAGCAAAACCGCAGGAACGACGATCTCTTCACCGGCATGGGGTACTGGACAAGGGCGAACGCCGAAATCTGCATCCTCGCCACAAAGGGACATCCGAAGCGAGTTGACGCCGGTGTGCGTCAGGTCATCCTCAGCCACATCGAAGAGCATTCCAAAAAGCCGGATGAGGCGCGGAAGCGCATTGTTCGGCTCATGGGAGACCTTCCCCGCGTAGAGCTTTTTGCCCGTCAGTCTCCCGAAGGCTGGGACGTTTGGGGCAACGAGGTCGAATGCACGGCTCATCTTCCTATGGAGGAAGCACCATGCTGCGGCTAAAACCCATCTCTCTTCGTGACGCCAACGAGTATGTCCGGAAGTATCACCGACATCACAAGCCGGTTGCCGGTCACAAGTTTTCCATCGGCTGTGAAGCAGACGGTGAACTGGTCGGTGTAATCATCGCCGGGCGTCCCGTCAGCCGGTATCTGGATGACGGCTTCACATTGGAGGTTACAAGGCTATGCACCAACGGGGCGAAGAACGCTTGCAGCTTTCTCTACGGTGCGGCGGCAAGAGCTGCTGCGGCTATGGGCTATAAGCACATCATCACCTACACGCTGGAAAGCGAAAACGGTGCAAGCCTTCGGGCTTCCGGCTGGATTTGTCAAGGCAAAGCGGGTGGGCTTCGCTGGACGGGCAAGCGTCAACCGAAGGAGGATCAATATCCCGCACAAATGAAGCTGCGCTATGAAAAGCAGCTTAGAAAGGAGGAAACAGTCAATGGCATTTGTTCCGGTCCCGAAGGACCTTAACCGCGTCAAAACGAAGGTCATGTTCAACCTGACCAAGCGGCAGCTCATTTGTTTTTCCATCGCTGCGGCGGTCGGCGTCCCGATCTTCTTTCTGGCGAAGGCGCATCTCGACTTGTCTACGGCGGCAATGCTGATGGTGGTGATCATGCTCCCGTTCATCTTCTTCGCGCTTTACGAGAAGGACGGTCAGCCCGCCGAAAAGTATCTGTACCACATCGTACAGTCCATGTTTATCCGGGACAAGGTGCGCCCCTATCGCACAAACAATCTCTACGCTGAGATTCAGCAGAAAATCAAAGAACAGGAGGAATTGCAGCTTGAACAACAGCACAGTAAAGGCAAAGCCTAAGATGACGGTCAAAAACGGCGTCGTTTACGGCAACGCCCTTTCCGCTCAGGAAAAAAAGCGGATCGTCACGCAGAAGAAAAAGGACAGGAAGGCAAAGAAAGTCCGCAAGTCCGCCCAGCAGACCATTCCCTATGTGGAAATGTGCCGCGACGGTATCTGCAAGGTAAATAGCCGCCTCTACACGAAATCCATCGCCTTTGAGGACATCAACTACCAGCTTGCGCAGAACGAGGACAAAACTGCCATCTTTGAAGCATGGTGCGACTTTCTGAACTACTTCGACAGCTCGATCTTCGTCCAGCTCTCCTTCATCAATCAGAAGGCAAGCCTCAATGAGTTCCGCAAGCGCATCAACATTCCGGCACAGGAGGACGCCTTCAACGACATCCGCTCCGAGTATTCCGGTATGCTGCAAAACCAGCTCACCAAGGGCAACAACGGACTGGTCAAGAGGAAGTACATCACCTTCGGCATTGAGGCAGACTCCCTCCGCACGGCAAAGCCGAAGCTCGAACGCATTGAAACCGACATTCTCAACAACTTCAAAACCCTCGGTGTGAGAACCGAGCCGCTGTCTGGTTATGAACGGCTGAAAGTGCTTCATGATGTGTTTAACATGGACACCAATGAGCCGTTCCGCTTTTCCTTCGATATGGTTGCCCGGACGGGACTCAGCACAAAGGACTTCATCGCGCCCACTTCCTTTGACTTCCGTGAAGGCAAGTGCTTCAAGATGGGCAAAACCATCGGCGCGGCGAGTTTCCTGCAAATCCTCGCGCCGGAACTCAATGACCGTATGCTTGCCGACTTCCTTGAGATGGACAGCAACATCACGGTCAATTTTCATATCCGGACGATTGACCAGGCAAAGGCAATCAAGAGTATCAAGTCGAAGATCACCGACCTCGACAAAATGAAGATCGAGGAACAGAAAAAAGCAGTCCGCTCCGGCTACGACATGGACATCATCCCGTCCGATCTCGCTACCTTCGGCGGCGAGGCAAAGCGTCTGTTGCAGGATCTCCAGACCCGCAACGAGAGACTGTTCCTCGTGACCATCCTCATCATGAATACGGCAACCAATCGCCAGAAGCTCGAAAATGCGGTGTTCCAGACCGCCGCCATTGCCCAAAAGTATAACTGTGCGCTCAAGCGTCTTGACTTTCAGCAGGAGGAAGGGCTGATGTCCTCTCTGCCTATCGGCGTCAATCAGGTGGAGATCGAACGCGGGCTGACCACTTCCAGCACGGCGGTTTTCGTGCCGTTCACCACGCAGGAGCTTTTTCAGGGCGGCGAAGCTCTCTACTACGGGCTGAACGCGCTGTCCAACAACATGATCATGGTTGACCGCAAGCAGCTCAAAAACCCCAACGGGCTGATCTTGGGTACACCCGGTTCCGGTAAGTCCTTCTCTGCCAAGCGCGAAATGACGAACGCCTTCCTCATCACGGAGGATGACATCATCGTCTGCGACCCCGAAGCCGAGTATTTCCCCCTCGTGCAGAAGCTCGGCGGTCAGGTCATCCGCATCTCGCCGGTCAGCACGGATTACATCAATCCGCTGGACATCAACACGAACTACTCCGAAGAGGAAAACCCGCTGACGTTGAAATCCGACTTCATCCTCTCCATGTGTGAGCTGATTGTCGGCGGCAAGGACGGCTTGCAGCCGGTTGAGAAGACCATCATTGACCGCAGTGTTCGCATGGTCTATCAGGAGTTTCTTGCAGACCCCAAACCGGAGAAAATGCCAATCCTCGAAGACCTCTACAACATTCTGAGAAATCAGAAGGAGCCGGAGGCACAGCGCATTGCAACTGCCCTTGAAATCTATGTTCACGGCTCTCTGAACGTCTTCAATCACAGAACGAATGTGGATGTCAACAACCGCTTTGTCTGCTATGACATCCGCGAACTCGGCAAGCAGCTCAAAAAGCTCGGTATGCTGATTGTGCAGGATCAGGTGTGGAACAGAGTTACCCTCAACCGCGCCCAGCACAAGGCAACGCGCTACTACATGGACGAGTTCCACCTTTTGCTGAAAGAGGAACAGACCGCCGCATACAGCGTGGAAATCTGGAAGCGTTTCAGAAAGTGGGGCGGCATCCCGACCGGCATCACGCAGAACGTCAAGGATCTGCTTGCGTCCCGCGAGGTAGAGAACATCTTTGAAAACTCAGATTTTGTCTACCTTCTGAATCAGGCATCCGGCGACCGGCAGATTCTCTCGAAGGCGCTGAACATCTCGCCCAGCCAGCAGAACTACATCACCAATTCCAACGCCGGTGAGGGGCTGATCTTCTATGGCTCGACCATCGTTCCCTTCAAGGACGATTTCCCGAAGGACACCCAGCTCTACCGCATCATGACCACCAAACCCGAAGAAACCGTACAGAACTGATAGGAGGATTTTTGAATATGAACAACAAGATGATTACCATTCCCTATGCGGACGCTATCGAATACGGAGAGAACACCTCCGCGCTGTTTAAGGCTCTGTGGGAGCTGACCGATCTGATCCGACTGGAAAGCGATCTCAAGAAGCATCATCGCGCCTACCTCCATGTGAGGGAGGACATCGACGAAAAGGTCAAGGAGGCGCGTCAGATTATGACCAAGGTATCTGTGGATATGATCGGTTTCTACTTCAAGATTGATGTTCCCAAGTGCTGCAACAGCGACGAGAATACCCCTTTCGCTGACGCGGCGGATGATGAAGCCGTATCTATCCCCAAGGACAAGTATGAGCTGATGATCGACGATCTGCTCACGATGTCCGAAATCATTCAGTGCGTCGCAGATATGCGCACGCAGGATGTGAAGGCAATCCGCGAGTTCAGCAAGTTCGTCCCCGCCTTTGCCGCCTTTGAGAAGAACCGCCTGAGCCTCTATCGTGAGGCGGCGAAGGAAGCCGAGGAAATCTTCGACCGTTGGGCAGACGAGATTGACGATCTCGACGAGGACTTCATGGAAGACGAGGACTACGAGCCGGACGAGTATTACTCCGACTGATATGCGCTCAAATCCGAAGAAAGGAGCTGGTTTTTATAGAGCTTGACATCATTCATACCGGCGATTGCCTTGAAATCCTGAAAGCCCTGCCCGATGATAGCGTTCATTGCTGTGTGACGTCCCCTCCGTATTACGCGCTCCGCGATTACGGCATGAAGGCTCAGATCGGCAGAGAGACAACGCCGAAGGAATATATCTCGCGCCTGACGGAAGTGTTTACCGAAGTCAGGCGCGTTTTGCGTCCGGATGGAACGCTCTGGCTGAACATCTCGGACACCTACGCTGGAAAGGGCAATCAGGGAGATTTCATTGACCCGAAGAACCCCTACGGCAGAAACGGTCAGGCTGTGGCTCTCAACAACAAGGTTGAGGGCTGCAAGCCGAAGGACATGATCGGTATTCCGTGGATGCTGGCTTTTGCCCTCCGTGATACCGGCTGGTATCTGCGCAACGACATCATCTGGATGAAGGATAACCCCATGCCGGAAAGCGTCAAAGACCGCTGCGCCCGTTGCTATGAGCATATCTTTCTGTTTTCCAAGTCCAAGAAGTATTTCTTCGACTACAAGGCGATCTCCGAGCCGATTGCCCCTGCAACGGCAAAACGCCTCAAGCGCGGCATGAAGGGCGGCAACAAATACGGAAAGCCCGTTCCCGGTCAGCCTCAGCCGCAATCCATCAACCGCCCGCGTGAGCATGGCGAGATCAAGGAAGCAGACATCAATCCGCTCCGCAACAAGCGCGATGTCTGGAAGATCAACACCGTCCCCTTCAAGGGCGGTCACTATGCCGCCTACCCTCCGAAGCTGGTTGAAACCTGTCTTCTCGCCGGTTGTCCAGAAGGCGGCATTGTGCTTGACCCCTTTATGGGAAGCGGCACAACCGGCATGGTTGCCGCGCAGATGGGGCGGCATTTTGTAGGCGTAGAGCTGAACCCAGAATACACCGAGCTTGCCTACAAGCGGATCGGAGGTGAAATCTGATGCCCAAGGAACCGGAACTCAAAGCCCGCGACAAGGTAGTTCTGCGGATGACGCGAGACGGCGCGGTCGAGAAAAACCTGACGGCTGGCAACGAGCAGCGTGTGTCAAAGCGGCTGGAAGAAGCAGAGTTGGTGAAGTCCGCTGAGACAGTCGCGCCTTCCGAAGCTCTTTCTGCGGAGGAACAGAAAAAGGTGCAGATGCGCCGTCAGCATCGTCAGTTTCAGGCGGAACACGCCGAGGATAACGACACACAGCCGCCCTCGGAAACGTCCGTCACAGAAGAGAAAAGGGCAGAAAATCCACCCCAGAATGCACCTGAACCGCTGCCCTCGGAAACGCCGTTCAATCCCCCTGTTTTGGAGCAGCACGGCGTTTCTTCGCATACCGGCACGGTGATTGCCGAAACGGTTGTCACCCACAAGCTGCGCAAGACCTCTGCGGTTGAAGCCGTTGATGCAGATGCCGTTCTCACTCAAGCGGCGGAGACTGCCTCTGCAAAGCCGCTCTCGGACGATGCCGTCCCGCCCACGAAGCGGATGCAGAAGCTCGAAAGGAAGTCTGAGAAGGCACATGAGCGTCTGGATGCTGCCCGTGAAAAGCTGCCCACGCACAAGGTTCTCAAGAAAGAGCGTGTCTTTGATGAAGAGACCGGAAAGGGCAAAACCCGCCTTCATTTTGAGGATGAGCTGAAAAAGCCCAAGAGCAAAGGCAAGCTGCAATTTGAGGCAGATAAAACCGTCCGCAAGGTCGGTGACACCCTTGCTTCCGGCATTCACGGCAAAATCCATGAGGTCGAGCAGGAAAACTCGGCGGTTGAGGCGGCGCATAAAACAGAGATTGCCGCTGAGACCGCTGCGAGGCATTTCCGTCATCATCGGGAAAGCAGCGTCAACAAGCCTTATGAGAAGGTTTCCAAGCTGGAACACAAGGCGGATGTAGCTGACGCCAAGCTCCAATATGAGAGAAATCAGCAGGAGCATCCTGAGATGAAGAAGCAGAACATGAACAAGCACTACCAGAAGCAGAACATCAAGAAGGAATATGCCGCCGCTCGAAATGCCGGGTCTCAGACCGTCGGGACTGCCACAAAAAGCACCGGCAAGAAGCTCAGTGAGAAGGCGTCTGACAAGATCAAGGAGTTCTTTGAGAAGAACAAGAAGGTCTTCATCTGGATCGGCGTCGGAATTGCCCTTCTCGTTTTGCTCGGTGCTGGAATCAGCTCGTGTTCGATGCTCACCTCTACCGGCTCGTCGGTTATCGCTTCCTCTTATCTCAGCGAAGATGACGCGATGCTGGGCGCGGAGGCGCAGTATTGCCGGATGGAGCAAGAGCTGCAACACTATCTCGACACCTACGAAAGCACTCACAACTATGATGAATACCACTTCGATCTGGACGATATTGAGCATGACCCCTATGTGCTGATCTCCATTCTCTCGGCTCTCCATGAGGGCGAGTTCACGCTGGATGAGGTGCAGGGTACGCTCCAAATGCTGTTTGAAAAGCAGTACATCCTCACCGAAGAGGTTATCGTCGAAACCAGATACCGCACGGAAACCGACACATGGACGGACGCAGACGGCAACACGCACACGGAAACCTATCGCGTCCCGTATGACTACTACATCTGCAACGTGAAGCTCGAAAACTTCAATCTCTCCCATGTCCCGGTCTACATCATGTCTCAGGAACAGCTTTCCATGTACGCGACGTATATGTCGGTGCTGGGCAACCGCGAGGATCTGTTCGGTAACTCCCCCTATGTGGACAAGTACATCACAAATCCTCCCGCCGACTACGATGTCAACCCGGAATACCTGAACGACGAGAAGTTTGCGACACTGATCACCGAGGCGGAAAAGTATCTCGGTTATCCGTATGTTTGGGGAGGCTCCAATCCCGACACGTCCTTTGACTGCTCCGGCTTCGTCAGCTACGTTCTCACGAACAGCGGACTTGTAAATACCGGACGATTGGGCGCACAGGGGCTTTACAACGTCTGTACGCCGGTTTCAAAGGCGAATGCACAGCCCGGTGATCTTATCTTTTTCGTCGGGACGTATGACACCCCCGGCGTGTCTCACGTCGGCATCTACGTTGGTGATGGGGTCATGATCCACTGCGGCGATCCCATTCAGTACACATCTATCAACTCTTCCTATTGGCAGCAGCATTTCTACGCCTTCGGAAGACCCGCCTATTAAAAGAAAGGAGTTTTGCATGAATCCCAAGTATCAGAAAGTCCTCTCCGACATTGAGAAGGCTGAAAAGAAGAAGTCCGAAATCGAGGGTCAGCTTAAAGAGCTGTACGACAAGAAGACAGAGCTGGAAAACCTTGAAATCATCAATACCGTGCGCTCTATGGTGATGGGCAAGGATCAGATCATGGCGTTCCTGTCTTCCATGAAGGGCGGCACCAAGCCCGCTGAAAATACGGAGGTAATCGACAATGCGTAAGAAGTTTCGTTTTCTGACCGTCCTTGCGGTCTGCGTCATGGTTCTGTCCTGCTTCTCGGTGACGGCGTTTGCCTACGCCGATGACACCGAGCAGAACCTTCCCGTTACGGAGGCAACCCAGCCGGAACAGCCGCCCGCAGTCACTCCCGCCCCTGAAAAGCCGAAGGGTGAGCCGATTGACGATGAGGGCAACGCCTACACCCGCGACTTGCTCTATGATAAGGCAACCAACAAACAGTTCATCACTGTCCAGACGAAAAGCGGCAACACCTTCTTCATTGTCATCGACTACGATGCACCCATCAATGAGGACGAGGAACAGTATCAGACATACTTCCTCAACATGGTCGATGAAAGCGATCTGCTTGCGCTGCTGGATGATGACACTGCGGCTGCTCTGACCACCTGTAACTGCAAGGAAAAATGCGCTGCCGGTCAGGTCAACACCGACTGCCCGGTCTGCAAGACCAACATGAGCGAATGCACCGGCACAGCCCCCGTGACGCCTGAGCCGGACAAGGATGCGGAAACCGATGCTCCCGCCCCTAACCCCGAAAAGAAATCCAACATCGGCATGATCCTCGTCATCTTCGTTCTTGCCGGTGCTGCGGGTGCAGCCTATTACTACATCAAGTTTGTCAAGGGCAGAAAGCCCAAGGATGAGGATATGGACTTCTTCGACGATGAAGGCTACGAGGAAGAGCCGTACATCAACGAGGATGAAGAGCCGCAGATCGCGGAGGATGCCGAAACGGAAGGTGATGAAGATTGATCTTAGTCATTGCTGAAAAGCCCAGCGTCGCCCAGTCCATCGCAAAGGTGCTGGGCGCGACATCCCGCAAGGACGGCTACATGGAGGGCGGCAATTACATCGTTTCGTGGTGCTTCGGTCATCTGGTGGAGCTGGCAGACGCCAGCTCCTACGATGAGCGGTATGCTAAGTGGCGGTATGACGATCTGCCCATTGTTCCGGAAAGCTGGATGTTTGAGGTCACGAAGGACAAAGCACAGCAGTTCAAGGTGCTGTCCGCTCTCATGAAGGACAAGCGCGTCACCGAGCTGGTCTGCGCAACCGATGCAGGACGCGAGGGTGAGCTGATCTTCCGGCTGGTCTACGACAAAGCCGGATGCACCAAGCCCTTCAAGCGTCTGTGGATCAGCTCGTTGGAGGACTCCGCCATCCGCGAAGGCTTCAATCATCTCCGGGACGGCAAGGACTATGACCGTCTCTATGAAGCGGCACTCAGCCGCTCGAAGGCGGACTGGATTGTCGGCATCAACGGCACCCGCCTTTTCACCACGCTCTATCACAAGAAGCTGGTGGTCGGGCGCGTCCAGACGCCTACTCTTGCAATGCTGGTGGAACGTGACGGGAAAATCTCCACATTCCATAAGGAGAAGTATTTCAACGTCCACGTCGGCAAGGGCGATCTGATCGCTGATCTGGAAAAGGTCAAAACCGAAGAGGAAGCAAAAAAGATTGCGGCGGCTTGCGAGAAAAAGCAAGCCGTCGTTTCTTCTCTCAAGCGGGAGACGAAAACCGTCAATCCTCCGAAGCTCTATGATCTGACCACCTTGCAGCGCGAAGCTAACCGCTACTACGGCTTTACCGCCCAGCAGACGCTCGATCTCGTTCAGACGCTCTACGAAAAAAAGCTCCTGACCTATCCGCGCACGGACAGCCAGTTTATTACGGACGATATGGAGGACACCGCCCGTCAGGTCATTTCCATTGTCTGCCGCCAGCTTCCGCTTTTCTCCGGCGTTTCGGTCACTCCGGACATTTCCCGCGTGACCGACAACAGCAAGGTCACGGATCACCACGCTATTCTTCCGACCATCCAGCTTGAAAAGCAGGATGTTTCGGCGCTTCCTCAGTCGGAGCAGAAAATCCTCAATCTTGTCGGGATGCGCCTTCTGTGTGCGACCGGCGAGAAGCACACCTACGCAGAAACGCAGATCTCGCTCTCCTGCGAGGGCTATGCGTTCAAAGCCAAGGGCAAGACCGTCGTTCAAAACGGATGGAAAGCCGTTGAAGAGCTGTTCAAGGCATCTCTCAAGACGAAGGAAAAGGACGATCCCGTAAAGTCCCTGCCCGAAGTTCATGAAGGCGATATGCTGGATGGTGTGTCCGCCAGTGTCACCGAACACTTTACAACGCCTCCGAAGCAGTACACGGAAGACACGCTCCTGTCTGCGATGGAGACTGCCGGAAACGATCAGTTTGACGATAACACCGAGAAGAAAGGTCTTGGAACACCCGCGACACGCGCCGGTATCATTGAAAAGCTGGTAAAGTCCGGCTTTGCTGAACGCAAGGGCAAATCCCTCATTCCCACAAAGGACGGCTGCAACCTCGTCTGCGTCCTGCCGGAACAGATCACTTCTCCCAAAATGACGGCGGAATGGGAAAACACGCTCATGGAGATTGAACGCGGCAATGCGGATGCGGACGCCTTCCTCAGCGGCATTGTCCGGATGACCGGGGATCTCGTGAAAGCCTACCCGTTTCTCTCCGATGCCGAAGCCCAACGTTTCGGCACGGGTAAGGAGGAAATCGGCAAATGTCCTCGTTGTGGATCTCCGGTCTATGTCGGCAAGGGCAATTTCTACTGCTCGAACAAGGAATGCTCCTTCTGCCTGTGGGAAGACAACAAGTTCTTTTCCAGCAAGAAAAAGAAGCTGACCAAGAAGATTGCAAAGGAGCTGCTGGACAAGGGCTGGTGCCGCGTGACTGGGCTTTACACGCCGAAGAAGCCTCAGCTCTACGATGCGGTGATCCGTCTGGATGACAGCGGCGGCAAATACGTCAGCTTCAAGATGGAGTTTGACCGATGAACCGTCCGAATTATGTTGCCTCTTGCAGCGGAGGCAAAGACAGCGTGGCGACGCTCCTGCTGGCTGCACAGCACAATGAGCCGCTGGACGAGGCGGTTTTCAGTGAGGTCATGTTCGACAAAGACACAAGCGGCGAAGTCCCGGAACACCGGGACTTCATTTATGACCGGCTCAAGCCCTTCTGCGAAAAGGAGCTGGGCATCAAGTTCACCATTCTCCACGCGGACAAGACCTACGATGACGTATTTCATCACGTCATCACCCGCGGACCGCACAAGGGCGAGGTTCGCGGCTTTGCATGGGCTGGTATGTGTGCAGTCAATCGTGACTGCAAAATCCCGCCAGTCCGCAAGTACAATGCCGCGCTTTCTCCGAACACCGTGAGCTATGTCGGCATCGCAAAGGATGAACCCAAACGCCTTGCACGTCTGGACGGTGTGAAGAAGGTCAGTCTGCTTGCCAAGTACGGCATGACAGAGGCGGACGCCTACAAGCTCTGTCAGGAACATGGGCTGCTTTCCCCAATCTACACTCACTGCCGGAGAAACGGTTGCTGGTTTTGCCCCAACGCCAGTGACTCGGAGCTGCTGCACATGGTCACAAAGCACCCGGATATGTTTGACCGGCTGATTGAATGGGAGAACGAGGATAACATCTTCCATCGTCGGATGACACGCAGAGAAACCCCGTCTGCGGTAAAGGCTCGTTTATTGAGCAAATCCCAGATGGGGTTTTCTTCGCCCAAAAGCAAATAAGAAATGGAGGTTTGAGATGGCTGAAAACAAAAATGCACAGCAAGTCCGCGAAATCACGGACAAGCTGGAACAGGGCATCAAGGAGCTGTTTGAATCCGAGCGGTTCAAGGAATATCTCCGCACGATGTCCAAGTTCTACAACTATTCCTTCAACAACACGCTGCTTATTGCGATGCAGAAGCCGGAGGCAACCTATGTTGCCGGTTATACCTCGTGGCAGCGCAACTTTGACCGTCAGGTCATGAAGGGCGAAAAGGGCATCAAGATTCTTGCACCCGCGCCGTACAAGGCGCAGGAAGAGCGTGAGAAGATTGATCCTTTGACGCAGAAGCCCGTGATCGGCGCAGATGGGAAGGCTGTCACAGAAACAGTTGAGGTTCTGCGTCCTGCCTTCAAGGTGGTGAGCGTCTTTGATGTTTCCCAGACGGACGGCAAGGAGCTTCCGGACATTATCGTCGATGAGCTGAAAGGCACGGTTGAAAACTATGAGGCGTTCTTCGATGCGCTCAAGCAGGAGTCTCCCGTCCCTATTTTCTTTGAGGACATTCCGGGCGGTGCAAAGGGATTCTTCTCGCCGGTTGAAAGCCGCATTGCCATTCAGGAGGGCATGAGCGAAATCCAGACGGTCAAAACCGCCATTCACGAGATCGCTCATGCCAAGCTCCACGCCGTCAAGCCGGATGAGAAAGCCACGCCAGAAGATAAGAAGGATCGGCACACCAAGGAGGTTGAAGCGGAAAGCGTTGCCTACACCGTCTGCCAACGGTACGGCATTGAAACCTCGGACTACTCCTTCGGTTACATCGCCGGTTGGTCATCCGGCAAGGAAACCAAGGAACTGAAAAGCTCTCTGGACACTATCCGCAAGACGGCGGCTGAGATGATCGAGGGCATTGACGCCAAGCTCAAGGTGCTGCTGGCAGAGAAAGCACAGTCCGCAGAGATGGAAGTCGAAGCTCCCGTAAAGGAAGCTGTTCCGGAGGAAAAGCCGGAAGTCCCCATTTACCGCGAGACGGCGAATTATGCCTATGAAACCGGTGAGCTGGAGTCATATCGTGCTTCTCTCGCTGCAAACGTGGAATGCCGCCGTGCGATTGAGGCGGCAATCAGTTCTAACTACGGAGACAACCGGCTGGATGCGGATGCTGCCGTAAAAAGCGTCCTTGAGCAGTTCTCTCCGGAGCGCGTCCGGTATGTCCTCGCAAACACCATTCAGCAGAAAGACTTTGACGGGCGCATTCCGCAGCCCCTCAAGGAGTGGGCGAAGAGCGTTGATGTCTGCCCGGAGAACGCCTCCCGCTTCCTTGTGGATAAACCCAATCCCGGACTGACCGCACTTTTCGTAGATGCGTTCCGTCAGCAGACCGAACCCCAGAAGGAAGTCATGCCTGAAAAAACAGAGGAAAGTGACCCGGAGGTTGTTGCATGGGAGAACGATGAGATCACCTCGATTGAGGTAAAAACCGTGGAGGTCAAGTCTCCCTTTGCTCCCTTGCCGGAGGAAGCAGCGAAAGCACCGAAGGCGCACCGCCTGACCGCCGAAGAGAAAGAGATCAAAGCCGCCGTCATGGATACGCTCAAGGGGCAGATTGCCTATAACAACGACGGAATGCGGGCTTCCTATCGCGCCTCTAACCACTCCTTCAACCTGCTGGCACGGAACGGCGTCATAATTGAGGGCAACACGGTCACGCAGAACGGTGAGCCGCTGTTCAAAATCCATCGCCGTCATGCGGCACGGAAAACGCAGGGCTGTTATCGTGAACTGATGCCGACGCTGGAATACATCAAACAGGAGCAGAAGCAGGAAAAGCCCTCTATCCGCGATCAGCTCAAAGCTGCCGCAAAACAGCAGCCGGAGAAGAAATCCCCGGTCAAATCCAAAACACACGACATGGAGTTGTGAGAAAGGAGACGCATGAAGAAATACACAGACGTTGACATCATCGCGGAGCTGCAGAAGCTCGTGGACAGTCATGTAGACAGCTACAAGGAAGACTTCGACATCGACAAGCGCATCATCCGCCGCGCCGCCGAAAGCCAGAATCCCGAAGACAAGACGCTGATGTGGTTCTGCCGCCCGCACGGAACGCACTGCCTCAACGAAAATCAGGTCTTCATTCAGGGAACGCGGGATCACAACACCTTCCGTTTCTATGCGGAACAGACCTACGACGAGTGCGTTGCCCGCGTCATTGTCCCGAAAACCGTCAAGCGCGGCAAGGTGTTCGGAGATGTCTTTGAGATCAACTACCGGGAACAGGCGGCAAATGTGGCGCAGAACTCGGTTGCGCCGGATCATGACCGGCTGACCTTTGCAGACGGCTTTGTACTGGAAGCCCCCTGCCGCAGCAGCTTCGATGAGGCAATGGCTTTGGTCGGTGAGCATGGCGGTGTACAAGCCCACCGGACGCTCCCGAAGGATGCTGAGGCTCTGGTGGAAGTGCTGTCCAAGCAGAAAAGCCGCCGTGACAGACTGCCGGATGCAGAAAGGACAGAGGCGCTTTCGCCTCTGCCCGTTGCAGAACTTCGGAAGTACGAAGCGGTCAAAAAGGCGCATCCGGACGCGCTGGTTTGCTTTGCCCAGAACGGCTATTTTGAGCTGTACGGCAAGGACGCGGAAAAAGCTGCACCCTTGCTCGGCACAAAACTCCTTGAAAAGAAGGTACGCGGCAAGCCCTCCATGCCGGTAACTGGCTTCCGTGAAGCTGCATGGGTAGCCGGTTCTCACAAGCTCTGGAAGTCCGGCGTGAATGTCTTTCTCAGCAAGGACGGCGAGACCTTCAAGGAACTCAAAGCCGCAGATTACATTCCTGTCGGCGCGACGCTGAATGTGGACGGGATCAAGTGCAAAATTGACACGGTTGATTTTGCCGCTGATGAAGTCCGGCTGACCAACATCGAGGACAAGAACCGCCCCATCCGCTTTTCTGAGAGCATCCAGTATGTCCGCTCCTATGTGGAAGATGCCGGAACAGCCATCTACGACACCATCCCGAAGAAGCCCGCTGCCCGTGAATCCATCCGTGACAAACTGAAATCCGCACAGAAGGCACAGCCGCCTCACACACCGAAGCCGCAGAAATTGAAAGGAAAGGATATGGAACTCTGATATGAAAAACTTTACCGTGGAAGAAATCAACCTGATGTGTTGCTTCAACACATCCAGCCGGAAGCGGCTGATTGGCGATATGAAGAGCGTCACCCTGAACGACATGGACGGCGAGATCGCAGAGCTGATGTATAAGACCGTCCGGAAGCTCGAAGCCATGACCGACGCGGAGTTTGAGGAACTGTATATCATGCCGGACGGCATGGTGGATGACTGAAAGGAGGATGCCTATGCCCGTATTAGACGGTAATTTTGAAGCCTTCGTCACAAACCTCGGCAAGTACAACGAGGGTATGCTGGTCGGTGAGTGGGTGAAGCTGCCCACAACCGAGGAAGAGATGCAGAAGGTCTTTGAGCGCATTGGGATCGGCAAGCAGGACGAGTTCGGTCAGCCCTATGAAGAGTGGTTTATCACCGACTACGAATGCCCGATCTACGGCGTTCAGAAGATGCTTGGTGAGTACGAGAGTCTTGATAAGCTCAACTACCTCGCCGCTTTGATTGACGAGCTTTCCCTGAGCGATCAGGAAAAGCTCATTGCCATTATGGAGGCTGGCTGCGATGAGGTCAGCGACATCGACGATCTCATCAACCTGACGTTCAATCTGGACTGCTACGACATCATGCCCGGTATCAACGACGAATCCGATCTCGGCTATTATTACGCACACGAAGCTGGTATTTACTCCGAAAATGATCTCGGTCCTCTGGCAAATTACATCGACTATGAACGCTATGGGCGCGACATTGCGATGGATGAGCAGGGGCGATTCACCGATGAGGGCTATGTCCGTGTCGCAAGCGAACGCTGGGATAGGCAGTTTAACGGGGAGCTTGATGACATTCCCGACGAATACCGGATCACCGGCTCAGGGGAAGCCGCCGAGCGTGACAGCACCATTGCCGTTCTCATCGTTGAGCCGGGTAAGGAGCCTTATGTGAAGGAGATTGACTCCGGTCTGGAGTCCTTGCAGCATGAGGTCGGCGGCTGCATCGAGGCGATTTATCCCTACGAAGACCCGGTTGCCTTAGTCTGTAATGAGGAAGGCAAGCTGGAAGGTCTGCCCCTGAACCGCGCTCTGCGTGATGAGGACGGTGACATCTACGACGTTGTTGCCGGAACATTCATGGTAGTCGGCTTGACGGATGACAGCTTCGGCTCTCTGACCGTAGAGCAGATGAAGAAGTTCTCCGACCTCTTCAAAGTTCCGGAGCAGTTTGTTAAGTTGGGCGATAAGATTGTTGCGATCCCCATGATCTCGAAGGAGCAGCAGAAGCAGGAAGTTACCGAGCGGAAGGACTTTGAGATGAATGCCGATAGCTCCGGTCTGACGGTTGCCGGTCACATCGGGACGTGGCACACCATTGACCGGCACGAGGTCGGCGGTCACAGCTTTTACCTGATGGAGCATGACGCCTACGGCGATGAGGCGGCTTGCATCATTGTCGATGAGCGCGGCAAGCTCGTCCTTGATGATGTCTACAACGGCTTCGACGATGACACGCTCCGCCTTCTCGACCTTGAGGTCAAGGAAGTGCCGGAAATGCCCGATCCTGCGCTCTCCGTTCAGGATATGAAGGACTACGGCTACGCATGGGCTGGCGTCCTGCCCGCCGGTCAGGACGCGGCTGAAAAGGCGATGAAGAAGGGCTGCGAGGTTTACCGTCTCTATTCGGATAACACCGAGGGCTTGTGCGTGGATGCAAAGGAGATTGCCGACCATGCGGCAAAGGGCGGAATGCTCGGTATCAGCAAGGAAAGCTGGATGGCGGCTCTTGAGAAGGAAAACTATCTCAAGGCAGCGGAGATGTCGATGGAGGATGACTACGGCATGATTGACGGGATCATCAACAACGGTCCGAAGGAGGACAAGACCCTTGATGCCAAAGTCCCCGAAAGGGGCGAGAAGTCCTCCATCATGGACAGGCTCAAGTCTGCAAAGGCTGAAAAGCAGAAGGAATGCTGCCCTCCCAAAAAGCACAAAGGAGAGATTGAGTTGTGAGCAGAAGTCAGAAATGGAGGCAGGAGTGGTCGTTCTTCATAGGAGATAGCGGACGCCGGAAGTATAACCGCTTCTGCGTCCGCTGCGTCCATAGCTGCAAGCAGAGCTTCCGTGCGGATCTCATCGCCTGTCCGCACTTCTCCCGCAAGGCATCGCGGTGTAGACAGTTAGGGGTCGAAAAAGCCTGTGATTGCAAGCCTCAGAGCGACGAGGAATGACCGCCCAGTGTGATTATATTCCCCGCACAGTTCCAGCAATAGAGCGAGAATAAGGGTCGATTTCGGCACTTGTTTGAATGCCCGGAAAACAAACCAAGAGCCTCTGTCGATGCCCGTTTTGGGTGTCGGCAGAGGCTCTTTTTTTATGACATATTCAAAATAGCGGACAGCAGCTCTTGAACCTGTTGCCGGTATTCCGGCTTTATATCCGAAATACGTCTGGCAAGCGCAAGGGCTTCCGCTTCTGGCTCATCGGTCCCAAAGATAATTCGGTCCGCGCTGACGCCCAGCAAACGGCAAAGACGCTGCAAGGCTTCAAGAGAAATACCGGAAGCACCACGCTCAATAGCGCTCAGGTGATTCGGCGTCATGCCAAGCATTTCTGAGAGCGTGTCCTGCGTATAGCCCGCCTGTTCTCTTGCCACTTGAATATTGCCGCCGATTTCAATATTGATGTCCTTCTTCTCTCGCATAGCCTCACCACCTTTGCATTTAGTGTACCTAACGGCGGTGTCATTATCCACGGTACGCCGTCGTTGATTTTACTAACGACAATGCGTTGACTGTCCGTGATGAGGGTGATAGAATGGAGTTACCTACCAAAAGAGTGAAAGAAGGGGTGTCATGTCGCGCATTATTGAGTTTAGAAAGTCTGCTCAAAAAGCTGAAAAGCAATCCGTTCAAGGCAAGACTTGTGCGTTTACCGGTCATAGACCGCAGAGTCTTCCGTTCGGCTTTGATGAATCCGATAAGCGTTGTACTTCTTTGAAATCTGTTATGCGGGATCAGATTGTAGCACTCATCGAGAACGAGGGCGTCACGCATTTTATTACCGGCATGGCTCTTGGCGTCGATATGTACGCTGCGGAAATTGTACTCGATTTGAAATCAAAATACCCTCACATTACTCTGGAAAGTGCAATCCCTTGTGAGACACAAGCGATCAAATGGTCTGTGGCTTCACGGGAACGGTATTATAATATCGCGGCAAAGTGTGACAAGGAGACCATGCTGCAACGGGAGTACACGTCGGACTGCATGGACAAGAGAAATCGGTACATGGTCGATCACGCCGATTATATTCTCGCAGTATGGAATGGATGCCCCAGCGGTACCGGGAACACCGTGAGATATGCCCACAAAAAGGGCAAATCTATCATCGTTATCAATCCGGTTTCCCTTGATGTCACGCGGGAATAAGGCAAAAAACCCACTCCTGAATCAAGCGTTGCGAAAACCGTGAAGTATTTCCCGATAGCGAATACACATTGCATTACTCAGTGATTATTGGAAACGTGTACGGCGTATGCTGCCCAGTGAACATCTCCACGGAACACATCGAATTTTCACGGCTTCGTAAAACGGAAAGTGTCACCTTATGAACAGTCCTTTGCCGAGAGAAAAATAAATCGCTGGAAACGGGAACGCCCCCGGCACTGTGCGTCTGGCACAGTGCCGGGGGCGTTTTTCCGTGTCTTAGTTATGAGCCAGTTCATTTAGGAGCAACTTTCGATAGCCCACATCCAAGACGCAGCGATGGAAGTCCATCAGACGGTGTTCGTCGAACAGCTTTTCACAGAGCTTGGTCAGCGGATGATTCATCAGCTTTGCAGAAATGCCAGTCTCGTTGAAAAACCTTGCCCATGTGAAGACCTCTTCTAAATCCTCCTGCCCAAGCGTGGCAGGAATGATGGCGTTGCAGAGACGGACAATGGGGCTGTCCGCAAATCGCTCTGCGACTTCCTCCGGTGTGCATTCATAGCGGTCACAGTCAAAGGAAAGCGCATCCTCAATTTTAAGATAATTTTCGGTTTCATCCCGCGTCAAGGTTATGGTGTAGTCTCCCATACCGGACGGCACATCAATATTCTCCATGACATCAAGCTCGTAACGGGAGCCGCCGATGATCGCCTCAAAGGAGAAGGACTGACAGATTACTGCTGGGTTCTTGTCTATCTTGTCCTCATTCAGAAAGGACAGCGGATTGTACTCTGTTAGTTCCCAGTCGATTTTTCCTCTCTCTGTTTGTTCGGCGATCTGCTGGATCAGATGTTGTTCTTCTTCGTGCAGATTTTCATTGTACACCATGATACACCTCCGTTTTCTGATTGTCGTTTTTTTGGGGGGCTGCTCTATGTTTCCGAAGAGACTGCCGTTTGTATCATCATTCCTTGGCTGATGGCAGCCCTTCGTAAAACTTCCTCAGTTCCTCCAAACTGCTTGTCCGATTTTTGATAGGCAGGGAGTCCCATGTAATGTCATGATAGCGTTCAGTCGGCTCATCCCGCAGTCTTCGGTCGATGATGCAGACAATGCCGGTGTCTGTGAAATTACGGATCAATCGCCCGATGCCCTGCTTGAGCTTGATAATCATTTCGGGAACACGAACATCCATCAGGGCATCCTTAGCAACGGAACACTTATACTCGATAATTGGATCGGGGACAGGAAACGGAAGCCGGAAAATGATGACATTGGAAAGGCTTTTTCCTTCAATGCTGATACCTTCCCAATATGCACCCGTCCCCAGAAGCACGGAGTTCGTATCTTCCTTAAACTCATTCAGCACCTTGTCCTGCGACGATCCCGGCTGCTGCATCAAGATTTTGTACGGAAGATTTTTCTCACTGAGAATGGAGTAGACCTCTTCCATGTCGGTCTTTGCCGTAAACAGCACGAGTGCCTTTCCGTTGGAAATGCTCAGGATCTCAAGCAGTCGCTCCACACCCTTTTCAATGAAGGCTTCATGTTCTCTGGTCGGGTGCGGGAGATCGTCGCAATAGTAGATCATGGCGTGTTCATCGTATGGATATGGGGAAGGCTTTGGCTCGGATAAGCAGCCGCGGTCACCAGCGGGAAAGCCGGTATTGCTGATAAAGTAAGAATACTGTTCTTCCAGAGACCCGCTCGTGGCGTTCGTCAGCGTGGCAGAGGTCAAGATGGTTCTTTCATCACCATTGAAGTATAGGCGGCTCACAATTTCTTTTGTGTTTTTAGGGCAATAGACGAGTTCCGTGTTGCTGCCGTGCTGCTCAATCCAGATCAGCATATCGTCTATCTGGTCAAGAAGCTCTGAAAGGGACTCGCTGACGGCATCCAGATCATCAGAGGCAGCAAAGGAACGGTTGTTTCTGAAATCCATGCTGGAATAAATCTGAATGCTGGACGAAAGGTTGTGTATGGCGGCGTTCATCTCGGTAAGCAGTTCAATCGCACTGCCATTGTTGTCGAAGAAAAAGCGGTCAGCGTAGCGCATATCCTGTTCTGCCTCGTTGATCTGCTTTTGGACTTGTGCTTTCAGGCAGTTATAGAAGGCGATGATTGCGCTATCTGCCTCTCGCTTTTCACCTGACACACTGCTCTGGTCAAAGGATCGCAGCTCATAGAATGCGTTCTTAATCATTCCAAAGAGCATACCTTCCCCGAAACGCTCCGTTGTGGCACTCCGCACCTTATCATCCAAGTTGTGTGCTTCATCCACGACAAGCAGATCAGCGGCGGCGTTAATCAGCCCGTCCTGACCGCGCCGGAGTTTCATGAGATGCTGGGTTAGAAAATCCTGATTGCACAGTACCACTCCATCCGTAAACTTCAATGCTGCGCGGACTTTGTAATACTTGCACTTCTTTTCACAGGAGCCGCAATTCTTCATGCTGAACCGCTGCACGTTTATCTTGTCCCAGACGCCTTGCGGCAAAACCTCCGGAAAATCCTTGCGTTCCTCATACCCTTGCTTGATTCCGTCTTTAAGCGCGTCCGGTGGGTCTGCTTTCGGGTCACACATATATTCGTCTGCGCGTTTGTTGCAGAGATAATGGGTCTGTCCTTTAGCGAGGATGACATCTCTGTTCAGCCCAAGAAGGGGCATTACCGTGTGGACATCGCGCCAGAGCTGTTCTTGAAGTGCAATGGTCGAGGTTGCGATGATAACCGGCTTGTTCATGCGTTTGCTGTACAGCAGCACCGGCACAAGATAACCGAAGGACTTGCCAATGCCCACGCCAGCTTCAATCGCAAAGTGCTGATCGTTTATGAGGGCGTCCACAATCTCAAAGGACATATCCTGCTGCCCCTCACGCATTTCCAATCCATGCTGCGGGGCTTCATCCCAAAAGAAGGTGCTGACTTGCTCACTCATGGAGTACAGCTCTGCTTTTCTGCGCTTTTTCCGTTCCTCCGATGTATTGAATCCAAAATAGAATCTGTTGTCCATCCACATTCCTCCCGGAATAGAAACCAAGGCTATCCGCGTTTCAGTTCAATGCTGACGTTTCCGTTCTCGTCGATGGTCAGCGTCATGTGCCTGATGTGCTTCTCATAGAACTGCCGCCGCTCTGCGGGAGACATTTCGATCCTCGTGTTTCGCAGAGCTGCATCAAACATATCGTTGACATTCAGGTGAACGGAGTTGTCAATCCAGCGGTACATCTCCTTGAACAGTGCGTTTTTCTTGATGTCCTCGCTGTTGCCGGAGTAGAAGTCATCCAGATAGCAGTAGAATATCCCGGATTCTGCAAGTGCCGCCTTCATATCCGGTCCACATTTTTCCCGCTCAATCATGACAAGAAATCTGGCGTCCGGTAAGGAAGAGATCAGCCCCCAGTAGTCGGAATCGCTTGAGACAATGACGAAGGAATCCACTTGCTTCTGGTAGTGTTCCTGACAGGCTCTTGCGGTGAGCTTGATGTCTACCAGTGATTTGTTCTGCTTAATCCGCTCAATCATGATATGTTCAACGGGGATGCGGGTGTAGTTTTCAAGAATCCGCCATGCCGTAGCGGTATGTACGTCGTCAAAGAGAATGATCGCCGTAATCTTCTGCATGACCTCATAATCAAGGATTTTGAGCGTGGCGCACAGCTTGTACGGGTCGGAGTTTTCGCAGTCCACTACCAATACGGTCTTCTCACTGTCATCTATGAAGTCGTAGATATTGTTTTTTACAAAAGCCCCTGCATCGGAGACTTTACTGTATTCCGTGAAGGCGTCGCAATGCCATTGATAAAGCAGGGTGGCAAACTTCTTGTCATTATAGAGGACATTACCCTCGTCCATCGGTACCCAGTTGATATACATTTGATAGGGGTAGTAGGAGAGACTTGCGTAATAGATGTCCGCAGCATCTTTCGTTCCGTCCTCTGTCAAACCGTTTGGCATGATGAACAGTTCTTTTATGTACGCCCAGTTAATCCAGATTGGAAAGAGGCTTTTACAGTTGTTAATGCGGTCTGAAATCAGCCGGTTGATCTCGATAATGTGGTGGCAGAGCTTTGTACTCGACTTTTTAATAAAGCTGATTCCGTCATTTGAAAGCTGCTGCATACTGGACATTGGAAGGATCTCAGGCATCGAAAGAAGCCCACGGTATTCCATCCGCATGATGTCATTTATTTTCCGGTAATTGCGCTCAATGGCGGTGCGGATAATACATAGATTACGAATGATGCGGGCATTTTTATCCTGCTCAAGCCGGTTGTATATCTCTATCTTCGGCGGCTCGTGTTCATTTTGAAAAATACGGAGTGGGACGCCGATCAGATATGCTACCTTTGACACAAGCTCATAGGTGCTGTCTTTATAAGCAATCTGCTCTCCGGCATATTCGACGCCATTCAACATGACTGAATTGCCCATGATCTACTCCTTTCTCGTAGGGGAGTTACGCGGTCATTACATTGTCCGTCCACATCTCACACTGGCTCATGACAGTCTGGACAGCATCATCCATACCCTCTGGCGGATATTTGTGTTTTTTCAGCAACCTTTTGACCAAGCGGCGCATTCCAGCTCTTGCGCTCTCTTTCTTTTGCCAGTCTATTGTCTGGTTTTTGCGAAGCAAATCTGTCAGTTCTTTCGTGATAGCAATAAGCTCGTCATGCTCGTAAAAGTCCTTGATTGCTTGCGGCTTCGTGAGAGCATCATAGAAAGCAAGTTCGTCCGCTGTCAATCCGAGTTTTTCACCCTCGGCGGCAGCAGCGGCAATGTCTTTCGCCAGCTTGAGTAATTCTTGAATGACTTCCTCGTTGGTCAGCATTCCGTTCAAATAGCGGTTCATTGCGCTCTGAATGATTTCGGAGAACTTCTCGGATTTGACAATGTTTGTACGACGATAAACAGATACTTGTTCAGCAATCAGCTTTTTCAGAAGTTCGACTGCCAGATTCTTCTCCTTCATGTTTGCCACTTCTTCAAGGAACTTCGGATCGAACAACGAAAACTCAGTCTGGACATCGGAGAAGAGGTTGATAACACCTTCGCTCTTGATGCTGTGCTTCAAAAGCTCGTTAATGCGCTCATTTACTTCCGGAAGCGTAAACTTCTTTCCGGTACCGCCTGAAACCAAGCGCACGGTCATTGTTCTTACGGACTCGAAGAAAGCCGCCTCCATGCGAGTTTGCTCGTCTACCAAGCTGCTGCACAGCGAAAGTGCCTGCTTGAGAAGCAGAGCTTCTTTGATAAACACATTCTGTGTCTTCTCATTGTCGGGAAGATCGTACTCTGCAACACTCTTGCCGAGCATGAAGTTCACGCCGCCGCTGATAAGCTTTGCACGGTCGAGGTCGCTTCCGGTCATGAATTTCTCATAACTGAATCCGTGGAACAAATCTCTGCAAATAGAGAGCTTTTCAAGGAACTTCGGATATGCAGCCTTGCTTACATCTGTATCACCATAGTTCTTCTTGTCTCTGGCAGTATAGTCGTTCATTGCCTGTTTCAGTGCAGCCGCAATACCGACGTAATCGACAACCAAACCGCCTTCTTTATCTTTGAAGACACGATTGACGCGGGCGATAGCTTGCATCAGGTTGTGTCCAGCCATCGGCTTATAGACATACATCGTAGCAAGGGAGGGAACATCAAAGCCGGTCAGCCACATATCCACGACGATGGCGATTTTCAGCGGAGAGTTGTTGTCTTTGAATTTCCGCGCCATATCGTCCTTATGAGCTTTGTTGCCGATAATCTCACGCCATTCTTCGGGATCGTTATTGCCTTGCGTCATGACCACTGCAATCTTTTCCGTCCACGCTGGGCGTAGCTCAAGAATGCGCTTATAAATCTTCATTGCTATGGGACGCGAATAAGCAACGATCATCGCCTTGCCGGTCAGGATATTCTCACGGTAATTCTCGTAATGATCAAGAATGTCATTTACCAAGGAATTGATCGTCTGGTCGGCACCGAGGATTGCTTCCATCTGACCAAGTTCCTTTTTGCTCTTTTCAATGACATACGGATCGGCGTTGTCAGCCATAATGTCATACTCATTATCGATCAGATGGAGGGTGTTCTCGTCGAGTTTCAGGTGAATAACGCGGCTTTCGTAGTAGACGGGTCTGGTCGCGCCATCTTCAACTGCCTGAGTCATATCATAGATGTCGATGTAATCACCGAAGACCTCTCGTGTACTGCGGTCTTTTGTGGAGATCGGTGTTCCGGTGAATCCAATGTAGGTCGCATTAGGAAGCGTGTCTCTTATAATGCGGGCAGTGCCGATAACGGTTTTCGCCTCGACTTCGCCGTTGTCCTTCTGCTTGACCACAACCTTCTCATTGAGACCATATTGCCCACGATGCGCTTCATCAGCCATCACGATAATGTTCCGGCGTTCCGAAAGAGCTTCGTTGCTTTCCTCAAACTTCTGCATGGTCGTGAAGATTATGCCGTTTGCCTGCCTGTTTGCAAGAAGCTCTTTCAGATTTTTACGGCTTTCGGCGTGTTGCGGCGTTTGACGGAGAAAGTCTTTGCAGCGGGCGAATTGCCCGTAAAGCTGGTCATCCAGATCGTTGCGGTCGGTAATGACAACGATAGTGGGGCTTTCTAACGCATCTTGCAGATAATGAGCATAGAAGACCATAGACAACGATTTTCCGCTGCCCTGTGTATGCCAGAAGACGCCGCCCTTACCGTCCGTCACGGTTGCGTGTTTTGTAGACTCAATCGCCTTTTTGACTGCAAAATACTGATGATACCCGGCGAGTATCTTGAAAGTATTCTGTCCATCCACATTAAAGCAGATAAAGTTCTTCACGATGTCAAGGAAGCGGGTCTTCTCAAACAGACCTACAAAGAATGTGTCAAATGATGCGTGTTGCGTATTCTCGTAGCTGCCGTCAGTTGTTTTCCATTCCATAAAGCGGTCTTCGCCGGAAGTGATTGTGCCAGCCTTTGAAGTGGTCAAATCGCTCATGACACATACCGCATTATAAATGAACATAGAGGGGATCTCATACATATAGTTCCGGAGCTGACGGTATGCTGCGGAAGCGTCGGTTTCTTCGCGGGACGGAGACTTCAACTCCACAATGACGAGCGGGAGACCATTGACAAAGAGGATCACATCCGGTCTTTTTTCGGAGTTTTCAATGAAAGTCCACTGGTTCGCAACCGTGAACTCGTTATTGGCAGGATTTTTGAAGTCTACAAGGTAGACAAGAGTAGAGCGTTCTTCGCCCTTGTCATAGTATTTTACCGAGACTCCGTTTTGGAGGTAGTCCATAAAGACCATGTTCTTCTGCAAGAGCGTTCCGGTTTCAAAGTTTTTGAGCTTGTAGATCGCCTCCGTCAGAGCATCCATAGGCAGGTTCTTGTTGATCCGCTGCAAGGAAGGTAGCAGAACATCCTCATAAAGCGGCGAGTGATAATCGCGCTCCACGTCCGGTCCATAGATATAGTTATAGCCCAGTTCTTCATTGAGAAGCTGCAAGACAGCGTTCTCGTAATTTGATTCTGTAAAATATCCTGCCATAGTTTGTCACTCCCTTTTACGCCAGACTCGCCCCGAACTGATCCAGCGTGTTTTCTGCATCTCTGTCGGTGACAGGCTTATTCATTGCCTTCTCAATCAAGCTGAGAAGGTTCTTCGCTCTGTCAATGAAATAGCCATTAAAGTCATTTGCCTTCAATTTTGCGTAGTCAACAAAGTGCGATTCTACCCGTGCTTGCAGTTCATCCTCGGTCAGTCCATCAACCTTCTTTAGAATTGCCCCCAGATACTCACTCGGCGCATTTCCTCCAATCGAGCGGTTAGTTGCTGGAAGAATCGGCGTCTTGTTAATAATAGAATTATATCGTTCGCGCTTGATACCCATTTTCTCGCAATATGCCTCTGGGAAGATATGGTGAATGTCCGGAGACTCAAGCATACTGTTCACAATGTCAATCGTCGTGTTGTTCATAAAATCACGGCATTTCTCTTTGTAGAGAAGAGCCATAATTCCCTTATATGCCGCACTCAAACGGGTTTGAAGGGTCAGCAGCCGCGTAGAAGAAAAGACTGCGCTGTTGATCGTGTGCATCGCATTTGGACGTCCGTTAACCTCTTCAACCATGTCCTCAATGTCGTAGGCATACCGGGTTTCATTAGCCCCACCGTACATCTCACCCAGAATCCCGCACCAATACCACCGAGAGAGCGTTTTAATTGTGTTTGGTTCATTGCATTTGGATTTTCCGAGAACAGCACAGATTGCCGCAAGTGGAATCAACTGCGTTGTATAGGGCAAATCTCTTTGACGGAAAACGCACTGATCCCGAAGAAGAAACTCCTTTGCTATTTTGAACCCAGAC
This sequence comes from Allofournierella massiliensis, assembly GCF_004345265.1. GTDB lineage: Bacteria > Bacillota > Clostridia > Oscillospirales > Ruminococcaceae > Allofournierella > Allofournierella massiliensis. The sequence continues at coordinate 104,700 of NZ_SLUM01000005.1, forward strand.
AGCACTACATCCCGGTTCGCTATGTACGATTCATAAGGAAGTCCCAGAACATCCTTCTTTTTGCAGGAGATTGTGTTTGTCTTTCCAGATTGCTTGTTCAAATAGCTTGTATAGAGGCATACAGTTGTCAGGAATGTAGTCTCATCAATCCCATCGAACAGGTCTGTTCTCAGTGTGTCACCGAAGCCACAAATGGCATTTCGACACTGCACCCAGTCTTTTCTCAGGTCAAAGTCTCTTGTGGCATAAGTTGCGGTAACAAGCTCAAACACCGTGAGAGGAACACCGCCGGTATTGACGTTCTCAAACACCTTGCATACCGCCTCTCGCGGCGTGGACTTGTCCAGCGTAATCACGGGCAGCTTATACCCGGAAATTGTATTCAGCACATCCGCCTGAAAACGCTTGAACTCGTCCATTGCTTCCGGCTTCATTCCATAGTGCGTCATGTAGCCCATGAACCAGTCCATAACGGCGTTGCTATCGAACACAATATTGACCGGAAACAGCTTGTTCTCGTATTCATACTCTCTGGTGGAGAGATCGAGCTTCACATCACGGTCAAAGTTTTCTTTGATCTTACGGTCTTCCGGAATAGACAAGACTGCATCAAAACGATCCTCATCATCGTCGAGGCACTTCTCCATTGAGAGATAGTAATAACGCTTAATAGCCTTGCCTTTTTCTGTTTTGGTCGAGACCGGCTCTTTAGAGGATGTTGCCTGATAGATGGAAGTAAGTCGCTGCTGTCCATCAAGAATCAAATGCTCCGGCTTTACTGAGACGCCTTTTACGCCCGTAATTGTACGGTATTTGAATTGAATGTCCGGATTACCGTATTGTAGCCGCATAATGGCACCCATAGGGTAGCCTTGCGACAAACTGGCGATAATTCCTCTAATTCGGTTATCATCCCAAGTCCAGTCGCGCTGAAACTCCGGCAACTGCATTGAGCCGGACTTAACCTCCGCTAAAAGCTGACTTAGGTTTGTATCAAGAGATTGTGGTGAAATAATCACGTCTGTGCCTCCTTCATTGAGTTTTACTGATCGGACGAGCCCAGTCTGCTTTCCAAATCTGAAATATCGCTGCGGATGGAAGAGATGTCCGACTCAATATCGTCAACCCGCTCGGATAAAGAAGCCTGCTGACTTTGAATGTACTCCATTTGTGAGTATAGACCTCGCACTGCCAGAATCAATTCTACCATCAGCCCCTTATCATCGAGGGAGAGAAGACGGTCTTTTTCGGCCTGTATCTTTTCCGCCTCCTGTTGAAGCCGCTCTTTCTCACGAACTGCTTCTGCTGCGGCTTTCTCAAGACGAACCCGTTCCTTTTCAAGACGCTTTTTCTGGCGCTCGTCTTTGCTTTTTTTCAAGCTCTCCTGAACTCTATCAAACATGGTACAACCTCCAAATCAGGTAAACGATAATTTAGAGCAGCAAGCGCAAGCAATATATCATGAGCGTTTTGAGACTGTTTCGCCTAATGATTTGCCTTCCGACTGGCGTATTGTAACTCTTGGAGAGGTTGCGACGATCTCAAATAAGAGTTTCAACCCACTGAAAGAGCCTGAGATACTGCTTGAGCATTATAGCATTCCAGCTTTTGATGAGGCGAGGTTTCCGGTCTTTGAGCTATCCACATCCATCAAGAGCAATAAATTCATCATTGATGCCTCGTGCTTCATGATCTCAAAACTCAACCCAACAACGAAGCGTGTTTGGAAGCCGTATTGTCTGACCGGGAATGCAGTATGCTCTACGGAGTTCATCGTCTATAAAGCAAAGGATCAATCTATTACGGATTTCCTGTACTCAGTCATAGACAGCGGCTCCTTTTCCGACTTTATGTGTAGTCATGTTACTGGCTCAACGGGCAGTAGACAAAGAACAACACCGTCGGACACGCTCTCTTATGAGTTAATTCTTCCTTCGGAGGACGAGCTGGCAGAGTTTCAGTCTCTCGTTTCACCGATGTACGCTCAAATGCGGATTAACGCCATTGAAAACGACAAGCTCAAACGACTTCGGGATAGTCTTTTACCCAAGCTGATGTCCGGCGAGATTGATGTCTCTTCTGTTCATCTCTAAGCCGCTAAATTATCGTTTATCTCTTCGTTTAATGCTATTTTCCTATCAAGCATCCTTAGCGTAGAACCTATCTTCTTCTGTGTTTCCAGCTCTGGAAGGTCGAGTTCAATATCCTCTATGTCAGATGGTTTGATGGAAGGATAGGTTGATGTACTTTGCTCTGCTATTGCTTGAAGAGACTCAATGACCGAAGACTGCGTGAGATAATAATAAATAAAATAAGGATCCGCAATAGTGGTATCAACAGTCACAACGGTGAATCCTGTGGATACGAGAAGATTCTCGGTTCCTGCTTCAATAATTCCATAATGCTTCTGATTTGGACGAACAGTAGAGAAAAGGATGTCTCCAACAGAAGCCTTCCGTCTCGCCCTGCTGGGGATTTTGTCCACGCCGGGATATAAGGTCTGGATTTCATCTATCCTTCCTTCGGTAATGCTACCTGTGTCCAGATAACGAATCAAAGACCATTTTTCTTTATCTGAGTAAGTATGAAGATTAGTTTTACAACAATCACCAAGTCTCATCTTTTTACTCCTATCCAATATATTTTCTATGTGCCAGCTTCACATTCTGTTGTTTCACCATTGCATAGTGCATGGTGGTGTCGATTTTCTGATGCCCTAAGAGCTGCTGGACTTGCTCTATGGGCATTCCTTTGTCTATGGCAGTAGTAGCCAGTGTCCGCCTGAACTTGTGAGGGTGAACCTTCGGGATATTCAGACGCTTTCCCAGCTCCCGAAGACGTGTCTCCACACCGCCGATCATCAGCCGGTCAAACGGGGCTTTTAGCGAAACGAACAATGCGGGATTTTCATCTGTTCTGCCCTCAAGATAGTTTTGAAGGTGGATCTTCGTCCTTGCATCGAAGTAGACCAGTCGTTCTTTATTGCCTTTGCCGACAACAACGCATTCGCGTTCGTTGAAGTTGATGTCTTCGCGGTTTAGCGTGACCAGCTCACCAACACGCATTCCAGAGGAAGACAGAAGATCAATCATCGCCAAGTCTCGTGCCGTTTTGCAGTTGTCACGCATCAGCTCTAATGCTTCATCGGTGTAGGTGTCCTTGACCACCTTTGCAGTCTTGACTTTATGAATCCGGCGTACCGGACTTTTCACAATGAAATCCTCATCTTCAAGCCATGAGAAGAAGCTGGACAGGATCCGGCGGATGTTGTCTATGGTCACTTTGCTCGACCTTCGCTGAATTTGATAGCTTGTCAGATAGCGGCGCAAATCATCTGTGGTGATCTGTTGTACAGCCTTTCCGACTCCGGCAATCAGAGCCTCAATCGTCTTCCGGTAGTAGCTCAGGGTTTTCTCCGAACAGCCTTCGATCCGCTTTGCCGTGATAAATGCTTCGACTGCATCCGTCTCTTCTGCTGCTGGAATTGCGCTGCCATCATAGGTGATCGTTGCCCCTTCCAATGTCTCAGCCATTGCATCCCGAAGGTGCATGAGCTGTTCGTTGTTGAGATACGGCAGCATTTTTCGCTGTATCTCCGTGATAAGTTGTTCTGTCATTGTCGTGTCTCCTTTCGAGGTAAGAGAACGACATTCAGTGGCAGTCCCTTTTGTAAAACTCTCGCCACTGGTGAGAGTTATTCAGACGGTAAACGATAATTTAGCGGCTTAGAGCAGGACGGAAGAGACATCGATCTCGCCGGACATCAGCTTTGGAAGAATGGTATCTCGTAAATTGGCTAAATCTGTGTTCTCGACACAATTATTATGAATCATGCCAAGGATAGACGCGCCGACAGCATTGAATGCTGTTAATGACTCGTTATCCGGTATAGAAACGGAAAGAGGCTCAAGCAACGATACATAGAGGTTCTTTTGAACACTTCCCACAGCCATATCAGGAAACTCTCGCTGCTTGCTTTTGAGAAAGCAGTATATGAAAGCAAGCATATTTGTGTCATGAGGTGCAATGTTGATGACAGCCCTATTGCCACACATATAGTCTGCGATGATACCGAGCCTTCCGATTGTGCCTGATTTGCTTATTGCTATTGTATTTGGTTCGAAAAGCAATGCGCTCTTCTTAGCACTTTCAAATCCTGCTTTGGTCAATGTCCTACTTGTTTCTATTATGAAGGATTCGTTGATGTCAACGGCACGAAGCCATTTTACTTCTCCATCAAAATACTCTGGATGAGTTTGTGGCGGATTGACATAGCCTTCTTGAAAATCACAGAGATTGGAAAGAGTGTACTCTTTCAAGCAAGGAGATGCCGTTGCCATGTTCTCATATAGTGAGAACAACTGCTGCTGTAAATTATCGTTTATCTTCTTATTGACAGCAATCCGATCATCAATGCTTCTTAGCAACTTGCCAATACGAAGTTGAGTCTCGTAATTGAAGCACGGAACCTTGTATTGCATAATCGCGGTTTTATCGCCTCTTGGCATCTTTGTCCCTTTGGACGTAGCAGAAGCATAGTTGAAAAACGCATCATTAGCTAAGATGTAGTACAAAAAAGTCGAATCACACCCGCGATCTGCTCTGAAAACGAGAACATCATTTGAACACCCACCATCGTCATCCGCCATCCAGATTTTCTTGAAATAGGGGCGGATATTGGAAACTAATATATCGTCTTTTATATACTGCTGGGTATATTGGGCAGAAGGTAAAGCTCCTGCATCGACAATACCTCCCTTGTTTGGCATCATATTCTCAGTGGAAACATAGTTTCGTTTAGACAGAGTATCAACCGAAACTTTTCCTTTAGCGTAGGAACACAGAGAGCTAAGTTCAGATGTCATATCCAATCGCCCCCAGTCGTTCTTTGATCTGTGCCTCAAGCTCATGAGACTTGGTGAAAAGTTCAGACAGTTCAGAAGTCAGACGTCCCATTTTCTCTTCAAACGGCTCACCGTCATCTTCCTGTTCCTCAATGCCAACATAGCGTCCCGGAGTAAGAATGTAATCCTGCTTTGCAATGTCCTGCGTAGTAACAACCGCGCAGAACCCTTTTTCATCTTCAAGCGTTCCATCAACGAAGGCATTGTATGTGTCAGCAATTTTCTTGATGTCTTCATCCGTCAGTTCGCGCAGCTTCCGCGTGACCATAGTACCGAGCTTCCGTGCATCGATGAATAGCGTCTTGCCTTTCTGTTTCTTGTTCTTTGCAAGGAACCAGAGCGATACCGGAATCTGCGTTGTGTAGAAGAGCTGCGTCGGCATTGCGACGATACAGTCCACAAGGTCAGCGTTGATAATGTTTTTGCGAATTTCGCCTTCACCGCCAGACTGCGAGGAAAGCGAACCATTTGCAAGCACCATACCGATACGCCCATTCGGGGCGAGATGCCAGATCATGTGCTGCAACCACGCGAAGTTTGCATTTCCAGCAGGAGGCGTACCATACTGCCAACGGACATCATCAACGAGTTTATCCGCACCCCAGCCGGAGAGATTGAAGGGAGGATTCGCCATAATGAAGTCTGCCTTGAGTTGAGGGTGGCAGTCGTTAAAGAACGTGTCCGCATTAAACTTGCCGAGGTCGGCTTCAATACCGCGAATGGCAAGATTCATCTGCGCCATCTTCCATGTGGTCGGGTTGGAGTCCTGACCAAAAACGGAAATCTTGTTGATGTTGCCGCCGTGATTTTCGATGAACTTTGCGGACTGAACGAACATACCGCCAGAGCCGCAGCACGGGTCATAAACACGTCCATTAAACGGCTGCAATACTTCAACAAGGGTACGCACGACACAAGAGGGAGTATAGAACTCACCGGCAAGTTTGCCTTCCTGTTCAGCAAACTTGGAGAGACAGTATTCGTATGTACGACCGAGAATGTCCTTGCTGCTCCCATGCTCGATCATCTGAATGTTGGTGAAGAGATCAACCACTTCACCAAGACGCCGCTTGTCCAGCTCCGGACGGGCGAAGTTCTTAGGCAGAATATCTTTGAGGCGCTTGTTTTCTTTCTCAATACTGCGCATTGCATCATCAATTACCGTGCCAATTTCCGGCGTGTGAGCGGCAGCAGCAATCGCACTCCATCGTGCATTCTCAGGGACAAAGAATATGTTTTCGGCAGTGTATTCGTCCTGATCCTCTTCAAATCCATCGCCTTCTTCAACCAGTTCCTTGTACTTTGCCTCGAAGCGATCAGAAATGTATTTCAAGAAAATCAATCCGAGAACGACGGACTTGTATTCGGATGCGTCGATGTTTCCGCGCAGGACGCAAGCCGCGTCCCAGATTTGTTTTTCAAAGCCGATATTGCTTGTGTTATTCTCAGCCATTTCAGCAACCTCCAAAGTTATAGTTTCACACTTACTATTCTACAAAAAGAGCTGTACGAAAAACCGGACTCAGTTCTTGTCCGTTCGCACAGCCTCACATATATCTCCGATGTCACAGTTCAAGTAATCACAAATGCGCAGCAAAATAGAGAGGGACACTTCTTCCCCCTTATTCAGTTTTGTCCATGTCCCGGCAGACAGCCCCACTTCATGTCGTAGAGAAGCCTTCTTTATGTCGCGTTCCAGAAGAAGCATCCATAGTTTCTTATAGCTTATGCGCACGGCAACCATCCTTTCGCTTGCTTGCATTCAACACCGCTTATAATATTATACTGGATTTCATTCTCAAAAGCAATCCGTTGATGCAGAAATTAAAGAAAAAGTTTCAACTTCTCGAACCTTCTCTCAAGGATGCAGGGCATCTCCGGTCAACAGGAGATGCCCTGCTTTTGAAAGGACTATTCGCGCTGTGTGCTGCGCAGATGATCACGGTCATGGTCAGCAGAAGGAGCGAGAAACGTATCAACATTAGACTTGATCGTCTCTATTTGCTTTACTTCTTTTTTGAGCTTCGCACGTTCATCATAGAGCCGCTGTTGCTCATCAAGAAGTCGCTGCTGTTCCGCTTGCAGTGTCTTCATGCTCGGCAGTTTTTCATCGCCCTGCATAACAAGAAGCGTACTCCGTGCCGCCTCAAAGATCACAAGTTCTGCCTCATGCTTTGCTTTGAAACCCGGCTTATCTTTTGCCTTCTGGAATGCGTCATATACGGGCTTGAGCCGCTGGTAGTTGGAGATGTTTTTGATAAGCGGTTGGACTTCCCGCAGTCGCGCTTCGACGCCTTTCAGTTCCTTGCCGGTGCGGGCATAGGAGATGTGAACGTCCTCGACCTTCTTTTCAAGATCGGCGTATTGGAGCAAGTTGTTTTCCGTGAGATAGTTGAGTGTCCGTGCCGCTTCCTTGAGGATCGTGAGCTTGGCTTTATACTCATAGCCCTTGCTGTCGATAAGTCTGATCCGCTCCTGAATATCTCCGATGAGAGAGATGCCCTTCGGCACGGTCTGCCTCCGGTTTCTGCGCGGCGTCCGTCCGGCAATCCGCTCCTTGATGCGTTCCTCGGTGTAGTTCTCTCCGATGGTTTTAGACCGGGTAAACCGCTCCTGTCCTTCAGCGCGAAAGGAGATATATTTGCCGGTCTTGATTTCATAACCAGCTTCCTGCATGAGCCGCAGAAAATCATCGTAATCCTTCGCTGTAATGACAAGCCGGTCGATGGTCTGCTTGAGTTTCTGCTTCCAGCTCGTGCCGCGTTTGGCTTCGGTGTACTCCTTGTAGCCCATGCCTTTGTTCTGAGAGGGAGGGATAACAGAGAGACCGTTTTCCTTACAGAGCCGGTCGCTGACCTCGCGCATATCATAGTAAATCCGCTTGTAGCTATTGTATGCGTGGTAGTCCACAAAGTCAACCGCATTGAAAATCAGATGGTTATGAACATGGTCTTTGTCAATGTGAGTGGTCAGCACATACTCATATTTTCCTCCGAGGATTTCGTCTGCAAACTGCTTGCCGATCTCGTGGGCAAGCTCCGGTGTGACCTCTCCAATTTCAAAGGACTGGATCACATGACGGGCTATGATCCTGACCGGATTCATCCCTTTTTGCTCGGCTATTTTCCGCGTCCACTCAAATTCCCGCGCTGCGGTCTCGCTGGCACAGCCGTAGGACGAGACCAGCAGCTTCTCATCGGTCTTTTCGGGATTCAGAATGTACGCGATTGCCTTGCTCAAAGTTCCTCGGATTGCTTTGATTTTAGTAACTGCCATACCGCGTCCATCTTTTCTTTCAGCTCGTCAATATCGTCCTGATAGAATCGTCCCGTCGAGTTGATCCTGCGGCAGACGGTATTGATGTTCACGCCGATCTTGTTGACTTCGGCGGCGAGCTTTTTCTGCTCTGTGTAGTCCACAACGATGATGTAGCCGTCGATCAGCATCTTCCTTGCATACGCACCGAAGTTCTCCGTGCCGATCATCTCCATCTTCTTTGCAATCGTCCGTTCTTCCTGTGGTGTCAGCCAAATCTTCTTCTGAATGTCTCGTGTTCTTCGTACCATGCTGCGCCCTCCGTCGTAATGATTAGAAGGGTTTGGGACTATCCCAACAAGCAAAAATCTGATGTTAAGGGCAGGGTCTCCTTAACTGATTTTTCTCCGGTGGGTACTCACCGGATTTGCTTGCTAATCTCCCAAAATCGTATTCCCCGAAGATTCCTCCGTGAAATGTCCCTTCACTTTACAACGGACACAATAAGAGCGTTTGTTGAGTACCGGATTTCAAAAAAGTCAAAAAATCATTGGATTTCCCATGTGAAAGCCACGGTGTCCGACACGTCAATATCGTCCGGCTCGATCTCCGGCGCAGAGCATTTACTCATCGCCATAAGAGGCTGAATGCAGTCTTCAACCTCGTAGCTCGTTCTGGAATACACATTGAGTTCGCCCCAGTTGTAGTCGATGTTGAGCAACTGCCCAAGCGTACTGCCTGATGCTTTGCAAAGAATCTCCGCCTTCGCTCTGGCGTTCTCCGTCGCGCTGATCAGCAGCTTTTCGCTGACCGCTGATGGGTTTCTTACAGTGAATGCGATACTGAGTTCCGGCTTTGCACCGCAATCCGCAATCGCAGAAATGACCTTTGCAAGCTGCTTGCTGTCAAAGTCAAAGGCAAGTTTCAAGCGATAGCTGCAAGCATATCCGGCAAACTCTCGCTTGTAATTTCCTTGCCGATCCTTGACATTCTCGTACCTTGTCTGGACATCAAAGCTCGTGGTTTTCAGGTCTTCCTTGCGATACCCAACGCGGACTGCGGCACCTTGCAGTCTTTCGATTCTCTCGGTAGCTTCCGACATTGCACGGTCATAGGTTTTAGATAAGGTTTCAATGTTCAAGGAGAGGATGATGTAATCCGGTCTTGCGGAGACATTGCCTGTCCCTTTTACGGTGATCGTTCTCATTGCTTTCTCCCGTCCTTTCTGGAATTAAAGTCCTCATCAATACGCTTTTTCCAATTCGTACCCAGTGGTACGCTGCAACGGACAGCAGAAACCGCTTCGCTCAGAACCTCATAGTTGAGCTGCGTTCCCTTATGGTCAGAGTGATAATTGACCGCTCGGTCTGCTCCAATACCGAAGTGCTTTGCCGTTTCAACTGCGTCAATATTTGCGCCGAGGAATAGAAACTCCCAGCCGTACTTTTCCTTCTGCCGCTCGATCATTTTCTTAACTGTCTCGCTGTCATAACGGCGGCTTGCATTCTCCATGCCGTCCGTTGTGATGACGAACAGCGTATGTTCAGGGACATCCTCATTTCTTGCGTACTTGTGGACATTCCCAATGTGATGAATTGCTCCGCCGATAGCATCCAGAAGGGCAGTACATCCGCGAACGGAATAGTCCCTGTCGGTCATCGGCTCCACCTTCTGAACCGGCACACGGTCATGGATAACCTCGCTCACGTTGTCAAAGAGAACGGTAGAGATCAATGCCTCGCCATTCTCTTTTTTCTGCTTTTCAATCATGGAGTTGAATCCTCCGATGGTGTCTGTTTCCAGTCCGCTCATAGAGCCGCTGCGATCAAGGATGAATACGATCTCCGTCATGTTCTTTCTCATGTTTTGTACCTCCGTATATAAAAAAATGACTGCTTGGTGTCTCACCTTACAGTCATATTGTACTTCGGTATTCACTTCATTTGGTCGCATGGCAAGCGACATTATTCTAAGGATAAGAACAGCTCTCCGTCAATGCTTAGGATGTCATCCATCGGAATCCTCGTGCCGTCCTGCATGGTAATTAGGCGCTCAAAGTCATCAACCTTTATGACTGCGCCGGTTGCAGTTACATACGCACCGCCAGCTTTGCGCTCATCAGGTTTGAAGTAGGTTATTTCAACCTCCGGCTCTTCATCAAGGGCATCCATGAGAAGCTGATACCTCATGTTCAAAGCGGTCAAGGCTCCCTCATCAAGCTCAATCCTTTCGTCGGTCAGACGTCCGGTTTCCTTGATTGCAGAATCATAGCCGGTGAGGGCGGCAAAGGGTGCAAACTGCGCTGCACGATCTGACATCGGCATTTGTGGTCGCGTTTTGGAAACGTGATGAGGAAGTCCCATGATCTTGTCGTATTTTCCGTTCACGCCTTATGCCCTCCAATCTGCGCATTGCGGTCTTTCGCGGTTGCACCTTCTTCAAGATTCATTGCCTTGAGGATGGCGTTCTTTCCATACTTCTTTTTGATTGCAAGCGTGGCGGCTTGTATTTTCCGCTCACGCTCCAAGGCGGCATTCACAGCTTTCTGTTTTTCCTCTTCGGCGGCATAGTCGGTAAAGAGGTCGAGCTGGACAGCACCGTCGTTTTTCTTCGGCGCATCGGCTTCCGGCAGGACATGATTTGCCACAACATACATACGGCGGACAAGCAGATTCTTGTCCACGATCCGGTCAAACAGCTCTGACACGGCACACATTATTTTGCGGGTAGAGGATGTGTGACCGTCGAGGTTGATAGACCCGTGCGCCTGTTTGGGAATCTCCCGCCCGTAGGGGTCTTTCTCCACCGCACCGTGATACTTTGCCCGTCGTGCCGGATCGGTCAGGTTCTCAATGTCGTAGCCAACCGTGAGAACCATCTGATCGGTGACAAGTCCCTTGTCCACCAAGTCCAGCACAAGCAAGTCTGTCATTTCCCGGACAACCAGCCTTGCTTTCTCCGGCTCGTATGGGCAGTGCAATACCTGACCGGAGCTGAGGCTGTTGGAGCTGGGACGGTATGCCTTGATTGCCTCAATGGTCGTAGGCTCCCAGCCCCACGCATGATCAATGAGTAGTTCCGTATTCTTTCCGAACAGCTTATAAAGCAAGTCCTCGTTCCGCTCTGAACAGAGGGCAACATCACCCATGGTGAACATCCCATTCTGCTCAAGTTTCTTGGCAATACCTCGACCCACGCGCCAGAAATCCGTGAGAGGCTGGTGCGCCCAAAGCTCACGCCGGAACTTCATTTCATCCAGTTCGGCTATTCGGACGCCGTTTTTGTCGGCGGGGATGTGTTTCGCCACAATGTCCATTGCCACCTTGCAGAGAAAGAGGTTCGTGCCGATTCCTGCGGTTGCCGTAATGCCGGTTGTCTCAAGCACATCGAGGATGATCTTCATGGCAAGATCATGGGCGGAGAGCTTGTAGGTATTCAGGTAGTCCGTCACATCCATGAACACCTCGTCGATGGAGTAGACAACGATGTCCTCCGGCGCAATGTACTTGAGGTAGACCTGATAGATGCGGGTACTGTACTCCATGTAATACGCCATCCGGGGCGGCGCGATGATGAAGTCAATCGCCAAAGACGGATCTGCTTGTAGCTCAGAGAAGAAGTGTGATGTGCCGTCCAGCCTGTGTCCCGGCGCATCGTGCTGCCGTCCGGCATTCGCTTCCTTCACACGCTGCTTGACCTCGAATAGCCGTCCCCGCCCAGAGATGCCGTAGCTTTTGAGGGAGGGTGTAACAGCAAGGCAGATAGTCTTATCCGTCCGGCTTTCATCCGCGACAACAAGGTTTGTGTCCAGAGGATCTAAGCCGCGCTCCCTGCACTCCACGGAGGCATAGAAGGATTTCAGGTCGATTGCGATGTAAGTGTGTTGTTTCACCTTCTTTGCCTCCGCTTTCTTCTTAGATCAGCCCTAATGACATTTCATTGGAGCTTTTAATGTTGAATACGATACGCCATTCAATATCACCCTCCACCGGCTCAAAGTGTAGAGAGGAACAAACTGCATGAAGTTTTTCTTTTGAGCTGTCTCCACACACGATTGCGATTGGACCGTCCGCTCCGCCGATAATGCCGATACAAGCAATATCGTTTCGTGCCTCTGGTGCATAGCGGTCAGAGCATGGCGCAATTTCCAAAGGCTTGTCCCCCTCAGCGCAATCACAGATCGTAACATCGCTGTCAGGTTCAGGAGAAAGTGTATAGCTCATAGCAGTAAAATGCGTAGGATAAAACCAGCGGTCAGAACCGTAACGCTTTTCGGAAATTGTCTGCTGCTCTAATTCCTGTACAGTCAATGTGTATTTTTTTCCACTGACCGGATGGAGGAAAGAAAACGAATCACCGGGAGCGTGTGCCTTGAAATGTGGTCCCGGGACACGACACGACTGCTGCTCCATTGTAAGGGAGAGGGCTTTTATTTCAGGACGGCGTTTGCTTGTCCACGGAAAAGCTGCCCGAAAAATCATCCATCCATAGGATGTATCCAAATCATAGTGTTCCAATGCCCACTTTGCTTCCGCTTCATTGATCACCCCGTCTGGCAAACATGGATTAAAGACCACGGAACAGCCGTGGGAGGTCAGCATTGTTTTCCCGTTCAATTCCAAACGAGGAATAAAGTCAAGGCAAAGTGGATTGTCTAAATCTATCTGCATTTGCTGCTCCTGCGTGAAGTATTCGCAGGAGTCGTTTTCGGGGTGTAAATCCCATTTAGTTATGAACTTGCGAATGTCTTCTTCCGGGGTACGCATACAAAAGTCCATGACGAGTCCCTTGCTGCAAGAATACGCCGCAGGAATAACCCAATGATGCCTCGCCCAGTCAAATTGCTTATTCAACCGGATTTCCGTTCCGGCATGGTCTTTTCCCGAATGTCCCCAGAAGTTTCCCTCAAAGTAGACCTTCCACTCAGGCATGGTCGGTTCTGCTTCTGGGTTCATATCAACATCATAATAGTCCTCGGTGTACTTGATCTTACTATAATCAAAAGATGCTTGCAGCTTTTTGATGTATACCCACGGCTGTTCCATAGGCGTCAATTTCATTTTCTCAGCAAGCTCTGATAGCGTTCTTTGCTGATCCTGCGTTGGAGGGTTGTCCTGCAAAAAGGCTTCAAACTGGGCTTTATCCCACATCCACGCCTGTTCCAGCGCTGCCGAATCACTGCAAGCAAGGAGCAACCTCAGAAAGTCTTCAAAATCGTTTGCCAGCGGATGAACAAAATCCGGAGCCGAGTTCATGGGACTGACGGAAAATACCATACCGCCAAAGTCTCGAACAAAGCAGAAGTGGATGCCGTCCACACCCGCCCAGCCAAAAATAGATGCACCTTTTGGCGTGCAAAAGTATGGGTTGTTATCTTCACGACGCTCCACCCCTACGGGCGAAAGGTCAATACCACTTCGCAAAAATTTCTGAAACACTTTATCCATAGACCTTATGCTCCTATTAAACTTTGGTCGAAGGCAAACAGAGCCTCGTTGATCTCAAAGACATTATAGTTCCCATGCTCCACGAAATACTCCACGATGATGTCAAACTTGTTGGAGTGGGAGAGCGCAAAGCCAGCCTTCATGAGCATATCCTTCATTTCAACAAGCGGCAGCTCAAGGGCAATGGCAAACGCAATGACCGTGGGCTTGGAAGGCTTATAAGACTTGTCCGAGCGGATCTTCGAGAAGAGCTTCCGGTCAATATTCGCCTTCTTATAGCACTGCGCGTCCGTCATGCCGCGCTCATCAATCTTTCGCAGAAGCATCTCGGAAAAACTCTCGTCGATCTGTCCCAGCGCGTCATCAAGGGTTGCCGCCTTTTTGGGGGCAGCCGCCGCAGAGACGGGAGGCATGAGCTGTTCGATTGCCTCTTCACAAACGGATGCCTCGCAAGGCATGGGTTCTTCCATCCGGAAGGCGTTCATCCTGCGCAGACGCTCGGAACGATTATCAGTATGCTCGTCCACATAGCGGTCATCTATGTACGCTGCAATATCGGCAAACAGCTTGCCGCTGATCTGATAGGCTTTGCGGTCAAAAATGACGATGTACACCGTCATTTCGTTTTCGAGAAGGAAACTGCTAATGGTGTCAATCGCCACTTTGAGAGCCTGATCCTTCGGGTAGCCGAAAATGCCGGAGGAAATCAGAGGGAACGCAACCGATTCGCAGCCGTATTCTTTCGCCAGCATGAGCGAAGTCCGATAGCATGAGATCAGCCGTTCGCGCTCACCATGCCGCCCGTCATACCAGCGCGGACCGACAGCATGAATGACATATTTGCAGGGCAGCTTATAGCCCTTCGTGATTTTTGCGCTCCCGGTTTTGCAGCCGTGGAGCGTTTCACATTCCACCAGCAGCTCCGGTCCTGCGGCACGATGAATGCAGCCGTCCACACCGCCGCCACCCAGCAGCGACTCGTTGGCAGCGTTGACGATGGCGTCCACCTTCATTTTTGTGATGTCATTTCTGACAATTTGAAGCGGCATTATTCTATCCTCCGTCCTATCAAAGCGGCATCGGTGTCCGGGCGATCAGAATGACCGCCAGAATCGCGCCCACAAATGCCGCTGCCCCTACGACCGCCAACACCTTTTTGTCGAGCTTCTTCTTCGCTGCCTTGCCAATCAGCGCAGCGCAAGCCATGCAGACAGCCGCAGCAACAAGCGCAATGCCCAGCGTTTCCCATAGCCAAGAAAGTTCATGTAGGATTTTCATGCGATCATCATCTCCTGTTCATTAAACCGGAATTTGACACTTTGTATTTATCGAGAATACTCTTGAAACCATTTTGCAAAGCGTGATTTATTGAAAATAATGAATTTATATAGTTCTCCATTTTTCATATTAACTGTTGCAATTGGAAAGACTATCCACTTCCAAGAGATTTCTTTTATTTCCTGCATCGGCAAAACTAAATTTCTGTATTTTTTGTCAACTGTAAGCTTGTTTGTCTTGTAAGTAAGCGACTGACTATCGAGGTACAGACCTCCTCCAAGTATGCCATTGTGACACAAACTGCAAACAAAAGATTTCATAGAAACATCCCTCCATTAAATCCCGAGTTGTCTGCCCCTTAAAGTCCAAGTCCTTCAACCCACGCCGCAAGCTCCTGATGCCCGACGCTGCCCTTGAAAACCTTGCCGTCCATCAGCTTTGCGCCTTTGCAGCTCGGCGCAAGGCGTTCGTTCGTCTTGCCAATGTCGCTTCCTCCGGAGGTTGCAAACGGGATGATCGTCTTGCCGGTCAAATCATAGCTCTCAAGGAACGTATTGATAATCGTCGGCGCGACATACCACCAGATCGGGAAGCCCACAAAGATGGTATCGTAGTCCTTCATGTTGTCCCGCTTGACGGCAATCTCAGGACGGGAGGCAGGATCGTTCATCTCAATCGTGCTGCGGGCTTTCTTGTCCATCCAGTTCAGGTCAACTTCCGTGTAAGGCACCTTCGGCTCAATCTCAAAGATGTCCGCGCCGATTGCTTCTGCCAGCGTCTCGGCAACCTTCGCGGTCACGCCGGACGCAGAAAAATATGCTACAAGTTTCTTACTCATGGTGTTTTATCCTTTCAATATCTTCGTAAGCTGCTGTACAGACGCACCCGGCAGGATGGAGGAAAGATGCTGCATCATGCGCTCTTTGGATTCCTGCGGGTCTCGCTGATATGCAGATGTGATAAGGTCGTACCCGAAAAGTTCTTCCGGCGTCGCATACTCTGCGACACCCCAGCCATAAGGTCTTCCGTATCTGTCCTGCATATAGACGAAATCCGCGATGCAGACATAGCTCTGCATTTGCAGCCGCGTGATGCACGTCTCAAAACCGGTGTTGCCGCCCTTGCGGTAGTTCAGAGCCTCTTTCAGCCGTTTGGAAAGCATCCTGCCTTCACCGGCTATGGCTTCATATAGCTCCTTGTCCTTGTAGGACGCCAAGCCATCATCCCAACGGGCGTCAAAGTCATAGCCGTCACGCCGGAAGTTTGCGAAGTCAGGTATCCACTCCCGGCTCACAAAGCCAGCCTTCTTGTTGAAAAGTTTGCCGTAAAGACATTTGCCGCTCCGCGCAGCCGGTCCTTTCCATTCCCACGGACCATCTACATCATCCGCAAACCACAACTCCGGCAAACAAAGCTCTTCAACAGAGAAGCCGTGAATCTCATTCCGAAAGAAGGGCAGAAAGCCGTATTGCTCGACAGCGGCAATCAAACCATCTGCACTATGTAGTTGTCTGGCATATCTCTTTGACATTACTCCGCCTCTTCAATCACGCCATAATCAATCAGGATATTCTTCTCCGCATACAGCGGGTAAACAACACCCATCATCTCATACTGATAACGTCTTACGCGGCGATGCTCCTGAACCGGCTCCGGTGCATACGCAGCGGTTTCGCAGTGCGCATACTCCGGCATTTCCGCAAGATCATCCCGAACGGCACGGATAAGCGCGTCTGCCACATCATCAATGTTCTTGCCGGTCTCCACGGCAACCAGTTCGTGCTTCCGAACTGCCTTGTCCAGATCACCG
This sequence comes from Allofournierella massiliensis, assembly GCF_004345265.1. Taxonomy (GTDB): domain Bacteria; phylum Bacillota; class Clostridia; order Oscillospirales; family Ruminococcaceae; genus Allofournierella; species Allofournierella massiliensis. The sequence goes on from NZ_SLUM01000005.1 coordinate 121,394, forward strand.
GGGGAACGGAACAGTTTGTACTTCATCATGCACGTCCTTTCTCTCTATCGGTCTGTCTATTCTTCCTGAAATCTGTTCTTTAGGGACGCAATCATCGCTTGTGCGGCAATGCTCAGATACAAAACTCCAATTTCATAGATAAAGTCGCGGTCGATCACGATAAAGTAATCTCTAACGTGTGTAAAAACCAGTTCCAGCAAGTCCCTGTACAGTGGATCATCAAAGGGCTTGAACCGTGCAAACTTGCTTTTGGCAGCATCCCATGTCATAGACGCCTCGCCCTCATCACTGGTCATCGCCTCGCAGAGAATCATGCTGACGCCCATTTTCCCGTTGCCGGTCAGGAGCTCTCCTTCGTAATAGCTGAGAAGGTCTTTCTTGCGTCGGAGCGGAACTACGTCGCAGTTGTCATCCAGCTCAAATGCAATCAGCTCCGCCGCGAGTTCCCGCCAGACCGCATATCCGGCGTTAATGGTTCCGTCCTCTTCGCGGCTGATGGTATCGTCCATGCAGTATCGTTCATAGAAGTTGTCTCCGCCAAGCTCGTTGCGGGTGCAGAAGATATGCGCCAGCTCATGCAGAAGAATGTGCTTCAACTCTGCCGGATGACGCGCTATGTCTGTGCGCAGAAGGATTCCGTCCGCGCCGTCTCCTGTGCCGACGAATGCAGAGGCGTGAAAGTCAAAATAGCCGTCCTCTGTATATCGGTCTTCCAGCCGGTCAGGAAAATACTGCTTGCAGAACTGCTCAAAGACTTCCTGCTGGTTTTCCGTCTGAAAGCAGCGCAGTACAAGGTTGTCCTCACTGAACTCTGCCCCCAAGCGTTCGTTAAAGATGGAAGCGGCATAGAAAAGGGCTTCTTTATAGTCGTTGTTGTTCATCTAATTGCTATCCTTCATCCTCATTCAGCCCTCCGGTCTGACATTTTTCAGAAAGTCAGAGTGCGGTACATAAGGCAAGTTGAGCTGCCAGCCCATGCGGTTCAGTTCGTTGAGCTTGATCAGCATCAGGTTGATGTTTGTTCCCATTGCAGCCGAGAGCTGCACCACATCGTAGTCCTGCTTCATCAGGTCAATCAGCTCATCATCATCAATGATCAGGTGTGAGGCAAACGCATTCGCCTCATATTCGTGTTTTGTGCGCATATCGAACAGCACGAACTCCGGGAGCGGTTCGTTTCCTTTGGCAAGATCACGGTGAAAGGTATCATGCCCGATCTCGTGACCGCAAACCATTTGCATGATCAGATACTCCATGTTGGAGTTCAGAAGAATATGCCGCTCTTTATGGCGGTAGGTGTACATTCCGAGCAGATCGTTCAGATTGTCAAGAAAATGGAGATGAATGCCCAGCTCACGGGCAATCTTCAAGGTATCTCTTGTTCCACAGCTTTTGACAATGCTGTTCGCCTTTTTGTATATTTCCTCGGAGCGAATTATCACGGGACCTTCACCCCTTTCATGTTGAAAACAGTCAAAGTAAATCCGTCAAGAAACCGAGACGTAGACAGTTATTCCTCTGCGTCCGTACCGGTCTTCTTGTATTTCTTCGGCGTGTATTTCTCAACATTCCGGGCTTTGGATTCCCAATATATATCCTGCAACGCCTTCATCACCGCATCCTTGTCCTGCTCGGACAGCGTACCGCCCGCAAACAAACCGGACATCCCTTCAATCAGGTCCTTTGCCTGTTTCATGCCACGGGAGCCGTACTGCTCGGATGCCTGAACCACAAACTCTTCGTCCTCGGTCAGCAGATAGTTCACATCCACCTTGAAGTATTCCGCGATTTTTCTGTAAGCGTCTTTGGTGCGGGGAAAGGAAATGCCGTTCTCGTACCGGGTAATCATACGCCTGTTGATCCCCAGTGCATCGGCTACTTCCTGCTGGGTCAGCTTCCGCTTCTCCCGTTCAGCCTTGAATTTCTCTCCAAACGTCATTTTGGTAATCACTCCTGTTCACAAAAAGTTTGCGACATCAAATTGCGCAAGTCTATTGACAAAGGCACTTGAAGTGCGTATAATAATGACTGAGCAATCCAACTACTCATAGTATATCCTGAATTGCTCATCCTGTCAAGGGGTATGAGTAGTTGTACACGAAAAAGTTACATCTTTTGAGCAGTTCAAATGGACAGGCATTTATGCTGCCGAAGATCATCCGTACCGGCATACACCGGTATGAGGGAACAGGAGTGAGAAAAACAGAAATGGCTACACAGTACAGAAAAGCATACGTCCCGGTTACGCTGGATGTGGACAAGGAGGGGGCAATCCTCCCTCGCCTTATCTGGTGGGACAACGGTGTAATCTTTCAAATCGACCAGATTCTATACAAATGCCGCGCCACATCCAAAAAGGTTGGGGGCGGAGGCATCCGTTACACAGTTCAGATTCGCGGAAAGGAGTCATTTCTTTTCCACGAAGGAGACAAGTGGTTCGTCGAAGCAAAGGAGGACAACTGCTCATGATTTTATCCCAGCGCCAACTTGAAGAAATTGCAGCATCAACAACGAAGGACTTCAACCGGTTCTTTTTCGGGGATGAGGCGGACAAGCCCGACCGATCAGCTTTGCCAACACCCATTGATCAGTTTGCAAAGAACTATCTCGGTCTTCGCGTATCATTCGCCCGTCTCTCGCCGGACGGAAGCATCTGCGGTGTCACTGCCTATGCCGACACTGAGTACAAGATCACGGAACTTGGTATTACGCGCACACTGGCTTTGAAGCGTAATCAGGTCATCTTGGACGAGAGCTTCATTCGATCCGGCAACGTGCAGCGGCTCTGCGCCAAGCGCAGATTTACCCTTGCCCACGAGTGCGCCCATCAGATTCTCTTCCAACTGGAATCGGAAGAGGTAAAGGCGTCCTGCGAAATGAAATATTCCGCACGGACAGCCTATACGCCGCGAGAGCTGAAAACCCGCGAGGACTGGAACGAGTGGCAAGCAAATGTCTTGGGCGCGGCGATCCTGCTTCCTCAAAAAGAGGTTGACCTGGCAATGCGTCGGTTTGCAGAAACGCCGCTGATCAATTACGAGGGGAGGTATTCGTATGGTGATCACTTAACGCTGCGCCTTTTCTGCCGGTTGTTCGGTGTCTCCAAGACAACGGCGTCTATCCGCCTTCGTCAGCTCGGCTACATGGTAGATCGTCCATTCAGTGAGTATGTTGACCCATTGGAGGTGTGGTAATGAAGAGAGCATCCATTCGGGTTCAGGAACCGACGCCGGAGCTGATCGAAAAAATCCGCAGGGCAAGAGTTGCCATTTCCCAGCAAAAGCCCCGATACCTGAAATGTCCGTATTGTCAGCATAATGCCATTGCTGTCTACGAGGACACGAGGGGTCATGTAGAATCCAAGTGCAAGAAATGCGGGCGGATCACAGTCTTTGATGTGCTGAATATGAGAAGACTGCGACCGCGTACCAAGTAAGAACCGGAGGACAAGCCTCTGTTCTAAAATAAAATATATGTCATAGCTGAGCTGTGGAGCCGCCTGATAGGTGAAGTCATCCTAATGCCGCATGAGACAGAGTTTAATTGCTCTGTTTTATCGGCATGGGATTCAAACCTCACCGTCATGCGGCTCTTTTTCTGTCTTCACCCTTCCCGCTGCTCCCGCGCAGCGGAAAGGATGAACAATGAAAATCCCTAAAACCCCTATCGCGTTCGATTACGACCTCTGGACTACGGAGGACGGCAGGTGCATGGTGCGCGTGAAACGAACCGGCGAAGTTTCCGAGGTTGACCGCAAGGTTATGAGAATCCTTCGCGCAGAGGAAAAGCGGATCAGACGCTCGTATGGCTCTGACAACACCTCTGAGGATGAGGACGGCGCAGAGAAAATTTCTGATACCGTGCTGTCCCTTGACGCTATGCCGGAGGACGATGTGAAGTCCGCTGCATGGCTGGCAGACTCCCGCGACTGCATGGAGGAACTGATTACCGCCCTCAAAGAGAAGGAGCTTCTTTCCATTCTGACCGAGAAGCAGCGCGAATTGTATCTTGCGATGACTCGTGAAGGACTGACTCTTCGAGAGTTTGCCCGAAGGAAAGGCATCGGCATCAGAGCTGCATTTGACCTCAAAGCAGCGGTGCAGAAAAAATTTCAAAGATTTTTTTGAGCGGTACTCAACAAACGGCAAAAAGATGTCCGTTGTAAAGTGAAAGGGTCAATCAGACCACTTCACTGCTCCTTGAAAACTGAATAGTTCAGTGCTGCGGATCTTTCCGCTTCTGCGAAGCAACACAGCTTCCGACGCCAAGACCTCCCGAAAGGGAGTGAGCGACCTCCGGAGAGCTATAACAGTCGTGTGGTGCGGCTGCTTGCGACGATGCAGATGCCGGGTATAATGATACTTCCGTCTTTTCTTTGAATGGGCGGCTCGGAGCGTTCCTCGGAGGGGTGAGAGTCCCATGATACCGATTGACCATTGGTAGTCCGCAGCATTCCCGGAACTGCAAAGTTCTTCTGGCAGGGGCGCGAGCTGCAAATATGCCGGACAATGAAACAAACCCAAAAGAAACTTACTATATAGTTTCAGGATGAAAACTATGTGGCAGGGTATCTTCACAAGATGCTCTGCCATATCCTTTTGTCCTGAATATTTTCACGAAACAGGAGGTGCTTAGAATATGATGGGCATTGAAACAATGAAAAGCGTCAGCCCGAAAACGGTTGACCGTAGCACACTCGTTCAAAGAAGCAGCATCCGGCTTGATCCTGCGGCACCGCAAGAAGTCAGACTGAGGGAGTTCATCAAGCAGATCAGAAATCCCTATTGTTATCTGGACGGGAAAACTGTGGTGAAGATCAGCTTCGCCGAGACGGACACGACAATGGAAGATTGTCTGGAACACTATCTGAGAGGTCTTTGATTTATGAACAGTCTGAATCTTTTCGCCCGGTTCTATGGACAAGCGATTGAGCCTGTGGTATAATTTAATCGGTCAAAAAAAGAAGAATACGGATTAAGCCGCTTGCCTTGATGGTCATGTGGCGTTTTTGTGTTCCTCTTCATAAGAGTTGAAGCAAGCCTTCGTCTTTCTGATTTGATGTACCACACCAAACAGAAAAACGGAGGTTATTTTTATGCCAGACAAGGTTTACCGCACGGCGATCTACTGCCGTCTGTCCCGTGAGGATGGAGACAAAGTAGAAAGCAACTCCATCGCCAGCCAGAGAGCCATCTGCGAGGACTATATCGCAAGACATGAGGATTTGGAGCTTGTCTGTGAGCCGTTTGTGGATGACGGTTACAGCGGCGTTTCCTTCAATCGTCCTCAGTTCAAAAAGCTGGAAGAGGCAATCCGCAAGGGTGCGCTTGACTGCATTGTGGTCAAGGATCTCAGCCGCTTCTCAAGAAACTACATCGACGGCGGACGTTACATTGAGAAGATATTCCCGCAGCTCGGCATACGCTTCATCGCAATCAATGATGCGTATGACAGTCTGACCGGTGATCCGCAGTCCGACTCCTTTGTTATCCCGTTCAAAAACTTGATTAACGATTCTTACTGCAAGGACATCTCCATGAAAATCCGAAGCAGTCTGGAAGTCAAGCAGAAGAGCGGTGAGTTCGTCGGCTCGTTCGCCCCTTACGGCTACATGAAATCGCCGGAGAACAAAAACCAGCTCATCGTGGATGAAGCGGTCAGCGAATATGTGCAGATGATCTTTTCCATGTACAAGGACGGCTTCTCCATTGGGCGCATTGCAAAGCGTCTGAACCAGATGGGCGTTCTGTCCCCAATGGAATACAAGCATTCCGCCGGTGTGAAGTTTGATACCGTCTTCAAAACCGGCGATACCGCAAAATGGACATACAAAGCCGTCCAGCGTATTCTCACCAACGAGGTTTATATCGGCGTTCTGGCGCAAGGCAAGCGCGGCACTCCCAACTACAAAGTCCGCGTTGTGAAAAGCAAGGATGAATCCGAGTGGGTCAAGGTTGAGAACGCGCATGAAGCTCTTGTGTCCTACGAGGACTTCATGGCAGTCAAGGTCATGATGCAAAGGGATATGCGCTGCTCACCCGATCAGGACGAAGCACACCTGTTTTCCGGCTTTCTGTTCTGCGGAGACTGTCAGCAGCCAATGATCCGCAAGACCGTCCCGTCGAAGACGAAAAAGTATATCTACTACGTCTGCTCCACCAATAAGCACAGCCGGACGTGCAGCCCGCACAGCATCGCCGCAAAAGAGGTTGAAGAGAAGGTCTTCCGTGCCATTCATGACCAGATCGAGCTTGTCATCAATCTGGAACACGCGCTTGCGATGATAGAACGGCTTCCGTCTCAGAGCCGTAAGGCTTTCAATTACGAAGCTCAGATCGCCAAAATCGAGGAAGAGATTGAACGGTACCAAAAGCTCAAGCTGGGGCTTTACGAGAACTTCATCGGCGGCGTCATTGATAAATCGGAATACTTCGAGTTCCGCAGCAGCTACACCAAAATCATTGAGGACAAACAGGAGGCACTTCTGCGGGTCAAAAAAGAAATGAAGCAGACGGTGACAACCGGCACGACCGAACGGAACTGGGTAACGCTTTTCAAGCAATATGAAAACGTCGAAGAACTGAACCGCCGTGTGCTGATGTCCCTTGTTGACCGCATTCTGATACACGAAAACCATGCAATCGAAATCGTCTTCAAATATAGGGACGAATACCAGCAGACGCTTGAATACATTCTCGGCTATGCCGACGAACTGGATATTGCCGTATAAAGGAGGGATGAGCAAATGGCAAGAAAAAGCAGAAAACAAATTGCAGTCGAAGAGCCGGTTATTGAATCTGTCTCTTCCGAGGTCTTCTCAACAGCCATCTATGCCCGTCTTTCCGTTGAAAACAGCGGCAAGTCCGAAAAGGTGGATGTCATCGCAAATCAGATTGAGATTTGCAAGTCGTACATTGCAGAGCGTCCCTACCTGAATCTGATAGATACCTATGTGGACAACGGACGAACGGGTACGGTTTTTGACAGACCGGAGTTCAACCGTCTGATGAACGACATCCGCACCGGCAGGATCAAGTGCCTTGTGGTTCGTGATCTCAGCCGGTTCGGGCGTGACTACATCGAGGCAGGAACCTATCTGGAACGGGTCTTTCCGCAGATCGGGCTTAGGTTTATCGCCATCAAAGAGAACTACGACAACTTTGATACGGACGGCTCCGGCGAAAGCCTCATTATCCCTCTGCAAAACATGATCAACACACTCTACTCGAAGGACATCTCCCGCAAGGTTTCTACCGCGCTCAAGGCACAGATGGAAAGTGGAGAGTTCAAGAAGCGCAATCTCCCGTATGGTTATCGCTGGGATGAAGAACACAGCAATATGGTCTTTGATGAGGAAACCGCGCCGATTGTTCAGAAGATTTTCCAATGGAAGATTGAAGGGCTGTCTCTTCCGGCGATTGCAGACCGGCTTGATGCGATGAACGCACCCAATCCGGAGTTTCAAAAGTATCAGGTCGGCGTCCGCACAGGCAATGTTACGGCAAAGAAGATTTGGAATAAGTCCTCACTCACTACCATTCTGGATAATCCCCATTACGTCGGAGATACCGTTCTCGGACGGACGCTGAACGCCATCTACAAGGGCGTCAAGAATCAGCATATCGACCGCGAGGAATGGATTGTTTTTCCCAACACCCACGAGGCGATCATCTCCCGTGAGGACTTCCAGAAGGTACGAGAAATGCGGAGCGCTGCTGCAAAGACAAGGGTTGAGAAGATGGAGCGCACGGAGGAAATCCGCGCTACACTGTTCAATCTCTTTGAAGACAAAATCGTCTGCGCAGACTGCGGCAGGAAGCTCTATTTCCATCGCAAGCGCGTTGACAAGCGCAAGGACGGCGCATGGTACGCCTTCTATGAGTGCAGTTCATCCGTCAAGCGCGGCAACCTCTGTACGCCGCACTATACGCGGCAGGATAAGCTCGAAGCCGATGTGCTTGCGGCGATCCAGCTTCAAGTCAAGGCGGCTCTCAATTACGACAAGCTGCTTGCCAAACTGAGAAACAGTGAAGGCGAACGCAGCATCCGCGATCAGCAGAATGCGCTCATCACAAGCCTGAATCTGAAACTCAGCGGCATCTCCAAGAAGCGTACTCGGCTCTATGAGGACTTCACAGAAGGCATTCTCGATGAAGAGGAATACGTCTTTGCCAAGAAAGCCTACGATGAGCAGTATGCCGACCTTTCCCGGCGGTTGGATGAAGCGGTTCAGCGGAAGGTAAAGTTTGCCGAGGCAATGTCCGAGGACAACAAGTGGCTCACGCTGATGAAATCCGTCAGCGGTGCAACGATGCTCTCTCATGAGTTAGTTGACAAGTCCGTAGAGCTTGTAAAAGTCCATAAGGACGGCTCAATCGAGCTGGTCATGAAATACGGCGATATTTACGCTCTGACCGTTCAGAGTATCAAGGAAGTACAGGAGGCGATGTAAATGAGCAATGAATACAACATCGGCATCTACATCCGCCTCTCAATGGCTGATGAAGATACCGGCTATGGCAGCAAGGCGGAAAGTGACAGCATCGGCAACCAACGTATGCTCATCAATCGCTTTCTTGACAATCATCCGGAGCTGTCTCACTGTCAGCGGTCTGAGTTTGCGGATGACGGTTATACCGGCACGAACTTTCACCGTCCTCAGTTCACGCAGATGATGGAGAAGGTCAAGCGCGGCGAGATTAACCTGATCTGCGTCAAAGACTTTTCCCGCTTTTCTCGTGACTACATTGAAACGGGAAACTATCTGGAATGCACTTTTCCATTCATGGGCGTCCGCTTTATTTCCATCAACGACGGCTATGACAGTGACGATTACAAAGGCACAACGGGCGGTCTGGAAGTGGTTATGCGCAGCATCATCTACGCCGCATACAGCAAAGACCTTTCCGTAAAGACCACATCGGCAAAAATCCAGATGATGAAGCAGGGCAAGTATGTCGGTGGCTACGCCCCATACGGCTACGTCCTGCATCCCACCATTCGGAACAAACTTGCCGTAGACCCGGAGGCGGCTGATGTGATCCGTCGTATTTTCCGCGAGGCGCTGGAAGGCAGCAACACCTCTCAGATCGCCCGCAGCCTGAATGATGACGGCATCCCGACGCCGGGGCAATACTTCAAGAGCAAGCATCCCGACAAGAAGAAGTTCAGTAACATGAGCGAGAAAATCAGTTGGGAAACCGTGATGGTCTATAACATCCTCAAAAACCTTGTTTACACCGGAACACTGGTCAGCCGCAAAATGAAGTCCTGCGGTGTCGGCTCAAAAAAGCGTGTTGTCAATGAGCCGATTATTGTAGAAGGAACGCATGAAGCGATTATCTGCAAGGAAGACTTTGAGCTTGCTCAGAAGGTCATTCGAGGCGGAGGACGGAATCCCACGCGCAAGCAGCATGACTATCCGCTCAAGGGACTCGTCCGCTGCGGTAACTGTAAACGTGCTATGACACGCCGAAAGAACAAGGCTGGCATTCGATACTTCCAGTGCATTCACTCGGTCAACAACGGAAACACAGACTGTCCGGTTGGCAGGAGCTTTCCGGAAATGGATATTGAGAAGGTTGTCTTCCATGCCCTTACTCAGTTTCTTGCTTTGGCACAGAAGGAAGCAATACAGAACCGCGAAGTCGGTGATCTGCGGAAATCTGCCATCAAGGAATGTGCTGATAAAATCCGCACTCTGCAAAAGCAGAACGAGCAGCACAAGGCGTCCAAGCTGAGGCTCTACGAGAAGTATGCAGCCGGAAGCATCACGAAGGAGGCGTACATTCAGCAGAAGGCGGCAGCGGATGTGAAGATTGCTGAAAACGATGGAGTAATCCAGCGCAGTCACGAGCGGATGAAGGAGCTTGACTCCGAGACCGCCTGTTCAGATGAAAAGCTGGATGCGGTCTGCGAACAGTACGCCGACTGCAAAGCTCTGACCTATGAGCTGACCCACGCATTCATTTCTGCGGTCTACATTTACGATCTTGACAACATAGAAATCGTCTGGAAGTTCAAGGACTTCCTCACTACATCAGAAGGAGAAGCCAAATGAAAGTATTTCTTTATATCCGCGTTGCCTGTGCGGATCAGCTTGCGGCAGCAGACCAGCGGGAAGAGCTGGAACGCTATGCGAAGGACAAAGGCTATGAGGTGGCTGCTGCTGTGGCGGCAGACGGCATCTCCGGCATCCATACGGAAGGTATCATGAACTTCCTGCTGAACGAAGCCAAGCGTCAGGACATCGGTACGATCCTCACCCGCGACACCTCGCGAATCAGCCGGGACACTTCCTCTTTCATGAGGTTTGAGCGAAAGTTTCGGGAGAACGGCATTCGGTTCGAATATCTGTCCAAGCCTGACAACGAGCTTCCGGTCACTCCGATGATGGAGGCATTTGCGGCGGCGTATAAGAAGCGTCGCACAAAGAACGGCACAAGAGCATAGAGAAAACGCAAGCCGTTCACGGGTGGTTGTCCACCTATGAACGGCTTGTAAATTCTCAAAATTTTTTTAGTCCCTACTTGACACAAGAAGACATGAGCCGGTTAGGGCGTAACTACTTGCAGGTAGGGTTTTACACGGAAATGCTGTTCCCTCAAAAGGGAGTGCGTTTTATCGCTGTCAACGACAATGTGGACAGCGCAAACGGCGGCATGGACAACGATTTTACCCCTCTGCGAAATCTGTTCAACGAATGGCTGGTGAGAGATACGAGCAAGAAAATCAAGGCAGTTAAGAGAGCAAAAGGCATGAGCGGCAAGCCCGTTACCAGCAAGCCGGTGTACGGCTACCTCATGGACGAGGACGAGAATTATATCGTTGACGAGGAAACCGCGCCGGTAGTCCGGCAGATATACCAGCTTTGCCTTGCCGGGAACGGCCCGACCAAGATTGCCCGTATGCTTACGGAGCAGCAAATCCCCACGCCGGGGACGCTGGAATACCGCAGGACGGGCAGCACCCGCCGCTACCACCCCGGCTATGAGTGCAAATGGGCGACAAATACCGTTGTCCACCTGTTGGAAAACCGGGAGTACACCGGCTGTCTGGTAAACTTCAAGACGGAGAAGCCCTCTTACAAGACCAAGCACAGCGTAGAGAACCCCATCGAGAAGCAGGCCATTTTTGAGAACCACCATGAGCCTATCATAGACCGGGAAACATGGGAGCGCGTGCAGGAGTTACGCAAGCAGCGCAAACGCCCGAACCGCTATGATGAAGTGGGGCTGTTCTCCGGTATGCTGTTCTGCGCCGACTGCGGCCATGTGATGTACCAGCAGCGGTATCAGAACAAGACCCGTAAGCAGGACTGTTACATCTGCGGCAGCTACAAGAAGCGCACCCGTGACTGTACGGCGCACTTTATCCGCACCGACCTGTTGACCGCCGGTGTCCTCTCCAATCTCCGGCAAGTGACGGAATATGCCGCCAAGCATGAGAGCCGCTTTGTGAAGCTGCTTATCCAGCAGAACGAGATCGGCGGCAAGAGAAAGACCGCCGCAGCCACCAAGCAGCTTGAACAGGCGCAGGAGCGCATTTCCGAAGTGAGCCGCATTATCAAGCGGCTGTATGAGGACAATGTGAACGGCAAAATCAGCGATGAGCGTTTCATGGAACTGTCGGCTGACTACGAAGCCGAGCAAGCGGAGCTGAAAAAGAGAGCCGCCGCCCTGCAAGCCGAACTGGACAAGTCACAGGCAGCTACCGTCAACGCCGAGAAATTTATGGGCATTGTCCGCAAGCACCTTGCCTTTGAAGAACTGACCCCCACTCTCTTGCGGGAAATGATCGAGAAAATTGTGGTGCATGAGTGCAGCTATGATGAGAACGGCACCCGCAGGCAGGACATTGAGATTTATTACAGCTTTGTCGGCAAGATTGACTTGCCCGAATAACCGCCCGACCTATCCGACACAATGGCCAAGTGTCGGATAGGAACGGCAAAATTTTTTGCACTTCTATTGCTTCTTTATCACACATAAGCAAAGGTCCATCGTTTCCACGCGCCCGGCATACAGCTCGGAAAGGCGCTGGGCGATTTTGGTATTGCCCTCGCCATCCCGCAGCCAGCGGGAAATATACTCCTTGTCCTGCCAGGTAAACAGGCCGGAAGTCAGCACTTCCCGCAGGTCCTGGTCCGCTTTCTCCGGGTCAGCAGAAAGGAACTCGGTAATGGGGCCGTTTCGCAGGTCGTTTTGTAGAAGCTGCTCAAACCGTTCCCGGCTCTCGGCCCGGAAGATGGGGTAAGCCATGCCAGCGGGAAGGAGCTGTACCGTATCCTCCCGCAGCTCTGTGATCTGGTATTCCTGATTGTTCAGATAGACCGTATCGCCCTCATGGTAGACCGACGCGGCAGGGTCATAGACCTTTTCCTCCGGAATGGCCTGCTGGATGGCCTCATATTCCTCATCGGAAACGGTGATGTCAATCTCATGAGTCGGCTCCCCGTTCCCGATGGTGATGGTGTCTCTCTCGCGGGTGATGGGCTGGCCGGATAAGTCCGGCGCAGGCGGCTCCGTCAGGGCAGCGTAAGTTTCCTCCAGCACTGCCCGATGGAGATTGTTGTGAAAGCTGGCCAGGTCATAGTAAAGCCGCAGGAAAGCAGTATCCTCAATAGAGAGGACCGCCCGTTTTACCGCCTCCGCACCCTCGATCATGGCGTTTTCCCGGTCCGAATTGCGGCAGGCGTTGCGGTATGGCTTATCCGCCAATACCTTTTCCCGCACAATGGGCAGATACTTCTCGTAAATCTCCCGGACGGTGGCAGGAGGCTCCGCCTCGGTGCGTTCCTCGGCTGCGATGGCCTCCACATCCCGCATCACCTGCCGGATGAAAGGGGCATTGTCCAGTTTCTCCGGGTCCGTCACCTGACCGTCCACAATCCCGCGCTCGGCCAGGGCCTCCCGGATGGCGATAGGGTCGATGTTGTCAAAGCGGTCCTGTTCTTCCTGGGTATAGAAGCGGTCCTCCTTGATGAGCTGGGCGATCCGGCGCTGTACTTTGGGCCACGGCACATCGCCCGCCGCGCCATCTGCTGTGACAGGAAAGGCAGGCAGCCCATCGCCGTATTCCTGCCGCAGCCAGGCGGCGGTATCCTTTTCACGGGCATGGTCCTTCATGTAGCGGACAACCGCGTGCTTGCTCTCGATGTTGCCGTTCCATTCCTGGATGGCGGCATCAATGTCGGCCTGGGTAAGCGCCCGGCGAGGGGCCGCCGGTGCTGGCGGGGCCGGTTCCGGTTCCGGGACAGCAGAAGGGCCAGACGCGAAAACGCCTGGCCCTTCATCAATCCGCCGTATTTGTTCCTGTTCCGAGGGGAACAGGGTTAGCTGTATATAAGTTCCGCCATCAGGATTTCCTCCGCCTGGGCTTTGCAGGTGTTCATCAGCCCCACCCAGGTCATCGGATCGCGGGCTTTCAGTTCCTCCGTCACGCCCGCCGTCTGCATCAGCTCCGGCATCATCTGTTCCAACCGCCGGTTCATGGTCTGTTCGATCTCGTTCAGGTGCGGGTACAGTTTCCCGCTCACCATCATGGCGTTGAACAGGACCGGCCGATGCTCCTTCAGATAATCCCGGCGCATCCTCCCGTACCGTCCCAGGGGCTTCGTTTCCTCCAGCTTCAGGTCGGGGATCAGGTAATCTCCGTTCCTCGTGTAAGTCAGGTTGTTCTCCATGTGTGACGCTCCTTTCCGCGAATTTGGCTCGTTCATAATTTTGGATGGTAATGCCGATCTGCCGCAGCACCTGTTGGTTGCTCTGGCTGACCGCCGTTCCCAGGGCGGCTACCGCCTCCGGGGTGTTGAAATCGAAGATACTTAAAAAGTCCTCATGGTCGAAGTAGCCTTCCGGCTCCAGTCCACACCGGGACAGCAGCGAGTAGGTAATGCTGACCGTTGCGGCATTTCTGAACTGCACTCCGATGTTAAATTCATCATAGCCTTCCAGAAAGCTCCCGTCAACGATGTCGAGGATGTCCTGTTTGTGTTCCACCCAATATTCGCTGACAAGCTGGGCGGCGATGCTTTCAAGCTGTTCCGCCAGGTTGTTTTCCGGCGGCGCGCCAAACCGCTCAGTGAGGGCCTGAGCCACCGCCGCCTCATGCTCCGGGCGAAGCTCCCACAGGAAGGGGTGGCGGGAATTCTTCCGCAGGCCGGTGTCAGAAATGTCGAACACATACCGAAGCCTGGGCTTTTCGCGGGAATTGTCCACAAGGGCGATGCCCTTGGAGCCGCGCCGCACATACCGGCGCATGGTGTCGTTCCAGAGGTCATATTCCGCACAGGCCGTTGCGTCCGGGCGCTGGGCGAAGATCATAAGCTGCTCATGGAAGGGGTACTTATACAGCCGGGAGGCGGTGGTGAGAAATGCGGTCCATTTCTGCCAGCTATCCGTCAGGTGGGTGGCGGTGTAGCTGGCCATCGCACTGTAAAACTGGACCTTCGATGTCATTGGTGTTCCTCCTTTCTCCTGTTTTCAGGCAAAGAAAAAGCAGGAAACCATTGTTGATTTCCTGCTGAGTAGCGCCGCCGGAGGCGGCTAATGTTCAGTTTTGGAGACTTTGTTCCTTATGTTATATCCTGCTTGCGATAGACTGCTGTTGCAATTTTGTAAGAAACCGCAAAACAGACAAATGAGATTGCAAGTACAATATAAAAGGCCAAAAGGATATTATCTTTTACCGGAATAAACAAGTTTATCAGAAGCACGAGAGCTGTAATAATCCCTGTTGATGCTACAAAGGCTATCATATAAACGATTTGTGATTTTTCCGCATCAAAAAAGTAGACACAAGGAAGGCTGATACCGCCTGCAAATAAAGCTGCACTTATTCCGATGGCTGCATTAAAAAGCAACGAATAGAGTGTTATTGTCATGCCAAGCAAGGACATTATCCCGAGCGATGCCAGTACAACAATTATTCCTATTGCAGAAAGAAGGAGGTAAAGGATATATTTTGCCCCAATAATTTGATCTCTCGATACGGGCATTGTGATCACATTCTTATTCCATTTTGAACTTGCGTCATTGGTGATGCTCATGTAAACAGCAACAGTAGCAATGGCTGGTGCGAGCATCAAAATCGAACTCGCGTCAAGTAAAAATGAAAGCCCAAAGGCCAAAACAAACAGGGCTGTGAGTGTGACAATAATGCCGCTCTTGGCGATATAGAAATCTTTTAACAAAATGCCTTTCATCATTTTTCCCCCTTTACATAGAGCAACATGATTTCATCAATCGTTGCTGGCACAATCATCGCTTTAGGATACTTTTTCTGCATGGCGGTTCGGTCGGAAATCAGGACCTGCCATTCATAATCCATCTTTCGATACACAATGATGTCGGATTTATCCAGGGCATCAAACTGTGCGGCTCCGCACTTGATGATACCGTACTGCTCCGTCAGTTCATCTTTAGGCTTTGAAAAAACGACTTTTCCTTCGTGTATGAAAACGATATAGTCAGCGATCTTTTCAAGATCAGTGGTAATATGGGAAGAAATCAAAATAGAGTGGTTTTCATCTTGAACAAAGTCCAGAAGAATATCCAAGATGTCGTCTCGAATAACCGGGTCGAGTCCACTGGTGGCTTCATCCAAAATCAGCAGTTTAGAGTTGTGGGATAAAGCGGCAGAGATTGCCAGTTTCATCTTCATACCCCTGGAATACTGCTTAATCGGCTTATCTATCGGCAGGGACAGTTTCTTCAAAAGGCTAAGAAAGGTGCGTTCGTCCCAAGATTGATAGATGTTTTTCAAAACTCGGTTGAGCTTTCTAGGAGAGAGGATTTCCGGATAATTGCTGCCGTCAAATACAACGCCAACTTGCTCCTTTATCTCATTATCCAGTTCTTCTTTGCCCAAAACCGAAACAGAACCGGCCTCTTTCTGGATGAGGCCAAGTGTTGCATTGATCGTAGTGCTTTTTCCAGCTCCGTTTTCGCCAATCAATCCTACAATGGAACCGCTGGGGACGGAAAAAGAAATCCCATCCAAAACAAAGTCCTTATAGTTTTTTGTTAAACCCGAAATCGTCAAGGCATCATTCATTCGCATTCATCCTCCTGATACATAAGTGTGAGTAATTCTGTCAGCTTATCCAGAGATATTCCGCTTGTACGGGCAATCTCGATTGCCTCCGCAAATTTTTCTTCTATCCTCTTTTGCTGTTCTTCCAGATAGAAGTCTTGATTTTGCGCCGATACATAGCATCCTTTTCCGGCAGTTATTTCAATAAATCCATCGTCTTGCAGGCAACCGTATGCCTTTTGAACTGTCAAAATACTTATATGCAAGGATTTTGCCATAGCTCGTACTGACGGGAGTGCTTCACCGGCACTCAACTCACCGCTCATAATGGCAGCCTTCACCTGTGATGCAATTTGCTCATATAGCGGCTGGCTTGCCTTGTTGCTTACGACAATCTCCAAATTCTCACCTCCACCCGTTCTATACTGTATTAACTGTATTATGTCTTGATTACAGTATAGAACGGTATGGTACAGATGTCAAGAGGAAATACAGGTTAAAATAAAAATTATACCTCGTCAAAATCCGGGTACAGTTCCAGCTCGGCAAATGCTTCATCGGTCATGGCGGACAGCTTTGCAAGGGCAGAGTCGGTAAGCTCTAAAAGCTCCGTTTCATCTGTGCCCAGGTAGCCGCGCATCTCGGTGAGGGCCTCGATCAGCTCCTGGCGGGTCCCGTCCCCGGAATTGTAAATGCACATCAGGTTGATTTCTTCAAAGGTAAAGTTGTTCATATCAAAGCTCCCTTTCCGCGCTCCTTTTGGGCGCTGTCTTTTTCCGCTCCTGTTTCGGACTCTGCCGGAGCTGTTCCATCACAGATTTCTTCTTGTCCCGTTCCTCCCGGTGGACGGCATCTGCCAGGTCCATCAGGGAAATGGGCTGTCCGCCTCTTGCCTGCGCCTCCAGCTCCGCAACCGTTGCTTTGGAGCCGTTGTTGATGATGCCGTCAATCATGCCGTAATCATCCTCAACGGTCATTTCCGCATTTTTCAGCGGATTGGACGGGAGAAAGCCGGGGATTTCCTGAAAGCCAGCACTGTCGCAGTAATGGCAGGATACCACGCCATCCCTTTTTATCGCAACGATGTCGCTGACGCTCATGGATGGGCTGTGGAAGTCTGCCGGGCGGTGAAAATTAAACTGTTCAAACAGCTTGTGAAGCCGCCCGTCAATGCTGCCGGTTTCCGGGAGCGGAGCGGTATAGACCAGATCATAGTTGCCCCGCTCCACAGAAAGGTCGTGGGCGTTCAGCCAGTCCATATTCATAAAACGAAGCCTCTGCGGGTCATTCTCGGACACCTGGTAAATGGCGAAGCAGTCCCCCTCATGGGAAAGAAATGCCCGTTCCCGTTCTTCCTGATGGTTCAGGCGGTCCTGTACCCGCGCATCGAACTCCGGGCTTTCCTCCCATTCTTCGCGGGAAACAGCATACATGGTCCCGGCGGCCTGGGTGTCAAATTCCTCCCGGTCAAACAGCATCTCCGCGCCGCCGCCATCTACCACCGCATACACGGTCAGATCCCGCTCGTAAAGCTCCATCGCCCGCTCTTTGGAGAGGGGGAGCATATCCCCGTCCCGGTAGCCGCACTTTTCCAAATCATCCAGCGTGAGCATCGGGTCCGGCATAGGGTACTCATCCAGCGTCTGCTCCGGGGCATCCGGCAGCATGGTACTCTCCGGGACGGCGGCCTGGGCCGCTGCCTCCTGCATCTGCTGGTAGGCCGCCTCCTGCAAGGTTTCGATCATGGCAAGGGGCGCATACTTGATGGACTGGCCTCCCAGGTCGTGCATCTCGCAGATTTTCAGGGCGGCGGTGGATAGGGGCAGTTCCGGCGCATCCAACTGGCCGCCATCCATCTGACGGAGGGTGTCTTTGTCATAGAGGGTGTAGTCATAGGCAAGTACCTGTTGCTGCAACTCCTTTTTTCCTTGTAGCTTCGTTTCCAGTGCTTTCAGTTCGCCGCTGGTCTGGCGCATTTCCTGATAGGCGGTATCAACGGCGGCTTCTAACTGCTCCGGGGAAGTAAAGCCGTGTTCCTGATACACATTCAGCGTCGCGGCCATTTGTTTGAGGTTGTGCATGGTCGCCCAGCGTTCATAATAAAGGTTGCGGCTGGCAGGGAACCATTCATGTAAAACAGGCACCCGACTGGAAGTACACTAATCAGCGCCGCAGGCCATACACTCATCATAACCGCCGAATACTTTTGTGTGTCTTTCATCCAGTCTAAAATCAGGTTTGCATTTGCATGTACGGCATCTGTAAATTTCTGATAGGAATTGTCTGCCTGGTTAAATGCTTTAATGACTTCAATACCGCCTATGTATTCTACCGTTGTTGCGCTCATGTGATTCCCGGCTTTCACAACTTCCCCGTACTTCTTGGGATATTCTTTCATCATTCCCATGTAGCACATCATTCCGACCGGAATTGTAATCAGCGATACTAACGCCATTCTCCAGTCCAGGATGAACAGATAAACGATGATTGCAATCGGCACAAGAAGATTTGAAGTCATTTCCGGGATTACATGAGCAAGGGGAACCTCTAACTGTTCGATACGTTCCACCATGCCATTTTTTAGCTGCCCGGACGGAGTATTGAGAATGTAGCCCATAGGCACTCTGGTAAGTTTTGCAGCAATTTTCCGCCTTGCCTCTGACAGCACTTCAAAAGTTGCTTCATGGGATGCCCTTGTGGATATTCCCATCAATATTGCTTTTAGGACAAAACAGCCCCCGGAAATCAAACACCACACCATGTAAAATGATAAATCCCGATTACCGGAGAGCAACTCAATCGTCATTCTGGCTGTGGCAAAATAGGGGACGATACCAAAGGCAACTCCCAACACAGCTAAAACAACCGAAACGATGTAGCCAGTCTTATGCGGTCTGGCAAACTCTACAAGCCTGCCAAATGGATTCCCGCCTTGCGACTGATTCATATAAATCCCTCCTTTAGTTAGGTTTTGCTAACTCTTATTCAAAAGAATAAGCCGATAATCTGTCATGTGATTTTACACAAACAAATTATCGGCTCTGCGTCTTAGCGTCTGGCACTACTGATAATCGTATTTTCATATTGTCAACATCTATCAAACATTCCTGCTTGCATTTGGGACAAAATATTGGAAAGTTCCTCAATGAAGTATCTGCCCGTATCTTTGTCCGTGTTCTGCATTTACAAAAAGGACAGTGAATCCATCCGCTTTCGTCCACGCAAAAGCTTTCTGTTTTCTGCATTTCCTTCGCACCTTCTTTCTTATTTTTGATAATATTCTTTCCAGCCATTCCCATAAAAAGCACGCAGCTCATTGATATACTTCTTTGCTTCTTCCATCGGCATATTGTGAATTACCACTTCAAATATACCGGAGTAAAAAGCACTGGAAACAACGTGTAAGAATCCATCTGTAATTCGCCCTTCCGACAGAGCTTTACTTCCAACTTGAATCAAGAATTTCTTTGTACAATCCGTATCCAGTTCCACTAATCCTTCCAAAAATTCCTGATAATAATTCCCCGGCGCTCCGGTAATCAGCAACTTAAATTCAGAAAAATAATCATAGATATATGCAATCACAACTTCAAAGCCACGGTCTGAATACTCCATAAATTTTTCGTTTTGCTCGCGCTCTGTCAAAGAAGAAAAGCTGCTTAATGATTGCCTTAATAGCTCTTTCATGCCGTTAGCTGCTGGTTCAACAAGAAATCGGAATAATCCCTCTTTATCCGAATACCGCGTATATATTGTGCTGGTACTGACACCGGCATTTTGAGCAATCGTCCGTATCGAGGCATCCGTATAACCTTTTTCTAAAAATTCTGCTTTCGCGCAGGCAAGAATCTTCTCGTCAAATTCTTCGATTCTGCTTGCCATTGATTACCTGCCTTTCTTTTAAAACACCGTTTTAAAAACATTGTATTAAAAACACCGTTTTAATTATACCAGAGAAAATGAGATTGTCAAGAGGGCCGTATAAATTTCGTGTTTCATCAAAAATATTGACGCAACCAATGAAATTATAATCCGTTTAGTTGCGCCAATGTTTTCACATTTTAGTTATTCAATTTTCTAAAATTAGTTCGGAATAAAGGATTTCCTCCACCTGCGCTTTCAGCGTGTTCATCAGCCCCACCCAGCGCATAGGGTCATGGTCTTTCAGTTCTTCGATGACACCCGCCGCCTCCATCATCCGGGGCAGCATGGCGTCCATCCGCTCCCGCGCCGCCCGGTCAATCTCCAACAGGTGCGGGTACAGCTTTTCGCTCAAAATCAAGCTGCTGTAAAGGCCGGGCCGGTGTTCCTTCAGGTAGTGTTGCCGCATACGGCCATACAAAGTTATGTACCCAGCCGACTACGCGGCTGGGTTTCTTCTTTTTTTGAGGAAGTTAATAGGCCGGGCAACCGTAGCCCAGCACATCAGAATACCCAATAGGATAACTGTTCTGGCGCACGGAATCGCCGGAGTTGCCCTCTACGGTATAGACACGGCCATTCTCGACTTTTTCCACAATACCCACATGGTCGGCTGACATATCGCCATCCCAGTCAAAAAAGATGATGTCGCCAGAACGCGGCTCATAGCTTCCCGACTGCCACAGCCCGCGCTCCTGGAACCAGGGAACACCCTGGGACGCGCAGGCTGCAAACTTCGGGATCACGCCGGCTTCAATATAACCGCACTCATTGGCGCACCAGCTTACAAAGCAGGCGCACCATTCCACACGGCTGCCAAAGCCGTACCAGCTCCAGTACGGTTCGCCGCCGACATTGCCCACCTGGGAGAGCGCCACCGTGACGATTTCGCCGTCCCCTCCGGTAATGCCGTAAAGCACCTGGGACCACAGGGAATTGTTCTCATCGGCCAGAAGCTCCGCCATCTGTTCCCGCTGGTCCTCGTTAAAGCCGAACTGGTCGGCCATTTCCTCGGCGGTCTTATGGCTGACGGTGATATACAGATAGGTGCGTGTGATGGTTACTTCCGTTTCCACGATATTTCCGTTACCATCATCGGATGTTTCAATCACCGTTTCCGTCTGGGTGGATGTGCTGGACGAAATCTCATTCATCTGCCAGAAGATGTCCTTCAAAAGCTCCAGCTTCTCATCATCCATGGTGGCCACTTCCTGGGCGTTGTCCGGGTCAGTGGTGGTTTTGACAGCGTAAACCGCCAATACCTCTTTCCACACAGCGCGGGAACCGGACATCTCCAGCACATCATAGCTGTGGGACGCCTTGATTTCATCCAGGTTCTCCTGGTAATCTGTATTGATCTCCTGTACAGCAGTCTGCATGGTCTGCCCGGTGCCGGAATCCTCGCCGGAGAAGAAAATGCCAAAGCAGGAGCCAATAATCATACCGATGAGGCAGATCACAATAATCACCAGTACGGCAATCCAACCGCCCGCGGCGATGGCCGCGATCAGCGCCTTGGTCGCCGCAATGATGGCTTTCACAGCCGCAACCGTAGCCTTGACCGCCGCCTTTGCCGCAACTACCGCAGTCCGGGCCGCTACACGGGCAGCATGGGCCGCAGCCCTGGCAGCCCGCGCCGTGGCCTGGGCAGTCCGCTGGGCGGCTTTGGCCGCCTGCTGACTGGTCTTAATACTGGCCTTGGCAGTCTTTTCCGCCGTTTTGATGGATTTGCTGGCGGTTTTTATCGTCCCCTTGGCTGTGGAAGAAGCCTGCTTGATGGTTTTGCGGCTCCTGTCCACTGTCTTAATGCCTTTCTTGCTGCGGTCCAGGGTCTTGATGGCCCCGCGCTCCTGACGGACCGCCTTGGCCGGCTCGGAAACCGTATCCGCCGCCTGACGGCCACTCCAGCGTGTGGTAGGCTGCCCAGCCTGCCGGGCCGCCTGTTTCTCCGCTTGTTTTTTCGGCTGTTCCGCTGCGGCTTTCCGCTTTTGGATTTTCTCCTTGACCTTGGAGATGTTCTCCTTGGTCGTTTGAACCCCCTTGCGGCCCTGTTTATCAAACTGGTGGACCGCTTCATGGGCGACGTTATCCACCCCAGCGGAAAGACGGTCGGACGCATACTCACCGGGGGAACCCTCCTCGGCATACAGGCTGTGGTCGGCCTTATCCTTGGTGCGGATATACGCCTCCTTCATCCGTTCAGAAGCAACCGCCGCTTTATCAATCGCTTTAATGCCTTTTTTCTCAGAAACTCTTGTTTTAATGCCCTTGCCCATGGGCTTCACCTCCTTCCCAGGGCGGGCCCCCCCTTATTCCTCCAGCAGCTTGGCCACAACCACCATCCGCCCGTTGGTCCGGGAATACTCGCAGGTGGAAAGGGTGATAAGCTGGTCGCCATATTCCGCAGTCACACCCGTATCATAGAGCGCCAGTTCTTTGCACTTGGCAATAAACTCGTCAAAATCTTCTTCCTGCTCGGCCCGGACGAAGTGGTAATACTTGAACCCTTCCTCCGAATAGGCCACCGTCTTGAAGGCGGCAATTACCTCATATTCGCCAAAGCTGTCCAGGGTATCAAAACGGATGGTCTTGTGCTCCTGGTAGAAATCCTCGCTCTCGTACTTGCACAGGTCGGAGAACATACTGCCGTTGTTCATGTGATGGCCGTACAGCACCAGATTGTCGGAAATGCCGACGTCGCAGTTTTCCTGCATATATGGCACCCCATAGCTGCTGTACGACTTATCAAAAGCGTGTTTCAGATAGAAGTTGGGGTTATCCTTGGTCTGCATGACAGGGTAATCAATCCGGGTGCCGGGAATGGAAATCCAGCCCAGCAGGTCGCTGTTCTGGGCGTACACATCCGCATATTTCTCAAAGGCCGTGAGTTCTTCTGGCTCCTGGGCCGGGTCATCGGCCAGCTCCAGCGTGGGCAGCTCCCCATCTTCTTTGACCAGCTCGGCCACCTCGTCAAAGGCTTCGGCGCTTTGCTTCTGATCCAGGTATTCCCGGCAGAGCATAGCCCCGGAGAAAAGGAAAAGGGCGGCACAAAGGGCCGCCCCCGCAATCAGTAGTCTGTTTTTAACTTTGTCACTCATATTTTC
The DNA here is from genome assembly GCF_004345265.1 of Allofournierella massiliensis. Classification (GTDB taxonomy): domain Bacteria; phylum Bacillota; class Clostridia; order Oscillospirales; family Ruminococcaceae; genus Allofournierella; species Allofournierella massiliensis. The sequence goes on from NZ_SLUM01000005.1 coordinate 144,454, forward strand.
ACCCTCCTGTACTTATCGTGCCTGTTCTTTACTGGCCGCTTGGCGGCGCTGCCCGGCCTGGGCCGATTTCAGCCCCTGCAGCTCAGTTTTCACTGATGAACGCCCTCCATTGATTCGCTCCACCGTGAGCGCCGTGTCACGATCCATCTCAGAAAATGCCTTGCCGCAGTACAGCACAAAGCTCCGCAGCTTGGCAAGCACACCCTTATCCGCAGATAATTCCTTGCTTTCCTGGGGTTCCTTTCCCGCAAGGGCAAGCCCGGCGTTTTTGATGTGGCCGCCCGCCTGGTGCAGTTCCTCCCGCATAGCGTCCAGCCTCACGGCAAGCTGCCCCATGCTTTTTTCCGCATGGGCAAAGCCCCGTCCCATCCGGGAAAGAACCGAGGGGATACGCAGGGCCTGGGCCGCATGGCACAGGGCGGAGCGCCCTTTCTCCCGGAAAGTCTGCACCATCTGCTTTGCAGATGAAATGAGGTTTTCTTTTGCCGTGGAAACCATTACTTTGGTCTGGCGGACTTTACCCTCCACAGTGTCCACAAGCTGGGAGCACCGGGCGCGGATTCCTTTGTCGTGGAGCTTGCCCACCTCCATGCGCATTTCCTTCATTTCGTCCATCATCTGTGACAGCTTTTCTTCCATGCCGTCGATATAGCCCACCAGGGCCTGTACTTCTTCCTTTTGTTTTTGAAGCCCGCTCTGTTCCAGAACGGAAATCAGGTCTATGATCTGCGGATGGTCCCGCAGCGCAAGAGCCGGTTCAGCCATGGTTCATTCCTCCATTCTCAAAAGTATCATCGCGCCGGTTCCGCCTGCTTTCTTACAGGGGGCAGCTCCCGGCAGTATTCCGGGTAACGGATTTTCACGCCTTCCATAAAGTAGGGGGCGAACTCGCAGCAGAACAAATCCTCCGGGGAATAGGCGTTACTGTGCTCCGGGTCGGTGTAGCCGTTCCAGAGATTAAAAGCAAGGCGGCACACCCGGACGGTGCCGCTGGTCTGCCAGCCGCCGTGCATACCATCCGGTTCAATGCAATCCTGCTTGAAATCAAACATCTGGCGGATGTTTGCCCGCGTTTCCGGGGCAATCCCCATCACATAGAAAAAGGCCCGGTGGTAACAGTCGTTCCGCCGCGCCTCGCTCATCATATCCAAAAAGAAATCCCGGTGCTCCAGGGACGCAAAGCGGATATTGCTCATGCCGGCACCTCCTCGCCGCCGAATACGCCTTCACCGGGCTTGGTGGTCATCAAAGCATAGAGCTTGGTGTCGCGGGGGAACCGGTTGACAAAAGGCACCAGGGCGCTGCCATACCGGATGAGGCCGCAGCCTGCGTCCGCATTGGTGACATAGCTCATCTGCTCGTTGGAGATATTGAGGAGCTTCGCCAGCTTTGCCCGGTCGGACGCCGCCTGGTTCAGCATGACGATGAACTCCGAGTTGGAGAGCATGGTGCTGGCCTGGACGGAATCCAAAAGGTACTCCACGTTCTGCGTGATTGCCGTCGGATAAGCGCCGCGCTTTCTGAATTGCCTCCATGCGGAATTAAAGAAAATGCCGCTTTGCTCATTTTCAAACATCACATGGAACTCGTCGATGAACACATGGGTGCGCTTGCCCCGTTTCCAGTTGAGGGTGACGCGGTTCAGGATTGTATCGGTGATGACCAGGGAACCGGCAGGCTTTAGCTGCTCGCCCAGACCGTGGATGTCGAACACCACATAGGGCTTGTTCAAATCCACCGTGCTTTCCCGGCCAAAGATGTCCAAAGAGCCGGTGGTGTAAAGCTCCAGGGAAAGGGCGATCTCTTTGGCCTTGTCCTCCGGCTGCTCCAGCAGCTTCCGGCGCAGGTCGCAGAGGGTGGCGGCCCGCCCGGCTTTCTCCGCCTCCGGGTACACCAGGGCGGTGCAGCGGTCGATGATGGATTTGTGCTGCGGCCCCACGCCGCGCTTGTCGATCTGCTCGATAAGGGACATGACAAACTGGCTCTTTTCCACGATGGGGTTTTGCTCACCGTAGCCCTCCACCATATACATGGCGTTGAGGCGGTCTTTACCGCCTGCCACCAGATGGGCCACCGTCGCTTTCTCCCGGCCCAGGGCTTTGACGAGTGCGCCAAATTCTCCCTCCGGATCGCAAATCAGGATGTCGTCATTGGCATAATCCGGGTGGAGCATAAGGAACGCGATCAGCTCCTTGGCGCTGAAGGACTTGCCCGCGCCGGGGACGCCCAGCAGGAAGGCCGACTGGTTCAAAAGGTTCGCCTTGTTGCACATGATGAGGTTGTGGGAAATGGCGTTCTCTCCAAAGTAAATGCCGCCCTTATCCTGGATCTCCTGTACCTTGAAGGGGATGAATACCGCCAAACTCTCGGTGGTGAGGGTGCGGAAGGCGTTGATTTTCCGCACCCCGATGGGCAGGGCGGTGTGCAGGCCATCAAGCTGCTGGAACTTGAGCACCGCAAGCTGGCACATGTGCTTTCGCGCCACAGAGAGCACCGCTTCGGTGTCGCTGTCAAGCTGCTCCTTGGTGTCGGCGGTGATGGCCAGGGTCATCACCGCGAACATCATCCTCTGGTCGCGGGTGGTGAGGTCATCCAAAAACTCCTTGCTCTCTTTGCGCTGCAATTCCATATCGTAGGGGACCACAGCAGAGAAGTTGTTGTTGGCGTTCTGGCGGCGCTGCCAGTTGGTGATGTTGGTTTCCACACCCAGCAGGCGGTTTTCCACCTCCCGCACGGCTTCATCCGTGGGAACCGGCACAATGTCGATGGAGAACATCAGGTTGCGGGCCATGTCGGTAAGCTCCGTTACCATGTTATCCTTAATATAAGAGGCGTAGTCTTTGAGGAACAGCACCCGGCAGAACTTATCGCCCAGCTTCAGATAGTCGCTGTTTTTCTCGATCCCGTCCGGGCAGATATAGTCCTTGAAGCTGTGGCCCCGCTTCATCATCTCGCGGGCGTTGAAAACAAACTCGGATTCTTCGCCCTGGCGGTAGAAGTCGTGCAGGATACGCAGGCGCTCGGTGGCGTCCAGCTCCACGCACTTGGAACCCAGGGCCGCAAAGTGGGAAATGAGGTCGGCTCCCACGCGGGCAAAGTAGGCGCGGGCCTCCTCGACGTCCTTCTTCACCACGGAGATGGTGATATACTTTTCCTGCATAATGCCGTTGGCTCCGGTGGCTTTATCCAGCAGCATTTGGTTATACTCCCCACGGTACTCGTCCCGGAAATCCCCCTGTATGGGCATGAGGATGGATGTTTCAAAGTTTGCCTTGTTCAAGCGGCGGTTGTTGATGGTGATTTTTGTCACCGCGCCGGAGTCCAGGGAATTGAGCAGCTCCGAGTAGGTGAGGAACATGGATTCCTTGTCCTCCCGGCTGGCTACCAGGTAGTTGATGTCCGAAAAGCGGTAGGTTTTGGAGAAGCGGTTGCCGGTCAAGAAAATGCCGTCCGGCCAGATACGGCGGACGGGGATCACATCCTGCACCTTCCGGGGGACGGTATAACGCTCCTTTTCCTGTTTGGACATGGTTTTGATGGTCTTAATCATGCTTGGCCTCCTTCCGTTTGTGAAAATGCTTCGGCTCTTTGGGCTGCCGTTTGACGGGACGCCCGGTTTGCAGCCCTTCAATGGTATCTTTCAGCGCCGCGTAGTAGTAGTTGCTGTCCTCGAATTTGAGTTCCTTCGGCTCCAGCATTTCCGAGCGCAGCCACGCCCAGATGAATTGTTCCGCCGTCATGCCGTGGTAGGTGATAAACCCCAGCATGGCAAAGGGGGCCGCCCCCAAAATGCACATCCAGGACAGGGTTTCCACCCCAAAGTAGGGGCGCAGGATAAAATAAAGGCCCACGGCCACGCCGCAGGCGAGGACAGAAAAGATGAACTGCCGCATACTCAAACCGAAAAACATGGATTCGGTGTAGTTGCGGATTTCCCGGTTGATCTTGACTTCCAAAATATCACCTCACAATCACATTGCCGGTTTCAAGGTAAACAATGCTGCTCTTGGGAATATAGGCAAAGCCCAGCAGCCGGTCGCCCACGGTAAAAATCTCGTCTGGAGCCGCTTTGGAGAAGTGGCCCACAATTCCCTTTTCAGCGGGCAGGTCGTAATCCTCCACCATTGGGATGGCGGTTCCATCAATCAAGTGCAGCACATAGGTTTGATAACGCATTTGTTTTCCTCCTTTTTTACAAGCCCATCATCTCGCGCACCACGCGGTCGGCCATTTTCACCGCGCCCACGAGGACGAGCATATTAAAGACCAGCTCCCCGATATAGCTCCATACCTGTGTGACAGCCGCCGCGTTGGGGTCAATGGCAGGCGGTGACGCCGCAAATAGGGAAAAGATAATGCAGGCCAGCACAATGATGGCCCCCTCTAAGCACACAGCGGCATAGCTCTTGATAAAGCTCTTGCCCACGTTTTGGGTTGGCTCCCCGGCAAAGGTGGAGAGGGGCACCGGCGCGATGGCCGTGTATAAATAGAGCTTAAAAAATCTCCCATAGACGGTCATTATCATAATGAAGCTTAGGACTGTAATGAACAGCCCGCCAATGAGCGTCACCGCCCACAGGGGGATGCTCTCGAAAAAGCCGCAGCTTTCCACCGCCGTGACAATCTCCTGGGGGAGAACCGTCTGCTGCGCGGTTCCAAAGCCCGCCGCGTTCATTATTGTTGAAACGAGGCCCTGGACGATATTAAAGAGGGCCATCATCAGCTCCAGCCCATAGGTCACGACGCCTTTGGCAATGGCGAACCGGATGAACAGCTTTAAGGCGTGCTCCGGTTTCTTTACCTCGGCAAAGCTGCCGCAGGTGCGCATAACGCCCACTACAAAGAACAGCACCAAAAGCGCAAGGCCAATGGCCCGCACCGCGTCGTGGATGTTGACAATGACGCCCCAGATGGAGCCGCCCTTAAACTGTTCCGGGCTTTGGGTGATGAGCTGCCAGATCTCGGACAGGTACTTGTTCCAGGTGTCGAGGGCATTTTGCAAATTTTGAACAACCCAGTTATCGGACATTCAACAACCTCCTTTCCGGCAACGGTAAGGGGCAGGCCGCCATGGACCTGCCCCCGTACTGCCGTTATTCAAATCAGCCGGTAATCAGGGTCAGAATCTCCTTCGCAAACGTAATCACAACGCCGCCGGCCAGGGTAAGAAAGCCGTTGGCCCGCTGGCTGGGGTCGTGGGATTTGAGAGACAAACCGATCTGTACCACGCCGAAGCCCAGCAGGATCATACCTACGGCGCGGATCAGGCCGAAGATGAAATCACTGAGGTTGTTGATAACCGTCAACGGGTCGCTGGCGGCAAAGGCCGTAGTGGTGCAGCAGCACAGCATGAGCACCAGGGCCGCATAAACGGCAAAGGCGCTCCGGCCCTTTCTGCCCATGGGCAGGCTGCGGGTTTCTTTCTTCTTGTTTTCCTTCTTAATCCATTTCATTTTGGGTGTCCTCCTTGAATTGAAAGATATTCTCCATGTCCTCATCGGACAGAAGCTCGTAAAGGGTTTCCGGTTCCCGGATATTGGCAAGGTCGCCGGGGGTGAGGCGGCCAATGACCATATCCGCCACAGCGTTTTCGGTGCCGCCGTGGGAATAGACGGGCGCGCCGCCATCGGTGGTGTACTTGATGTTGGGGTGTTTCAAAAGGTCGTACTTTTCATCCATCAGCGGCGCTTCGCCACGGATAAAGAGCAGGGCCAGATTGTTGTCCAGCATACGGACCTCATCGGGCGTCATCAGCTCCCGGCCTGTGATCTGGTTATTGGTGGAGTAGCTGCCGGAATGCCCGGTGCTCTTGCCGTAGGTGTCCAGCCAGAGGGTGCTTTTCCCCAGATAATTTTCGGAGATCAGCTTGTGGGTGGACGTTTCGTTGCCGCCCAGATACAGAAATTCATCGCAGTTGCCGATGATGGATTCCCATTGCTTTTCAAACAGCGCCTTGAGCTGGGCAATGTTCTGGATGATGATGGAAACACTGATATTCCGGGAGCGCATGGTGGCCAGCAGCTTGTCGAAATCATCGGGCAAGCTCACGTTGGCGAACTCATCCATGAGAAAATGCACCGGTGTGGGCAGACTCCCGCCGTGTACCCGGTCGGCAGAATAAAAAAGTTCCTGGAAGGTGCTGGCATACAGCAGGCTTACCAGGAAGTTGAAGCTGGCGTCGTTGTCCGGAATGAGGGCAAAGAGAGCCACTTTTTTCTCGCCCAGGCTGGAAAGGTCCAGCTCATCCGTGGCGGTGAGGGCCGCCACCGAGGAAAGATTGAATTTCTCCAGGCGGGACGCCAAAGTGATCTGAATGGATTTCAGCGTTTTGGCAGAGCCGGAACGATAATCCTTGTAATACTTCACGGCGATGTGGTCCGGGGAACGCATTTCCAGCCGGTCAAACAGCTCATCCAGAGGGGATTGGTAGGAATCATCGTCCTCCCGTACCTCGCCGGCACGAAGCATTTCCATGACCATGGGAAAATTCTTTTCGTCCTCCGGCGCTTCGTACCACAGATAAAACACCAGCGCCATGAGGAGCATACTGGCCGCCGTATCCCAGAAGGGGTCGTTGGACTGGCTCCCTTTCGGGGTGGTGGCTTTGAACAGGTTCGTCACCATCTTCTGCACATCGTTGTCGGATTTCAGATAGGCAAAGGGATTATAGCAGTGACTTTTCTCCATGTTCAGAAGGTCTACCACCTTGATCTCATAGCCCATCCGTTCCAGCAGGCCGCCGCAGTCGCGCAGCAGCTCGCCCTTACAGTCCAGAATAAAAAAGGACGTATTGCATTGGCAGATGTTCACTTTGGCATAGAAGCGGCTTTTTCCCGCGCCGCTGCCTCCCACCACCAAGGTGTTGAGGTTGCGGCGGTGTTTCCGGCCATCCAGCCCCATGCGGACATGCTGGGTGAAAATGCGGTTTTTGAACAGGTCCCTGTCCCGGTATTTCTTATTCACGGCCCGCGGATCGCCCCATTTGGCGGAACCGTGTTCTTCACCTCGTCTGTAATTGCGCCGGGAAGAAAGATAAATGCCAATGCCCAGCCCATAGGCGGCAATAAAAATGAGGACAGTTTTTACACTGTCCTCACACCACACGATTTTGAATGGATTGTTCATTGCCGCAGGCAGGGCGCTGACGATCTCCGAAAGTCCCCCGGAAATGGCAGGCGCAATCAGCAGGGCGAACCAGATCACCGGGACCAGCCCCAGGGCATAGAGCCAGGGGCCGCCCGCCTTATTATCTGGCTTCATCCCGGCGCTTCGCTTTCTTGTCTTTTTGGGCTGGGGCGTCAATGGTTTTCAACAGAACGTCCTCCACCGGGCCGGGGTCACGCTGTTCCTCCAGCATATCGTTGCGCAGCTCATTGAGGGCGCGGATCATAATGCCGTGCTCGTAGCTGTCCAGGGTGAGAACGACTTTTTCCTGTTTTTCCATGGGTCTACTCCTCCTTTACCGTTCCTGTTCCTTCTGCTTGCTGTCGCGGGTGAGGCCCATAGCCCTGGCCATACGGCCATTCAAGGATTTGAAGGCGTCCCGCATATCAGTGAGGGCCGCAGGAATATCCTCCCTTGGGACCTGCCCCTGAAACACGCCGTCCAGCTTGGAAATCTCATACTCTTTGGCGTCCACGCCATACCGCTTGCAGAGCATATAGCTGACCGCATAGGCTTTGTAGCCGTCCGTTTCCCTGGAATAGCCGTCCATGCTTTGGGCAAGCTGCACGTTGGCAACCTCCAGCGAAACACAGCGGAAGATGTCCGGCGCGTCCATGCCCTTTTTCACCAGGATGGCGTTCTGCTCTGCGGAAAACATGGCACCACGGCCCTGGGGCAGCTCCTCCACAGCCCGGATAGGCACCGGGGAACTGGCGATCAGGCCCTTCAAGAGCAGGCGGTCATCGTAGCTTACCTGGGGCTGCGCCTGATCCCGCGCCGTGGTCTGGGAAATATCATAGACTTCCTTGGCGTAAAAGTTCTGGCCCACGCTGCCATCCTCACGGCGGTATGCCTTGCCCGGCTCCAGGATGATAATGGGCAAACGCTTCTCATCCTCCAAAATCTCGATCCCCTGGGAATGCCACTCCTTGTAGCCGCCCACACGCACCGCGTCGGGGCATTGTTCCCCGATCAGCAGCGCATTGCGGGCAGAGTGGAAGGGGAACCGGCTCTGCACATCCAGATATGCCTCCATACTGCCCGCACCCTCAGAGAACTCTCCAAAAATCTTATCCAAGGTGGCATAGGCTTCTTTCCGCTGCTTTTCCTCTTTTACCTGCCACCACTGGCGCTTAGGGCGCTCTTTCCGGCTTTCCTGTTTCTGCGGCGCGGTCTCCGCCTGGGGCTGCTGTTCAAACAGATCATCAAAGTTATTCATCACAGATTACCTCTCTTTCGATTTGGGTTTCTTTTTGGGTTTGGGCGGCTGGTGCCGTGTGGTTTTCTGAGCCGCCTTCTTCTGGGGCGCAGCCGGCTCCTCGGCCCTGGCAGCCTCCGCCTCCTTCTTCCGCTGGGCCTGGATGTCCCGCAGCTCCTGCCGGACGGAAGGCTTTTCGGCACCATCAGAAGTACCCCTTGCGGACTTGCTGCTGTTCTCGGAGATAGGCGCGGACGGATGGGATTTTTCCGCCGCTGGTGTAAAAGAATTGGTTTTCTCCGCTGACGGGTGCTCTGGCTGGGCCTTCTCCTTCTGGACGGGCTTCTCCATCAGCTCATCCAAAAGCTGGTCGTCCTCGCTTTTTTCCGGCATGGCCTGCTCCGGCGCGGCGGGTTCGCTGCCGCGCTGTTCGCGGGATTTCTCAATATCCTCCTTGATCGAAGCCGTGTCCACTACCGTGAGCTTGAACTTCTCCACGATCCGGTTGGCTCTGGCGGCGTCATCCTCGAACACCAGAATGTCGATGGTATCGTCGCCTTTCTTCACCGGGATAGGCGCATAGAGAATCCCGTACCCCTTGGCTTGCTTGGCAAACTCCGGGCAATCCTCCTATTACAATATATTTACGGTTTAAGGCACGGCAGCCAGCCGTGTCTTTTCCGTATCGTTGCCTAAGCTGTTAGAATGAGAGTGTCTTGG
>NZ_SLUM01000006.1 GCF_004345265.1 Allofournierella massiliensis
TTGGCAGACCCATTCGTGGCCCCTTAAGGGGCTTTGCTAGTATTATGCCCTTCTAGGGCTTACTCAAGCCACCGGCTCAGCCGGTGGTTTTGACTCCGAGAGAAAATGTGGCTCAATAACGGGCCACCACCAGGGTGTCGCCCGCCTGTACGCCGGTGTCACCGGTGGGGATGATGGTCTGGCCATCCCGCTGCACCATTACCACAAGCGTACCGGGGGCAGGAGGTGCGTCCCGCAATTGCTTGCCGCACAGCTTGTGAGAGGCGTCGATGCTTACCTCCTGCAGAGTCAGGTTTGCCCGGTTCTCAAATTCCCGGGCGGCAATGACCAGAAGATCCCCCGCCAGCATCCGGGAGGAGCCGCTGGGCACCAGAACGCCCTCACCCCGGCGGATGATCAGGCTGACCAAAAAGTCCGGCGGGGTCACGATCTCCCGCAGAAGCTTACCCGCCCAGGGGTGGCCTTCGTCCAGATGGAGCTTGATGAAGCAGATGTCGCTTTCCTCTTGGTAGTCGTTGAAGGTACGCCGCACGTCCGCGTTGTCGTCAATCATGGAAACGTGGTGGGCCATGTGGGGCAGCAGGGTGCCCTGAATACCCATGGAAAGCAGTACGATGCAGAACACCAGATCAAACAGGTCGTAGGTGAGCGGTGCGTTGTGCAGCACCGCGTAGATGGCGAACACGATGGAGGCTGCACCGCGCAGACCCGCCCAGGAGACCAGCGCAATCTGCCCGGCTTTGGGCCGGAAGGGGGCCAGCAGTGCCGCCACTGCCACCGGCCGCCCCACCAGGGTGAGAAAGGCCAGGATGCACAGCGCAGGCACAAAGACCCGGGGCAGCTGGGCCGGGGTGACCAGAAGACCCAGCAGAAAGAAGATCATCATCTGGGTGATGCCGGTGACCGCGTCAAAAAAGCGCACCAGATCCCGCTTCTGGGCAATGGGCGCGTTGCCCATCAGAATGCCGCACAGATACACGCTCAGGTAACCGTTGCCGCCCAGCATGGAGGGCAGTGCATAAGCGATGAGGGCAGCGGCAAACACGAAGATGGTGTCGCCCTGGGCCATGGTGGCATGGGTACGCCGCAGAAGAAAAGCGGCCGCAAAACCGATGCACACGCCGAACAGGATGCCGAACACCAGCTGCTTTGCCAGCACCAGCGGTACCGAGATGTCGCCGCCGGTCATCAGGGTTACCAGTACCACCGTGAGCATGTAGGACATGGGGTCGTTGGAGCCGGATTCCAGTTCCAGCAGGCTGGCCGTGTTGAATTTCAGGTTCAGGCTGCGGGAACGCAGAATATTGAACACCGAGGCTGCGTCGGTGGAGGCAATCACCGAGCCGATGAGCAGGCTCTCCAGCCAGGAAAGCTGCAGCACCAGATGGATGAACGAGCCGGTAAGCCCGGCGGTGAGCAGCACGCCCAGGGTGGACAGCAGAACCGACTGCACCGCCACCGGCCGGGCGGCCCTCCAGTTGGTGCCGAAGCCGCCGTAATACATGATGAAGATCAGGCACACCGAGCAGACGGTTTCAGCCAGGGAATAGTTGTTGAATCGGATGCGAAACAACCCGTTCTCTCCGAACAGCATACCCAGGCCGATGAATACCAATAGAGTGGGGATGGGCAGCTTTTCAGTAAAGCGATGAGCCAGGATGCAGGCCAGGATTACCACCCCGGTCAGCAGAAGAATTCCGTTCAAGGGCATACCTCCTTTTCAGATGCAGGAAACAAAGCCGGCGCCATGAGATAATTTATGCACAGGCGGGCGGAAAGAGCCGCGAAAAACAGGCCAAGTGAAGAAAAAGCGCGGGCCGTGTGGCTGGCCCGCCCAAAAAGCCGTATGCTGTAATCAGAAGCCGTAGGGGTAACCAATGGCCTGACGCACCGCTGCGGCGGCATCCGCGCCGCAGAGCCGCCGCACCAGCGCCAGAGAGAAGGGGATAGACGCGCCCAGGCCCCAGCCGGTAATGATGTCGCCGTCCTCCACAACGGGTTCCTTGACCACAGTGGCGCCGGCCAGCTGGTCGGTGAAAGAGGGATAGGCAGTGGCCTTTTTGCCTTCCAGCAGGTCAAAAGCGGCCAGCGCGCTGGGAGCAGCGCAGATGGCGGCTACCAGTTTGCCGGAAGCCGCTGCCTGCTGGCAGACTGCCTTCACGAATTCGTTGCCCTTCAGATTGAGGGTGCCGGGCATGCCGCCGGGCAGCACGATCAGGTCGAAATCAGCCGCCTGAATGTCAGACGCAACAGCGTCGGTGTCCATGCGCACGTTGTGGCTGGAAAGAATCTCCGGCTTCTGGTTTACGGAGGCGGTAACCACCTCTACCCCGGCACGGCGCAGAATGTCAACCGTGAGCAGGGCTTCGCATTCCTCGGTTCCGTTTGCCATAAATACACAGGCACGTTTCATTGTAAAAACCTCGCTTTCCCGGGCCCGTCTGGGGCCTGATGCTTTGTGTATGGTCAGCGTCCGGTGTGGGGGACACCGTTCGCCGGGGTAACCCGGCAGACGGTAAGCACGCCGTCGCTTACGGTAAATTTGATCTCCAGCCCGGCAAAGGTCAGGCCGTAGACCCGCTCCGGGTCATCCTGATAGGAGGGGCGGGGGTCCTGGGCCAGTACTCCTTCCAGAGCACTGCGTTTCTCTTCCGGTACCCTTACCAGCCATTCCGGAGGAAAGACCACCTCCAGGTGATAGTCCCGCACCGGGCCCGCAAAGCCGCTCAGGGCTTCGGGCCGGCAGTCCGCCGCGGGCAGGTAGGGCTTGATGTCAAAGATGGGGGTGCCGTCCAGCAGGTCGGCTCCCAGCACATGGATCACCGGCCCCAGCTCCGGGTGAAGCTCCACCCGATCCAGCTTCACGCAGGAAAGGCCGATGGCGTTGGGCCGGAAGGGGGAGCGGGTGGCGAACACACCCATTCGGGTGTTGCCGCCCAGCCGGGGCGGGCGAACCGTGGGCGACCAGGTGGAGCGCACCGCCTGAGAAAACTGCCAGATGAGCCACAGGTGAGAAAAATCCTCCAAGCCGCGCAAAGCGTTGGGATCCCGGTATTCCGGCTCAAATACAATCACGGCCTGTAAACTTTCCACCAGACCGCTCTGGCGGGGAATACCGAATTTGCTGGTAAAATCGCTGTGGATGCGGGCAATCACCCGCATGGGAATGGTTTCGGTCATAAAAGATCCTTTCAGGAAGATTCGTTGCCCTTCAGCCGGGATAGAACTTCGTTCAGTTCAAGAACCTGGGCGTATCGATTGGCCCAGATCTTTTCCTCATAATAGCGGGTCAGATCCCGGGCGGTGGCAAAATCGTTGTCGAAGGTGGTGGTTGTGCCTCTGGCGATGGTCGCTTCATAGCCGAGTTCAAAGGCCACCTTACAGGAAACATCAAAGCAGTACTCCGTTTGCATGCCGCAAAGAATCAGCTGTTTTGCGTTCATCTGCTGGAGGTACTCATGAAGGCCGGTCTGGCGGAATGCACTGTTGAAATGCTTGTCAAAACGCTTTTCTCCCGGTTCCGGCGCAATCGGTGTGGCGACCTGCCAGCCGGGGCTGCCAAGCTCCAGTTCATCGCCAGGGCCGCCGTCGTGACAAACATAGATCACGGGCACGCCCGAAGCACGGCAGCGCTCCAGCAGCGAGCGAATCCCGGCTAGTACACCTGCTTCGTTGTACGGATGTGCGTTTACCAGAGCGGTTTGCATATCGATTACGATCAGGGCATCGTACTTCATAGCGTTTTCCTCCTTGTCTGCACTGTTTTATTATAGCACAAAAAAGGCCGGAGGCACCAGCGCCGCAAAAGAGAAGATTTGCAATGTCCGGATTCCTGAAAAGGATGTGAAATAGCAAGGAAATGAAGCATAATAGTTGATTTTATAATTAAATTGTGAAAAAATTATTGCACATTATAACGAAACATGGTATGCTTTACTCAAACAAAGTTCGCGGGCTCAGACCGGTGGACACAAAGGAGGAATTAGCTATGGCATATTGTAAAAACTGCGGAAAAGAAATCGATGATAAGGCTGTAGTATGCCCGGCATGCGGTGTATCGCAGCAGGATAAGCCCGCAGTGGTGGACAGCGGCAATATCGGATGGGCTGTTCTGGGCTGCTGCATTCCTCTGGTTGGTCTGATCCTGTTCCTGGTATGGAAGGATCAGAAGCCCAATACCGCAAAGAAAGCGGGCATCGGCGCGCTGGTTGGTGTGATCTGCATTGTAATCTACTATGTGGTCGTGGTCGCTGCCGGTGTGGGTCTGGCCATGATGCAATGATCTCCTGGCTTTATGTCTGGCTGCCCCGGTTCTGCGGCTGCCATTGCCGGGATGACCGATCGTTCCATTATCATGGGCGGCGGTTTCCGGTTTGCGCCCGCTGCACGGGGGAACTTGTGGGGATTCTGGCCGCAGCGCTGTGCTATCCATGGGTTCGTGTAAGTGCCCTCTGGGCGGCTGTTCTGATGATTCCCATGGTACTGGACGGCGGTGTTCAAGCCCTGACTCCCTACGAAAGCACAAATACCCGCCGGTTCGCAACTGGTCTGCTGTTTGGCTGCGGATTGCTGTCCATGTTTTTCACCAGCACAGCATTGGCGTTCCGCTGGGGCTTGCAGTTGGGAATGGGGCTGTCCATCACCTGAAAAAGAATATCTGAAAAGAAAAGCTCGAGTCCGTTTGGCCTGGCATGGCACAAATGGATTCGAGCTTTTTTGTGGAGCTGGTGGACCCAAATTAAACGAGTTTTCGGATGCAATAGTCAATAAAATCAACGGTATACTGCTTTGAACGTACAAATCCGTTTGTTTCAAAATGAACCAAATAGTTAATGAGTGCGCTCGTAATGGAATCTTCATGTATATGGCAGCTGCGGAAAGAGGACTCATTTTTATGGACGAGCTTCTGGAACATCTGTATCCCAGTGGATTCGTATACATCGATGATAACGTTGGGAGCAAGTGGGAGGAGCTTTGAATCAACCAGTCGAACAGGGGTGGGCGAGGTGATGCACAGCTCTTTCAGACGTTCCAGAAGAAGCCGCCGAATGGAGGGACTTAGAGGGTGGTAAAGATCATCGGGAACATCGCCAAGCTTCCCGTGGCTGACAAAGTCGAGCAATCCGTCCTCACTGAAATAGCAGGATGGTGCAAGGTTGATGATATCCTCAAGCCGATCGAGCAGGGACTGGATACCGGCCTGAGCAGAAATTGATTCCGGAAGAATTAAGCGCATAGCCAGGTTACTGTCGATGCAGCGCAGCAAAGGAGGATCATAGCGGAGCCAGCATGCCGGTCCGCCAGTTCGTGCAAGACTGTTGGTTTGGCGCATTGCTTGCTCACAACTGCAGGGTTGTGCATCTAGAAAAAGTGCTTTTTGAGTATTCAAATATTGCTGACTGAATTGTTGACGAAGAAATTCCACTGCGTTGCTATCTTGAATATAAATGGCTTTTTGCTCAGAGATATCAATAAAAAGGGCAGCGGCAGGAAACAGCAAATAAATTGGCATCAGGATACCGGGTGTTGGAATGGAGGTGCTGCTGTTGCACAAACGCGCCTGATACTGCATCTTTTCCAGAAACAGGAAGGGAACAGAGTTGGATAAAGTGCGCAGATTTTGCATAAAATCAAGTTCTGCATTTGTGTTTTTCGCAAAGAGGCAAAGCTGTTTTACGGTGTGATTGGTTGCTTCCGGAAGCGAAAAAACTTCCACAAGACAATCAGTCACAAGCTTGCTTGTGGTAGGGGAAAGATACAAAGGGAGCGCACTGTTTGAAGTGGCATAGCGGTACAAAATCCTGCGCAGCCAGTTTTTTAAAGCGGTCAGCCCCTGAATGGTAAAAGGGGGAACGATTTGTTCAGAATCATGAAATAAAGGAGGGGTGCTGTAAGGAGCTAGAATGCTGCTTTGAACCATACAAATAGAACGCAGCAGCGAATAAATCTGAGAATTGCAGTCTTTTTCACTCTGACTGGAATGCGAAGCGTCGAACAGAAAGAGCATGGAGTGATATTGTTCTGGTGAGACGTTTAGCACATCCAGCAATGCACTAAGCTGAGAAGCGGTTGGTTTGCGTTCTCCGCGCAGGATTTTGTAAAGAGTTGAACGGTCAATGTTTGCTTTGCGGGCAATTTCGGCCATAGATATGGATCCAGAATGTTCCTGAATCAGCGATTTCAGACGATCGTGCAGCTCTTTCATTGGCGGATTTTCCTTCCTTTGTGTGATTGAGAGGGCGTTCCCGACAAAAGTGTGGCATAAAAGCTTCCTTGTGCCACACTGTTTGCCACATCTTGTCACAAAATTTTTTGCTGTGTATAATGACCTCATGATAATTTTCACAAAACATACACAAAAAGTACAAAATTATCAATACCAAAAAAGAACTAAAATGTCAACAAAAATGGGGAGAACGCTATGAAAAAACGATTGGTAGCATCGGTGCTTGCTTCGGCAATGCTGGCGGCGAGCATTCCGTTTCCGGCGTTTGCGGAGGAGCCATATCAATGCGATTTGGTTGTGGACCTCGCCGGAGCGGATCTGGAGGATGGCTATTTTGACCCGGGTGATATCGTAGACGTGACGATCTCGATTGCCAATGCGGGGTGGTCTAACCCGGATAGCGGTTCAGAACTGCTCGGTATGCAGTTTGGATTGAAGTTTGATGAGCAACTGTTCTCGTGGGTAAAAAATGCGAGGGACCAGATTTACACAGTTGGTAGTACGTTCGAAAACTATGCACCCATGGAAAACTCCGCGACCGGAGAATATCAGTTGTTTTTTTCTTCCGGGGAGGCCCCGGCGTTGACTGATGAAAAAATAGTTGTTGCAACCTGCCAGCTGCAAGTTGCTGACCCTGCCCCGGCTAAAGCGGGTGAAACGGAGATCGGTTTGCAACTGGATGCAGATAATATCCTATTCGGCGACTTTGATACGGAGACGTATGTGGATGCGGTGGCCAATCTGGTTTCGGATTCTGCGTTGGTTGATACAATAGTGCCTGTGATTCAGCTGGAAGGCACTCCTGCTTCGGGCGAAGCGGTTTTTTATTATCAGCCGGTAGCGGTAAGCGTGACAGATGACAGCTCGACTACACTGGCGCTGGATGGTAAACCTTGGAGTGGACAGTCTCTCACCGAGGGCGGAACATTATGCGCGACCGATGCCCGTGGCAATTCCGCAACCGTCCAGGTAATCATTGATGCGGCAGCTTTCAATCAGGCGATTGCCGCAGTTGAACAAATTCCGGAAACCATAGATTACAAATCCATTTCTCTGATCCAGGCGGCGCAGAAGGCAATCGAAGCAGTGACAGATTCTGCGGCTTCTGCAAAATTGGCTGCACAGAAGCAGAAGGTTCAGGATGCACTGGGAAAATGGAATGCAATTGATGAGCAGGTTACCGCGGTTGAAAATCTGATTGCTGCATTGCCTGCCGATGTAAAGCCTTCGGATGCAGCGAAACTGGATGAGATTCAACAGAAGATTGACGAACTGAAAGAATTGGGCGTTGAGACTTCGGATATTGCAAATTATTCCGTATACAGTGCCGCCGTGGAGAATCTGGCAGGTGCATTGGCTGAGATCCAGGCTGTACGGGACCAGATCAAGGAGCTGCCCGCAGCGGAGGATGTGAACTTTGCAGATGCTGCCGCAATCAATGGTGCAGAAAAGGCTGCAAAAGATCTGCAGGCCAAATATGGCGAGGAAGTCCTGTCGGCCGAGGATCTTGCTCCTCTGGTGGCAGCACAGGCCAAACTGAGTGAATTGAATGATGCCCGCAAGGCTCTGGTAGAGGAAATCGCAAATACGCAGCTGAACATCACCACTGCCCAGAAGGATCAGGACGCGATCCAGGCGCTGCGCGATAAAGTAACCGAACTGGAGGCGCTTGAGACCACCTTTACAGCTGATGAGCTGAAAAATCTGGTGGATGCGGAAAAGGCAATGGCCGAGCTGCTGAAGCAGAGTGAGGAAGCGCACGCGGCTCTGGCAAAACTGCCTGCGCAGGACGAGGTACTCTACACCGATAAGGCGGCCATTGATGCAGCTCAGAAAATGGTGAAGGACCTGGAAGGCAAGGATACCTTTACCGAAGAAGAGCAGGCGAAACTGGCTGCGGCACAGGCTGGCTACCAGGATATTCTGGACGGAATTGCTCAGGTGGAAAGCGATATTGCGGCCTTGCCTGATGAAGTTACCCCTGATATGGCATCCCAGATTGCAGAATTGCAGCAGGCGATTGCCCGTTTGACCAAGCGTGCGGTTCCCGTCGCTGAAATTGAGGGCTATGATAAATATCAGGCTGCGGCAGATGCGCTGGAAAGCATTTTGGCTGAGATCCAGGCTGTACGGGACCAGATCAAGGCGCTGCCTGCAGCGGAGGATGTGAATTTTGCAGATGCTGCTGCAATCAATGGTGCAGAAAAGGCTGCAAAAAATCTGCAGGCCAAATATGGCGAGAAAGTTCTGTCGGCCGAGGACCTTGCTCCTCTGGCGGCAGCACAGGCCAAACTGAGTGAATTGAATGATGCCCGCAAGGCTCTGGTAGAGGAAATCGCCAATGCGCAGCTGAGCATCACCACTGCCCAGAAGGATCAGGATGCGATCCAGGCGCTGCGCGATAAAGTAACCGAACTGGAGGCGCTTGAAACCACCTTTACCGCTGATGAGCTGAAGAACCTGGTGGATGCGGAAAAGGCAATGGCCGAGCTGCTGAAGCAGAGTGAGGAAGCGCACGCGGCTCTGGCAAAACTGCCTGCGCAGGACGAGGTACTCTACACCGATAAGGCGGCCATTGATGCAGCTCAAAAAATGGTGAAGGACCTGGAAGGCAAGGATACCTTTACCGAAGAAGAGCAGGCGAAACTGGCTGCGGCACAGGCTGGCTACCAGGATATTCTGGACGGAATTGCTCAGGTGGAAAGCGATATTGAAGCTTTGCCCGATGAAGTTACTCCCGATCAGCTCAATGTGATTTTGCAGATCCAGCATGCTATTTCGGCTCTTGCAGAACGTAAGGTGCCCACCGACGTAATCAAGGGGTACGAGAAGTACCAGGCCGCGGCAGATGCCCTGGAAGGCATTTTGGCTGAAATTCAGGCAGTGCGGGATCAGGTGAATGCGCTGCCTGACAAAGAAAATGTTTGTTTCACG
The DNA here is from genome assembly GCF_004345265.1 of Allofournierella massiliensis. GTDB lineage: Bacteria > Bacillota > Clostridia > Oscillospirales > Ruminococcaceae > Allofournierella > Allofournierella massiliensis. The sequence goes on from NZ_SLUM01000006.1 coordinate 9,161, forward strand.
GATGAAGCAAACATTGAAAATGCGGCAAAGGCAGTGAAGGCCCTGCAGGAAAAATATGGGGCTGATGTGCTGACTGAAAAGGAATTGGCTCCGCTGGCAGCTGCTCAGGAGGGTCTGACCGAACTGAAGGCTGAACGGGAGCAGCTGGTTCAGGATATCGCGAACGCAGAGCTACCCGTTACCTTGAAACGGGAGGATGTGGAGCGCATCGAGGCTTTGCGCGAGCGTGTGAAAGCTTTGGAAGCAAGGAAAGCGGAGTTTACGCAGGAAGAACTGCTGGTACTGACCAATGCGGAGAAAGCTTTGGAACAGCTGAAAGAGCGCAGCAGCGATGCCCATAAGGCTCTGGATTCCCTGCCCGGAAGAGATGAGATCCTGTACACCGACAATGTAAAGCTGGAACAGCTGATTCACGAGATGAATGAGTTGGAGGCTTTGGGCGATACCTTCACCGCGGAAGAGAAGGCTAAGGTGGAAGCTGCACAGGCTGGTCTGAAGGATCTGGACGAGCGCCTGGAGGCACTGGCTGCCAGAATGAAAGCCGTGGATGGGGAAGTGATTTACAGCGATATTTCCTTGCTGGCCTCCATCGATCAGGAAAAAGTGGCGCTGCAGGCGAGAGGCTGTCCCATTGATGAAAATACCGTTGGCAAAGAAGCACTTGATCACTACGCTGTTTTTGTTGCAGCGATTTCTGCAATGAAGAAGGAATTGGCGGATTTGAACCAGGATATGGAAGATGCGCTGGACCATTGGAGCTACAACAACGAATCCGCGTTTGATGCGATTCGTGTGAAGATGGATGCGGCGGCTCAGAAGTATCAGATGACGGGCGATCAGAAGAAGGCTGTGTTTGCACAGTACTCGGAGAGTCAGGATCGGAATGCGGAGGTTAAGAAACTTCTGGATGAGGCAAAGCAGGAAATCAACGATCTGCCCAAAGATATCACGCTGGATCAGAGCAAAGATGTTGCGGCAATCACGAATCTGCTTGATAAGCTGATCAAGGAATATGGTTTGACGAATAAAGTGCTTGAGACGGAATTGGGCACAGCATACACCACTTATAAAAACGCAGTGTCCAAACTGGAAGATCTGAAGGAGGAAAAGCCTGATTCGCAGGAACCGAGTGGCGGCCAGACGGCAAACGGCGGGGCTGAACCTCAGAGTACACAGGCTCCGGCTGCGGCACAGGGAACCTCGCCGTCCACAGGCGACTCGTTTAATCTGTTGGCAATGGCCGGTGTCTTTATGACGGCGGCAATTGGCTGGATCGTATTGAAAATTGGCATCCGGCGCCGGGAAGATTAAGCGAAACAGTACTTTATAAAAGGGAGAGAAGAGACCAGATGTGGAATGCAGAGGGAACTTCTCTCCCTTTTTTAAAAATGTTGAAGGAGGAAATCAGAGGATGAAACATGTTTTGTCGCTGGTGCTAGCGTTTGCGATGCTCACAAACGTATTTGCACCTATGATCTACGCGGCTGAATCGGTTCCTCAGAATTCCGCTGGAATCGTTCAGCTCACTGAGGATGAATTGGCTGCGGTTTCGGGAGAAGCGGAAGAGCCTGCCGTGACTGTGGAGCCTACGGTTGAGCCGGAGGAGCCTGTCGCAACTGCGGAGCCCACGGCCGAGCCGGAGGAGCCTGCCGCAACTGCGGAGCCCACGGCCGAGCCGGAGGAGTCTGTCGCAACTGCGGAGCCCACGGTCGAGCCGGAAGAGCCTGCCGCAACTGCGGAGCCCACGGCCGAGCCGGAGGAAGCTGTCGCGACTGCGGAGCCCACGGCCGAGCCGGAAGAGCCTGCCGCGACTGCGGAGCCCACGGCTGAGCCGGAAGAGCCTGTCGCAACTGCGGAGCCTACATCTGAACCGGTGGAGGCAGAGACTGCTCCAAATGCGGCAGTTGTCTTGGATGACAGTGAATTGGACCCGGAGACCACGGCGATTTTCTATGAGGCTTCGGAGCCGGGATGGTATTACGGCAAAGTTCCTGTTGCAAAGAATCCTGGTGGCAGCAAACTCGCAGAAAACTTTGAATTCATACAAGCGGACGGGTTTCATGTCATCTTAACGAAAACCAATGTGGTGGTGATCGATGGGGAGTATTGGCTCTTTGTCCATGCCAACAATGCGTTTGAACCGGCCGAAATTACCTATCGGGATGTTTGGGCGACAGCTGAAGAGGGAATGGATCAAACAGTATCGGTGCCTGCGGCTGTGTGCATCGGTCAACCGGATGAACTGCCTCCGGTTATGCAAACCTCCAACGGCTTTGTTTCCAGTACTATTAAGACCAACATTTCGAAGCTCACAAAATATGATACGGATTACAGCGGAACGATTTCCCTGGATACAGCCGGAGCAAGCCTGCTGTATGTGAGCGGCGAGGGCGGCGTGCAGGTGACACAGCAGCCCAATGAAAATGGTGAATTTACGTTCCGGTTCCCCTCCGGAATCCAGTATGTTCTTCCGAATGAATCTACACCTGCCAGACTGTGGTTCTATGCGGCAGATGCGGACGGTAATATCTACACAAGACCATGGGAACTGAATCTCCAACCGGGAGAACAGGTAAACGTCAATTCGGAGACCACACTGTACTGGCGTGGATTGCTCAGCGAAGAGGGAAGTGCGATTACACCGACCTTGAACGATATGGGTCAATCTATTACCGGCTGGTCCAATATGGGAACGGTTATCCCCGACCAGATTACTGCAAAACTGATGAACAACAATGGGGAGTCGTTGGTGGAGCCGGTTACGGCAACCTACGATGCGCAGCAGGATAAGGTAATCGTTAAGAGCACGGAGATGCCGCAGACAAACGTAGATCAGTGGTACCTGGAGGTATTGGTACCCTGTGAAGAGGGTTATACCCTGCGTTTGGGAACTTATCCGCAAAAAGAACAACTGTATACAGAAATTCACTGGGATGCATTGAGTTTGGGTTTGAAGCAAGGCTCCACCCTGACTGGTAAGGTGTTCCAGCAGAATGAGGAAAACTATCAGTTTGATATTCCGTTTACGCCGGGAGAGGGCTATAGAGCATCTTTGCAGTGCTACGGTTTGTCGATGGATGCAGAAGAAACCGTAGATGACTATCTTGCGGCATCGTTTGATGGCAATACCGGCAAGGTCACGGTTACAGTACTGAAAGATCTGAAACTCTATTCCACCAACAGCACATTCAACCTGACAGTAGAAGGCGATTTTGCATACACCTATGCGATGAGCGGCAGCATTGGTGCCCCCACTGCATATTGGGAAGGTGGTTCTCCGGAGTGGAATCAACTGCTCTCCAGTGAAGGCGTTCAGGTGAATGTATATTGTTATAATTCCCCCAGCAACGTGGATGGCTGGTCTAACATGGGCACCATCACGGGGGAGCCGATTGTAACGCTTACCCAGTCGAACGGTGGTGAGAGCACGGATTATTCGGATCTGCTCACTGCTTATTATGACGAAGCGGCTGACCGCGTTGTGCTCAAGCTGGCACAGTTGCCGGAAGATATGTCGGGGTATTGGAACCTTGCAATCACCATGCCATACGAAGGCTATGAGATCCGTGTGCAAAGTCAAATTCAACAATCTTACCGGACAGTTCGGATTGTTCCAGACAGCGGATTGCTAAGCCTGGGTACAACAGCAGGCAGTAAGATGGCTGGAACGATTGAGGTGTATGATGAAAGCGGGAAATATTTCCCGATGCAGTCTGAGCTCGCTTGGAATGTTACCATTTCCGGAAGCGGAATCACGCTGGCCAGTGGGGAACAGATCAGTGATTATGTGAATGTAACGCTGGAGCCTTCTACCGGAAAGTTGACTGCGGAAGTATTGAAGGATCTGGAATGTTCGCAAAACGCTTCCATTAAAGTGAATGCCGAATCTGCAACCGAGCGTTTCAGCACATCGTTCTCTGTGGGAATACCTGAACTTGATCTTGAATTCAGGCAGAATGGTGGACATGCATATTCTCTGGAGCTTCGCGAAGGAGAGGAATATGAGCTGGAAGTTGGTACAACCAGCCTGGGCAACTATCAAGGTCTGGATTCTCTTGGCCTGAAATATGAGGCAGTGATTTATCGTGGCAATAAGGCAGACGGCAACTATCCTTCGGAAGAATTTATTGATGCCGCTGATTACATCACTCTGACGCAGACCAATGGCAAAATCCGGATTTCTATTGATAAAATGCCCCCGCTCTATGATTATGAAAATGAGCAGGAGTACAAGTATCTGCTGGGAATCCGTTCGGTCAACAATGATTTTACGGTTTCCGAGTACAGCGGAGTCCATTTTGAAACGGGCTGGAATCCAGTACAGCTGATTCTTTTGAAAGATGGCAGCACGTTGGTGGATACCTTACCGATCAAGCAGGGAGAGTACACCTATGCACTGAAAGCGGAACAGAATGGTAACAGTGTGGACCTTTCTGAAGTCGGTATAAACTGGAAAGTGACAACCAATACTTTCTATTTGGATGGAAAGATGGTTGCTGCGGCGGACTACGAGATTCGCTTGGATCTGGAAAAGATGACCATGACCTACACGCTGAAGCGTGATCTGGAGGGTGTTTCCGGAAATGTGCAGCTGCAGGGTTATTTGGGAGATACCACCTATTTCAGCTCTTCTTGGAGTGCGGGCTTGCAGAATTTGAATTTGTCGTTCTATGACTTGAACGGCGGCGAGTCGGTAGGTGGATACAGCTACGATTTCAATGAAGAGAAAACCCAGTTCCGGATCATTGCAAAGAACAGCAGGGGCGTACTGGTGCCGGACAGCAAACTGAGTGATGCCAACTACACGATTGTAGCGGTGGAAGATAATCTGGAAGTGCCTTTGCAGGAAAGTCAGTACTTCAATGCATCGATCCAGAATCATATGCTCCGTGTGGAAGTGAAAAAGGCGCCTCCAAAGAACTATGGATATGGAATCAAGGTTCTGTATCAGGATGATGTTTATAAGGCAGAAGACCAGATTACTTACCGAACGGATTCTTCTTCCAAGTACTATAACCTCCGGCTGATTGACCTGAGCACAGGAGAGAATACCTATAACATACCCATCGGCACACCTGGTTTGCAAAAAAGCTATCGTGTGCTGGACAACCAGACACAGCAGAAACTCAGTGATGTGATTGGGCCTGATCTGCTTGGTTTGGAGATCGAGGCATCCAATGGTATGGATGTTTCTCCGTATGTGGAATGTCAGTATGACGTGAAGACCAGTACCCTGACGCTCATCTGGAAGGATAGCAATCTGCCCATTCGCACTGAAAATGGGGGAGAGCTCCGTTACAGTCTGACAGAAGTTATGACCCCGGAAACGCAGGGGTCGGTATCGATTTATGCGGAACTGTTCCGTGCATACCTCTCGCTGAACATTCCCCAGCGAATGGCTCTGGGTACAAAGCGGGTTTGTGTATCCCGTGAATACCAGATCGATCCCGATGTTTTGTATAAGGTAACCACAGAATCTGGCATGTCGGTAGAGAAGGAGCCCATATCCGTTGAAGTTACGGAAGAGGGTGCGCTTCAGCTGACAGTAGCTCCGGATGCGAAAACTGGTGCCTATAAACTGAATATCATTGGCACAGTAGATGGCGGGAAATATCAGTTTAATCACACCAGCACCATCGAAATTGCAGAGACTGGCAGTGAGGTCCCAGGGTTTGCCTACCGGCTGGAGACGACGGATGCAGCAATCTATGGTGATGACAACCAGTACGAAGACGGGGACAGAGTTTATATTCCTTTGCAGAGCAAAGAGGCCAAAACGACGATTACTCCGGTCGATAACAGTGAGGTTGCCGATCTGCAGATCTCAGGTCTCACGCTTGGTACGGCAGAAAAAACAGCAAGTGGTATTGTAGTTTCCTGGAATGGCGTCAAGGGAACCGACAATATTGTGCTGACGGCATCGATGAAGGATGGAAGTCAAATTCAAACACATATTACAATCGAGTGCAACATCGATGGTGAACTGCTGATGTATGATTCGCCTTCCTTTGTTCGGATGGGAAGCAGTGTTTGGATTGTTGGCAAGCAGTATCGAGTCTATCCGCTGGTGGATGGAATGACCCTGAAAGATCGGGGCTATACGCTGAAATACGCAGAGATTCTGGACGAAACTTATTATCGTGTGGAAGAGGTATACGCAGACGGAAGCATTGTGATTGTTCCGGTGAAGACACGCAATTCCGACCAGGGGGCCTATGCGATGATGGAAATGGTCTATCTGGATGAAAATGGAATTGAGCGGAGCACGAGTATTTCGCTGTCGTATGGTACAATTGTAACTCAGGGCAACCGAATCAACTTCGAGTCCGAGGATGGATCGGTGGTTACTGAGGTTCGTATGGCACCTGGAGATTCGACGACGCTGCAGCTTAGCGATACCGATATCAAGACGGTTGAATATGGAGCAAATGTGACCGATTCGCTGTCCTGGACTGCAGATCCCAACAATCCGGGTGTGGTCACATTGACCATGAATCACTCGACGGCATACAATGATGTGTACTTCTATGCAACTGTTACCCGAGCGGATGGAACACAAACCTCGGCGTACACGGTAGTCAACTATCAGAGTCAATATAATCCTGGAAAGCTGCCCGATGATTCTCGGATCTGTTTCGGTAGCAAGGGAGAAGATGGCGCCTACGATAGCTGGACTGGAAGTACGTACCAGAAGAGAGAGGGCGTCTATACCGGCAAGCTTTATGTGTTCTACAAGGATAGCGGCGAAAATGTTTCGGAAACCAATGAGCTGGTTGAATCCATGAAGATCACGTCGGGCAGCGATTCGGTGACGATCCTGCGTCAGGGCCTTGAAAACGGAATGACCTTCTTCGAGTATCAGGTTGATCTGAGCCAGTATGTGGAGGCCAAAATTTTTGCAACAGCAACATTGACGAATGGAGCAACCTGTGAGGCTGTTTACACGATCAATGTGATTGAGGCTCCTGCTGGTAATCAGGTGACGGTGAAAAATGCCCAGGAGCTGAATCAGGTGTTGAATAGCGCTACTCTGCTGCCGGGCACTATGATCCGCCTGGAAACTGGCGATTACGAAGGTGACTTTGTCTGTGAGGTTCCCTGCACGATCAGTGGTAATTCCAATCAGGTCAATCTGGTGGGTACCATGAAATGCCTTGCCTCGCCCGTCACGGTTTCTCAAATTCACTTTGTTGGAAGTGGACAGGAAATCGGCCTTTACGCAGCGCACAATATTGGACTCTGCAGTTTCAGTGGTTATCAGACGGCAGTGGCGATGGATCCCCGGCAGAATAGTTCCTATTCTTCCTACAGCATTATGAGTGATACGTTTGAAAATAACGGCACTGCCATTCGCTTCCTGAACAAAGAATGGTATACCACGCTCAATGGCTGCCGTTTTATCAACAATGATGTTGCAGTGGAATTCGATTCGGGCTGCGTGATTGATGGCGAATATTCGCTGGCGTATGATTGTGTAACGTCGAGAGGGCGGATGAATCGCAACGTATTCTACCTGGATGAAGGGCAGTATATGATTGTGAATAACGCCAGCAACGGCGCAACTGCAAACTTTACCTACAACTATGTCAAATACACCGATGCTGAAGGTACAGTAACAGAGCAGCCGACGGCAGCAATGGTCAAGGGCCCGGTACTCTATAGCCCGTACTATGTATCGGAGAACTTTGACGGGGTAGAGACCGATGAGTCTCTGGAAGATGTTGTGGATGAGAACGGAAACAGCTCGCTGACCCTTGTGGGGGCTCAGGGCAGCTCCGATCCCAACACAGCAGACAGCTCGCTTCAGTTGAGCGGCAGCAAGTTCGAGGAGCTGCGTGATTCTGACGCGGTCAAGTCCATGGAAGTGACGGTTAAGAGCACCAGCGGCGAAACCGACATCATCTGGACTTTTGATGATAATGAACTGCGGGAAGACTACGACGGTTCCAGTGTAAATCTGGGCGTGGCATTTACTTTCACTGATTTTGAGTACGATATGGTCAACAATATCGTGAAAAAGTCTACCGAAAGCACAGAGAAGGACCCTGTGACAGGCGAGTACATCTCGGAAACCATGGAGAGCATCGCCTATCAGGCCATGTGCTTCAGCCACAGTGGTCCGTTGCCCGGAACGGCTACCGTAAAGGTTCGTATGAACGAAAGCCTAATGGAATATTACTTGACCCATGGCAACAGCCTGGAGGGCTTCAAGGTTTACTATCTGAATACCGAAACTGGCAAGCTGGAAAAGATGGACAAAACGCTTGAGGTGACGGTGGAAGATGGTGTATACTTCTATCAGCTGGACATTGATCATTGCTCGAGCTATATTCTGACCGATGAAGAACTGAAAGAAGACATTTCCGGTTTCCTGAAGATTATGCTGGGAGACGACGCATATCAGCTGGTTGATAATATGCTCAGCCGTCTGCCTGAAAAAGCAACGATTGCCGAAGTCCTGTCTCATCTGACGGGCGGTACCCTGACAGTGCTGAACCAGTCCGGTGAAAGGGTTGGTGAAAACGCCACGATTGCCACCGGTTATACCATTGGCTTGGGCGACGGTAAAGTCGGTCAGATCACAGCGGTTGTACACGGCGATGTGGATGGTAATGGTTTGATCAATATGGCGGACCTTGTTGCCATACGCAGAGGTGTGATAGGTATGAAAACTCTGGAAGGCGCATATTTGGAAGCTGCGACTCCGGCTAGCAAAAATGATTCTGCCCCGCAGTTGTCGGATATGGTTCGCCTGCGCAGATACATACTGGGTCTGACGACAAGCGTTTTCTAATGCTCTGACCGATTAGTTGTGTAAAAGCAGCCGAATAAAACGGCAGGAGGCCCGGCGAATAGTTTGCCGGGCCTCTTTTCGCAGAAAGGGGAGCTTATGAAAAAAGTTTTTGTATGCGCGGTGATTGCGCTGGCGGCACTCTGGTGCGGTATAGGCGCAAGTGCTGCAGAATCCACTGCCCAATTTTCTGCAACAGGCCCTCTAAAAGTGGCAACTGGCGAAGGGTTTGATGTGGTAATATCCTGTATAACAACAGATACACCTACTGCCGGTGTGTTGTTCACCTTGGAAATTCCGGAAAATTATGTATTGCAGGATGTGAAACCTGGCGAAGGAATCGAACGATCGGAATTCTCTTACAGCTCTTCGGGCAGTGAACTGATACTAATGTATTTGGATGACCAGGGAGGAGAAGGTGGTTTGCAGGGAGGAGAAGAGCTTGCAGTAATCACACTTGCGGCAAGAGAGGCTGATGAAGGAGCGCCGCTGGTGTGTATGGAGGTGGATGCAAGCGCAGTAACGGTAGGTGGAGACGTGATTTCTCAGGCCGGAACACTTGAGGTTGCGAAGGTTTCCGTGGAGGGAAGTGCGGTCTCCTTGCCGGAAGCTCCTCCCAGTGCAATGGAAGAGGGGGAACAAAAGGACGACCTGCTTCAGGGGGCAACTGGTTCTTCTGAAGTGGCCACGGTGGAAGAGGCTTTGAAGGGGGAAACTCCGGCAGCTTCTTCCCAACAATCTGAACCCAACGAGGAAAAAGCGGAAATCATTACCGATGCAAACGGAAACCGAGTGCAGGTGATCACGGATGGTACGTCCCAAGAGGTAAACGATATTACCGAGCAGGTCTTGGGTGGAAAACCTGCTACCGCACCGCAGAACGCTGAAGAAATGAAACCTCAGGCAAAGATACCGTGGGGATATGTGGCAGTTGCGGGTGTTGTTACGGCTTGTGTGGGTGCTGGCGTTTTTGTTTGGAGAAAAAAACGCAGGTGATTTTGGCTGGTCTGTAAAACAATAATAAAACAGGGTGCCGCCATCTATGGCAGCACCCTGTTTCATTTTATATAGAGTTTTCAGAAAAGAGAATGAAGGGAGCATCTGATGAGGATAAATTGGTGTGCATTGATTTACCGCAATTGCAGCAAAGCGATGGATTCACAATGCTCTGTGTGGGGGAACAGGTCCACAGGCTGGATGAAGGTTGCTTTCCAGCCGCGGGCGGTCAGGTATTCCAGATCCCGGCGCTGCGTTTCCGGGTTGCAGGAGATGTATACCACCCGCTCGGGGGCCAGCTGACAGACCGCCTGCAAAAACTCCGGGGTACTGCCTGCACGGGGCGGGTCCAGAATGACCACATCCATCCGCTCGCCCTGCTGGGCCATGCGCTGGATGGCGCTGGTGGCGTCCGCGCAGAGGAAGCGGGCGTTGGCAATGCCGTTGGCCCTAGCGTTCTGAACGGCGCAGTTCACTGCGCTGCGGTTCAGCTCCACGCCCAGCACCGACTTTGCCTTACCAGCGCAGGAAAGGCCGATGGTGCCCACGCCGCAGTAGGCGTCCAGCACGGTCTGACTGCCGTTTAACCCGGCGGCTTCGATGGCCGTCTGGTATAGCCGCTCGGTCTGTACCGGATTTACCTGATAGAAGCTGGCGGCGGAAAGCCGGAATGTTACCCCACACAGGGTATCTTCAATGTACCCCTTGCCGTACAGCAGCTTTTCGACGCTGCCCAGCACCGCGCTGGAATGGCGGGGGTTGATGTTCTGCACCACGGTGCTCACCGCCGGGCACAGCTGGCGCAGCTTGGTTACAAAGGCTTTGGAACCGGGCAGAGCCGTCTGAGCGGTGACCAGGCAGACCAGCACCTGACCGGTGGCGCGGCTGTGGCGCACCAGTACATGGCGGATCAGGCCGGTACGACGATCCTCGTTGAAGGGTTCGTAACGACAGGCGGCAGCAGCGGCACGCACCGCTGCAATGGCCTCGTCCAGTGCAGGGTTGTGCAGCAGGCATTCCTCCACCGGAATCACCCGGTGGGTGCCCTGGGCATAGATGCCGCTTTGCAGGCTGCGGCTCGGGCCGGTGCAGAAGGTGGACACCGCCTTGTTCCGGTAGTGCCAGGGGTCCTCCATGCCCAGAATGGGCCGGACGGTTCCGAACTTGCCCAGCAGTTTTTCCGTATCCTTCTGCTTTTTTGCCAGCTGCTCCGCGTAGGGCAAACCAAGCAGCGGGCAGCCGCCACAGCCCTTTTTGCGGCAGGAACAGGTGTTTTTCATGGTGTTCAATCTCCTCCGGAGCACTTGGCCGCATCAATGGCCAGCACGATCATCAGGCACAGCAGGGCGTCCTCGTCCCGCTCAATGTCCATTACATAGGTATCGGTCCAGTGGAACAGCTCCTTGCTGGCGGTCATCACGGTGCGGCCCTGGCCGTCGGTTACCTGATAGTCCCATTCCAGCCAGTCGCCGCTCACCTGCCAGTCCCGGCAGTCCAGCGTGAATCTGGGTTTGAAAAAGGTGAGTTCCTTTTTGATCTGGCCGATGTACTCCTCACCCAGATACAGCGCGAACCGGGGCAGGAAGGTGAGCACCTCCTCTTTTACGGTGCCCAGATGGCGGCCGGAAGGGTCCAGGACTTCCAGTTTGTGGCCCCAGGCCAGCTTGCCCTCCACGGTAAAGGCGGTCTCGCCATATTCGTTGTAGATATCGTAGCTGTCCAGCCAGGAGAACAGGCGCTGTTTGAAGAGCAGTTTCATAACGGGCGATCCCTCCTTCTTGTGTTTGGATCAGCCGATGCCGCCGTATGCAAAGCCCAGCAGCAGCACCAGCACGGTGAGAGGAACGTATACAAACTTGGCCACCTTGCCGAAGATCTCGGGCAGGGGCTTGCCGCGGCCGGTCTCCAGCTCCTGTCGGATGCGGGGCCAGCCCAGCACATAGTAGATGGAGATAGCGCCCAGCACCGCGCCGATGGGTACGATCACGATGGTCACGAAATCCAGCCAGCTGCCCACCACCGGTTCGGCTTCCAGAAAAACGCCTACGCCGAAGGTGAGTCCCCCGCACAGGGCCACCGCGATGCGGCGATCCAGCTGAAAACGGTTCTGCCAGCTTTCAATCACCGCTTCGAACATGTTGATCAGCGAGGTGATGCCTGCGAAGGCCACCGAAATGAAGAAGAACACGGCAAACACACGGCCCAGCGGCATGCGCTGGAACACGGTGGGCAGGGCGATGAACATCAGCGAAGGACCACGGGTCACATCCACCCCGAAAGCAAACACTGCGGGCATGATGGCAAGACCGCTGAGCAGGGCAGCAATGGTATCAAAAAAAGCGGTGCGCAGCGAGGCTTGGGGAATGTCTGCCTCCTTGCCCAGATATGCGCCGTACACGATCATGCCGGATCCGGTGATGGACAGCGAGAAGAAGGCCTGGCCCATGGCCATGACCCAGGTGTCCACGTTCAGCAGGGCCTCCCACTTGGGAACAAACAGAAAGCGGTAGCCCTCGGCAGCGCCGGGCAGGAAGGCCACCCAGATGGCTAGTGCAAGGAAGAGTACGAAAAACAGGGGCATGAGCACCTTGCTCACCTTTTCAATACCCCGGGCCACGCCCAGCAGCATTACCACCGAAACCAGAAGCACGATAGCTGCATGCCAGCCCACGCTGCCGAAGCTGCCGGTGGCCTGATGGAAAAAGGTTTCCGGGTCACAGGTAAGTAGAGTGCCGGTAACCGAACCGGCCAGACTGCGCAGCACCCAGCCCAGAATAACCGCGTAGCCGATGGCAATGCCCAGCGAACCCAGCAGGGGAATCCAGCTGAGGACAGAGCCGACCGTCTTTTTGCCCCGGGAACCGAAGCAGTATTCGTATGCGCCGATGGTGCCGGTGCGGGCCAGACGGCCCACGCCGAACTCAGCGGAAAGACCCACCCAGCCGAACAGGAAGGTGAACAGCAGGTAGGGGATCAGAAAGGCGGCGCCGCCGTACTGCCCCACCCGATAGGGGAACATCCAGATGTTGCCCAGGCCCACTGCGGAGCCCACGCAGGCGATCACAAAGCCGATGGAAGAACTGAAGCCCCCGTTTTTATGGCGGGGGGAGTTGTTTTGACGCATGATTGACCTCACTTTCCGGCCGGATGGCCGGGGATACTGGGCTTTATTGTATCATATTGGCGCGCCAGAATCCAGCACAGCAGCGGGTTTTGTGAAAACCATGTGCGCAAATTCGACGGAAAATATCCTCACACAGTGGGGAAAAACAGGCAAAGCGGTGGAATCTTCCGGCGGGCAGCTAAAATTCTTGCGCACGCAAACAGTTCGACGTATAATATTATTTGAGAAAATCAGATAAAAGGAGCGAAAAAGCACCATGAAGCTCATTAAATGGATCTCGGTCACCGACCGGTACAACAAGATCCATCTGGACCGGATGCTCGCCCCCTTTGGGCTGAACAGCAGCCAGCACATGTATGTGCTGCGTATCTGCGAGGTGCCGGGCATCACCCAGGATCAGTTCAACAGCCTGTTTTACATCAATCCCAGCAACATCACCCGCTCGGTGGCCGCGCTGGAAAAGATGGGCTATCTGGAGCGGCGGCCCAACGAGAAGGATAAGCGAACCTGCTGCCTGTATCCCACCGAAAAGGCGAAGGCGGCCTATCAGCCCCTGCGCCAGATCTGCGAGGACTGGAACCGACGCATCACCGGCGGGCTCACCGAGGAGGAGCGCGCCCAGTTTATGCGTCTGCTGGAAAAGGTGGGTGAAGCTGCGGTGGAGCAGAACCGGCTGGAGCTGGAAGAGCTGAACAGTGCAAAGGAGGAATAAAGCAATGGCACAAAAACCGGAACAGGGGGCAAATCCTCTGGGCTATGAACCGCTGCCTAAGCTGTTGCGGGGTTATGCGATCCCCAGCGTGATCGCCATGCTGGTGAGCTCGCTTTATAATATTGTGGATCAGATCTTTATTGGTCAGGGTGTGGGCTATCTGGGCAATGCAGCCACCAATGTGGCCTATCCGCTCACCACCATCTGTCTGTCCATCGCGCTTCTGATTGGTATCGGAAGTGCCTCCCGTTTCTCGCTGGAGCTGGGAGCCGGGCACAGGGAAAACGCGGAAAAGGCAGTGGGAACCGCCATCACCATGATGTTCACCCTGGGCATCGTATATGTAGTGATTATCCAGTTGTTTCTGCATCCGCTGCTGCGGGCCTTTGGCGCCACCACAGAGGTGATGCCCTATGCGGAAAGCTACACCCGCATTACTGCTCTTGGCATGCCGCTGTTGATTGTGACCAATGCCATGAGCAATCTGGCCCGGGCGGATGGCAGCCCCAAATATTCCATGACCTGTATGCTGGTGGGCGCCATCACCAACACCATTCTGGATCCAATCTTCATCTTTGTGTTCCGGATGGGTGTGGCAGGCGCGGCCTGGGCTACCGTGATTGGCCAGCTTCTTTCCTTCCTGATGGCCCTCAATTACGCCCGGTGCTTCCGCCACATCCATCTGCAGCCCCATCACTTCGGCTACCGTTTGCGGGAGTGGGGCCAGATTGCAAGTCTGGGTATGAGCAACAGTCTGAACCAGGTGGCCATCACCTTTGTGCAGATTGTGCTGAACAACTCGCTCACCTTCTACGGGGCACAGTCGGAATACGGCAGCTCCATCCCGCTGGCGGCCTGCGGCATCGTGATCAAGACCAACGCAATTCTGCTGTCCATCATCATCGGTATCTCCCAGGGCTCCCAGCCCATTGTGGGCTTTAACTACGGCGCAAAGCAGTATGCCCGGGTACGTGGTATTTACAAGCTGGCCATCAGCTGCAATCTGGTGGTATCCGCCATCGGATTTGTGCTGTTTCAGGTATTCCCGCGGCAGATCATCTCCATTTTCGGTACCGGTGACGTATTGTATTTTGAGTTTGCCGTTCGTTTCATGCGTATCTTCCTGTTTATGGTGCTGGTAAACGGTGTGCAGCTGATCTCCTCCAACTTCTTTGCGGCCATTGGAAAGCCCATCAAGGGTGTGATTCTGTCGCTTACCCGGCAGGTGTTCTTCCTGGTACCTCTTCTGCTGATTATGCCCCTGTTCATGGGCATTGACGGCATTCTGTTTGCCGGCCCCATTGCGGATGGTGTGGCTTTTGTGACCACCACCATCCTGATTCGCCGGGAAATGAACCACATTCGCCAGCTGGAGCAGCAGGCGACGCAGGGCAATTCCTGATCCCTGTATTAGTAAAAAAGCCGCTGCCTTTCCTCCGAAAAAGGAAGGGCAGCGGCTTTTTTTGTTTGGGTTACAGCTCCAGTGCTTCACCGGATACATCGTTCCGGGCGACACGGGCGGCGGCGATTTCGCCCAGCAGGGCATTCTCGGTGTCTGCGAAGAGCAGGTCCTTGTTGTGGGCAAAGTAGGCTTCGCAGCCAAAGGTTTCGATGTACCAGGAGGTGTAGAAGCCCGCGGTGAGCTCGGTGGCGAAGATCACCAGCTCCTGGCTGCCGGGCAGGCTTTCGTCCAGAAAGGCGAAAGCGTTCGCCAGATAGCTCCCGGTCTCATCGGCAGCAGCAGCCCGCTGGTTCAGCGTTTCGGCAAACAGCTCCTTCAGCCGGTCGAAGGGCTCGGCGGGGGCCTCCAGCTCCAGCGTGTGCAGGTAGCCTTCCAGTGTGCGGGCTGCCTGATTCAGCAGCTGCATGCCCTGCCGGTCGGCGCTTCCCGCTTCCTTTTTGGCGGCGATCTGCCGATCCAGCCCCGCCAGCTCGTTGGTCAGAATCTGGACGGCGGGAGTCTGACCCAGCGCGGCTTTTACCCGCAGCAGGCTTTCATGCAGCAGGCCCGCCAGCTGATCCAGCTGCCAGGCAGTGCGGGCACTTTCGTTCAGGCGGGAGAGTACCAGCCCCAGCACGCTGAGTTTTTCGTCAAAAGGCGCGGCGGCCAGCTCTCGGGCTCGCAGGGGCTCCCAGCTGCTGTTCAGAATCTCCTCCACCCGGTAGACCCGGCGGTATTTGGCGTACAGCTCCAGATAGTTGGCAAAGTCCTTGGCGATGGCGGGCATCTGCAGATACTGGCCAACCACCTCCCGGTCAGCGGTAAGACCCAGGGCTTCATAAGTATGCAGAATTTCGGAAAGATCCTCCCAGCCGCGGGCGGTGACGAACTGCATGCCCTCCGGCCCGGCTTCCACTTTGTAGAAGTGGTCCTTGCGGATGTCCAGATAGGAGAGAATGGCCCCATGAATGCCCCGGCGCAGGGCGTATTCCTTCCATGCGGCATAGTCTTCCTTCACGTCAATGCGCTTGACCCGGTCCAGTGTTACCACGTCGAACTCCCGCACCGATTTGTTATACTCCGGCGGGTTGCCCGCGGCGGCGATGATCCAGCCTTCCGGCAGCCGCTGGTTGCCGAAGGTTTTGCACTGCAAAAATTGCAGCATCATGGGGGCCAGCGTTTCCGAGATGCAGTTCACCTCGTCCAGAAAGAGGATGCCCTCCCTGCGGCCGCTTCGCTCCATGGCCTGCCATACCGCCGCCAGAATCTCGCTCATGGTGTACTCGGTTACGGCGTATTCCTTCCCGCCGAAGTTGCGGTGCTCGATGAAGGGCAGGCCCAGCGCGCTCTGGCGGGTGTGGTGGGTGATGGTGTAGGCCACCAGATCAATGTCCAGCTCATTCGCGATCTGTTCCATGATCTGGGTTTTGCCGATGCCCGGAGGGCCCATCAGCAGAATGGGCCGCTGGCGCACGGCGGGAATGCGATAGGCGCCGAATTCGTCCTTGGCCAGGTAGGCGCGCACCGTGTTGATGATTTCCTGTTTGGCTCGTTTGATGTTCATAGCATTATGCTCCTTGTGTGGGCTGGATGGTGGCTTCGGTGAGCTCGTCCTCGTCGATCAGCAGGCGGATGCCCCAGGGTGGCACCCGTTCCGGGTTCCCCTGGCCTGCCAGCATCACGAACACCGCGTCGTAGGGCGGACGTTTGGCGGGGTAAACGCCCAGACCGTCGGTGAAATACAAAATTCCTTTCAGGTGGCGGAAGGCGCCCTCCTCCCGCAGCTTGTTCACATGCGCGAATACCGGGCGGAAGTCGGTGGCGCTTTGGCCGATCAGCTCAAAATGCTCCATATAATCCGCCAGCTCCTCGGCGCTGGTGATGATTTTGTCTGCCCGCAGCTGGTCGTCGCATTGGAGAATGCGCAGCTGAAAGCGGCGGAAGAAGCTCTCAGTATTTTTCAAAATAGCGTAGGTATAGGAAAGAAAGCTGCGCACCAGCGCGCCGGAGGTGGACATGGAGGTATCAATGGCGATCACCAGATCCTCAATCCGCCGTGCCTCCCGGGTTTCCAGCGGTTCGATCAGCGGCATGTTGCCGTAGCGGCGCAGGCCGTAGGTGTAGTAGCCGTAGTCGAAGGAATCCACATCCACGCTCATCTCTTCGCCCAGCACCGCGAACCGGTGCAGAAAGGCCTTATAGTTGGCGGTGGGGCGGTTTTCCACCCGCAGCCGTTCCAATACCGCGTCGCCGCCTGCGCCCGCCTCGGTGTACATGGTTTCCAGCTGGGTCTGGATGCGCTCGGCAATGTTCTGCCACTGGCTGGATGCGTTCTGCTCCTGCTCGTCGTTCTGCGCCCGCTCCCACAGCCGGTGATCATCCTCCAGAAACTCCCGTGCAAGGGTGGCTCTGTCCATTTCGTCCAGCGGATGGCGGCGGAAGTACCGGTAGACGGCCTCAGCGGTGATCACCTTCATCTCCGCCTGCAAAAGACCGTACCAGTGGGCCCGGCGGGGCCGGGGTGTGGCCGGGGTCAGGCAGCGCTGGGGCAGGGAGTCCAGAATGGACTCCACCGCGATGTCGCAGGCAAGATCCCACAGTTCGCCGTCCCGCCCGGCCTTTTTGGGCGGGTGACGCAGCATGCAGTGCAGCAGGCTGTGCAGATAAGCCCGGCAGACCAGGCTGCGGGCCCGCTCGTACCGCTGGGCCAGCCAGGCTCCGTTGTAATAAAGACCGGTGCCATCGGTGGCAAGGCTCTGGGTGGGTTCGCGGGTGCTCAGCGGCAGGCTGCAAAGCGCCGCATCCAGAAAGGGCAGGTTCAGATACAGCTCGCTGCGGGCTGCGATCAGAATTTTCTGGCCAATCTCCGGCCAGGGGTCATGTCGTTGTTCTTGTTGCATCATAAAGTGCCTCACAGGTCAAAGGATCGGGCACGGGGCGCGCCGAACCGCCGGTTCTGGTATTCCAGCAGAAGGCCCAGAGCCTCGGTGCGGCGGGCGGTGCGGGCCATCTCGCAGCCCTCGGCCAGCGCCGGCCGGCCCAGCAGATCCAGACTCAGCAAAAAGGAGAGGGGAGCGGTGTCCGCCTCGGTCAGCACCAGCTCCAGCACCTGTTCGGTGTGCTGTTCCAAACAGGAAAGATAGGCCGTGCGGGCAGTTTCGCTCAGCTGCACCGGAAAGCGCAGCCGGTCCATCGCCATGCGCACCGCCAGCGAAAATTCGTGGGTGCGCAGCAAAAGATCCAGCGAAGCGTCGTACTGGTCATAACGGAAACAGTGACCATCAAAGCTCTGGCGGCACAGGTAACCCACGCCCCGGATGTTGTAATGGAAGATGTGGGGGGCGGCCATCTCCTCGTAGTCCTCGTCGTAGGCGGGGAAAAACAGCCGGCACTCCGGCCCGGCGGCGGGGGCAAAGCACAGCTCCAGCTCGCCGGAATACTCCTGCAGCAGTCCCCGCAGGCAGCGGCATTCCTCCGCCGGTGCGGTCAGGGTCATCCGCCGCAACGAAAAGCAGTTCATGAAAGCGTCGGTGCCTACGGTCTGCAAATGGCCGCCGATCTCCAGCGCCTCCAGCCCGGTGCAGCCGTAAAAGGCATAGTTGCCCAGAGAGAGGGCCTTTTGGGGCAGGCGTACCATCCGCAGGGCCGCCGCATCATGGGCGGGAAGTTCCTCACCGCCGCTGGTCAGGCGCAGCGTAAAAGCTCCCTCCGGCAGCTGCTTTGGTTCTCTGGCACTGAAAACGTAATCCCCCAGGCGGATGATGGGCAGGCCGTCCAGCTCATCCGGCAAAAGCAGCTGGGGAGCGCTGGTTTCGCAGCGCAGCAGGGCAACGCCGCCCGCCTCCCGGCAGCAGGTGAGCAGCGCGTCGCATTCAGCGGGCACAGAACGCATGGATACAGACTCCTTTGTTTCAGATTCATCCCGGGCAAACCACTCGGGAAATGGTTGTTTATATTATACCACATTGGTGGAGAAAGACAACGGCATGGGCGCAAAAAAGCCCCGCATCCGGCTTGGACGACCGATGGATGCGGGGGAAAATAAAAATCAGCGTGCGGGGCGACTTGACGGAAGGCCCTTCCGCGAAAGGAAAAGGAGGTTCAGTCGGGGGGCACAGAGGGTAGGGGCAAACAGTGCGGCCGTAAACCGGTTGCCCAGTGCAGCGCAGAGAAACAGTGCTGTACATGCAGCCAAAACAATTCCCTCCGCGGAACCTGGCCCGGGATGAAGCGCGCCCATCGACCGAACAAAGAACCCGTGCAGAAGAAACACCGGCAGCGTGTGTTGCCCAAGGGACGCAAGGAAGGGCAGCGGGTGTTTGGGCACGATGCGCAAAAGCAGAAGAATCCACGCGGCGCCGGTGGCCAGCAGGATAACCCGCAGTTCCAGATCATAATGCGCGCCCTTGTAAGAGCAGCTGGCATAGAACCAGACGCTGCGCACCGCCGCCCGTCGCAGCCAGAGCATTACACCGGAAATCAGAATCCAGCCGCCCAGTACCGGGAACAGTCTGAAATTGGAAATCTGCGCCAGCCGGCTGCGCAGGCTTTTCAGTTCACCGCCCGCCGCAAGGTGGCCGGCAGCGAAAAAAGGCAGCAGCACCAGCGTGCGGGAAAGGCTCATGCCGTAGCCGATGGTCGGGTCAAACCCAGCGGCCATGGCCGCTGCCAGGCAGCCCGGGAATTTTTGACACCGTCGATCAGGGGAAGAAGCAGTGTCCAGAGCATCATGGAAAACAGATACCACAGCAGCCAGTAGGGGGTGGTATATTGCAGCGGAGCCTTGCCATGCAGCACCAGCCGGTCAAACAGCAGATACAGTGTCTGATACACCAGATAGGGGTAGAGCAGCCGCCGGAAAAACCGTTCCGCATCGAACCGGGCAAACCAGCCGGAGCAGAACACGAACGCCGGCATGTGGAAGGAGTAAATCAGCCGGTACAGCCAGGCGGCGGCAGGGCCGCCCACCAGCTCCAGCAAATGACCGAATACCACCAGAAAAATCAGGATGCCCTTCAGATTGTCAAACCGGGCGTCCCGCTGAGAAATTGCCATAAAAGATGCCTTCTTTTTCAATTGGTTCCGCACCTTTTTTCGGGCGCGACCGCTACCGATTGTAGCACATTCTGCCGGGCAATGCAAAGGGCTTTTTGACGGTTCTGTTGCCTTTTTCACAGCGGGATGCTAAAATGGAAAAAAGCGGGCTCTGGCGCGCAAAAAAGGAGATGTTGTTGATGATTATCACCACTACCCCCTCGGTGGAGGGACGTACCATTCAGGAATACAAGGGTGTTGTATTCGGCGAGGTTATTTCCGGCGTGAATATTTTCCGGGATTTCGGCGCCGGGCTGAGCAATATCTTCGGTGGGCGCAGTGCCGGATATGAGGAAGAACTGCAGAATGCCCGCAACCAGGCGCTGGAGGAGATGAGTGCCCGTGCGGCCCGCCTTGGCGCAGATGCAGTGGTTGGCGTGGACGTGGACTACGAGGTACTGGGCAGCGACAACGGTATGCTGATGGTGAACGTATCCGGTACTGCGGTAGTTCTGGATTGATCTGCATTGAACGGCAAAAAAAGAAAAGGGCCCGCCTCGGGAAGGTTTCCCCGGGGCGGGCCCTTTTGTACGCCATGAAAACACAATATCACAGCATCTTCATAAAGTGGGGCGATCTTTCACAGGCATCACACGATTTATTCAGCTGCAGTTAAAAAATGGCCGGTACAATACAAAGCGTAAGGTTCACTGCTCTCAACCTAGTAAAAGGGCAGACAAAATACAATCCGCTGCCGGCCCCAGCAAAAACGGCGGGCGGCGGTTTATATAAATAAAACACCCGGAGAAGTCGTTCTCCGGGTGTTTTTGTCTGGGTTATTTCTGCTGGTTTTTCTGGTAAATGAGCAGCAGGCCCTTCAAAAGCAGCGCGTCATCAATGATGATCTTGTGGCGGCAGTGGGGCACGATCACATTGGCAAGACCGCCGGTGGCAACCACGGTCACCGGCTCACCCAGTTCCTCTTGAATACGGTCGATCAGACCGTCCAGGCAGGCGGCGTTGCCGTGGATGATGCCGCTCTTCATGCACTCGATGGTGTTTTTGCCGATCAGGCGGCGGGGAGAATCCAGGCTGATTTTCGGCAGCTGGGAGGTGTGGCGCACCAGCGCCTCCAGCGAGGCGTTCACGCCCGGCAGAATCATGCCGCCGATGTAGCTTTTCTCCGCATCCAGCACCTCCACGGTGGTGGCGGTGCCCAGATCCACGATCACCAGCGGTACCGGATAATCCCGGATGCCCGCCACGGCGCATACCACACGGTCGCTGCCCAGCTGGGCGGGGTTGTCCATCTTGATGTGCAGCCCGTTCTTCACGCCGGGGCCCACCACCATGGCCTCATGGCCGGTGACGGTGCGCACCGCCTGGCAGATCAGATTGGTGATGGGCGGCACCACCGACGAGATGATCACGCCTTCCAAAGTGTCCATATTCACGTTGTAAAGTTCCAGCACGTTTTTGATGCTGATTGCGTATTCCAGCGAGGTTTTTCCCAGATCGGTGGAAAGCCGTTCCACAAAAACAATATTTTCCTCCGATTCCAGGTAGCCGATTACGATGTTAGTATTGCCGATGTCCAGTGCAAGGATCATATATCAAAACTCCTCGATCTATGAAAAAATCAGGCCTTGGTGCTGGCAAAGCGCAGCAGCGGCCGGCCCACCAGCGCCACGATGATGGTGGCGACAATGGCTTCAGGAACGCCCTGCAGCCCGATGATGGACAGGATGAAGGGGTACACTGCATCTGCCGCAATGCCCTTGGCCGCGCCATAGCTTTCGCCGAAGAACACGAAGATCAGGTTCATCACCAGCAGGGTGTTGGTCATGGAGCCAACAAAGCCGGCTACGCCCAGGCTCATGGTGAGCTTGCCGGGTGTAGAACCCAGCAGCCGCTTCAGGCCGATAAATACAAAATACGGAAGCACACCCACCAGAATGCGGGGCACAAGGCAGATCAGAAGGCTGGCCCAGTTGCCGTGCACGTCGCCCAGGCTGTAAAAGGGGGTGAACACGAACGAGGTTACGTTGGGGGCCACCGTGTTGTTCACCAAACTGGTGAGGCCGAACACGCCGCCCAGCACTGCACCCTTGCGGGGGCCGAGAAGCACCGAGCCCAGAATTACCGGGATGTGGATGATGGTTGCCCGCATGAAGCCAAGCGGGATGTAGCCCAGAAAGGGTACCATGGCCATAGCAATGATAATGGCCGAAAAAAGGGCGAGCTGCACCAGCCCGCGCGAGTTGTGCGCAGTTCCGTTTTTGTACATATTCAATTGTCCTCCTTGTTATTATTCCCGAAATCGGGATACAATACGCTGTTCAGTATAGCACCAAACCCGAAGCAAAACAAGAAAAGAATGGAACTTTTTTGCCCGGCAGCGGCTTTGGGCCAACACCTTCCGCAGGTGCATTTTTGTGTTATAATAGAAAACAGACAAAACCGGGCTTTTGCAGCCCCGAAAAAGGAGAAACGGCAACATGCTCAAGGGAAAACATGTGGTGCTGGCGGTCACCGGCGGCATCGCGGCATATAAAATGGCCACCATGGCAAGCCTGCTGGTGAAGCAGCACGCGGACGTTCAGGTGCTGATGACCCAAAACGCCACCAACTTCATCAACCCCATCACCTTCGAGACCCTCACCGGCCACAAATGTCTGGTGGATACCTTCGACCGGAACTTTGAGTTCAATGTGGAGCATGTGTCGGTGGCAAAGCAGGCGGACATTGCTCTGGTAGCCCCTGCCACCGCCAACGTGATCGGTAAGCTGGCCAATGGTCTGGCGGACGATATGCTCACCACCACCCTGCTGGCCTGCAAGTGCAAAAAGCTGGTGGCGCCGGCCATGAATACCCAAATGTACGAAAACCCCATCGTGCAGGACAATCTGAAAAAGCTGGAGCACTACGGCATGGAGCTGATCCAGCCGGTGGCCGGCCATCTGGCCTGCGGCGACAGCGGTATGGGCAAGATGGTGGAGCCGGAGGTGATGCTCCAGTACATCCTGCGGGATCTGGCGCTGGAAAAGGACATGCAGGGCCTGAAGGTGCTGGTCACCGCCGGGCCTACTCAGGAGGCCATCGACCCGGTGCGTTATATCACCAACCATTCCACCGGCACCATGGGCTATCAGCTGGCCCGCAACTGCATGCTGCGGGGCGCTGAGGTCACACTGGTCACCGGCCGCACCGCCCTGACCCCGCCCCCCTTCGTAAAGGTGATTCCGGTGGTGAGCGCCCAGGAAATGTATGAAGCGGTGACCAGCCGTGCCGCGGAGCAGGATATCATCATCAAGGCTGCCGCCGTGGCGGATTACCGCCCGGCCACCGTGGCCAGCGAAAAGATCAAGAAGGCGGAGGGCGGCTTTGCCATTCCGCTGGAGCGCACGCAGGATATCCTGCGCAGTCTGGGCGAAGCAAAGCCCGCGGGGCAGTTTCTGTGCGGCTTTGCCATGGAGACCCAGAATCTGGAGGAGAACGCCCGCAAAAAGCTGGAGACCAAGAATCTGGATCTGGTGGTGGGCAACAACGTGAAGGTGGCCGGCTCGGGCTTCGGTGCGGGCACCAATGTGATCACCTTCATCACAAAGGAAGGCGCAGAGCCCCAGCCCCAGATGGACAAGGCCCAGGTGGCCGGCTGCATTGTGGACAAGATTCTGGCCATGCGGGCAGCAAAGTGAGTTTGGCTGCTTCGGCTGATTCCACTTAAATGTATATTAATTACGAAGAACAAAAAGAGTGCGTTGCCCTGAACGGAGGGCGGCGCACTCTTTTTGTGTGCTCTGTTATGGGGAAGGGAGTGGGGGAGCAAGCACTCAGCGCTCGCTGTAAATCTGCTGGCTGCCCTGAATGGCCTGCCCCAGATACCGGTCGATCCATTCCGCCGCGGCCTGCTCATCCCTTGCGCGGATGCAGTCATACAGGCGCTCGGTGTTGCGCAGCAGTGCCTCGATGCCGTACAGCCGGCAAAAGCGCATCCAGAGGGTGATGACCGGGGCTTTGAAGGAATAGTAGATCAGCGGCACGATGCTGTTGCCGCCCACCAGCGCCAGCTCGTGCTGGAACTGAAACGCCTCTTCGGCGGCCTGCGCCGGGTCCTGTGCCTGCGCGATGCGGGCCAGCTGGTCGCCCAGGCTGTCCAGCGCCTCGTCCGATGCATGGCGGATGGCAGAGGTCACCGCCAGATGCTCCAGCGCCTGACGCACCTCCAGCAGCGAACGGATCTCATCCTTGCCCAGTATGCCGTCCCGATATTCCATGATGGCAATCAGGGTGGAAAGGTTGCCCTTGCGGCGGTAGTCCGCCACACAGGTGCCCTGCCGGGGGCGCACCTCCAGAAAACCCTGCTGGGCCAGCTCGGCCAGACCGCCGTTCACCACCGCCCGGCTCACCTGCATCTGGCGGGCCAGCTCCCGTTCCGGGGGAAGCTGGCTGCCCATGGGCAGTTCACCGGAAAGAATCATCCCCTGCAGCTGACGCACGAACAGTTGTTTCAGACTGGGGGAATTCAGTTTTTCAAAGGGCATGCAAATCACCTCATCTTTTGTTGTGGCTATACCACATACCACAAGTCTATTTTACCATGCAATTCGCTTAAGGAAAAGCCATTCTTTTGGGCTGTTCTCTGAAAAACTGGGATTTGATTGACGCGATATCATGGGAATGTTAAGCTATTAACAGCTGGACGGCGGGAAGAAACGAAAGCGATGTACTCTGGTCTGGCCAGAGTACATCGCCGCAACAACAAGGAGGGGGACCCATGGCGGATACAAACAGCAAGGTGCGTGTGATCGAAATCAAGCAGAGCGTGTTCGCATCCAACGACGAACAGGCCGGCATCCTGCGCAGAGAACTGAAGGAAAAGGGCGTGTTTCTTCTGAACCTGATGTCCTCGCCGGGCGCGGGCAAAACCACCACCCTGAAACAGACGGTGAAGGCGCTGGCAGGGGAAATGCGCATCGGTGTGATGGAAGCGGACATCGACTCGGATGTGGATGCCAGGGCCATGGCAGAGACCGGTGTGAAGGCCATCCAGCTGCACACCGGCGGCATGTGCCATCTGGATGCGGATATGACCCGTCAGGGATTGGAGGCACTGGGCACCGGGGATGTGGATCTGGCCATTCTGGAGAATGTGGGCAATCTGGTTTGCCCGGCAGAATTTGATACCGGCGCGGTGAAGAACGCGATGATCCTGTCGGTGCCGGAAGGCCACGACAAGCCCCTGAAATACCCGCTGATGTTCTCGGTGTGCGACGTGGTACTCATCAACAAGATGGACGTAATGCCCTATTTCGATTTTGATCTGGAAAAATGCAGGGAGTACATCCGCATGCGTAACCCGAACGCGGTGGTCATTCCCATCTGCGCCAAAACCGGCGAAGGCATCGAGGCCTGGGCCGACTGGCTGCGCACCCAGGTGAAGGACTGGAAGAGCTGAGAGACAAAGGAAAGGACAAAAGGATATGAGCCAAACCCATTTTCCGTTGGATGAAGAAAAGCTGCCCTTTTCCATCCCGAAGGACGAAAAGCCGAGGGAGAAGATTTTAAAGCTGGGCCAGAAGATCACTGACCGGGTGCCCGCAAAATTACGCCCGCTCACCGCCGAGGACCCGGAATACTGGGGCCTTGCGGGTATCGTTACCGATGAGATGGCGGACGTGGCCCTGAAGATGAAGGTGCGCAAGCCCATGACTCTGCCGCAGCTGGTGAAGGTCACCGGTAAGCCTGCCCAGGAGCTGGAGCCCCTTTTGCAGGAAATGAGCAATGTGGGCCTGCTGGAATACAACTGGGAAAACGAGCGGCGGGAAAAGCAGTATGTGCTGCCCATGTTCGTGCCCGGCAGCGCCGAGTTCTTCAATATGAAGCAGCAGCAGATCGACGAGCACCCGGAGGTCACCGCTTTTTTCGAGCGCATGACCTTCCTGCCGCTGGAGCACATCACCGCCATGGTGCCGCCCGGCGGTGCGGGCATCGGCATGCATGTGATCCCGGTGGAGCAGGCCATCCAGACCGAGAACCGCTCGGTGGATATCGAGCACATCTCCCACTGGCTGGATAAATACGACGGCAAGTACGCCGCCAGCCCCTGCTCCTGCCGTATGTCCCGCGCCAAACTGGGCGAGGGCTGCGGCGATGACCCGGAGGACTGGTGCATCGGCGTGGGCGATATGGCGGACTATCTGGTGGAGACCAACAAAGGCCACTATGTGGACCGGGACGAGGTGCTGCGCATCTTAAAGCGCGCCGAGGACAACGGTTTTGTGCACCAGATCACCAACATTGACGGCGAGAATAAAATCTTCGCCATCTGCAACTGCAATGTGAACATCTGCAATGCCCTGCGTACCAGTCAGCTGTTCAATACCCCCAACATGAGCCGATCGGCCTATGTGGCCAGCGTGACCACCGAAAACTGTGTGGCCTGTGGCCGCTGCGTGGAATACTGCCCGGCGGGCGCGGTGCGTCTGGGGCAGAAGCTCTGCACCAAGGACGGCCCGGTGGAATACCCCCGGCAGGAGCTGCCGGATCGGGTAAAATGGGGCCCGGAAAAGTGGGACATCAACTACCGGGATACCAACCGCACCAACTGCCACGACACCGGCACCGCCCCCTGCAAGACCGCCTGCCCCGCGCACATCGCGGTGCAGGGCTATCTGAAAATGGCGGCGCAGGGCCGCTACGCCGAGGCACTGGCCCTGATCAAGCAGGAGAACCCCTTCCCGGCGGTGTGCGGCCGGGTGTGCAATCGCCGCTGTGAGGACGCCTGCACCCGCGGCAAGATCGATCAGGCGGTGGCCATCGACGAGGTGAAAAAGTTCATCGCCCAGAAGGATCTGGACGCGGCCACCCGTTATGTGCCGCCCATCCAGCCCCCCTCCAACCGGGGCGGCTTCGATGATAAGATTGCCATCGTGGGTGCTGGCCCGGCGGGCCTGTCCTGTGCCTTCTTCCTGGCGAAGAAGGGGTATAAGCCCACCGTGTTTGAGAAAAATGCCCGCCCCGGCGGCATGCTGGTCTACGGCATTCCCTCCTACAAGCTGGAGAAGGATGTGGTGGACGCGGAGATCGAGGTGCTGCGCCAGATGGGCGTGGAGATCCGCTGCAATGTGGAGGTCGGCCGGGACGTGACGCTGGACGAGCTGCGCGCCCAGGGCTACAAGGCCTTCTATCTGTCCATCGGCTGCCAGGGCGGCCGGATGGCAGGCATCCCCGGTGAGGATGCCGAGGGCGTGACCACCGCGGTGGAGTTCCTCCATCGGGTCAGTGAAGACGAGACCACCCCGGTCAGGGGCCGGGCGGTGGTGATCGGCGGCGGCAACGTGGCCATCGACGTGGCCCGCTCCTGCCTGCGCTGCGGTGCGGATGCGGTGGCCATGTACTGCCTGGAGCAGGAAAATCAGATGCCTGCCTCCCCGGAGGAGATCGCCGAGGCCCGGCAGGAGGGTGCGGTCATCCATTGTGGATGGGGCCCCAGCCGCATTTTGCAGGAAAACGGCAAGGTTACCGGCGTGGAGTTCAAGCGCTGCGTATCGGTCACCGATGCAAACGGCCGCTTCGCCCCGGTTTACGACGAGAACGACACCATGACGGTGCCCTGTGATCAGGTGTTTATGAGCATCGGCCAGAGCATCCAGTGGGGCGGGCTGCTCACCGGCAGCACCGTGCAGCTGGGTGGCGGCAGACGGGCACAGGCAGACCCGCTGACCTATCAGACCGCCCAGCCGGATGTGTTCGTGGGCGGCGACGTGTACACCGGGCCCAGCTTTGCCATCGACGCCATTGCCGCGGGCAAGCAGGGCGCAGTGTCCATTCATCGGTTCGTGCAGCCCAACACCAGCATGACCATCGGCCGGGATCGCCGCCAGTTTATTGAGCTGGACAAGGACAACGCGGTCCTCACCGGCTACGACACCGCCGCCCGCCAGTATCCCGCCATGGACGGTCGCATTGACCACACCCGTTCCTTCCGGGATGCCCACGGCACCTTCACCGAGGAGCAGGTGAAAACCGAGACCGCCCGCTGCCTTGGCTGCGGCGCATCGGTGGTGGACCCCAACAAGTGCATCGGCTGCGGCCTCTGCACCACCAAGTGCGAGTTCGACGCGATTCACCTTTCCCGCGAGCTGCCCGATTGCAGCAACATGGTGCGCAGTGAGGACAAGTTCAAGGCCATCCTGCCTTATATGCTCAAGCGGGAAATGAAGATCCGCTTCGGCAAAAAGGAGAAATGAGCCATGCATGAACTGGGCATTGTGTTCCACATCATCCGCGGTGTGGAAGAGGTGGGCCGCAAAAACCGGGTGAAGCGAGTCAGTGCAGTGACCCTGCAGCTGGGCGAGGTGTCCGGTGTGGTGGAGCACTATTTGCAGGACTGCTGGCGCTGGGCGGCAGATCGTTGCGAGCTGCTGAAAGGCGCGCAGCTGCGGGTGGAGACCATCCCCGCCCAGACCCTGTGCGAGAGCTGCGGCGAGATTTACCCCACCGTGGCCCACGGCAAAACCTGCCCGGCCTGCGGTTCGCAGCAGACCCACCTGCTGCAGGGCAGCGAGATGCTGATCAAGGAGATCGAGGTGCCCGAAGAAAACGACGTTCCCTCCGAACCGGAAGGGGAGGGGGAACTCCAGTGCCCGGTTTGCGGCCGGGCCTGAAAAGCCAAGGCAATACCGCACAATTCCAGGTGGTGGAGCGCGCCGGAAAATTTTTTGGAAAATAGCACGGGAAATTTTGGCGTGATACACCGCCTGAGGCATTTGCCGTGAATTATGCGGTGTTGCCACAATTGGAAAAAGCCGGTGCACAAAACGCACCGGCAAAAGGAGGAAAATTATCATGTTGTTCCAGATTTATGGAGAAAATGCCGGCTTCCAGCTGTTGGGCTGGGTGCTGGTCTTTGCGGGCCTGGTGGTGCTGAACGAGCTTTCCCGCCGCACCAAACAGGGAGGGGTGTTTTTCTTTCTGATTCTGCCCGCGGCGCTCACCGTGTATTTCGTGTCCATCTATGTGGGCGCGGCCATGGGGGCCGAGTGGGCGTTGAATAATCCCACTTATGTGCACATGAACAGCTGGTTTCACTATGCCAAGCTGTATGCGGCCACCGCAGGCTGCATCGGCTTCATGATGATCAAGTATAAGTGGGGCATCGGCAAGCAGCCCTGGTTCAGGGTGTTCCCCTTTGCCATCGTGGCCATCAACATTCTGATCGCCGTATGCAGCGATTTCGAATCCGGTATCCGGGGCGCCATGGCTCTGGCGGCTACCGGTGACCGGTGGTGGCTGTCCAGCGAGAATGTGTGGCTGTACGGCGGCTGGTGGAACTGGGTCAACGGCATTGCCGGTATCCTGAACATCCTGTGCATGACCGGCTGGTGGGGCATCTATTCTTCCAAAAAGCACGACGACATGCTCTGGCCGGATATGACCATTTACTTCATCATCGCTTACGACCTGTGGAACTTCGAGTACACCTACAATAACCTGCCCACCCATGCCTGGTACTGCGGTCTGGCCCTGCTGCTGGCCCCCACCTTTGCCAACGCGCTGTGGAACAAGGGCGGCTGGATTCAGAACCGGGCCAACACGCTGGCGCTGTGGTGCATGTTTGCCCAGGTGTTCCCCGCCTTCCAGGATTACAGCGTGTTCAGCACCTTGCCGGTGATCTATTCCGACGGTGTGATGGATGCCTCCGTGCGCCCCGCAACCGCGAATCCCACCATGCAGGGCGTGATCGCCATTCTGGCGCTGGCAGCCAATGTAATCGTGCTGGCCATCATCATCAAACGGTCGGTGGAGCAGAAGAAAAATCCCTACAAGAACGAGATTTTCACCGATCATCGTGATTACCGTCAGGCCATGGCCCGGGCGGAGGCTATCCGATAAACTGCTGAAAAAACTTGCAAAGGCTTAACAAAATTTAACACAACCAATCCATTCTCCTCTTTCCTTGCCCCGGCGGCGCAGAATTCCCCCTCTGCGCTGCCGGGGCCTTGTTTTTGCCATGTTTGGCAGGTGGAACTTGTGATGATTTTTGGAGATTTCTGGAAGAATTTGCTTTTCCGGCTTTTTACAAACGATTTACCGGAAAGTGGCGGAAACGGAAAAAAGAATCCGGTATCATACCCAGTGTACCGAGCGGTGCGCCCCGGAAGAAGTGAGGGCGACCCGGTGCAGACAAGGGGGAAGAGAAAAGCAATATGGCAGAGATCGTTTTGAAGAATATCAGCAAAGTTTACGATAAGGGCCAGCGTGCAGTGGATAATTTCTCGCTGCACATCCGGGATGGGGAATTCATCGTGTTCGTGGGTCCCTCCGGCTGCGGCAAATCCACCACACTGCGCATGATTGCCGGTCTGGAGGAAATCTCCGAAGGCGAGCTGTGGATTGGCGATGAGCTGTGCAACTATGCCGAACCCGGTGAGCGGGACCTTTCCATGGTGTTCCAGAACTATGCCCTGTATCCGCAGATGAGTGTATATGACAATATGGCGTTTTCCCTGTCGGTGCGCAAGGTGCCGAAGGAGCAGATTGCCCGGCGGGTGGACAAAGCCGCCGAAATGTTGGACATCAAGCATCTGCTGAATCGGCGCCCGGGCCAGCTGTCCGGCGGGCAGAAGCAGCGGGTGGCCATCGGCAGCGCCATCATGCGCGAGCCCCGGGCCTTTCTGATGGACGAACCGCTGTCCAATCTGGATGCAAAGCTGCGGGCCCACATGCGGGTGGAACTGGCGGCACTGCACCAGAAGCTGGGCGCAACCATGATCTATGTGACCCACGACCAGACCGAGGCCATGACTCTGGCCGATCGGATCGTGGTGATGAAAGAGGGGCGCATCCAGCAGGTGGCCAGCCCTGCCGAGCTGTACAGCCGCCCCACCAATCTGTTTGTGGCGGGCTTCATCGGCTCGCCGGCCATGAACTTCCTCCGCGGTACCGTGGAGGAAGGCGATGGCTGCATCGAGTTTTGCACAAGCCAGGGGATGCGTCTGCCGCTGACCTTTGACCAGGCGGCGGGCCTGTGGCCCCGGTGCCGGAACAGGGAAGTGGTGCTGGGCATTCGCCCGGAGGATATTCTGCCCACGCGGGCGGAAAACCGGGTGATGGGCCGTATGGATGGCTGCCTTACCGCCTGCGAGGGCCTGGGCCACGAGACCATTCTGCATCTGGAAACCGCCGACGGCGAGTTTGCAGCCCGGGTGAAGGAACGCACCGGAGCCCGTGCGGGAGAAAACGCCACCCTTTGGCTGGATATGGAAAAGGTCCACTTCTTCGATGGTGAGACCGAACAGAATCTTTTTTATCAGTGGAGCGATTGCGAATGAACCAGTTACGTCAACGGCTCACCGGCGTGAGCCCCTATTGTTACCTGATCCCCTGCTTTGCCGTGTTCGGCATGTTCCTGTTTTACCCGTTTTTCAAGACCATCTATCTGAGCCTGTTCCTCACCGATAAGCTGGGCAGAGCCAAGATCTTCGTGGGGCTGGAAAACTACACCGATCTGCTCACCTCCGAGAGCTATTACAACAGCATTCTGGTCACCCTGATTTTTGTGGTGATCGTGGTGTTCGGCAGCATGCTGCTGGGCCTTGCCACCGCGGTGCTGTGCAGCAAGACCTTTCCGGGCATCCGGGCCTTCAGCACCGCTTATGCGCTGCCCATGGCCATTGCCTCCAGCGGCGCGGCCATGATCTTCAAGGTGATCCTGAACCCCACCATTGGTGTGTTCAACAAACTCACCGGGCTGGACATCAACTGGATCAGCGATCCCCGCTATGCCCTGATCTGTGTGGCAGTGCTCACCGCCTGGCTGAACAGCGGCATCAATTTCCTTTATTTCTCCGCAGGCCTTGGCAACATTGATGAGTCCATCTACGAGCGTGCATCGGTGGATGGTGCCAACAGTGTTCAGAAATTCTTCCGGCTCACCCTGCCGGGCCTGAGCCCCATCATCTTCTACACGTTGGTGGTCAACATCATTCAGGCGTTCCAGTCCTTCGGTCAGGTGAAGATCCTGACCCAGGGCGGCCCCGGTGAATCCACCAATCTGATTGTATATTCCATCTATCGCGACGCCTTCTTCAATTACAAGTTCGGCAGCGCGGCCGCCCAGTCCGTCATCCTGTTCCTGATCATCATGGCGCTGACACTGGTCATGTTCAAAGTGGAAAAGAAGGGAGTCAAGTATTAAATGGATATGCCTGTGAACCAGAAGGCCCCGATGAGCGGCGTGCTGCGCCGGGGCCAGTATACCGAAGAGCAGCTGGCGGCGCTGCATCGCCGGATGAGTGCTGCCGCGCTGCGCCGCCGCCGGATCAAAACCGGCGTGCTGGTGACTCTGAATGTAGTGGTTGCCCTGTTCATGCTGTTCCCGCTGCTGTATGCGGTCAGCGTTTCCCTGATGACCGGCAGCGAGCTGTTCACCATGGATATGAACCTGATCCCCAGCGCCCCCACGCTGGAAAACTACCTGCGCGCCTGGGCTCAGGTGCCCCTGCTGCGCTTTATCCTGAACTCTTTCATTGTGGCCGGCTGCATTACGCTGGGCCAGATCATCACCTGCTCGCTGGCAGCCTTTGCCTTCTCGTTTTTGAACTTCAAGGGCAAAAACCTGCTGTTCATGCTGGTGATGGCCACCATGATGGTACCCGGCGAAGCCACCATCATTTCCAACTACCTGACCGTGAGCCAGCTGGGCATTCTGGATACCTATATCGTGCTGATTGTGCCCTCACTCACCTCCGCCATGGGGATTTTCCTGTTCCGCCAGTTCTATATGACCTTCCCCATCTCGCTGTACGAATCCGCCAAGCTGGATGGTTGCAGCAACCTGCGCTTCATCGTGCGAATTCTGCTGCCCCTTACCAAATCCGCCATCGGGGCAATGTCCGTTTACACCTTCATCAACGCCTGGAACATGTACATGTGGCCCCTGCTGGTTACCGGTTCTCAGGAGATGCGCACCGTGCAGATCGGTATCAGCATGCTGGACAACACCGATGCCCAGTCCATTACTCTGATGATGGCCGGTGTGGTTTCGGTGATCATCCCCAGTATGATCATCTTTGTGGTGGGCCAGAAGCAGCTGATCCGGGGCATGTTCTCCGGTGCAGTGAAGGGCTGACAAGCGATGCAACCGGCAAAATGCCGTTTGTAAATAGAAAAAGGATAAGCAACGAAGTATAATAAGTTTTGAGGAGAGAAAAGAAATGCAGAAAAAGAAGATCCTGGCGGGCGTTCTGGCCGCCGCAATGGCAATGACCACTCTGGCCGGCTGTGGTGCGGGCGCCGCAGGCGATTCCTCCGTGGCCGCCGGCACCGCCGAGACCACCGCTGCGCAGACCACGGCCCAGACCTCCGGCCTGATCAGCGAGAATTTTGCCAATGTGGACACCAATGGAACCAAGATCACCTTCTGGCATTCCATGGGCGGCGTGAACGGCGAGGCCATGACCTATCTGGTGGACAAGTTCAACGCCGAAAACGAGTACGGCATCACCGTGGAGGCCGTGTATCAGGGCAGTTATGACGATGCCATCAACAAGCTCAAGAGCGCCCAGATCGGCAACATGGGCGCGGATCTGGTGCAGATCTACGACATCGGTACCCGCTTCATGATCGATTCCGGCTGGGTCATCCCCATGCAGGAGATGATCGATGCTTCCGGTTATGACATTTCCCAGATCGAGCCCAACATCGCCGCCTACTACACCACCGGCGACGGCCTGTACTCCATGCCCTTCAACTCCTCCACCCCTCTGCTGTACTACAACAAGGATATGTTCGAGGCCGCCGGCATTGAACAGGTTCCCACCAGCTTCTCCGAGATTGCCGAGGCCGGCGAAAAGCTGAAGGAGGCCGGCTGTACCGAGCCCATTGCCATCAGTGTGTATGGCTGGTGGTTCGAGCAGTTCATGGGCAAGCAGGGCCTGGATCTGGTGGACAACGGCAACGGCCGTGACGCGGCCGCCACCAGTGTGGTGTTCGATTCCAACGGCGGCGCTTTGAACATTCTGAATGGCTGGAAGGAGCTGTACGATGCGGGCATTGCCCCCAATGTGGGCCGCTCCGGCAGCGACACTGCCACCACCGACTTCACCTCCGGCAAGGCTGCCATGATGTTCGGCAGCACCGCTTCTCTGAAGCAGGTTCTGCAGGACAGCGGCGATTCCTTTGAGGTAGGCACCGCCTACTTCCCCAAGGTCAATGATTCTGATGAGGGCGGCGTGTCCATTGGCGGCGGCTCTCTGTGGGCCCTGAACAACAACGACGAGACTAGGGCCGCGGCCACCTGGCGCTTTATCGAGTTCCTGATTTCGCCCGAGTCTCAGGCTTACTGGAATGCCCAGACCGGTTACTTCCCTGTAACCACCGCTGCTGCCGAGCAGGATACCTACAAGCAGAACATGGAGCAGTATCCTCAGTTCCAGACCGCCATCGACCAGCTGCATGATTCCGCTCCCCAGTATGCGGGCGCTCTGCTGAGCGTGTTCCCCGAGTCCCGCCAGATCGTGGAGACCGAGATTGAGGAGATGCTGAGTGGCGGCCAGACTCCCGAGGAGGCTGTACAGTCCATTGCAGATCAGATGAACGAAACCATCGAGACCTATAACCTGATCAACGGCTGATCTTCCCATCGCCGGAAGCACGACCGGGAAAAGATTCCTCTTTTCCCGGTCTTTCGGCTTGAATGTACGAAAAAGGAGAGTATGAACCCATGAAACAGACCAAAGTATTTGCTCACCGGGGGGCCAGTGAGTACGCGCCCGAAAATACGCTGGAGGCCTTCCGCCTTGCCATGGAGCAGGGGGCCGAGGGCATCGAGCTGGATGTGCATCTGAGCGCGGACGGGGAGCTGGTGGTCATCCATGACGAGAAGCTGGAACGCACCACCAACGGCAAGGGCCTTGTGAAGGATCACACACTGGCTCAGCTGCAGGCTCTTCGGGCGGACAATCACATGGAAGGCTATGAAGCGGCCCGCATTCCCACCCTGCGTCAGGTGCTGGAACTGGTGCGCCCCGGCAAGATGCAGGTGAACATTGAACTGAAAACCGGCATTCTGTGGTACGAGGGCATCGAGAAAAAGACGCTGGAGCTGGTGAAGGAGCTGGGCATGCAGGATCGGGTGATCTACTCCTCCTTCAACCATTACAGCATCGAAGAAGTGCGCCGTCTGGATCCCGCTGCTGAGACTGCGTATCTGTTCAGTGATGTGATTTTTGAGGTGGAAAAATATGCTGCCCGTCACGGAGTGAAGGGACTGCATCCTGCCCTGTGGCATGTGAAAATGGCGGATTTCCTCACCGACTATCTGCAGAGTGGCCTTGCTGTGCGGGTATGGACTGTGAACCGCCCGGAGGATATGCGCCTGTTGATGGAGCGCGGGGTGGATGCAGTGATCACCAACGACCCCAGGCTGGCGCTGCAGGTGCGCGCAGAGCTGGGGGAAAAGGAGTAAGCCGCCGGTGGAACAGCTGCGTCAGAAAAAACTCTTTCTGCTGGATATTGATGGGACCATCTGCAAGGGCGATGGCCTGATCGACGGGGCGGGCGCCTTTCTGGAAGCCATTCGTCAGCGCGGCGGGCAGTTTATCTTCATCACCAACAACGCCACCCGCAGTACTCGGGATTATATCCGCTTTTTCCGACAACTCGGGGTGGAGACCAGCCCGGATCAGTACATCACAGCCGCTTATGCTACCATCCAGTATCTGAAAGAACACTGTGCGGGCAGGCTGATTTATGGCCTCGCCACCGACTCCTTTTTGCAGGAGTGCCGGGAAAACGGCATTCATATCACCACCAGCCTGCAGCCCGGTATCGACTGCGTGCTGGTGTCGTATGACAACCAGCTTAATTATGAGAAGATCAAGGATGTGTGCCGGCTGCTCACCGAGGGCGAACCGGAATACATTGCCACCAACCCGGATCTGGTCTGTCCGGTGGAATTCGGCTATCTGCCGGACTGCGGCGCCATCTGCAACATGATCGAAACTGCAACCGATAAGCGGCCCCGCTTCATCGGCAAACCGGAGCCGGCCATGGTGGAATACGCCCTGCAGCGCACCGGCTGCACCCCGGAGGAAACTCTGGTGGTGGGCGACCGGCTGTATACCGATATTCTGTGCGGTGTGAATGCGGGGGTGGATACCGCTCTGGTACTGAGCGGTGAGGCTACCCTGCAGGATGCGGCAGCCTTTGCTCACCCGCCCCGGTTTCTGTTCCCTTCGGTGAAGGAGCTGGCGGAGGCTATTGTTCCCACCCGGAGCAATGCGCCTGCGATGAAAGCCGTTGTGCAGACCGGTACGGCAGAAGCCTGTGCCGGATGAACCATACAAACAAAAAGCTGTTTCCTCTGCGCTTGAGGAAACAGCTTTTTTGTGTTGTAATCGAAGGCTTATTCCGGCTGTTCGGTGACCTGTGGCTCCCGGATACGGGCCACCACCAGCATGGCGGCGGCGAACAGCAGAAAGCTGAACACGAAGGGCAGGCGACGGTCCAGGCTGGAAAGCAGCCCTGCCAGATAGCCGAAGGGGGAGGAGAGCGCCACCGTGGAAGCAATGATCAGGGCGTTCATCCGGGCCCGTTCCTGCGCATCCAGATTCAGCTGGAGCAGTGCATCCTTGCGCGGGTTCACCAGTGCGGCGCCCACGGCGGTAAGAAATACATACAGAAGAACCGCAGTTAAACTGCCCAATGGTGCAAGAATCAGCACCAATGCGCCCGCGCCGTAAAGGGTCAGCCCGATCCAAAGCGGCATCCGGAACCGCTCAAAGTGAAGCCGATGCTGCAGGCCTACCATGAAGATCAGCATCACTGAGGCGTTCAGAATGGGGAACAGGGCCAGAAAGTTTTCCGAAAGCCCCAACCGCTGGGTCACATACAGGCTGAAAAAGCTGTTGTTGATCATGGTGGTGATGTACAGAATCACGGAAACGGCCATCGCCTTTACAAGACCGGGGCTGCGCAGCAGGCTGGGGATCAGCTGGCGGTAATCCCCCAGCATCTGCAGTACGGAAACACCCCGTGTCTGTTCCCGCCGGATGCGGCCCTGCCCGGTTTCATGGCAAAAACGGAAGGTAATCAGCGTTTTGGCCACCATGGTGAGGGCAAACAGGAAATACAGCACCCGCACCACCGGTACGATGGAGTAGGCATTCACGAACAGGCCGGAAAGAGGGGCAAAAAACACTGCCACCAGCCCGCCGATGGTCACCCAGGTGTAGATTTCCACCAGATCGCCGGGGTTGGCGTCCTCGATAAGCAGGCAGAACCAGGCCGTCTGGTTTACCTGCTCAAAACAGTTGAGCACCGCCGCAGCCAGAAACATCCAGAAATTCTGCGATACGGCCCACACGAGGCAGGCGATTGCCCAGCCGAAAAAGTCCCCCAGCATGGTGGTGAATTTTCGGCCCAGCTTGTCGGTCAGAATGCCGCCCAGAAAGGCGATGATTACCTGCACCACCATGGTTACCGACAGAATCAGTCCGATCTGCACATCGGTCACGCCAAGGGTATACATATAAAGGGTGGCAAAGGGCGTGATCAGGTTATAGGGGATCCCCCACAGCGGCTCGATCAGAATCAGGGTGCGGGGGTTGCCCTTGTTGTTTGCAAGCACCTGAAGAAGGGCGTGCTGTCTGCGTCCGGTTTTGGCTGCATTTGGTTCCATAGTTGAATCTCCTGCTTTTTGCATTTCTCAACATTCTACCATACCCGCAGCCAAAGGGGAAGAGGACACCCGTCACCTGTGTGTGTCTGGTCGATGAATCCCCACAAAAACGATTCCCAGCGGGCTTTTCCGCTGGCAGAGCACCAGCTCTTCACCGGACAGCGCGGCCTTGTAGGTATTGTCGAGTACATTCAGCGTTGTTTCGCTGCCGTCTGCCAGCTGTACGGTCAGGGTGGAGAGGTCTTCGCCGCCCGTGGGGTCTGCGGCGTGGCTGCCCAGAATCACCAACGGGGAATGGACAACCGGCCCGCTGAGCATCAGATTGGCCCCGTATACAAACGTGGTGGAAAAGAAGATAAGCAGGAGCCCCACCAGCATGACGGATTCCTGACGCAAACGGCGAGGGGTGAGCCGTGCGAACAGGGCAATCAGCAGAGCGGCCAGAAGCACACTCTGAATGCCCCACGCCAGACCGGGCTCTGCCACCTGCATAATCCAGCGAGACCAGAGGAAATAAACCTGCCCAATGTAAGGCAAAGTGAACCAGAGCAGAAGAACAAAGGGGGCCTTGATGTGCATGGCGCGCCATTCGTCCGTAGCGGGTTTGGCGCGTTCCTCAAACAGCAGCACCGGAGAAAAACGAAAACAGATTACGAAAAAGGGAAGTGGGGCGAGAGTGATCAGCCAGATCATGGGCATGAAAGAGAGAACACCTTTCAGATACAGAGCGGCCGGAAGAATTCCGCCCAGTCCAAGCAGGACCACGGTGACCCACATCCCGAAGCGAATCTTATTCAGATGATTGTGCCAGCGGGTACGGTATTCTTCTTTCCAGCAAAGGGGTTCCGGTGCGGAGCGGTTTCTGGTTGCTGTTGCCTTTTTCATGGCGGGCGTCGGTACCGGCATCTGGCCCCGCTCCTTCAGCCAGTTCTGCAGATTGTTGAAACCGGGCATCATGGTTTCCACGGCGGCCAGCTTGTTGCCGTTTGCGTCCAGCAGGTGAACAGACTTGTTGACAGTCAGCCGAACGGATACAATCTGACCGGCATCAAAGCAGCGCAGGCGGCCAAAAAGATCGCTGTATGCCAAACGGGTTGCGGAATTTTCCTCCCAGAGATACAGAGCGCGGTTGTGATGGTCAAGAAGGCACCAGACTCCCAAAGGGGAGAATAACACACCGACAAGAAGTACGAGGGCGACAGTGTTCCCATCCGGCTGCGGGGCTGCTGCTCCGGCAAGGACGGTGATGATACCGATCAGCCACATGGGAATAGCAAACCAGACCACCCAGCGGCATTCCCGCACCATCACCGTGGGATGAATGGATTCTGGCAGGCGGGGCGGACGGCAGAAAAGCAGCATCAGGGCCATCAGCAGACAGACCACGGCAGCAATTGGCTTCCAGAAAAAAGGACCGATGTTGCCGGTTTTCCAGCTTGCAAGAAGAATCAGCACGGCCGCCACCAAACCGGCTGTGCCGCAGATTCGGGTGGGCCAGGGGCTGGCCGGCACGGGAAGAGACATCACGGTCAGTTCAGGGTGGAAGGTTCCTTCGGATGCAGGGGAAGGCGAGGTTCCGGCGGCTTCTTCTGGCTGTGTCTGCCCCGCCGGTGCAGCCGATTCCAGGTTGTACCCGCAGTGAGGACAGCAGGCGGTATATTTGATATGAACGAGCAGAGCGTCTCGAAGCAGAGGAAGTGGATGCCCGCACTGTGGGCAAACCCAGTGTCGGCGAAGGGCACTCCATTGCAGTATAACCAGAAGGACGATCAATACGAGAGGGCAGGTAAGGGCCCCGAGCAGCCACCGGAACTCGGCAGTCTGGCTGAACATGGCCAGACAGAATACAAGCGCAACCAGCAAAGCCAGCGGGATCCAGCGGCACCGGCGGGCGGCAGCCCGTTTTGCTGTCTGGTAGACCGCGTTACTGTTACAGGCTTCTGATTCTGGATTTGAAGAAGTATCCACGGGATGTGCCGGGGAATTGCGGCGCGGCTCTTTGGAATCGGGCATTTGAAGGTCCCACTTTCGCATAAGTCTCTATGATGAAATCAATCAGGCATAACTTCGTTACAATCATTTCTGGCCTGCGCAACGCCTCAACAGGATAAAAAACAGAAAAGCCCTGCGCGTACACTGCCGGAAAGGCAGAAAAGCACAGGGCAAAAATGGCCGCAAAACAGACGTTGGTACGGTGCTGAATGGTGCAGCAGGTGTACCAATAGATTCCACATTTGGGTTGTTTATGTTGCGGGGGATCAACCGGAATAGAAGCCTGTTCACAAAAGCTCATCTCCTTTTATTGATTTTATTCTACCACAGGCGAATTGAAATTGAAATGTGGCAGTGATACTATGGAGTAAGCTACAGGAAAAAGGTTCTGGAGAGGAGCGAATGAGATGAATCCGGAAATGAACAGGGAAAACGGTGAGAATCCGCAGAGCACTTGCCCAATAAAGGAACAGTGGAACCAGGAGGTTGATGCCCGTTCCAAAATCACTGCGCTGGAATTTATGACAGCCGCCACCCAGATTCTGACCATTCTGTGTCTTGTTAAGGGAAACCCGGCATGGAAGGGCAGTCTGGCTCTGCTGTTTGTCGGGGCTGCGGCCAGTCTGTTTTACAAATATGACCAGCATGGAGAAAAGCCGTATCTCTGGGTTGCAATCGGCGCAGGAATGGTTGGGCTTGCACTGCTGGCCTGGTTTGCAATTGCAGGATAGTACCAAACCTGGATGGGTTACTTAGCATTTGGATGAGCTGTGAAGAGCAGGGGACAAGATGGTTCCCTGCTCTTTCTGTTTTAAAGAAAAGAAAAAATGATTTTCTATTGACTTTAATATTATTTATGTTATATTGAATATAGTTAAATACAAAGCGAAAGGGAAATTGAAATGGAGATTGATAAAATTCCACAGTGGATTCTTGCGCTGGAGCCGGAGGACATTGCATTTTTGAAGAATTTTGTTCTGAAATCCGGATCGCTGAAAGAAATTGCCCGGCTGTACGAGGTATCTTATCCAACCGTTCGCCTTCGGCTGGATAAATTGATTCAGAAAATTGAATTGGGTGACCAAAAGGAAGAGGAACCCTTCACCACCTTTATTAAAGGTCTGGCGGTAGATTCTCGAATTGATCTGGAAACAGCAAAGCTCATCATTGATAAGTATAAACAGGAGAAAAGAGAATAACGGATGCAACATTGGGCTTTCACGATCGTTGACAGCGGCCTTTTGAAGTGTATGGAAGATTGGGACGCCGCCAGATACTGATTCTTGGGTGGTTGACTTTCGCTGACAGGCCGATATGAGCACAGATGTGCAGAAAAATTGAAATGATTGTAAACAGAAGATCTGTAAGGAAAGGAAGAGGTAAAAATGATTGACGGAACGGTTCTGGAACTGCTTGCAGGCTGTGCCATTGCTCTGGTCTTGATGGTGGCGGAGTATCTTTTGTGTACAAAGATGAAAAATCCCCTGTGGGGTGGGATTATTCCGGGCCTGATTCTTGCGGGATCGGTCTGGGTTTTTGCCAGCGGTGCTGTTCCTCTGGAACTGCGGTATGTTTTTCCGTTTGTCATCCTGAATACGGTATTCTTTGGGGACTGGGGAACAGGGCGAGATAAAATCAGAAAATGCAGCAGAAAGAAATAGAGTATATGAGAGCGAAAGACCTGTAAGGAGGAAAGCGCAATGAAAGTGGCGATTTTGCTGGTGATTGCTCTTGCAATTTTTGTTTTTCATTACTGGGCCAGCCGCCGCCCGCCCAGATACTGGTATGTGGGTGGAATTATCCCGCTGGGGTGGCTCGTTCTTTTGGCGGTGGCATTCTTTCAGGGCAGGGTAAGCTGGGCGGAGGACTGGAAAACCATTGTTTTTCCCACGCTGACTTTTTTCTTAATGTGGGCGGAAGGCCACGAAGCCGCGAAGAAAAAGGAGCTTGCCGGGATGAAGGCGAAAGATGATATGGAATAAGCGTGGATGGTTCATCACCTCCACGGGCTCATATCCGAATGGGTTTGAAAGTGTGAACCATTTGCTGAAAACAAAGAGGACAAAATAAAAGAGAAAAGCCCCGGTCAACCGACCGGGGCTTTTTGAATGGAGCGTAGTCCATTCCGACGTGGTGCGGATAACAGGACTTGAACCTGCACGTCGTGGACACTGGACCCTAAAACCAGCGCGTCTGCCAATTCCGCCATATCCGCATGTGTTCCATATTATAGCAAAATCCCGAGGAACTTGTCAATGAAAAGCCAGTGCGGTTTGCCCTGTGGCATTGTTTTACATGAAATCGCCCAAATCTGCGCATACTGAGCAATAAGACCATTTTGCAAAGGAGCGTTTGCGCGTATGATTTGCTGGATTCGGCGCGGATTGGCTGCCCTTTTGGCAGCCGGTGCGCTGTTTGCGTGCGGGTGGGGATATTTGTATACGCAGCTGCCCGATACCTTTCTGGTGGAGCAGGGCCAGACCCTGCGGTTTGCCCAAATGCCCTGGCTTCAACCCCTGCAGCAGAGCAGTGCAGCCCAGGCCGGCTCTGTGCCGGCAGGAGACAGTTATAATGTTACGCTGAGCATTCTGGGGCGCATTCCGGTCAAAACAGTGCGTGCGGTGGCGGTGGATCAGCGTGCGGTGACCGTGTGCGGCACTCCCTTCGGCATCAAGATGTTTGCGGAAGGGGCAACCGTAGTGGGCTTTACCGATCTTCCGGCTCCGGGCGGGGGTGCCAATCCGGCCAAAAGCGCCGGGCTCAAAATAGGCGATCGGATTCTTTCCATTGATGGAATCGCCACCCATGGCAATCAGGATGTGGCCGATGCTTTGCAGGAGGCCGCCGGACGCCCGGTGGAGGTGATTTACCAGCGGGGCGAAGAGCAGTGTACCACCACGTTGGAGCCGATGCAGGACGAAGAAAGCGGTACCTGGCGAGCGGGTATGTGGGTGAGGGATTCCTCGGCGGGCATCGGCACCCTTACCTTTGTGGACAATTCCACCGGGATGTACGGCGGCCTGGGCCACCCCATCAGCGACGCGGACACCGGCCAGAGCATCGCGCTGCGCAGCGGCGAGATTGCCCCCGTGACCATTACCGGCTATGAAAAAGGGGAGGCTGGCGTGCCCGGCGAGCTGAAAGGCCGGTTTACCAGCCAGATCGCCATGGGCGATATTCTGGCCAATGGAGCCACCGGTGTTTACGGCAGCATCCGGGGTCTGCACAGTGGTCAGGATATGATCGTGGCACAGGCGCAGCAGGTGCGCTGCGGCCCGGCCCGGATTCTCACCACGCTGGAGGGCACGACACCCCGGTGGTATGATGTGGAGATCGAGCGGGTGTCGCTCAGTCAGGAGGATCCCAACCGGAACATGGTAATTCGAGTGACCGACCCTCAGCTGCTGAGCAGTACCGGCGGCATCGTGCAGGGCATGAGCGGCAGCCCCATCGAACAGGATGGCAAGCTGGTGGGCGCAGTAACCCATGTGCTGGTGAACGACCCCACCCGGGGCTATGGGATTTTTGCCCAGACCATGCTGGAAACAGCGGATATATTGGCGACGCAAGGCAAATCCAATGCAGCCTGATCCGTTAGGATTACTGTCATCTTTTGGCTGCTTTGAAAGACCCGGAGCAAAATTTGCTGGAATGGAGAAGGAAAACTTTTTCAAAAGATGGTAAAAACTGGAATTTAGTATTGCAATGACTGGAAATATATGGTAAAATTCCCGTTGTTGAGACAACACAGCGAAACCACCCGCAAAACGGATGTAAAAACAGGAGGAAGCAACAATGGAGACTATGAAATTTTTGATGACCGATCTGGGCGAAGCCACCGCAGCCTGCGTTTCAGCGCTGGAAAGCCGCGGCCTGGAAGTGACCGTCTGCCCGCGGGACGGCGCACAGGTGCTGGAAAAGCTGCTGGAATGCCGGCCCCGTGCTGTTCTGCTGGAGGTATTCATGCCCGGCCTGGATGCGCTGGCCGTGAAGCAGCGGTACGAAGCGCAGGGCGGCACCGCGGTCTTTTTCGCCACCGGCCCGTTCCAGAACGAGGAGGCGGAGCAGGAGCTGCTGGAAAGCGGGTTTGCCTTTTACTATGTGCGCCCCTTTGATGAGCAGATTCTGGCCGGCCGGGCGCTGAAGGCGCTGGGCAAAGCGCCGGTGCACCGGCAGATCGGCACAGGCAGCGACGAGGTGCGGGTCAGCGAGATCCTGCATCAGATTGGGGTGCCTGCCCACATCAAGGGTTACCAGTTTTTGCGGGATGCCATTCTGCTGACCATGGAGGATCAGGACTACATCAACGCGGTGACCAAGCGGCTTTATCCGGAAATTGCCAAACAGAACGGTACCACGGCCAGCCGGGTGGAGCGGGCCATCCGCCATGCAATTGAGGTGGCCTGGGACCGGGGCGATGTGGATACATTGAACAGCTATTTCGGCTACACCATCCACAATCTGCGGGGCAAGCCCACCAATTCGGAATTTGTAGCCATGATCAGCGACCGGATGCGGCTGGACAAAAAGCAGCGTCAGGCCTGAGTGAAAAGAAAAGAACAGCGAGCAGGGGCCGTTCCGGTGCGCAGCGCCGGAACGGCTGCTTTTTGTGCGCACACTGTATACATTTTGTGGATTTTTGGAGCAGGATACGATATAATGAATCTGTTACAAAGAATGAAAGCGGAATCTTCTGCCAGAGCGGAAGGTTTTGCATCAGGAGGCACCCGAGCATGAACAAAACCGTAACTGCTGTGATCGTGGCCGCCGGCTCTTCCCGCCGGATGGGCTTTGACAAACTGGCCTGTCGTCTTTCCGGCGGCACCGTGCTGGAGCTGAGCCTGCGGGCCTTCGACCGTCACCCGCTGGTGCAGGACATCGTGCTGGTGACCGGTGAAAACGATGGCCCCGCCCAAAAGGCAGCTGCGGGGTGTGAAAAGCCGGTAACTCTGGTGCG
Organism: Allofournierella massiliensis; assembly: GCF_004345265.1. Classification (GTDB taxonomy): domain Bacteria; phylum Bacillota; class Clostridia; order Oscillospirales; family Ruminococcaceae; genus Allofournierella; species Allofournierella massiliensis. Next base: position 53,894 of record NZ_SLUM01000006.1, read on the forward strand.
CGGGGGAGAGACCCGGGCCATCAGTGTGCGCAATGGGGTGAACGCTGCCACCGGCGAGCTGGTGGCCATCCACGATGCAGCCCGCCCTTTTGTGAGCGAGGCCGTGATCACCCAGGCGCTGCATGCGGCCGCTGCCACCGGTGCAGCAGCCCCGGCAGTACCGGTGAAGGATACGATCAAGCAGGCGGAGGACGGCCGGGTGAAATCCACACCTCCCCGCGAGAGTCTGTTCGCGGTGCAAACGCCCCAGTGCTTTGACCGGGCGCAGTATCTGGAGCTGCTGGCACAGGCGGCGGACGATTCCATTACCGACGACTGCCAGCTGTTCGAGAAGGCCGGCCGACCGGTGGTGCTGACCGCAGGCGACTACGCCAACTATAAAATCACCACACCGGAGGATCTGAAAGGAGAGGCGAGTATGCGCATTGGTCATGGATACGACGTACATAAGCTGGTAGAGGGCCGCCGGCTGATTCTGGGCGGGGTGGACATCCCCTACGAAAAAGGTCTGCTGGGCCATTCCGACGCGGATGTGCTGGCCCATGCGGTGATGGATGCGGTGCTGGGTGCGGCCGCTCTGGGTGACATCGGCAAGCATTTCCCGGATACCGACCCTGCCTATAAAGGGGCGGACAGCCTGGAGCTGGCCCGTCATGTGGCCCGGCTGATGGCCCAGCAGGGCTGGAAGATCGAAAACATCGACTCCACCATCCTGTGCCAGGCACCCAAGCTGGCACCCCATATTCCTGCCATGCGCCGCAATCTGGCACAGGCGTTTGGTATCACTGAGGAGCAGGTGAGTGTGAAGGCCACCACCGAGGAAAAGCTGGGCTTTACCGGAGCTGGGCAGGGCATCGCGGTGCATGCGGTGGCACTGATCACCCGCTGAGCGGCAGGTAAAAAAAGGTTTTCAAGCCTGCAGGCGTGTGCTATACTAAAAACGGTATCATGCTGAAGTATGGCGTGACCGGGGCGGGCGAAAATCTGTAAGAAGCCCGCTCTTTTCACGGAGCATTGCCGGTTGCCTGTAAAGCCGTGGAAGGCTTTGAAGCCGGCAAAAAGGATAGCATGAAATTACGAAACGCTGTGCCGCCGGGCAAGGAAAGCTGCGGCGGCATGCACAGGAGGTTTTTTTGTGGCGAATGGGTTTGAGATCAGCCAGTTTGTGGGCAATCTGATGTCCATCTGGCTGCAGCCGCAGAATATTCTGGATATCGCCATCGTCGCCTTTGTGATCTATGAGCTGCTGGCGGTGATCCGCAAGACCCGGGCGGCTCAGCTGGCCAAGGGCGCAGTGGTTGTGGTCGCGGTGTATGCGCTGGCCTATATTCTGGGGCTGCGCACCGTGATGTGGGTCATGAACAGTGTGCTGCAGGTCGGCATTCTGGCGCTGGTGGTATTGTTCCAGCCGGAACTGCGCCGGGCGCTGGAGCAGATGGGCCGCACAGACAAGTGGGCGTCCAAGCTGCTGCGCAGCCGTCGGATGGATCCGGGCCTGCGAGCCCAGTGGCAGAATGCCTGCCTGGCCATCTGCGACGCGGCGGAGCAATTGTCCGACACAAACACCGGCGCGCTGATTGTACTGGAGCGCAACACCAATCTGTCTGAAATCATCCGAACCGGTACCCCACTGAACGGTGATGTGAACCGTGAGATGCTGGGCACCATCTTCTATGAGGGAACCCCCCTGCACGACGGTGCAGTGGTGGTGCGCGACGGTATGCTGAAGGCGGCGGGCTGCGTGCTGCCTCTTTCGGATAATCTGGAGATCGGCAAGGATATGGGCACCCGCCACCGGGCCGCGCTGGGCATGAGCGAAAACTCCGATGCCGTGGTGGTGGTGGTCAGCGAGGAGACCGGCATCATTTCGCTGGCAAGAAACGGCGTACTGATCCGCCGGCTGGATCGCCAGAATCTGTTCAATATGCTGCAGGAGGAGCTGGTTCCGCCCGAGCAGCAGGAAACTCCTAAAAAATCTTCTTTCTGGAGAAAAAAGAATGAAAAAGGACAAAGATAAGTCTCTGCTGGACGACCGGCGTTTTTCCATCCCCCTGTCCATTCTGCTGGCGGTGGCACTGTGGATGGTGGTTACCATGGTGATCAATCCCAACCAGAGCACAACGATTTACAATGTGCCGGTGGATTTTACCTACAATTCCACCAGCTACACCAGCAAGGGGCTGGACATCGTGAACAACCCCCAGAAAAACGTCTCCCTGAAACTGGAGGGCAACGGCTACGATCTGAGTGGCCTGAAGGCCGAGGATTTCGTGGTTTACCCGGATTATTCCTCGGTGAACGGGCCCGGTGAAGTAACCCTGCCCCTGCGGGTTCTGGTGCGGGACAGCGCCAGCCAGGTGAAGGCCTCCGTGAACAAGGACGAACGGGTTACCGTTGTGTTCGACTCTGTGGAGGAAAAAACCTTTACCGTCCAGGTGCAGGCCAGCGACCTGGCCATTGCCGACGGTTATAAGCTGCAGGGAACGGTGGCTTCTCCCAGTATGGTGACGGTAAGCGGCCCTGCCAGCGAGGTGGACCGGATTGACCGGATTGTTGCCCGGGTGGAGCCCAGCTCCGATCTGAAAAACATGTCGGAAAGCAAGATCAAGACAGTCACACTGGAGGCACAGGACGCAGAAGGTGAGGCCCTGAGCCTGCAATATACCACCATGGACACCACGGTGGTGGATGTGACCATTAATATTTACCAGACCAAGGAACTGCCGCTGGTGGTGAACTTCATCAACGTGCCGGAGGGCTTTGATCTGAACACTCTGAAGTACAGCCTGTCTCAGGAGACCATGGTGGTGAGCGGCAAGCCCGAGGCCCTGGAGTCCCTGACCGAGCTGGCGGTAAGCGATTTTGACCTGTCCACCTTCGAGATGGATAAGTCTTACAGCCTGAACGTGAACCTGCCCAAGGGTGTGGAAAGCAAGGATAATGTGAAAACCATAACCCTGAGCTTTGACACCACCGGCCTTGCCAGCCGGACGCTGAACGTGGCGAACATCCGCACCATCAACACACCGGATGGTTACAGCGTAAAGGTGAATGACACCCGGGTGGCGAATGTGACCCTGATTGGCCCCGAGGACGAGCTGGAAGAACTTTCGCCCAGCAGCGTGGTGGCTACGGTGGACATGAGCCAGAGTCAGGTGGTTGAAGGCACGGAGAGCCTGTCGGTCTCCATTTCGGTACCCTCTTCCAGCACCATCTTTGCGGTGGGCAGCTATTCGGTAGAGTGTTCCATCACAGTAGATTCCGGGAGCTGATCAGAAAAGATGCTGTTGATACGAGGGCTTCGGGTGGGGCTGAATGTGCCCCAGCCCGAACAGCAGGCCAAAGCCATGGCCTTAAAAACCCTGCGCCTGCCTGAAAGTCAGGTGGCCAGCGCGGGGGTGGCAAAACTTTCGGTGGATGCCCGGCACGGCAAGCCCGTGCTGGTGTATACCATCGCCATCACCTTGAAAAACGAGGGTGCGGAACCGGCCTTGGCCGGGGCCGCGCCCTGCATTGCTATATCCAAGCAGGTGGAATTTCGGCCGGTTATTGCAAAAACACCGCTGGGTGGCCGCCCGGTGGTGTGCGGTCTGGGCCCGGCGGGTCTGTTTGCTGCTCTGGCACTGGCCCGGGCCGGCTATCGGCCCATTGTGCTGGAACGTGGCCCTGCGCTGGAAGAGCGTGTCCGGGCGGTGGAGCATTTTTCCGCCACCGGTCAGCTGGATCCGAACGCCAACATCCAGTTCGGTGAGGGCGGTGCGGGAACTTTTTCCGATGGTAAGCTCACCACCCGCATCAACGACGAGCTGTGCGGCTTTGTGACCCAGACTCTGCTGCGCCACGGTGCGCCGGCAGAGATTGCCTATCGGCAGAAGCCCCATGTGGGTACTGATTTGCTGCGGGGCGTGATCCAGTCTATCCGGGGCGAGATTCAGCAGCTGGGCGGCGAGGTGCGGTTCAATACCCGGCTTACAGGGCTGATCCGGGAAAACGGTCGGCTGTGCGGCGTACAGACCACCGGCGGCGACATCACCACTCCGGCGCTGATTCTGGCGGTGGGCCACTCGGCGCGGGATACCTTCGAGATGCTGCAGGAGGAGGGCCTGCCCCTTGTTTGCAAGCCTTTCTCGGTGGGCTTCCGGGCGGAGCACCTGCAAACCGAGATTGAAAAAAGCCTTTATCACCAGGCGGCGGGTCACCCGGCTTTGCCCCGGGGCGAATATCAGCTCAGCCAGCATGTGGGCGAGCGCTGTGTCTATACCTTCTGCATGTGCCCCGGCGGCCAGGTGGTCGCCTCGGCCAGCGAGGAGGGCGGCGCGCTCACCAATGGTATGAGTTACCATGCCCGTGCAGGCAAAAATGCCAACGCGGCGGTGGTGGTCAGTGTGGACGGCCGGGATTTCGGCCAGAACCCGGCAAAGGCTATCGCCTTCCAGCGGCAGCTGGAGCGGGCGGCCTATGCGGCGGGCGGTGGCGGATACACAGCGCCCGCCGAGACCGTGCAAAGCTTTTTGCAGGGCAAGGGCCGGCTGGATCTGGGGCGGGTACAGCCCACCTACGATCGGGGTGTGCGCGCCTTTGATCTGGGCAGTCTTCTGCCCGAAGAGCTGGCCGGAACCCTTCGCACCGGGCTTTCCGCCTTTGAGCGCAAACTGCGGGGATATACCGCGGCGGATGCGGTGCTCACCGGCCTGGAAACCAGAACCTCCAGCCCGGTTCGGCTGGAGCGGGGGGAGAACCTGCAATGTACTGCGCTGCCGGGGCTGTACCCCTGCGGCGAAGGTGCGGGCTACGCGGGCGGAATTGTGAGCGCGGCAGTGGACGGCCTGCGCTGTGCCCGGGCGTTGATGGAAACCGGCGGCCCGCAGGAATAACAAAAACGGCGATTCGACCAGGAGCACGAATGCCGGAAGGGAATGGATGGGGAAGAGAGCATGGCAGAAAAAAGACCGTATGAATACGATGCCTGGGGCAGACAGGGGCAGGAACGGCGCAGCCAGAATGGCAGTGGCCGTGCTCCCGGAAGCCAGGATCCCTGGGAAGAGGTGTGCCGCAGCATGAATGAGCTGGGGGCTACCGTGGCCACCGAGGTGGGCCGCGGCCTGAAAGAGGGCTGGGATCAGGTGCAGAAAAGCCTGAACGAAGCCCAGGCAGCAGGCAAGCAGGGCCAGCAGCGGCCGCAACCGGTGCGGCCCTCTGCCACTGGTACCCCCCGTTACAAGGCGCCGCAGACACACGCTGCTGCAAACCGTGCGGCCGCCCGGGTGGATCGGGCGGTGGATCGGCTGGGAGAGACAATGGCCAATGGCCTTTGCATGATGGGCGGCACCGTTGCCACCGGCTGCGCAGTGGTGCTGGGGCTGTTTGGAATACTGATTTTCGTGGGCGGCCTTATGAGTGGTATCCCGGAAGTTATTGCAACAGATGTTGTGCTCAGTTTGTTCTCGCTGGCGCTTTGCATCGCCGTTGGATTGGGTGCCCGCTGGCTGTTTTTGCAGCCGGGCCGCCGTTTCCGCCGCAAGCGCTATCTGGTGGGGATGGGTCAGCAGACCAATGTGCCGCTGGAACGGCTCAGCGAGGTTGTGCAGCGGCCGGTACCCTTTGTGAAAAAGGATCTGGCCCTCATGATCCGCAGAGGCTGGCTGCCCAATGCCTATCTGGATGAGGAAGAAAACAGGTTCTTCCTGAATGCGGCAGAATATCGGGAACTGCAGCACCAGCAGGAGGAGCAGCGCCGCGCAGAGCAGGCCCGCCAACAGGCGGATGCACAGGATCCTGCAGGGGCAGAGCTGCGGGCGACGCTGGATCAGGGAGCTCAGTTCCGGAAGGTGCTGGGTGAGCACATTGCTGCGGCGGCGGATGAACCGGATCTGCAGCAGGAGCTGGTGCGCATGCAAAGCCAGACCGGCGAAATTCTGGGCTGGGTGGAAGATCACCCGAACAGTGCCGGAAAGGTGCGCCGTCTGGTGCGGTATTATATGCCCACCACCCTGAAACTGCTGAAAACCTACGATGATGTGAAGGATCAGAAGGGCGATGTGGCAGGAAACATCAAGCTGGAGATCACCGGCATCCTGCACACGGTGAACCGTGCCTTCGAGAACCTGCGCGACGATCTGCTCAGCGATGCCGCGCTGGATGTGTCCACCGAAATCAGCGCCATGCAGGCCATGCTGGCCCAGGATGGCCTTTCCACGGACGATACTTTCTACTCAAAGGAGCAAAACAACCAATGACCTATCGAGCCTGGCAAGTAAAGCAGCCCGATGAACAGGCCGCCGCCCGGCTGGCAAATGCCATCGGCGCGCCGCTTCTTCTGGCGCGCATTCTGGTGGCCCGTGGCATGAGCAGCCCCGAGCAGGCCATGGAATTTCTGGAGCAGGATGCTCCTCTGTCCGACCCGTTTCTGATGCGGGATATGGACAAAGCGGTCCAGCGGATTTTACAGGCGGTGGACGAAGAGCAGCCCATTGTGATCTTTGGCGATTACGATGTGGACGGCGTGACTGCCACCGCCCTTTTATATTCTCACCTGCGGGGTATGGGCGCCAATGTGCGCTGCAAGCTGCCCAGCCGTGAGGAGGACGGTTACGGCCTCACCAATGCCATTGTGGAGCAGCTGGCTGAAAAGGGCTATAAGCTGATTATCACGGTGGACAACGGCATCACCGCTATCCCCGAAGCCCGGCGCGCCCGGGAGCTGGGGGTGGATCTGGTCATCACCGACCATCACCTGCCCGGCGAAGAGCTGCCGGATGCGGTGGCGGTTGTGGATCCCGCCCGAAAAGATGACGAAAGCCCCTGTAAGACCCTTTCCGGTGCGGGTGTGGCGTTCAAGCTGTGTGCCGCGCTGGATGGCTGCGAGCCGGAGATGCTGCTGGATTTCTGCGGAGATCTGGCGGCCATCGGCACCGTGGCGGACGTGATGGTGCTGCAGGGAGAAAACCGCACCATTGTAAAGCATGGCCTGTATGCACTGCAGAACAGCGAACGGCCCGGCCTTCTGGCACTTTTGGAGGCCTGTGGTCTGGGCGACAGGCCCGTGACCAGCGAGAGCATCAGCTTTGCCATCGCGCCCCGGCTGAATGCCGCCGGGCGGATGGATTCCGCGGTGAGCGCCTTACAGCTGCTTCTGTGCGAGGACGAGGGCAGGGCTCAGCAGCTCACCGATCAGCTGGTGGCCAGCAATACCGCCCGGCAGGAGGCGGAACAGCGCATTATGGCTGAAGCCGAGGCCCAGCTGGCGGCGGACCCCGCCCGCCAGAACGACCGGGTGATTCTGGTCTGGGGCCAGGACTACCATCCCGGCGTGATCGGCATTGTGGCCAGCCGGCTGGTGGAGCACTACGGTAAGCCGGTCATGGTGATCAGCGTGCAGAACGGCGAGGGCAAGGGCTCCGGCCGCAGTGTGCCCGGATTTAATCTGCACAAGGCCATCAGCGCCTGCGGTGACCTGCTGCTGCGCTTTGGTGGCCATGCGCTGGCTGCCGGTCTTTCGGTGAAGGAAGAGAATATTCCGGCGCTGCGCAAGGCGCTGAATGAGTTTGCCGCCCGGGAATATCCGGTGCTGGAAAGTCCGCCGCTGGAGCTGGATGTGACCGTCCGGCTGGATGCGCTGACCGTGCAGGAGGTGGAGGGCCTGGACTATCTGGCTCCCTGCGGCAACGGAAATCCCGCGCCGCTGTTCCTGCTGGAAAATGCCCAGATCGAGGGTGTTTATCCGGTGAGCGACGGGCGGCATTGCCGGCTGCGGCTGCGCCAGGGCGCAGGCTGCCTGTACGCCGCCTATTTCGGCGTGAGCGTGGCCCAGCTGCCCTACCAGACCGGCGACCGGGTGGACGCGGCCATTACCCTGTCCATCTATCAGGGCAAAAACGGGCCCCAGCTCTCCGGTCGCATTCGGGAACTGCGTCCGGCGGGTCTGCCTGCTCAGACGGCCCGGCAGGCGGCTCTCTTTGAAGCATTTTTACACGGCAGCAGGCTGCCGGATTCCCAGCGGCGGGAACTTGTGCCCCAGCGCGCCCTGATCGTGACGCTTTATCGCATGATTCAGAAGGGCGAGGTGTGGGCGCAGGATCTGCAGCCGGTATTTGCAAAACTTGGCCCGGAGAACACCGGGCGAATTCTGGCGGGTTTGACCGCCCTGACCCAGCTGGGCCTTGTGGAAATCTGCGAGACCGGCGGGGCCAAAAAGTATGCGCCGGTACCGGTGGCCCAGAAACAGGATCTGTTTTCGGCCCCGATACTCAAGGCACTGGAGGCATGATCCATGGCTGGATATGTAGTATATGATGATTTAAAACAAATGGTCCTGGAGTCGGGCCGCCCCTACGATATGGAGATGCTGGACAAGGCATACCATCTGGCGGAGCGGGCCCACGACGGCCAGTTCCGCCGCTCCGGTGAGCCCTATATCTGCCACCCGCTGCATGTGGCCATGCTGCTGGTGGATCTGGGCATGGACACCGAAAGCCTGGCCGCCGCCCTGATGCACGACGTGGTGGAGGACACCTCAGTCACGCTGGATGAGCTGGAAAGCCAGTTCGGCGCGGATGTGGCCCACATGGTGGACGGCGTGACCAAGCTGACCAAGATCAAGTTCTCCTCGGTGGAGGAGCAGCAGGCCGAGAACCTGCGCAAGATGCTCATGGCTATGAGCCAGGATGTTCGGGTTATGATCATCAAGCTGTGCGACCGACTGCACAACATGCGCACCGGCGACGCCTGGCCCGAGCAGAAACGGCGGGATAAGGCGCTGGAGACCATGGAGGTCTACGCGCCCATTGCCCACCGACTGGGCATCAGCAACATCAAGGAAGAGCTGGAGGACCGCAGCCTGCGCTATCTGGACCCGGTGGGCTACCAGAATATCAAGGATCTGCTGGCGGAAAACGGCGGCCGGGAATTTGTAACCAATATTGCCGAGGTCATCCGGGAGCGGCTGGCGGAAAACGGCATGCCGGAAGCCATCATGAAAAGCCGGGTGAAGAGCGTCTACGGCATCTACCGCAAGATGTTCATGCAGAACCGGGACTTTGAGGAAATCTACGATGTGTATGCAGTGCGCATCATTCTGGATACGGTGGCCGAGTGCTACAACGCTCTGGGCGTGATTCACGACATGTACCATCCGCTGCCCAACCGGTTCAAGGATTATATCTCCACCCCCAAGCCCAACGGCTACCAGTCGCTGCACACCACCGTTATCGGCCACGAGGGCATCCCCTTTGAGGTGCAGATCCGCACCCGCGAGATGGACCAGATGGCGGAATACGGTGTGGCGGCCCACTGGAAATACAAGGCCGGTATCCAGAGCGGCGGAAGCGACCGGCTGGAGGAGCGTCTGGCCTGGGTGCGCCAGTTGCTGGAAAGCCAGCGGGAAAACGAGGACGCCGGCAGCCTGCTGCAGGATATCAAGGGCGACCTGCTCCCCGAAGAGGTGTTTGCCTTCACTCCCAAGGGCGACGTGATCAACCTGCCTGCCGGGGCCACCGCCATCGACTTTGCCTACGCCATCCATTCGGCGGTGGGCAACCGGATGGTCGGCGCCAAGGTGAACAGCCGTATTGTGCCCATCGACCACAAGGTGGTCACCGGCGAGATCATCGAGATCATCACCGGCCCGGCGGACAAGGGCCCCAGCCGCGACTGGCTGAAGATCGTTACCACCAGCGAGGCCCGCAATAAAATCCGTAACTGGTTCAAGAAGGAACGCAGAGAGGAGAACATTCAGGAGGGCCGTGCCGCACTGGAACGGGAAATGCGCCGCAACCTGATTACCGTGCCGGATGACAAGTGGGATGACTTCATGGCCGAGATCGCCCGCCGTCAGCGCCTGAACAGTGCCGACGAGATGTATGCGGCCCTGGGCTACGGTGGTTTGCAGATCAGCCGCCTGATGGGCAAGATCAAGGATGAATACGCAAAGCTCAAGGCGGGCGATGAGAAGGCCGCCAACCTGCTGGCAGACATCCCCCTGAAGAAATACAAGGGCAGCGACGGCGTTGTGGTGGAAGGCATCGACAACTGCCCCGTGAAGTTTGCCAAGTGCTGCAGCCCTCTGCCCGGCGACGAGATCGTGGGCTTCATCACCCGCGGCTTTGGCGTGTCCATCCACAAAAAGGATTGCCAGAACGCCCAGGTCAGCATGAACGACCCGGAAAACAAGGGCCGCTGGGTGCGTGCCTACTGGGAGGATACCAAGCAGGAAAACTACAAGGCCACTCTGGAGCTCACCGCCATGGATCGCAGCGGTCTGGTGGGCGATGTGGCCATGGCCCTGACCGATCTGCGGGTTCCGGTGTACGCCATGAGCGCCCGCGCAGTGGACAATGGCCGTGCCTCCATGTCGCTGACCATCGGCATTGCCAGCACCGAGCATCTGAACAGCGTGCTGGCTAAGCTGCGCCGCGTGAAGGACGTGGTCAGCGTGATGCGTGTATGACCCCCAAAAGGGAAGGAGAACATCAATGCGAGCTGTGATTCAGCGTGTAACCGGCGCCAGCGTGATTGTGGACGGGGGCGAGCCCCGTCCCATCGGCCCCGGCCTGGTGATTCTGCTGGGCGTGAAGGATACCGACACCCTGGCCATTGTACCCAAGCTGGCGGAAAAATGTGCACACCTGCGCATTTTTTCCGACGAGGCGGGTAAATTGAACAAGAGCGCCGTGGAGCTGGCCTATTCCGCCCTGGTGGTGAGCAACTTCACCCTCTATGCGGACACGAAAAAGGGCAAGCGGCCCAGCTTCATTGCCGCCGCAAAGCCCCCGCTCTCGGTGCAGGCTTACGAGCTGTTTCTGGAAAAAATGAACGAACAGGGCCTGAAGGAGGTTCAGCACGGCGAATTCGGCGCCGACATGCAGCTGAGCCTGACCAACGACGGCCCGGTGACCATTGTGATCGACACCGACGAGTGGTGATCGCTGCCCCCGGAAAGAAGGAGACCCCATGAACGTATATCATCTGCGGGGCCCCGCGCCCTACTACACCAACAGTTTTGTGATTGTCACCGATCAGGGCAATGCCGTAGCGGTGGATCCGGCCCCGGCGGCGGATGAGATCGACCGCCTGCTGGGCGAGAAAAACGCAAAGCTGACCCGTATTTTTCTGACCCACGGCCACTTCGACCATGTGTATAGTGTGGAGGAGCTGCGCCGCCGCTGGAATTGCCCGGTCTGGCTGGATCCGGCCGACGCAAAGGGGAATGAGCTGTACCCGGTGGCGAAAAGCGACGCCTGCTACGAGGACGGCACCCCCATTCAGGTGGACGAGGCGGAATTCACCCCCTGGCACACCCCGGGGCACACCGCCGGTTCCTGGATCATCGAGTGCGCCGGTCTGCTTTTTGCGGGCGATACCCTGTTTGCCGGCGGTGTGGGCCGCACCGACCTGGAGGGCGGCAGCCCCGCTGAGCAGCGGGTCAGCCTGAAAAAGATCAAGGGCCTGCCCCTGCCGGATGACACCACTGTGCTGCCCGGCCACGGCGATTTTACCACTCTGGGTCAGGAAAAGACCGAAAACCCCTATCTGATGTTTGTCTGAATACAGAACAAGGAGCATTTATGCTGATTCATATCAAGGGCGGCGTCTCCGGCTACGAGCCGGAGAACATCGCCCGCATGTTTTTCCCCGGAGCCACGCTGACGGCCAAATACGTCCGCGGCGAGGATCTGGTGTTTGCCGCTGCGGGCCGGTTCCGGCTGGCGGCGGGTGTGCGGCGGGGCGGTCAGTGCCTGGTGCGCACCGCGCCCCTGCCGCAGGAGGGCGAGAGCGTGGAGTTTGCCCTGTGCAGCCTTCTGTATGATCTGCTGGGCCAGGCCACCGGCCTGCGCATGCCCTGGGGCAAGCTCACCGGCGTGCGTCCGGTGCGCATCATCCACGACAAGCGGGCCGCGGGCTGGTCGGAGCAGGCCATCCGGGACCTGTTTGTGGACCGTTACGACTGCACCCCCGAGCGGTTTTCTCTGGCGCTGCAGATCGCGGATCTGCAGCGGCCCATCATCGCCGGGCGGCAGCCGCTGGATTACAGCCTTTACATTGGCATCCCCTTCTGCCCCTCCCGGTGCAGCTATTGCAGCTTTGTGTCCCGCACCATCGGCCGGGACCAGAAGCTGGTGCAGCCCTATGTGGATAAGCTGTGCGAGGAAGTGCGGGAGATGAAGCGGCAGGCTGAGCACTGCGGGCTGAATCTGAAAACCATCTACATCGGCGGCGGCACCCCCACCAGTCTTTCGGCTGACCAGCTGCGCCAGCTGATGGGCACCGTGCGGGAATGCTTCGATCTTTCCCGGCTGGAGGAATACACCGTGGAGGCTGGCCGTCCGGACTGTACCGATGCGGAGAAGCTGGCGGTGATCAAGGAATACGGCGCCAGCCGCATCTCCATCAACCCCCAGACCTTCAACGATCAGGTGCTGGCCAACATTGGCCGAAAGCATTCCGCGCAGGACATCCTGCGCTGCTTCGACGAGGCGCGGCAGGTCGGCCATGGGAACATCAACATGGATCTGATTGCCGGTCTGCCCGGCGATACGGTGGAGAGCTTTGCCGCCAGCCTGGAGCAGGCCATTGCTCTGGACCCGGAAAACATCACCGTGCACACCCTCACCCTGAAGCGGGCATCCAATCTGGTGATCGAAAACCGGGATGAGGCCTACGCGGATGTGGCCGCCATGGTGGAGCTGGCCAATCAGCGGCTGGCTGCCGCCGGTTATCGGCCCTATTACCTTTACCGGCAGAAAAATACCCTGAAAAACCTGGAAAACACCGGCTGGTGTAAGCCCGGTTATGAAGGGTACTATAATATCTATATCATGGAGGAGATCCATTCCATCCTGTCTGCCGGAGCAGGCGGCAGCACCAAGCTGTGCCAGCCGGGCGGCAGCCGCATCGAACGGATCTTCAACTACAAATATCCGGCGGAATACATCGATGGTTTCGATGAAATTCTCCGCCGCAAAGAAGGAGTGAGTGCATTCTATGCCTGCTATCTGGATTCCGAAACGACTGGTTGAAATCAGTCTGATTAATACCGCCGCCGAAATTGCGGCCAGCTTTGCCCGCCACTGCGAACACGAATACGAGGGCAGGGTGCACGCGGCAGCCAGCGAAATTCTTGGCAGCGGCTGTTCGGTGGTTATGCTCACCGGCCCCTCCGCTTCCGGCAAAACCACCACGGCACATAAGCTGGCCGAGGCGCTCCGGCTGCGGGGAACTGCCTCTCAGGTGGTCAGTCTGGATAATTTCTACAAGGATCTGAAGGAATATCCCCGTCTGCCGGATGGCACCAAGGATTACGAGAACATCACCGCGCTGGATGTGGACGAGATCCAGCGCTGCCTGAACGAGCTGATCACCACCGGCCGCACCGATCTGCCGGAATTTGATTTCCTCACCGAAAACCGCAAGCCGGATCGGATTCCGCTGGATCTGAAAGGCGGCGTGTGCATCGTGGAGGGCATCCATGCGCTGAATCCACAGCTTACCGACAGCCTGCCCAGAGATCAGGTGTATAAGGTGTACGCAGGCCTGCGGGAGGAATACAGCCACCGGGGCCAGCGGGTGCTGCCCACCCGGGATATCCGCCTTGCCCGCCGCATGGTGCGGGATTACAAGTTCCGCGGGCACAGCCTGGAAAAAACCCTGAATATGTGGGATCGGGTGTGTGCCGGCGAGGATAAATTCATCAAGGTGTTCAAAAAGGAAGCAGACCTGCTGATGGATACCTCGTTCAGTTACGAAATCTGCCTGCTGGCTCCCTTTGTGACACCGCTGGCGGGTGAACTGCCGGAGAATCACCCCAATGCCGAGCGGCTGAATGCGCTGGCCGGGTGCTTCTCGCTGGTGGAGCCGCTGAGTCTGGATCTGGTACCGGAGCACTCCATGCTGCGGGAATTTTTGGGCTGAGCCGTTGCATGTGTCAAAGCCTTAGAGTATAATGAAACAACAGACAATGCATTTCCGGCGCAGCGCTGCGCCGTACCAAGAAAGAGGTGTCAGGCAATGAACATTGATTTGGATAAGATCCTGGAGACCGGCGCGCAGCTGGCCGACAGCGCGAAAAAGACCGCAACCGATCTGGCCCAGAAGGGCAAAAAGCAGGTGGATCTGATGAATGCCCAGACCCGCCTGAGCAAGGCGCAGCGTCAGCTGGGCGCTTTGGTGTACAGTCTGGAAAAGAACGGCGAGAAAAACGAGCTGCTTGTGAAAAAGTATGTGGATGCCATCAGCACCATCGAGGAAGAAATCGAGACGCTGAAAAAGCAGGAAAGCCAGGGCCAGACCAGCTATACCTACACCTACACTGCACCCGCTCAGGAGCCGGGCAAGAAAACCTGCCCCCAGTGCGGCGCGGAGGTCGACGAGGATGCCCTGTTTTGTTCTTGCTGTGGGGCACAGCTTTAAGATCGGAGACGCAGGCATAGGCAGGGCTGTAGTTTTTACATTGCCCTCCAAAGAAGCGAAAAACGACTGATTCTTTGCCGGCCGGTGGGCGCAAAAGCGCCTGCCGACCGGCTTTTTTGGCGGGAAATACGGCATGAAAATTGTCGAAAAATCTTTGTTTTTACCATAAAAAAAGGGCAAAGAAGCAAGGATTTCTATCGCATGGTATGAAAACGGCCTGCAGGGGCCAAAAATAGGGGAAAAGGGCTTGAAATGGCGCTTTATCTAAGGTAGAATATGAGAAGTCACAAGGTGAGGGGGCGGTTTCCGTGGGCTTTACACCCAAAGAGCGGTACGATGCACAGGATCTGATCCGCATCGTTGCGCAGCTGCGTGCGCCGCAGGGCTGCCCCTGGGATCGGGAGCAGACCCATGCATCCATCCGGATGAACTTCATCGAGGAGACCTATGAAGCGGTGGATGCCATCGACCAGAACGACGCGCACCTGTTGTGCGAGGAGCTTGGCGATGTGCTGCTTCAGGTGGCGCTGCACAGTCAGATGGAAGCCGAGAAGGGCACGTTCAGCTTTGACGACGTGTGCGACGGCATCTGCAAAAAGCTGATCTACCGTCACCCTCATGTGTTCGGGGAATCGTCTGCTGCCACCACCGGTCAGGCTCTTGCCAACTGGGAGGCGCTGAAGAATGCAGAAAAGGGCCGCGCCACCGCAAAGGACCGGCTGGAGAGCGTGCCCCGCAGTTTTCCGGCGCTGATGCGCGCAGCAAAACTGCAAAAGCGCGCCGGGGCCTACGGCTTTGCCTATCAGAAGCCGGAGGACGCCCTGAACGACGTGAAGGACGAGATGGCCGAACTGGAGCAGGCGATGCAGGGGCAGGGAAATGCCGCCGAGGAGGCGGGCGACCTGCTGTTTGCTGCCGCCGGGCTGGCGCGTGCGCTGGGGGCAGACCCGGAGCAGGTGCTCACCGGTGCTTCCGACCGGTATCAGAGCAGGGTGATCCGCTGTGAAGAACTGGCCGGCAGTGATGCTCTGGCAGGCCTGAGCGACGAGGAGCGCCGTGCCCTCTGGAAACAGGCCAAACAGGAGGAGCAGTCCTCAAAGGTGTAACGCCTTTGTTACTGATAAATCATTTGGAGGTATATGAACATGACGAAAGTTGAACTGATCGCCGCGGTCGCCGAGAACGCCGGCCTTTCTAAAAAAGACGCTGAGCAGGCTGTGAATGCTACTGTAGAGGCCATCACCAAGGCTCTGGCCGAGGGCGACAAGGTGTCTCTGGTCGGCTTTGGCACCTTCGAGACCCGTGAGCGTCCCGCTCGCAAGGGCCGCAACCCCCGCACCAAAGAGGAGATCACCATCCCCGCTACCACCACCCCCGCTTTCAAGGCTGGCAAGGCTCTGAAGGACGCTGTGGCGAAGTAAGCTTTTTGGAATACACTGCCCGCTTCCGGTGGCCTCACGGCCCCGGCGGCGGGATTTTTCGTA
Organism: Allofournierella massiliensis; assembly: GCF_004345265.1. Classification (GTDB taxonomy): domain Bacteria; phylum Bacillota; class Clostridia; order Oscillospirales; family Ruminococcaceae; genus Allofournierella; species Allofournierella massiliensis. The sequence goes on from NZ_SLUM01000006.1 coordinate 69,781, forward strand.
TCCGAGGAAAGGAACAAGCAATGCGCATTGACAAATATCTGAAGGTCAGCCGCCTGATCAAGCGGCGTACCGTGGCCAACGAAGTGGCCGACGCAGGCCGCATTCTGGTAAACGGCAAGCCTGCCAAAGCCAGCTACGCGGTCAAGGTGGACGACGTGATCGAGATCACCTTCGGCAACAAGCCCGTCAAGGTGAAGGTACTGTCCACCGACGCTCCCATGGGCAAGGACGTGGCCCGGGAGATGTACCAGGTCATCGAGGAATAATCCCCCGCTGCTTTTGCATACAATGTGCAAAAAGCCCGTTGCGGCAAAAGCAGGTGAAAGAATGCAGGAAAAACGTTTTGAGCAACCCGCGCCGGACCCGGTCAAGCTGCCCCACAACCTGATCGTGGAAGATCGGCGAACCCTTACCGCCACCGGTGTGACCCGGATCGTGAGCTACGACGAACAGGGCGCTACGCTGGAGACCCAGCAGGGCACGCTGGTCATTGGCGGGCGGAACATTCAGGTGAGCGAGCTTTCCATCCAGACCGGCGAGTTGAAGATCTACGGCACCATCGAATACATGCAGTATTCGGAGCCGGTGAAAAGCCCGGGCGGCTTTTTGCGCCGCCTGGCACGCTGAGCGTGCATGGCGGCGCATGTTCCGGAGGCGCTGGTGCTGGCGGATGCGCTGTGCTGCCTGGGGCTGGGGTTGCTGCTGGCTGTGGGCTATGACGCTGCGCGCTGGCTGCTGGGCGGCAGCCGCCCGGTGTGCTTTGTGCTGGATCTGACTGTATTCGCCTGCGCGGCGGTGTTGCTGCACAGCTTTGCTGCAGGCCGCAGTTACAGCGGGGCTGTGCGCTGGTATATGGTTGTCGGAACGGCGGCCGGCCTGTGGGGCTACTTCTTTGTGCTGGCTCCGGGCCTTGGCACGCTGCGAAGCCTGGCGGAGTGGCTTGTACTGCTGCCGGTGCGTCTGACCTGGATCACAGCGGTTCGCCCGGTGGGGCGTTTGTGCGGCCGAAGGCTGGAACGAACCCGGGAAAAACTGCACAGCGCTATGGTAAAACGACAAACAAAACAGTTGCAAAAAAAGGCCAAGGTGTTGTATAATTCTAATCAATACCAGGTTTAAGGCGTATCAAAAAAGCACGCCGGCAAAGGGGGGGCTGCCGGGTATGACCAGAATTGAAAAAAAGAAGGGTGGCGTTTCCTCCCTCGTGCTGCGGCTGGGCCTTGTGGCGCTGGCCGCTTATCTGGTAGTGGGCATGGTGTTCAACCAGGTGGAGATCGCCGCCAAACGGCAGCAGCTGGAGGCGGTGCAGCAGCAGCTGGAAGCCCAGCAGGCCCAGAACGACGAGCTTAGCCGTGTGTTGCAGTCCGGCACCGACGAAGAGATTGTGGAGCGGGTTGCGCGAGATCAGCTGGGCTACGCAAAGCCCAACGAGCGGGTCTTTGTGGATATGACCGGTAAATAAGATGCAAAGGGCGGCCGGGAGCGAGTCCCGGCGTTGCGGGCCTTTTACATAAAATAATTTTTGAAACAATAGGAGAAACAGGGGTTACATGGCGTTACAGTTAGAGGTAGGAGCGATCCTGGAAGGCAAGATCACTGGCGTGAAAAAGTTCGGCGCGTTCGTCGCGCTGCCGGAAGGCAAAACCGGCATGGTACACATTTCGGAGGTTTCCAACAGCTTTATTGAGGACCTTTCCACGGTTCTCACCGAGGGGCAGACCGTGAAGGTAAAGGTGATGAACATCGGCGAGGACGGCAAGATCGCCCTCTCCATCAAGCGCACCCTGCCGCCGGAGCCCCGTCCGGCCCGCCCCGCCCGTCAGGGTGGTGCGAACGGCGGCCGTCCTCCCCGTCAGAACCGGAACGACGGTCCCCGGGTGTGGCAGCCCAAGGCGCAGCAGCCCCAGGGCGATTTGAGCTTTGAGGATATGATGGCCAAGTTCAAGAGCCAGAGTGAGGAAAAGATTTCCGATCTGAAGCGCGTTACCGAAAACCGGCGCGGCGGCGGTTACTCCCGCCGGCGTGGTTGATCGATTCAAACAGCGAAAGCAAGCCCGCAGTCTGCTGCCTGAAAAGCAGTGACCGCGGGCTTTTTTGCATGTTTTTCTGACCAAAAGCGTTTTGTCACTGTTGCAACACAAAAAGTTTACAAGTTAGTGCGGTTTTACTCTGTTTCTTTTTGTACAATTGTGATACAATATAACCATCAGAAAGGCGTATATCAAAGCGGATAGCACAAAATATGTCCGGGATATTCGCCACAAAGGAGGCATTGGTTTTATGAAGGTCACATGCACTGGCAGAAAAGTTTCCCTGAAACCCAGTTTCATCGAGAAAGCGCAGGCAAAGCTGGACAAGCTGGACAAGTTCTTTGCCGGCGAAGCCGAGGCGCAGGTCACGGTGACAGTGGAGAAAAGCGGCCAGACCGTTGAGATTACAGTGCGGGAAAAGGGCCTTGTGATCCGGGCGGAAAAAATGCAGGAACGCATGGAAGACGCCCTGGACGATGCAGTTGATCTGCTCACCCGCCGCCTCGTGAAGAACCGCAAGCGCCTGGGCGATAAGCTCACCCGTTCGGCCGCCGTGGAATGGCCCACCGAGCCGGAACCGGAGGAAAGCTACGATGTAATCCGCGAGAAGCGTTTCGTGGTGAAACCCTGCACCACAGAAGAAGCAATCCTGCAGATGAATCTGCTGGGCCACAGCTTCTATCTGTACCGCAATATGGACGATGGCCAGATTCAGCTGGTTTACCGCCGGGCAAACGGCACCTATGGTGTGCTGATTCCGGAAGATTACTGATTCCCGATCAAAAGAGGGGCGCTCATCTGGAGCGCCCCTCTTTTTGTAACAAAGCGGAATTTTCGAAAACTGAGAAAAACTTTTCGAATGTGGAAAGAAAATTTGAAAAGCGGAAGCGGTGGCATGTTACGATGGGCTGCCGCTCCTGCTTTTTGTTGTAAAATGGGTGCTTATTTGACAGGCAAAACAGGAAAACATCGGTTTCCGACCGGATGCCCATCCGGTCGGCTGACCGGGTTGTGCCCGGTGTTTACAACAGCATGGGGATGCTGTGCGATGAAATGCCGTACCAATCGGTTGCGAATTCAGGTGGTGGATTGTCTGGCAGATGTGATGTGAACCGGCGAAGGCGGGAGAAAAACAGGAAAGGCCTGAGATTGCATTCATGTGTGATCGGTGTGACGGAGAAAACATGATCTTCGCTTTTTAAAAATTTTTCATGTCTGTATTAGGGGAGAGATGCGGCCTTTATAAGAAAAAACACGAATGGATCACGAAAACTTTTGATAGCAAATTCTGCGTTTTGGTTGCATGATTCGACGTAAAGGAGTATTATTAAGAATGATTATAATGAATTCGTATGGTCAATTTTCAAGGAACGAATGGAACAGAGAAATTTGGGAGAATTGATATACTCAATCGATGAAGGATGGACCGGTTTTCAAAAAGATTTTTGAGAACCGCAAGGTAAAAATATGTTGCAAGGGTACATTGTTCGAAATGGTGAAATTTCAGAGTAAGAAGTGATAATGAATGTGGCACTTGTTTCGTTTATATTCATAGAGAGGAAGAGCGACGATGAAAAAAACGTATGACTATCTGATCGTAGGTGCAGGTTTGTATGGTGCGGTATTTGCCAGAGAACTGACCAAGGCTGGCAAGACCTGCCTCGTGATTGACAAGCGGGATCATATTGCCGGCAACATCTATACTCACGAGATCGAGGGCATCCAGGTGCATCAGTATGGCGCACATATTTTCCATACCAACAATAAGGAAGTATGGGATTACCTGAGTCAGTTTACTACCTTCAACCGTTACACCAACAGTCCGATTGCAAACTACAAGGGCGAGATCTACAACATGCCCTTTAACATGAATACCTTCAATAAAATGTGGGGCGTAATCACTCCCGCGGAAGCTGCCGCCAAAATCGAGGAGCAGCGCAAGGCCAGCTACACCGAAAACCCCAAAAATCTGGAAGAACAGGCCATCAACCTGGTGGGTGTGGATATCTATGAGAAGCTGATCAAGGGCTACACGGAAAAACAGTGGGGTCGCCCCTGCACCGAGCTGCCTGCGTTTATCATCAAGCGCCTGCCCGTGCGTCTTACTTATGATAACAACTACTTCAATGCTTTGTATCAGGGCATCCCTGTGGGAGGCTACACCGCCATGGTGGCAAAGATGCTGGAGGATGTGGAGGTACGCCTTGGGCAGGACTATCTGGCGGACAAGGCCGGTTGGGACGCGCTGGCGGAAAAGGTGGTTTACACCGGGCCCGTTGATGCCTACTTTGCCTACAAGCTGGGCGTTCTGGAGTACCGCAGCGTGCGCTTTGAGACCGAGGTGCTGGACGAGGCCAACTATCAGGGCAATGCGGTAGTGAACTATACTGACGCTGAAACTCCCTATACCCGTGTGATCGAACACAAGCACTTTGAGTTTGGCACGCAGGAAAAAACGGTCATCAGCCGGGAATACAGCGCAGAATGGAAGCTGGGGGACGAGCCTTACTACCCGGTGAACGACGAGAAAAACGGCGCTCTGTATGCAAAATACAAGGAATTGGCCGAAGGCGAAAAAAATGTAATCTTCGGTGGCCGTCTGGGCGAGTACCAGTACTATGATATGGACAAGGTCGTGGAAGTGGCATTGAATAAGGTGCGCGCCGATCTGGTCTGATATACAAAATCTGGGAAATTGACGAGATACACAGGAGAATCTGAACCATGCAGCAGAAGAGAAAATACCTTGCAGCGATTTTGAGTGTGGTATTTGCAGTGTCTTTGCTGATGAATACCTTCGCTGTTGGCGTATTTGCACAGGATGATCGGGAAGTTCTGGTCGAACAGATTGTTTCGGAACTTCAGCAGGATAATTCGGAGGCTGATCAGTCGCAGAAAGGTGAAACTCCGGCTATGCGCCCGGAAGAAACGGCCATTCCGGAGGTTACGGCAAGTGAGGAACCTGTGATGACGCCGGCACCCGCCGCAAGCCCGGCGGCTACTGAAACACCGGAGTTCACAGCAACCCCTGAGCCCAGTGCAACTCCGGAACCCACAGTGACCCCCGAGCCCAGTGCGACTCCGGAACCCACAGTGACCCCCGAGCCCAGTGCGACTCCGGAACCCACAGTGACCCCTGAGCCCAGTGCAACACCGGAGCCCACGGAGGTTCCGTTGCCGACTGTGGAGGAGCAAAAGGCTCAAATTCGGGATCTTCTGGAAAAGAGCACCTCGGCAGGTCAGATGAGCGAGGATGAACTGGAACGTGCACTGGAGGAAATTGATGCCCTTGCATCGATGCCTCTGGCAATCGCGGAAAACGGTCAGGAAGACGATGAACTGTCGGATCTGATGGATCAGCTGGAAAATGCCCGTGTTGCGATGGAGGATATGCGCGCTGCATGGGAGGCGAAGCGGGAAGGGCGACTGGATCAGCTGCCGCAGACCGGCCGGGAAAACAGCTGGCGCTACCAGAACGGCGAGACAGTCGAATACGATACCATGGATGCTGCCATGGATCTTCCGGATGGAGTGAGTGCCTTTTCTGTAGGCGGCGGATACTGGGGAATCGATGTGAGCCATCATCAGGGCGTGATTGACTGGGAAGCGGTCAAGGCAGCCGGAATCGATTTTGCGATTATCCGCTGTGGCTATGGCATGAATCTGCCGGAGCAGGATGATAAACAGTGGTCCCGGAATGTGTCTGAGTGCGAACGTCTGGGCATTCCCTATGGCGTATATTTTTATTCGTATGCAATGACGGCGGATATGGCCGTGGAGGAAGCGATCCATGCGGTTCGCCTTCTGGAGGGGCATAATCCGGATCTTCCGGTTTTTTATGATATGGAGGAAAACCGTCAGCTGGTGGTAGGCAACAGCGGACTGGCTGAGATGGCGCGGATTTTCTGCGATATTGTAAGCTCCAAAGGATACGAGGTTGGTGTTTACGCCAACCTGAATTGGTGGAACCATTACCTGACGGATGCAGTGTTTGAAAACTGGTACCGCTGGGTAGCGGAATGGCGCTCCTCCTGCAGCTACAATGGCCGCTACGAAATGTGGCAGTATACGGACGAAGGCCAGATCAGCGGCATCAATGGGTTTGTCGACATGAACTACTGGTATGGTGACCTGCCCGGAGATGAACGGGTGCCGATTACGGAAGGTACTTACACAATCGCTAGTGCCTTGGATGAAAACAAGGTTTTGGATGTGGTATGGGGCAGCTATGAAAATGGAGCAAACATAGATTTGTATTCCAAAAACGGAACAGGAGCGCAGCAATTTAAGATTATCCCCGTGGGCGATAATTATTACAAGATACAAAATTCTGCATCAGGAAAAGTTCTGGATGTCAAATTTGGAGCAGCTGTTTCGGGAACGAATGTGCAGCAATGGGAGTATAATGGCAGCGCAGCGCAACTTTGGAGTTTTGAAGATGCGGGAAATGGTTATTACTACATTCGTTCCAAATGTAACGGGCTGTATCTGGATATTAATGGTGCCTCTTCGGCAGATGGAACAAATGTTCAGGTCTATTTGAAAAACCAGAGCAGTGCACAAAAGTTTCGCTTGCAGCCTGCTAATGCCAATGTACAGATCCAGGAAGGTGTTTACGTGATATCCAGTATGTTGGATACCTCAAAAGTGCTGGATATTGTCGGAGGCAGCGCAGCAGATACTGCAAATCTGCAGCTTTATCAGAGCAACGGAAGTTATGCACAACGCTTTGCCATCACGGCACAGGGAGATGGAAGCTATAAGATAACCAATATGGGATCCGGAAAAGCATTGGATGTAGTATACGGATCTTCAACACCGGGAACCAATGTATGGCAATATTCCAGCAATGATTCTGCAGCGCAGCAATGGTACTTTGAAAAAGGTGAAAATGGCGCTTATTTTCTGCGTTCGAAGTGCAATGGGCTGTATCTGGATGTGAATTGCGCATCTACAGCCAATGGTACGAACATTCAGGTGTATACTGGAAATCGTTCTGCGGCACAGCAGTTTTACTTGCAGAAAGTGGGAGATCTGGTTCCGGAAGGTGTGTACACAATTGTAAGTGCATTGGATTCTAATAAAGTAGTGGATATCAATTGTGCCAGTGCGGAAAATGGAGCAAATGTACAGTTGTATACAGCCAATGGAACTACTGCACAGAAATTCCGCTTTGTTTCTGCAGGAGGAGGCCAATATTACATTGTTAATGCTGGTACGGGTAAAGCTTTGGATGTTACATACGGATCTACCGTTCCAGGGACTAATGTACAGCAGTGGGAGAAAAACGATACCAGTGCACAACGTTGGTACCTGGAAAATGCAGAAAATGGAAAATGGTTTATCCGTTCTGTAGGTACAGGGTTGTACCTGGACGTTAACTGGGCCTCCACGGCGGATGGTACAAATATTCAAGGCTACACAGGAAATGGAAGTACCGCCCAGCAATTTTTGCTGGTAGCGGGCTGATATACAGGAACATCCGTATGTAAAAGGGAGCAGGTGAGAAACAGATGCAGCAGGAGCCGATACGGATCGCCCAGATCATGGGGAAAATGAATCGAGGCGGGGTGGAGTCCGTGGTAATGAACTATTACCGCGCCATCGATAAATCCAGGATTCAGTTCGATTTTTTTGTGGATGAGGATTCCGCGTTTCCCCAGCGCGCAGAGCTGGAAAAAGCAGGTGCAGGCATCTATTTCCTTCCGCCCTATTCACGGATGTGGGCATGGCAAAAAAGACTGTATGAGCTGCTGCGCCATAATAACTATGCTGTGATTCACTGCCATATCAACACGATGAATTTCTTTCCGCTTTTTACAGCGTGGCGGGCGCGGATACCAGTTAGAATCTGCCATAATCATTCCACCGCACATTGGGGAGAATGGAAAAAAACATTGCTGAAGTATATTCTTCGTCCCCTTACCCGAATGGCGGCCACAGACTGGTTTGCCTGTGGAGAGAAGGCAGCTCTCTGGATGTACGGAAAGAAGGCGGTGGACAGCGGTCGGGTAATCATCGTTCCCAATACCATAGATACCGGGCGCTTTATCTTTGATTCCAAACAGCGCAGCAGTCTTCGGCAGAAATTTGGAATTTCGGAAGAAACCCTGGTTGTTGGTCATGTTGGACGCTATACTTATGCGAAAAACCATGAGTTTTTGCTGCATGTATTTGCCTGCCTGCTTCAAAAGGTCCCGGATGCAAAACTGCTTCTGGTGGGAGAAGGAGAATGTGCAGAACAGATACAGGAGTGTTTGCAGCATTTGAATCTGGAACAGAGTGTGGTACAGGCGGGTCCGCAGCAGGAGCCGGCGCCTTACTACAGTACGATGGATGTGTTCTGCATGCCCAGCTTTTATGAAGGTATGCCGGTTGTAGCGCTGGAAGCGCAGGCGTCGGGGTTACCGGTGCTGTTTTCTGAAGCGGTAACAGGCGAGGTGCTGGTGAGCGATCAGGCAATGCGAATTCCCCTGGAAAAGGGGCCGGAATTCTGGGCAGAATGTCTGTATAAACTGGCACAGCAAAAGAAGGATCGAACGCAGGCAGGAGCCTGTGTGGCCAATGCAGGTTTTGAATGCACACAGGCAGCTGCATGGCTGGCAGAGCTTTATCAACAAAAAGCAAAGAGAGGATGATTGACGATTGGCACAAAAAATAGAGCTTTTGAAACAGAAAATCAAGGTGTTTCTGAAATATAAAACCCTGCTGAATGAGCTGGTGGTGCGGGATATCAAGGTTCGTTATCGCAAATCGGTTCTGGGTCTTTTGTGGACGGTGCTGAATCCGTTGCTGATGATGTGCGTAATCACTGTTGTGTTTTCCACGTTGTTTCGGCAGAATATCCCCAACTTCCCGATTTATTATCTGGCAGGATCACTGATATTTTCCTTCAATTCGGAGGCAACTTCAAATGGCCTGTACTCCATCATCGGAAGTGCGTCTCTGATTAAGAAAGTCTACATTCCCAAATATCTGTTCCCGATCTCCAAGGTGTTGAGTGCTCTGGTGAATCTGGGCTTTTCGCTGGTTGCGATGTTTGTGGTGATGATTGTTACCGGTGCGCCCTTCCATGCAACTTTGCTGCTTATGCCGTTGCCGATTTTTTATGTGTTCCTGTTTACAAGCGGCCTGAGTCTTCTTCTGGCGGCAGCAACGGTGTATTTCCGCGATATCGCTCATTTTTGGGGCGTTTTTGTGCTTGCGTGGACTTACTTCACCCCGATTTTTTATCCGGTCACCATTCTTCCTTCCTTTGCAATGAAAATCATGCAGCTGAATCCGATGTATCACTATGTTACTTATATGCGTGATGTGGTGCTGTACGGTACTTTCCCCGGAATGAAGGAGAACCTGATCTGCTTTTTGATCGGGGCTGTAACGCTGTTGATCGGTTTGTGGGTGTTCTACCGCAAGCAGGATCGCTTTGTGCTGTACGTATAAAAGCGAGGAGAATGTGTATGAGTGTTATGATCGACGTGAACGATGTTTCCATGCTGTTCAACCTGAGCAAGGAACGGGTGGATAACATTAAGGAATATCTGATTCGTGTGGCAAAGCGCCAGCTTCAGTTTGACGAATTCTGGGCGCTGAAAAATGTGTCATTTCAAATTGAAAAAGGTGATTCCCTGGGCGTAATCGGATTGAATGGCTCCGGAAAAAGCACCCTTCTCAAGGTTGTGTCGGGTATTCTGAAGCCCACCAGCGGAACGGTAATCACCAACGGAAACGTTGCACCCCTGATCGAGCTGGGGGCAGGCTTTGACGCAGACCTTTCTGCACGGGAAAATATCTTCCTGAATGGCGCGATTTTGGGATATACCCATGAGTATATGGAAGAACGGTTTGATGATATCATTCGGTTTGCCGAGCTGGAACAGTTTGTGGATGTGCCGGTGAAAAACTTTTCTTCCGGTATGACGGCTCGTCTTGGCTTTGCGATTGCCACGATGAATGTGCCGGACATTCTTATTATCGACGAGGTGCTGGCGGTGGGTGACTTTAAGTTCCAGGAAAAGAGCTTTGCACGCATGAAGAGCATCATTGACTCCGGTGCAACGGTGCTGTTCGTTTCCCATTCCATTCAGCAGGTCCAGCAAATGTGCAATAAGGCGCTTTGGCTGGAGCATGGTCATGTGCGTATGTTTGGTGATGCGCAGGAAGTATGCGCAGCATACTCGCAGGAATAAAAAGCAGGTGTTGTTGTGAAAAAGCTGTTGTTTGTGATTAACCAGTTTTACAAAGGCGGAGCAGAAACTGCTTTGCTGAATCTGTTTCACGCACTTTCTCCCCAGGAATACGAAGTGGATTTTCTGCTGTTTGACCAGATCGACCAGCCGAATGCCGTATCGCTCACGCCACTGCTGCCCTCATGGGTGAACGTATGCAATGCGGCTCAGGCGGAGGGGCGCTTTGCCATTGTAAAAAAGGTTGCGTTTAAGGTTTGGCAAAAGCTTACCCGCCGCCAGATGTATCGTGCGGCAGCGTATCGGTTTGTCAAGGGAAAACATTACGATGCAGCTTTTTCATACGGAGAGTGGATGTCGCCGGAATTTGTGGCAAAAAAGGTGGATGCGGCGCAAAAATATGTGTGGATTCACGCAGATGTGGATAAAGCGCCTTATGTGGATCCTCAGATTTTGTTTGGATTTGATCCGTATTATCAGAAATACCTGTTTGTTTCCCGCCAGTCGATGGAAAGTGCGGCCAGACGTTTCCCGTTTTTGAAAGGACGCACCGCTGTGGTACATAATATGTGTGCGGATGAGGGGATTCGTGAACAGGCGCAGGAACCACTGGAGCAGAGCTGGCCAACGGATCGCCCCGTGGTGCTGACAGTGGCCAATTTCCGGCCTGAAAAAAATCACCTTCGTCAGGTGGAGGCGATGAAGATCCTTCGAGACAGAGGTGTGGAGTTTACATGGGTAAATGTGGGCTGCAGTGCCGATTTTCTGGTTCGACAGAAGCTGGATCAAGCAATCCAGAAATATGGCCTCGAAACAAGTTTTCTGCGGCTTCCGGCTGATCCCAATCCGTATAAATACATGAAGCGGGCAGATCTGGTGGCGGTTTTGTCGGACTTCGAGGCATGGTCTCTGGTGATTACAGAAGCAAAATTGCTTGGGGTTCCGGTCCTTGCAACCAGAACCTCCGGTGCGATGGAACAAATCGTCAATGGCGAAACGGGCGTTTTGTGTGATTTTGATGCGCAGGCCATTGCGGATGCATTGGAGCAACTGCTGAAAGATGAAAAAATGAGATCGGAGATCCACCGAAATCTGCAGGGCTTTTCGACCCGGCAGACCACGTTAATGGAGCTGGAGCAGCTGCTAAAAGGAGAATGATGGCATGGGAAAACGAAGTCTGCTGTATGTGTTTGATGATGTGAATTATCCCAGCGGTGCACAAATGGTGACTGCCGCGCAGATCCGGGCGATTCAATCGGATTTTTCCATTACAGTGTTCAGTCTGACTTCGCCAAAGCCGGAAACAAAAAAGCAGTTTGGGAATGTGGAGTGGATTACGGTGCCGCCCCAAACGAAGGTTGCCTGTTATGGCACGCCTGCCTCCCAGGTGCTGAAGAATCCAGAATGCAGTTTTTCCCAGAAAGTGGCCAGAATCTGGTTTGCGCTGTTGGGAAAAGTCGGGCGGCAGGACGCGGCCATGGAAAGAGCGCTTCAGGTGCAGTTTGCGAAGTCCTTTGAAGCGTTCGATGTGGTTTGTGTGGTCAGTGAGGCATCCAGAATGCGGTCCATGGTGGCGGGGCTTGAACACCCGAAGAAGGTGCAGTGGATCCACACGGACTACTCGCTTTGGAGTCAGTTCAGCGACTGGACGCGTCAGGTGACTCGTAACGATGCACACCTGTACGCATATTTTGATCGGATCGTATGCCTGTCAGAGTGTAACCGCAAAGGGTTTGTGGACAAGCTGCCGACGCTTGCGGGAAAAACTGTGGTGCTGAAAAATGTTTTGCCCGTGGAACAGATCACAGCGCGAGCAGAGGAGCCCCTTACGGTGCAATTGCCTTCAAAGCAGCAGAAATGGTTGCTTACGATTGGTCGCCTGGAGCAGGAAAAGGCGATGGATCAGTTACTGGAGCTGAGTGCCAGGCTGAAAAGAATTGCCGATTTCCGTTGGTTTATTGTTGGAGACGGCCCGCAGAGAGAAGAGCTTGAGCGCCAATGCAGGCGATTGGGGTTGGAACAGACGGTTCTGTTTACAGGTCAGATGGAAAATCCCTATCCGCTGCTGAAGAAAGCGGATGCTTTTGTGCTGCTTTCCAGATATGAAGGAATGCCGGTAACGATTGAGGAAGCAAAGATTCTGGGGATCCCGGTCATTGCAACAGCGGTTGGAGGAATCCCCGAACAGATCAGAGAAGGTGTGAATGGCCGCCTGATTGATGGAAATGCGGAAGATGCGTTTCCTGTGCTTAAGGAGTTTCTGGAAAATAATCTGGAAATTGAGCCGGTACCAGAACGGGATGAGTATGCCCGGGCGATTCAGGAAGTTAAACAAATGTTTATGACAGTGTGATAAGGAGCTTTGAAAAAGCCGTTGCAGAGGGAAAGGAAGTTTCCATGAAAAAGAAGCTTTTATTTGTTATTTCACAATTTTATAAAGGCGGAGCAGAGAGTGCTCTGCTTAACCTGTTCAAGCTGCTGGACAAAGAAGCATACGAGGTGGATTTCCTGGTAATGAATCAGATGCCCGCAGAAAATGCGGTATCGCTGATTCCCATGGTACCGTCCTGGATCCGTCTGTGCGATGTTTTCCAGGAAAACCTGAACTACCCTTTGCCGAAGCGTGCGCGAGGACGCTTTTTGTATACCATTCCGCAAAAGGACGAATTCCCCCGGCCGGCACTGGATTTTGTGTTTGGCAAACAGTATGACTGGGCGTTTCATGTTGGAGAGTGGTATACGCCTGTATTTGTTGCCCGTGAAGTAAACGCGGTGCACAAAGCAGCCTGGATTCACACCGATCTGTCAAAGGCGTCGTACTTTAATGCCAAGGAATATTTCCGCTATGATGACGCAGTGGATTCCTACATTTTTGTCTCCCAAAACGCGCTGAAGAGCAGCGTGGAAGCATATCCGCTTATGAAGGAAAAAGCGGCGGTCATTTATAACCCGCTGGACCTTCCGGAACTTCGGAAAATGGCACAGGAGCCCACAGAGGATGTTTTGCTGGAAACGAAGCGTCCGATTGTGTTGACGGTTGCCAATATCCGCACAGAAAAGGGGCACTTGCGTCAGCTGGAAGCAATGCGCATTCTGAAGCAGCGGGGAGTAAACTTTACCTGGTTGAACATTGGTTCTCTGGCGTATGGTCCGCTTGTGGAAAAGGTGCGTGAACAGGCGAAAGCGTATGGTCTGGAAAAGGACTTTCTGCTGCTTGGAAGCAGGAGCAATCCCTATCGCTATATGCGTTACGCAGATGCAGTGGCGGTTCTGTCGGATTTTGAGTCCTGGTCCATGGTTATTACCGAGGCGAAAACACTGCGGGTTCCGGTGATTGCAACGCGCACGGCCGGAGCACTGGAGCAGATTGTTCATGGGGAAAACGGTATTTTAACGGATTTTACTCCGGAGGATATTGCCGACAAACTAGAGCTTCTGCTCACAAATGAAGAGCTGCGGCAGAAGATCCGGGATTCGTTAACCGATTTTGACAATACCACAGAAATTGTGGAAAGCTTTGGCCGTCTGGTGAGTAAAGAGGAATTGTCCGGTTTGGAAAAGGACATCCTTTTTGTGTTTGATGATGTGAATTATCCCAGTGGAGCCAAAGGGGCAGCACTTCATCAAATGGACGCCTTACAACGGGCCGGGCATAAGGTAGCTGTTTTTTCCGGCACAGAACCCAATCTGGAATTGCGGATGCGTCTTCCCGAGGTTCGTTTTTACGGGTGGCACAGTATTCAGAAAAACCGCTGGTTCAACAGTCGGGTTCTGGCTATTTTGCTGGATCGCTCCTGGACTGCAACGGAAAAAATGGAAAAGCTGACCTGTTCTTTTAGGCCTGCTGCGGACAAACAGCAGCAGACTTTCCGTAGATATGTAATGGGCGAAGCACAAAAGCTGTTTGGCCAGTTTAAAACGGTGTGTGTTGTGTCAGAGGGTTCGATCTGGCGTGAAGATGTGGCAAATTGCAGCGCGCAGAAGAAAATTCAGTGGATCCACACAGATTATTCAGCGTGGAAGAATTTTTCGGATTGGACCAGACATATTACAAAGGACGATGGGCAGATCTATCAAAAGTTTGATACGATCGTATTGCTGAGCGAACAGATCCGAAACCGGTTCATTCAGATTTATCCGCAACTGGCCTCCCGAACGAAGGTGCTTCCCAATTTTATTGATCAGGAAGAGATTCTGCAAAAAGGGCAGATGCGTTCGGAAAAACCATTCCCGCCGGTTCATTTTGTCACGGTGGGGCGCCTCAGTCAGGAGAAGTCTCTGATGCGGCTGTTAAAAATTCTCTACGGACTGAAGGAGGAAGGATATCGTTTCCATTGGGATTGGATCGGAGACGGTCCGGAATGGAACGATGCAGTGGAAAAGATTCAAAAGCTGGATCTTACAGATTGCGTAACACTGCGCGGAGCGCATCGGAACCCGTTCCGCTATGTGAAGAATGCGCAGGTTTTTGCACTGCTTTCTTCCTATGAAGGCTTGCCGAATACCATCTACGAAGCGTTTGTACTGGGGGTACCTGTGCTGGCTACAGCAGTGGGCGGCATTCCGGAACAGATCAGTCAGGGGAAGAATGGCTGGCTTGCAGCAAATACCGAAAAAGGAATTCGGGATGCAATCGTGCATATTTTGGAAAACCAGAATGAAATCGAACGCTTCCATGAAAATCTGCAGCAGTATCATTATCCGAATGAAATGATAGAGAAAGAACTCAACGAACTGTTTGAGTGTTGAGAAGAAAGGCGAGACGGAACAAAACAATGAAGTATATCAAACAAGTGATTCGTGCATTGGCAGTGGTGCTTGCAGCTGGATACCTTACCTGGAGTGTATACCGAATTACCTTGAATACGACCGTGCAGGTGGTGTTTGTTGCCTGTTATTTCCTTGCGCTGTGTGTCGGAATGGCTTTTTTGAAAAAGATTCTGTTCAAGAAAACCGTTCGCCCGAACCCGGTAAAGGATCAGTTGCTGGCACTGGCACTGGCACTGATTGTATCAGTTTTTTCTGTAAATTACCTGATTCCGGAATATCAGAAAACAACCCTTACCATTTATGCGGGTGAATCCGCGGGACAAAATCAGAATTTATGCCTGGCCCGCATTGTGCAGGATGGTCAGGAGAAACTGCTGTCAGACATGGGATTCACCGAATCGCTGAACTGGACCTACAATGCTGAATATGATGATATGGTGTTTGTGGCGGCAGAACAGGGGCAGACTGGCCGCCTGACGGTAGAACTGCCGGCAGCACGTTCCACGCAGTTGATTTTTGCCGGTGGTGAGGGCTATGGCCAGGCTGAAATCCAGTGGGCAGATGGAACTACCGCACAGGTAGATTGCACAAAAGCAGATAGTGAGGGTCGGGTCATTTATGAAGGAACGGGAGGCCTTATCCAGATGGCGCTGTGGGAAAAGGCGATTCTGTATGTGGGAGCGCTGATCACACTCCAGTTCACAATTCATTTTATGCTGATGTTCTGGTGGAAGAGCCAGAAAAAGCAGAGCCAGTAAAATAAAAGCAAGGGGAACCTTGCCTTGTCGGATTCGTGCGAAGAATGTGATAAGGAATCCATATGGAATGAGGAGTAAGCAGATGAAGGTTGCAGTGTTGATTCCATGCTACAATGAAAGTAAGACCATTGCAAAGGTAATCCGGGATTTTAAGGCAGTGCTGCCAGAAGCGGATATCTATGTATATGATAATAATTCCAAGGATGGAACAGACGAGATTGCTCGTGCAGAAGGTGCGATTGTACGTTATGAATATCGCCAGGGTAAGGGAAATGTAATTCGGAGCATGTTCAGGGACATTGATGCGGATTGCTATTTGATGGTAGATGGCGATGATACCTACCCGGCGGAATTTGCACCGCAGATGGTAGATCTTGTTGTGAACAAAAATGCGGATATGGTGGTAGGTGATCGCCTGTCTTCCACTTATTTCACGGAGAATAAACGCCCTTTCCACAACTTAGGCAACGTACTGGTACGCCGCCTGGTGAACCAGTTCTTTAAGGGCGATGTAGTGGATATTATGACAGGTTATCGCGCGTTCGGCCCGCTGTTTGTGAAGAGCTTTCCGGTGCTTTCCAAGGGGTTTGAAATTGAAACCGAGATGACGATTCATGCACTGGATAAAAATCTGCGGTTGGAGAATCTTCCGGTCACATATCGTGATCGGCCGGAAGGCAGCGAATCTAAGCTGAATACATATTCGGATGGATTTAAGGTTTTAAAAACAATTTTCCGCCTTTACAAGGACTATAAGCCGTTGCCGTTCTTTGGCTTGCTGGCATTGGTGATGTTACTGTTGGCCGCAGTGCTTTTTGTTCCGGTGTTTATGGAATATTTGTCGACAGGATTAGTGTTGCGGTTCCCCACATTGATTGTTTCTGGTGTGGCGGGAATTCTTGCAATGCTTCTGTTGATTTGTGGCCTGATTTTGGATACTGTAGTTAAAAAGGATCGGCAAAATTTTGAATTGCAGTTGAATGTATTCTCCATGTTAGGGCGCATGAAAAATGAAAAGTGATCGTATGCTGTTTGGAATGGAAAAAAAGAACCGCCTTATTCGGATGATTCAATTGCCTGTTATGACGACTGCATGGGTTATTTATCGTTTCGATGCAGGACTTACGGTATGGCAAGGAATTGCCGTTTCTGTGTTGACATTAGGGCTTGGGTGGCTGCTTTGGCATGGAAAAACGAAAAAAATGTCCGTCGGGGCATGTTGGTTTTTGGGGGTGCTGTCGGCGTTATTTGGAGTTTGTTCAATAATCGGCTATGGCGTGGACCGAGAAATCCCATGGATAAAAAGTTTTCAAGTACATACAGTAGTCATGGCCATCGGAATGGCACTCACCTTTTTTCATGTCTCTTGCGTTGCCGCATGGTATATCAGCCTCCCTTCCAGGTCTGAGAAAGCATTGCCGAAGATAGCGCGGATATTCAAAGAAAAGCCTTTTCTTGTCAGTGCAATTGGAATTGCAGTAGCCTGGCTTCCATATTGGTTGATTTTCTTCCCTTGTTCATTAAGCAATGACGCAATCAATCAGATTGAACAGACCATTGGTGTGTACTATTTAAGCAGTCACCATCCGCCGTTTTCAACGTTCCTGATGGGAGGATGCTTTAATTTCGGCCGCTTTTGGGGTTCGGATCTGTTTGGGTTATGGCTGTACACGGTTTTTCAGTACTTTGCCATGGCTTTTGCCTTTGCATGGATTATCGATCGTTGCATAAAGCGTTGGAATTGTTCGGTCAGCTTTGGCTTTGTGGTTATGCTATACTTTGCATTACTCCCCGTATGGCCCAGTTTTGCACAATTCCTTGTTAAAGACGGCGTTTATACGGTGTCGGTAGTACTTTTCATGGTTGAACTGATCGAAGCTGTTATTAGTCGCAGGCAGAATTGGGGGCGCCTTACCGTCACAGGGCTTTTGATGAGTTTGCTTCGCAACAATGGCGTTTACATTGCGCTTGCGGTACTGATTTCTGGTTGTATAGTTTTGCGTAAACGACAACGAAAATATATGGTAATCAGTATGGCTGCAGTGATTGTGATGATGCAGATTTACAGCAGTGTGGTTTTGCCGGCCATGGGGGTCATGAAAGGAAGTAGCCGGGAAATGCTGTCTATTCCATTTCAGCAAACGGCATTGTATGTAAAAGAACACGGAGACGAAGTAACCGAAGAAGAACAAAAAGCAATTAATGCGGTTTTGGATTATGATTCTTTGGCGGAAGGGTATTCCAGTTGGATATCGGACCCGGTAAAGGATACGTTCAAGGCGGATGGAAGTTTGAAAGAGTATTTTGAAGTTTGGGTAAAACAGCTTTTCAAGCATCCGGAAACCTATTTTCAGGCGTTTTTTAATGCTTCGGCAGGTTACTACTCGATAAGTGTGAATAATGCGTATTTTGCGAACTATTTTTACAGCGATACAAGTGCGAATATTCATCACCAGTATTTATTTGGCAGCTTAGAATCTGTTCGGGAACAAATTCTGCAATGGGCAGATGATATACAAGGTGTGCCGTTGATTCATTTGGCATATCAGGCCGGGACTTACACATGGAGCGCAGTTTTGCTGCTTTGGGTTGCCTTTTCTCAAAAAAAATACGAACAGTTGGTGGTTCTTTCGCCAATCTTTATAAGTGTACTGGTATGTATTGCGTCGCCGGTTGCCAACTGCGTTCGGTATATGCTGCCGGTTATGGCTGTTTTGCCAATAGCGATTGCCAGTGTTGCTTATTCAATCAAGTGTAAAAATTGCACATGACCGAATAAAAAAGAGTCTGGATGTGCAGTGCTGGGATAAAGAGCGAAGAGTTGAATTTGCTACCATTACGAGGTACTGTTCTCTGACCGTTGGGTGTTCAGAAAAACTAAGTTTCATATCCGCCCCGGCTTTTGCTCAACGGGCAAAGGCCGGGGCGGAGTAATAGTGGCAGACGGGTAAAGGAGGGCTGGAAGTGGACAAAACGTTTAACTGGGCAATCATAGGTGCGGGCGGAATTGCTGAGGAGATGGCCCGGGCATTTGCATTCATGGACCGCCGGCCCTTCGGCGTAGCGGGTCGCAGCCCAGAGAAGGTACGGGCTTTTGCACAGCGGTACGGCGCGGACAGGCTGTATGAAAGTACGCAGCAGGCCTTTGCAGACCCGGAGATAGATATTGTCTACCTCGCCACTCCTCACAATACCCATGCAGCTTTGATCGAGCAGGCGTTGGCCGCAGGCAAGCATGTGCTGTGCGAAAAAGCTATCACCCTGAACAGTCGGGAGTTGGAGCGGTGTGTCGCACTGGCCCGGGAAAAGAAACGGATTCTGGCAGAAGCTATGACCATCTGGCACATGCCCCTGTACAAGGAACTGCGGCAGCGGCTGACATTGGGAGAATGGGGTAGGGTTCAGCTTCTGCAACTGAACTTTGGCAGCTTCAAGCCCTATGACATGACCAACCGTTTTTTTAATCCGGAACTGGCGGGCGGCGCCTTGCTGGATATTGGGGTCTATGCCCTCAGCTGCGCCCGCAGCTTTTTGTCCAGCGCGCCGGATCAGGTGCTCAGCCGGGTAAAGCTGGCCCCTACCGGGGTGGACGAACAGGCGGTCATCCTGCTGCAAAATCCGGAAAGCCAGATGGCCACCATCACCATGAGCCTGCGTTCCAAGCTGCCCAAGCGGGCGGTGATCGGCTGTGAAAACGCATACATCGAGATCGATGATTACCCCCGCGCTCAGATAGCCCGAGTGGTGGATGCAGCCACCGGCGCGGTGACCGAGGTCCGGGCGGGTGAAACGGCCCGGGCGCTGGAATATGAGGTGGCCGCCATGGAACAGGCAGTGCGTACCGGCGACGTGTCGGCTCTGCATCTGGACTGGACGCAGGATGTGATGCGCACCATGACCGCTCTGCGGCAGGAATGGGGCGTGTGTTACCCCGGCGAGGAGCTGTGAGATGAACAAGAACAAATGGAGCATTCCCAAAAGCCGGTATGACCGCCTGGCTGGTTGGCTGAGCGGAGGATTTCTGGCAGCGGCTGCATTTTATCTCTGGGCCAACTGGATGGCAATCCCGCAAAAAATCCCCACCCATTACAGGTTTGGCGGCCAGCCGGACGCATGGGGCAATAAAAGCAGCTGTGTGGTTCTGCTGGTAATCGGCGGGGTGATGTGGCTGATGATGTGGGGAATTGAACAGGTTCCCATGATCTGGAACACCGGCGTGCAGGTGACCGAGGAAAACCGGGTGCGGGTGTACCGCATTTTGAAAAATCTGCTGGTGACCATACGGCTTGTGATTGCGGCGATTTTTGCATGGATGGCGGTCTGCTCGGCCCGGTCGCAGCCGTTGGGAAGCTGGTTTATGCCGTTGACCATGCTGCTGGTGTTCGGCCCCATCGTACTCTGCCTTCTTCAGCTTTACCGGAAACGTTAATGGAAGAAAAAAGCCTTGCGCCGCCTGTCTCCCCATGATATGATAGACCCTGCGACCATTCACACCGGCCTGTGAATTCACTGCAACAGGCCGCATCCAAAAGGAGTTTGCCTTATTATGAAATTTGATCTGATTGCCCCCTGTTACTTTGGCACCGAGAGCACTGCCGCCTTTGAGGTGCGCCGCCTGGGCGCCGAGGACGTGAAGGTGACCGACGGCCGCATCGCCTTTTCCGGGCCGGCGGACATCATCGCCGCAGCAAACCTGAATCTGCGCTGCGCGGAGCGGGTGCTGGTGCTGCTGAAAACCTACACCGCCACCACCTTCGACGAACTGTTTGATGGTGTGGCCAGCATTCCCTGGGAGGAGCTGATCCCGGCGGACGCCCAGTTCCCGGTAAAGGGCTCCAGCCTGTCCAGCACTCTGTCAAGTGTGCCCGCCTGCCAGAGTATTGTGAAAAAGGCGGTGGTGGAGCGGCTGAAGAAGGGTCACAAGACTTTGATGCTGCCTGAGACCGGCGCACTGTACAAGATCCGCTTCTCCATCCGCAAAAACGTGGTGGAAGTGATGCTGGATACCTCCGGTGACGGTCTGCACAAGCGTGGTTACCGTCGCAACGCCACCGGAGCCCCCATCAAGGAGACACTGGCGGCTGCCATCGCGGACCTGGGCCGTGTACGGAGGGATTCCATCGTGGCCGACCCCTTCTGCGGCAGCGGCACCATGGTGATCGAGGCTGCCCAGAAGGCGATGAACATCGCCCCCGGCCTGCGCCGCCGTTTTGCCGCCGAACACTACACCTTCTGCCCGCCCGAGATCTGGGCCCGGCAGCGGGAAAAAGCATTGTCCGAGATTCGGCGGGACGCGGCCTTTGAGGGCTTCGGCTATGACATCGACCCCGCGGCAGTGGCACTTGCCACCCAGAACGCCAAGCTGGCGGGCGTGGGCGACCGGTGTCATTTTGAGCTGGCGGACGTGAAGGACTTTGCTCCCCGGCCGGAGATGATCGTGCTGACCAACCCTCCCTATGGCGAGCGGCTGGGCGATCTGGCCACCGCTGCCCGACTGGCGGGTGTGCTGGGCAAGGCACTGGAGGAGCATCCGGTGACCGGTGCCTACATCATCACTGCGGATGCGGATCTGGAAAAGCACTTCGGCAAAAAAGCCAGCCGCCGCCGCAAGCTGTACAATGGCATGATTCCCTGCCAGGTGTACATGTACTATTGATTGGAAGAACAAAAGCAAGCCGCCCAATGCTTCGGCATTAGACGGCTTGCTTTTTGTTTGGAAAGAACGCTACAATGAGAAAAACAGAAAAAGGCGGGCGGTTTTATGAAAAGGCAACTGGCAAAGGCGGTGGAAATCGGCGTGGAAACCGTGAATTACTGGATTATCAGCTATGCACTGAGCAGCATGGCAACGATCTTTAGCGCCGAATGGATCTTCGTGTTGTTCTTCGCATCCAATGTATGGTTGATCGGGCGCTATTACGACAGGACAGCCGCCGTGCTGAACAGCCGGAAATGGGCGATGCTTGTATGTGCGCTGGCATTTGCTGCCTTTGTTCTGTTCGTTTCCCGTGTGGGACTGGTGCAGGGCAGTGTGATACCGTTTGCAAACTCCCAATAACCGTCAGTTGTTGACCTGATAAATGCTGTATCCACCCTGATCGTAAAGCAGGGTACAGTGGGTGGCAAACCAGTTTTCGTTCACTGCATAATCTGCCCGCTCGGAGGGGCCGATCATCACGTAATCAATGCCCCACTGGTCCAGACTCTCATTGCTGGGGGATTCCAGCAGCTGGCGTACCGCAGCTTCCTGCGCGGAATAATCCATGCCATGGTAATACAGCCAGGTGCCGGAAGCACAGAGGATGGGCCGCCCGGAAAGACTGAGAACCGGATTCAACAGCTGTGTACCGCACAGAAAGCGACCCATGGGATCGGTGTTTTCTTCCACATAGTCTGCCACGGCGATGGCGTCTGCGTCAAAATGCTGGTATTGGCTCACAGCTTCGCGCCCCAGCGTGAGGATGCTGCCGAAGGTGCCGGTGAACACCAGCATGGCGCAGAGCACCGTCTGCACGCTTCGCTTCTCCACTTTTTTCAGCAGATCCACGATCAGATTTGCCACCAGTATGCAGCCCAGCAGGTGCCAGATGAACAGCAGCTTGTTGTTGTCGTAGTCGTTGGGCTGAAACTCCACAAATTCACTGAGCAGCAGAATCAACAGGCCGCCGCCATAGACCCAGCGCAGCTTTTTGCCCGCCCACAAGAAGGCGGGAAGCAGCAAAATATAGACCAGGCCGATGTTTTTGATATAGAACCAGAAGTAATTATCTCCCTCGTTGGACCAGTTGAAATGCCAGCGCAAAAAGCCCGAGCCCTCCTGAGTATGGGGCAGGATCTGCGTGAGCATCAGCGGCAGCCAGATTAATGCTGTTACCGCAGCGAACAACAGCCAGGGGCGAAGCGCCTTCCAGTTTGTCCGGTACATGACCAGAGAGCGGGTGAAAAGCACACCGCAGATAAGCACCAGAGCAAGAGCAGAGTGTGTTTGTACCAGTGGAAGAGATGCTGCCAGTAAAACAAGCGCAGGCCAGAGCCGGTATTCTTCCTCCAGCGCAAAGCGAACCAGAAGCGCAAGGCAGGGGAAGAGCAGTGCCCAGCCGAACAGGGTGGCGCGCTGCGGAATCAGGAGATCTGCGATGGGGTTTACCCAACGGATGTTTTCCTCCACATAATTGGTGGGGGTCTCATAGTAGGCAGTGAAAATACGGGTGAAGTTTTCAAATCCGCCTTCCAGAAAGTAAGCAAACCCAAAGCCGCTGCCCAGAAAGAACAGCACGAAGGCAAGGCTGGCTTTGGTATTGCTGTGCAGCAGATGCTTGGCCAGAAGCCAGCCGCCGCCAAACACCGCCGCCAGCGCCACCACCTGGGGAAGAATGCAGGCGAATTTCAGCGGAGCGCCCAGCAGAAGAAATACGCTGGAAACGCTTTCACACAAAAAAGGATAGCCATAAAGCGTCTGGCCGGCCAGCATGGGGAATTCCGGCGGAAACAGTCCCTGCTCTGCGATGCTTTTTATAAAGGAAAGGTGCATGGGCAGGTCGCCGTAGGTGCTCTGTCCGCACCAGTAAGCGCCCTCCTTATAATAGAGGGTGTGCGTGTGCAGCAGCCAGATCGAAAACAGAAGCAGCGGCAGCACACAGCCCCAGAAGGCTGGGATCAGGCTGGGGGAATGGCTGACGTTGGACGCCTGTGCGCTCTGCTTGCGAAATACCCGGCCGGAAGCAGAACGGCGGGAAAGAAATCCGGCAAGTGAGATTCCTGCCGCAGTGGCCAACGCCAACAGGGCGGCCGGCAGGGTGAAACCCAATGCCAGTGCAAACAGTGCCGGCAGTGCAATCAGCAGCACCAGCCCGAAGGCAGCGGTATAAACCAGCTGCGTTTCCGGCCTGGAAGCAGGCAGCACCCGATGCGCCAGCACAAAGCCGGCGGCCAGAAAGACCGCCAGATATAAAATACTGAATAAAATTCCCATATCAGACACCCTCCAGATCAAAAGGCGGGGTATACTCCTCTTTGGCGCTGCTCTTCTGCTGCATGTAGCCCTCGCTCAATCCCAGGTCGACCGCGTAATTGACTACCTGCCGGTATTCCCAGGTGGAAATGCGGCGATCCAGCGGTTTCATCTGCACCGCCTTGTGGAAGGGGGTATACTGGCTCATCAGACTGGGCAAAAAGCTGCCCGTAGGAAGGCTGGCCATAAAGTCCAGCACTGCTTTGGAATCTGCCAGTGCGCCGGGCAGGGCCAGATGCCGCAGAATAACGCCCTTTTGCAGCAGACCGTTTTCGTCAAAACGGGGGGCGCCGGTCTGCCGGATCATCTGCCGCACCGCCCGGCTGCATACCTCGAAATAATCCGGAGCAGCGGAGTAGCGGGCAGAAAGCTCCGGCGAAACATATTTCACGTCCGCCAGCCATACGTCCACCACGCCGTCCAGAAGCTGCACGGTTTCCAGCGTCTCATATCCGCCGGTATTATACACGATGGGCAGGGTCAGGCCCTGTGCCCGCGCCTGCGCAAGAGCCTCCAGAACCCAGGGCAGCCACTGGGTGGCGGTGACCAGATTGATGTTGTGAGCGCCTTTTTGCTGAAGCTCCAGAAAGATCTGGGCCAGACGGGCTGCATCGATCGCTTTGCCCAGCCCTTCCTGACTGATTTTATAGTTCTGGCAATAGCAGCATTTCAGGCTGCATCCGGAGAAGAATACGGTGCCGCTGCCCTGTGTGCCGCTGATGCACGGCTCTTCCCAGTGATGCAGCGCTGCGCGGGCCACCATCAGCTGGTCGGCCGCACCGCATACCCCGGCGCGCCGGGTCCGGTCCGCTTTGCAGCGGCGGGGGCAGAGAGTGCAGGATGCGGGAATCTGCAAGATAAAACCTCCCAAAACAGGCGGCCTTTTCAACGCGCCTGTATAAAGTAAAATAGAACAATCTTTACTATACCATATTTTCTTGTCACTGTGCCACCAAAACTCCGGTTGACGTACCCTGTCAGTCTCCCGTATAATAACCAGTTGACGAAAACCGGTACACACCGAACAACAAAGCCGGGGAGAGTGGGGAAAATGGAATGAAAACAGAACAGACCGGAACGGCCCGGAGCGTGGCGGCGTTGAATCTTGCGGTGATGCTGTTTGGGCTGGCCGCGGTGATCGGCCGCTTTGTGCAGGCACCTTCCGTGGTGATCGCGGGCGGACGGGTGATCTGCTCGGCGGCGGTGCTGCTGGCGCTGAGTCTGCTCAGCCGCACGTCGCTGCGGCTGGCAAACAAACGGGATCTGGGGCTGGCGGTGTTTGCGGGGCTGGTACTGGCCCTTCACTGGACCACCTTTTTTCAGGCAATTCAGGTTTCTTCGGTGGCAATGGGAACCATTACTTTTTCTGCCTTTCCGCTCTTTCTTACGGTGCTGGAGCCGCTGGTGTTCCGGGAACGGCTTCGGCTGGAGGGTGTACTGGAGGCCATTGCGTTGCTGGCAGGTGTAATGATCACCCTTCCACCCGACGGCTTGGGCAGTGGTGCGGCAGCCGGGGCAGCCTGGGGCATGCTGTCCGGTCTGGCTTATGCGGTGCTTTCGCTGGCAAACCGGCACCTTTCCGCCCGGTATCCGGCCCGGGTGGTGTGCCTGTATGAACAGGGCACAGCGGCCGTCGCACTGCTGCCTGCGGTTCTGCTCTGGCGCGGGGAGTGGACGATGGTCGGGCTGTGCAGCATCGGCGTGCTGGGGGTGGTGTGTACCGCCCTTGCCCATTCGCTGTATGTGGCAGCTCAGCGTCGGGTAAGTTCCCAGGCGGCTGGGGTGGTGTCCGGTATGGAGACAGTTTATGGAATTCTGTATGCGCTGGTACTGCTGGGAGAAGCGCCCACCGGCCGGGAACTGGCAGGCGGAACACTGATTCTGGGCGTGAGTTTTGTGGCTTCTCTTCGGGCAGGCAGACGATAACAGAGATCGGCGGCTTTTTCTGGCTGCATCCTACCATTTTGGTGTGTTTCATGCTATAATGATGATACTTATCGTCCACGTCAGGTGCAGTTTCAGCACGGCGGGATAAAACCATCATTGAAAGGAGGCGCTGCCAGTGCAGGATCCATCCGCCCGGGCGCGCAAAAATCTGAAATATCTCACACTGCTCGCCCGGGAATATCCGAACATTGCCGCCGCCAGCAGCGAAATTATCAATTTACAGGCCATTCTGAAACTGCCCAAGGGCACCGAGCATTTCATGAGCGATCTGCATGGTGAAGCCGAGGCATTTACCCATATCGTGAACAACGCATCCGGCGTCATCAAGGAAAAGGTGGACCGGGTGCTGGGCCCCGGGGTGCCGGAGCAGGAACGGGCGGAGTTCGCCACCCTGATCTATTACCCGGCCCAGAAACTGGATGAGCTGAAGGATCGCCAGACCGACCTGAACGCCTGGTACAGGCAGACCCTCTACCGGCTGATCGACGTGTGCCGGGTGGTTTCCTCCAAGCATACCCGAAGCTTTGTGCGCAAGCGGCTGCCCAAGAACTACGCCTATATTCTGGACGAGCTGCTCCACGCCCATTTTGAGGATCACGACAAGGAGTTTTACTACGGGCAGATTTTGTCCAGCATCATTGATGTGGGCCGGGCCGACGACTTTATCGAGGCCATGTGTGGGCTCATCAAGAATCTGGCGGTGTTCAAGCTGCACATCGTGGGCGACATTTTCGACCGGGGCCCCCGGCCGGATCAGATCATGGAGCAGCTGCTGAACCACCATTCGGTGGATATCCAGTGGGGCAACCATGACGTGGTCTGGATGGGTGCTGCTGCCGGCAGCCCCATCTGCATCGCTACCGTGCTGCGCACCAGTCTTGCCTACAACAATCTGGAAGCGCTGGAGGACGGCTACGGCATCAACCTGCGGCCGCTTGCTCTGTTTGCGGAAAGCGAGTACCGGGACTGCGATATGCACCATTTCTATCCCCGCACTGACGAAGCCCGGGGACCCTATCACCGCAGCGAGCTGATTCGCACCGCCCGGATGCACAAGGCCATTGCCATCATCATGTTCAAGCTGGAGTGCCAGGTCATCGACCGCAACCCGGATTTTGAGCTGGAAGGGCGGGACTTTTTGCGTCGCATCAATTATAGGGAGGGCACCGTGGAGGTGGAGGGCAAATGTTATCCTCTGCGGGATGACGATTTCCCCACCGTGAACCCGGCGGACCCGGCCCGGCTCACCCGCCAGGAGCAGGAGGTCATGGAAGCTCTCCAGCGCAGCTTCATGGAAAGCGAGCGCCTGCAGCGGCATGTGCGCTTTTTGTTCGCCAAAGGCGGTGTGTATCACATTGAAAACGGCAACCTGATGTTCCACGGTGCAGTGCCCCTGACCGAAAGCGGCAGCTTTGCGGTGGAAACCTTTGAGCAGCATGGCTATGCCGGCCGGGCGCTGATGGACTACTGCGACGAGCGGGCCCGGCGGGGGTATTTTGCCCCTGAAGGCAGCGCCGAGCGTCAGAGCGGCGAGGACTTCCTGTGGTACCTGTGGTGCGGCAAACTGTCGCCGCTGTATGGCCGCGATAAGATGACCACCTTCGAGCGCCTCTTCGTGGAGGATCCGGAAACCCATACGGAGACCAAGAATCCCTATTACCGGCATGTGAACGATTCCAAGATGGCACGTGCCATTCTGGCGGAGTTCGGGCTGGATCAGACCCACAGCCACATTGTAAACGGTCATGTACCGGTGCGGGCAGCCAAGGGCGAAACTCCGGTGAAGGGGGAAGGGCGCCTGATTGTAATCGATGGCGGCTTCTGCCGTGCCTATCACGAAAAAACCGGCATTGCCGGCTATACGCTGGTATACAACAGCCGGGGGATGTCGCTGCGGCAGCACGAACCCTTTGAAAGCGCCGAGAAAGCCATTCGGGAGAATCTGGATATTGCCTCCACTGTGGAGGTGTTCGAGACCTGTGAAAAGCGCACCCTGGTGGGCGATACCGACAATGGCCAGCGCCTTGCTGCCGATGTGGAAGATCTGAAGCTGCTGGTGCAGGCCTACCAGATGGGTCTGGTCAAAGAAAAAACCTGACCGGTCCGGTCAGCTGCAGGAAAGGTGAATCTTATGGAATGGACTCCGGGCAAGCCGCCGCCCTTTGAAACGGCGGAAAATTTCCGTGAGCTGGGCGGCTGGCCTGCGGCGGACGGCCGCAGGGTAAAGCGCGGTTTGATCTGGCGCAGCGGTGCGCTGTGTCAGATCTGCACTCCGGCCGATCAGGCGCGGTTTGAACAGTTGGGAATCCGTGTGGTGAGTGATTTGCGCTCCGCGGTGGAGCGTGGCAGGGAACCTGATCCGGATTTTGCCGGCGTGATCCGCCATGACATCGGAGCAATCCGAAACGCCGAGGGCGGGGAACAGCCCATCGATGCCAACGATTCGCTGCATCTGGATGCGCAGGGGCTGAAGGATCTGGCGCAGGAAATGATGGATATCTATTCCGCGCTGCCTTTCGATAACCCGGCCTACCGGGAAATTTTCCGGGAAATGCTGGATGGTCGGATGCCGCTGCTGTTCCACTGCTCCGCCGGCAAGGACCGCACCGGCGTTGCCGCGGCCCTGATTCTGCTGGCGCTGGGCGCGAGCAGGGAAACGGTAATGGAAGATTTTCTGGCCACCAATACCTGCCGCCCCGGTGCAGTGCAGGAATGCCTGGATGTTTACCGGCAGATGCTGGAACAGAGCCCGGAGGTGCGCCCCATTCTGGAACTGGTCAGCGGGGTGCGGCCGGAGAGCATGCAGGCGGTATTCGATGCCATCGACCGGCGCTATGCCTGCATGGAGGATTTTTTTGCCGCCGAATATGGCATGGGGCCCGAGCAGCTGCAGCTGCTGCGGGACCGGTGCCTGGAATAAGGCCGGGGGTTCCCGGCCGCAAATAAAAAGCAACCAAATAGCAAAAGGAGAGTTGACACACTATGCCTACCCCTCACAACAAAGCCGAAATGGGCCAGATTGCAAAGACTGTTCTCATGCCCGGTGACCCTCTGCGTGCAAAATTCATTGCAGAGACTTTTTTGGAAAATCCGGTGCTGTTCAATGACGTGCGCGGTATGCTGGGCTTCACCGGCACCTATCAGGGCCGCCCTGTCAGCGTGATGGGCAGCGGCATGGGCATGCCCTCCATCGGCATCTATTCCTACGAGCTGTACAGCCAGTATGGTGTGGAGAACATCATCCGGATCGGATCCGCCGGCTCTTACACCGACAAGGCCAAAATCTATGACGTGGTTCTGGCCATCGGCGCTTACTCCGAAAGCAGTTATGCCCGCACCCAGAATGGCTGCGAGGATGATACCCTGACCCCCAGCGCCGAGCTGTGTGATGCCCTGCGCGCCAGTGCGGCCAAGCTGGGCATTCCCATGGTGGAGGGCGTAATCCATTCCAGCGATGTTTTCTACCGCCACGATGACCGCACCAACCCCACATACTGGGAGCGCCTGCGGGATGAAAAGGGCTGTGTAGCTGTGGAGATGGAGAGCTTTGCTCTGTTCCACAATGCCAATGTGCTGGGCAAGCGGGCTGCCTGCCTGCTCACCATTTCCGACAGCTTTGTGAGCAGCGAGGCCACCACTGCCGAGGAGCGCCAGCTCAGCTTCACCAACATGATGAAGATCGCGCTGGGCGCGGAGGTGTAAGGATGGAAAAGGCTGAACTGGCGCGTCTGGCCATCCAGGCGCGGGAGATGGCGTATACCCCTTACTCCCATTTCAACGTGGGCGCCGCACTTCTGGCAAAGGATGGCCGGGTGTTTACCGGCTGCAACATTGAAAATGCTGCCTACACTCCCTCCAACTGTGCGGAACGCACCGCCCTGTTCAAGGCAGTGAGCGAGGGCGCACGGGAGTTTTCCATGCTGGCTGTGGTGGGTGCGCCTGCCGGCCAGCAGCCGCCCTTCCCGGTGACCGGCCCCTGCGGGGTGTGCCGCCAGGCACTGAACGAGTTCTGCGAGCTGGAGATGCCTATTTTGCTGGTGACCGGCCCGGACAGCTGGACCGAGGTAACGCTGGGTGAGCTGCTGCCCTATAATTTCGGGCCGCGGGATCTGGCCTGAGCGGAGCAAACGGCAGTATAGTACGACTTATTTTGGTTAATGTTAACAAATTGTAATGCCATGTATTTGCAGTAACTGGTTGAAATTTGTCACTCTGGTGGCTATAATAAAATAGCTAATGGGGAAATTCCCCAGAAACCGATGCCTGCTTGCGGCGCGGTTATTCCACAACAGAAAAAAGGAGATTGAATCATGAAAAAACTGATCTCGATCGTACTGGCAGCAGCCATGGCCGTGTCCATGGTGGCCTGCGGCGGTGCTTCTT
Source organism: Allofournierella massiliensis (assembly GCF_004345265.1). Taxonomy (GTDB): domain Bacteria; phylum Bacillota; class Clostridia; order Oscillospirales; family Ruminococcaceae; genus Allofournierella; species Allofournierella massiliensis. The sequence continues at coordinate 99,866 of NZ_SLUM01000006.1, forward strand.
CCACTGCCACTTCCACCGGCGCTTCCTCCGGGGCTGCTTCCACTGCTGCTTCCGGCGAAGCGACCTCCGATAAGGAGATCTCCGTTGGTATGATCACTGACGTGGGCGGCGTAAACGACCGTTCCTTCAACCAGACTTCCTGGGAGGGTCTGCAGACTCTGGCCGAGGAGAACCCCAACATCAAGGTAAGCTACCTGGAGTCCAAGACCGACGCTGACTACAGCGCCAACATCGAGACCTACCTGAGCGAGGGTACCGACCTGATCATCTGTGTTGGCTACATGCTGGCTGAGGCCACCAAGGCTGCCGCCGAGGCCAACCCCGATCAGCTGTTCGCCATCATCGATGACGCTTCCATCGATCTGCCCAACGTTGCCTGCCTGATGTTCTCTCAGGCTGAGGCTTCCTACCTGGTGGGCATCGTGGCCGGCCTGGCTACCGAGACCAACACCGTTGGTTACGTTCAGGGCATGGTTTCCGATTCCATGAACCAGTTTGGCTGCGGCTTCATCGCCGGCGTTAAGTCCGTGAACCCCGAGGCCACTGTTCTGCAGTTCAACGCCAACAACTTCGGCGATCCCACCGGCGGTAACACCGCTGCTACCGATATGATCACCAAGGATGCTGACGTGGTATTCCACGCTGCCGGCGCTACCGGTAACGGTGTGATCGAGGCCTGCAAGGCCAACGGCGTATACGCCATCGGCGTGGACACCGACCAGGCTCCTCTGGCCCCCGAAACCGTGATCACTTCTGCCATGAAGCGCGTTGACATCGCTGCTCAGGACATCTCCCTGGCCGTTGCCAACGGCACCTTCACTCCCGGCGTGCACCTGTACAGCCTGGAGAACGGCGGTGTTGACCTGTCTCCCACCCGCGATCTGCTGACCGACGAGATGCTGACCGCTGTTGAGGATGCCAAGGCCAAGATCATTGCCGGCGAAGTTCAGGTTCCCTCCACTCCCGAAGAGCTGGGCGGCGATCTGTTCACCCTGAAGTAAGCATTATTCAGGCTTGTAAGAGCCGCGCCTCAAAATCGAGGCGCGGCTCTTTTTTTGGGAGCACACTGCGTGCGTTCTTTGCACTGAAAAAGGTGTAAAGTACTACTTTCGGTTTTTTGAACAAAAGCACTGGCTAATTTCAGTCTGTTTGGTAGGAAACACGTGATCGTTGTTGAAATAGGGCGGGCTTTTTGGTACAATAATACTGAAAAAAAGTTGGCTTTTTTGCCGACTCTGGATAAGCAATAAAGCTGAAACCAAGGGAGGGTATGCTCACTATGAGAAGCATTTCTATGGAGACCGTGGAGGCAAAGCGCGCCGAGATCCTGGCCACTCTGAAGGATCAGACCGCGACCCACGAGCAGAAAGTTACCTATCTGGCCCGTCATGCGGAAAATTTCCTGACCGTGCTGGATGAGCCGGAAGGTCTGGATGAGCTGATGCGCTGCGAACAGGAGGATCGCTGCATCTGCAATCTGTTTGAGGGCGATGCGCCCTATCGCCCCCGTTACATCTGCCCGGACTATCCGAAATTCATGAAAGAGGGCAGCGCGTTCCTGCAGCTGGATCCCCCGAAGGATCTGTTTGAGGCTTTGAACAACCTGCAGATTCTGTATCACAACGTTCCCAGCATCACCAACTACCCCGTATACATCGGTGATCTGGATCTGCTGCTGGAGCCCTTTGTGAAAGATCTTGACGACGAGACCGTGAAGAAGGCTCTGCGCCTGTTCCTCACCAGTGTGGACCGCACCATTCTGGACTCCTTCTGCCATGCCAACATCGGCCCCACCATGACTCGTACCGGCATGCTGCTGATGGAGGTGGAAGCGGAGCTGCAGAACGCCGTACCCAACCTGACCATGCGTGTCAGCAAGGACACCCCGGATGAGTTCGTGATGGCTGGCATCGAGTGCGCGCTGCGCTGCGCGAAGCCCAGCTTCGCCAACGATCGCATGTTCCGCAGCGAGCTGGGCGATGATTACTGCATCGCCAGCTGCTACAACGGCCTGTACAAGGGCGGCGGATCCTACACCCTGTGCCGGCTGCTGCTGGCCGGCATTGCCAAGCGCAGCAAGAACATTCAGGATTTCAAGGAAAATCAGCTTCCCCATGTAATGGACGTGATGGCCCGTTACATGGATGCCCGCGTTCGCTTCCTGGTAGAGGAGAGCGGTTTCTTCGAGAGCAATTTCCTGGCTCTGGAAGGTCTGATCCGCCGCGATCGTTTCAGCGCCATGTTCGGCCTGGTTGGTATGGCCGAGTGCGTCAACGACCTGCTGGCCAAGGAAGGCATCGAAGGCCGCTTCGGCCACAGCGAGGCTGCGGACAAGCTGGGTGTGGAGATTATGGAGCAGATCAATGCCTTCTGCAACGCGCATCCCGCCCCCTACTGCGAGGCCACCGGTGGCCACTACCTGCTGCATGCGCAGGTGGGTATGGATTACGATAAGAACAGCACCCCCGGCACCCGTATCCCTGTTGGCGAGGAGCCTGCCGAGCTGATCGACCACCTGAAGAACATCAACCTGTTCCACAAGTACTTCATCTCCGGCGCCGGCGATATCTTCCCGGTGGATCTGACCGTGCACAAGAACCACAAGTTCCTGCTGGATGTGATCCGCGGTTCCTTCGATCTGGAGATCCGTTACCTGAGCTTCTACGGCAGCGACAGCGACGTGATCCGTGTGACCGGCTATCTGGCCAAGCGTTCCGAGATCGAAAAGCTCGCCGAGGGTCATAACGTGCTGCTGAACACCACCGGCCTGGCCCTTGGTGCCACCCGCAACTGCCACGCTCAGGATCGTCGGGTGCGCTGATATGAAGGCGCTGGTGAATAAGATCATCCCGTTCAGTTCGGTGGACGGGCCGGGCAACCGAACCGCGATCTTTCTTCAGGGATGTAACTTCAACTGTCTTTACTGCCACAACCCGGAGACCATCAACCAGTGCGTGAATTGCGGTCAGTGCGTGAAGGTGTGCCCGGTGGGCGCGCTTTCCATGCAGGACGGCAAGGTCTGCTATGACTACACCAAGTGCGTATTCTGCGATGCCTGCTTCAAGCAGTGCCCCAACAGCTCCTCACCCCGGGTTCGTTCCATGACCCCGGAGGAAGTTATGGTGGAGGTTCGCAAAAACGTGCCCTTCATCCGGGGAATCACGGTGTCCGGCGGGGAATGTACCCGCTGGAGGGATTTTCTGGTGGAACTGCTGGGCATCGCCAGGGCTGAGGGGCTGTCCACTTTGCTGGACAGCAACGGCAGCTACGATTTTTCTCAGGATCCGGAACTTCTGGCCGTGACCGATGGCGTGATGCTGGACATCAAGGCCTGGACCAGCGAGGATCACAAGGCCGTCACCGGGGTGGACAATACCCAGGTGCGTGCCAATCTGGAATTTCTGGCCCGAGCCGGCAAGCTGGAAGAGCTGCGTACCGTGGTGGTTCCCGGCCTCTTTGATGCCGAGACTGCGGTGCGTGAGGCATCTGCCGTTGCTGCCCCCTGGCAGGACAAACATCCCATGCGGTACAAGATTATCTGCTACCGCCCCATGGGCGTGCGGGAGAGCGAAAAAGAGCGCCTGCAGCAGCCCACAGCGGAATACCTGCAGCAGCTGGCCGACCTGGCCCGCGCACAGGGCATCCGCGATGTGGTGATCACCTGATCGCCACTGTATTCCTGAAAAACAGGGAAGTGCACAGGCGCTTCCCGGAACCGACGGGTATTGCCCGCAGACCGGGCAGCGCCTGCCGGATATGAAACCGCTTTGCACCCCGCACGCAGGCCGATGACGCGGGTGGGGCGCAGGGTGAAAAGGAGGCTTATTTTTGGACAATCCACATCTGGACCTGAACACTGTCGTGGTGGACATGCGGAACATCACCAAAAAATTCGGTGACTTTACCGCCAACGACGGCATCCAACTCACCGTACACAAGGGTGAGATCCACGCCATTCTGGGCGAGAACGGCGCCGGCAAAAGCACGCTGATGAATCAGCTGTACGGCATGTATCCGCCCACCTCGGGTGAAATTTATATCAAGGGGCAGAAGATCCACATGGACAGCCCCAAAAAGGCGATCAGCGCCGGCATCGGCATGGTTCACCAGCACTTCATGCTGGTGCAGCCTTTCACCGTTACACAGAACATCGTATTGGGCATGGAGCCTCAGAAGGGCATTATGCTGGACATGGCCACTGCGCGCAAAAACGTGGAAGCCATCTCCAAGAAATACGGCCTGGCGGTGGACCCCGACGCGAAGATCGAGGATATTTCCGTGGGTATGCAGCAGCGCGTGGAAATTCTGAAAGCGCTGTACCGCGGCGCGGAGATCCTGATTCTGGACGAGCCCACTGCTTCGCTGACCCCCCAGGAGATCAGCGAGCTGATCGACATTATGCACAGCCTCACGGCGGACGGCAAGAGCATCATTCTCATCACCCACAAGCTGAAGGAAATCAAGGCTTCGGCGGATTACTGCACCATCATTCGTATGGGTAAGTACATCGACACCGTGGATGTGAGCAAGGTGAGCGAGGATGATCTGGCCAGCATGATGGTGGGCCGCAACGTGAACTTCAAGGTGGACAAGCAGGAGCAGGAGCCCGGCGACGTGGTTCTGGACGTGAAGGATCTGCATGCAGTGGACTACCGCGGTGTGGAGATTTTGCGTGGTCTGAACCTGCAGGTGCGCAAGGGCCAGATTCTGGGCCTTGCCGGCATCGACGGCAACGGCCAGACCGAACTGGTGGAGTGCATCACCGGTCTGCGCAAGGCCACCAAGGGCGCCATCACCGTGAATGGTACCGACGTATTCAACAAACCGCCCCGTTACGGTTTTGAGCACGGGGTGTCCAGCATTCCGGCGGACCGTCAGAAGCACGGTCTGGTGCTGGAGTTCAGCGTGGCCGACAACATGGTCCTGCAGAACTTTGCCGAGGACAAATATTCCAGCCACGGCATCCGCAATATGGACGCCGTGAACAGCTTCACCCAGGAAGCCATTGAAAAGTTCGACATTCGCCCCCGCGACTGTCTGAATAAGCCCGCGGGCACTCTGTCCGGCGGCAACCAGCAGAAGGTTATTATCGCCCGCGAGGTCACCAACAACAAGGACCTGCTGATCGCGGTGAACCCCACCCGCGGTCTGGACGTGGGCGCCATCGAGTATGTGCACAAATATATCGTGGAGCAGCGTAACAAGGGAAAGGCCGTGCTGCTGGTGTCCTTTGAGCTGGACGAGATCATCAGCCTTTCAGACGAGATCGACGTGATCTTTGACGGGCGGATCAACGGCAGTCTGCCCGGAAAAGATGCGGACGAAAATACCCTTGGCCTGTGGATGGCGGGAGGTAAGGCGGATGAATAAACTGGAAAAATTCCTGAACAGCAAGTTTCTGGTAACTCTGTTCTCGATCTTGCTGGGCTTTGTAGTGGGTGCGCTGTTCCTGCTGCCCATGGGCATCAGCCCCATTGAGGCCTATGCCAAGCTGTTCGATGGTGTGTTCGGCAGCGTGCGCAACATGGCATACAGTGTGGTGTATGCAACTCCGCTGATCTTTACCGGTCTGGCGGTGGCGTTCTCGTTCCGTACCGGCGTGTTCAACATCGGTGCTGAGGGTCAGTTCGTCATGGGCTCCATGGCTGCCTGCGTGGTGGGTATCCTGGTGCCGGCACCTTCCATCATTCTGGTTCCGCTGTGCTTCCTGGCTGCTTTGGCCGTGGGCGCACTGTGGGGTCTGATTGTGGCGTTCCTGAAGGTTAAGTGGGGCATCAACGAGGTGCTCAGCATGATCATGTTCAACTGGATTGCCTTCTACCTGTCCAACTATATTGCGGATCTGCCCATGATCCACAATGAGGGCAATGCGGAGGCCACCAAGAACGTACAGGACGCTGCCCGCATCCTGTTCCCCCAGGCCTGGCTGGACGCTCTGTGCCCCGCTTCCAACTGGGGCATTCTGCTGGCTGTGCTGGCTGTGATTCTGATTTATGTGCTCATTGAAAAGACCACCCTGGGCTACCAGCTCAAGGCAGTGGGCTTTAACCGTTCGGCTGCGGAATACGGCGGCATCAGCGTGAACAAGTCCATCTACATTGCCATGGCAATCTCCGGTGCGCTGGCCGGCATGGGCGGCGCCATCCAGCTGCTGGGTATGGGTAGCCGTATCAGCATCTTTACTGCACAGGAGAGCTTCGGCTTCCAGGGCATCAGTGTTGCGCTGATCGGTGCTTCCAACCCCATCGGCGTATTCTTCGCCGGTCTGTTCTACGGTGCACTGAAGTATGGCGGCTCCAAGCTGAACCTGATCGGTGCTCCGTCCGAAGTGATCAACATCATCATGGGTACGGTTGTATTCTTCATCGCCATCTCCCATGTGTTCCGCTTTGTGAAAAAACGCAAGAGCAAGAAGGGGGAGGCATAAGCAATGGATCTGATCATCAACAACCTTGGCATCATTATTTACGCCACCCTGCTGTTCACCCCTCCGCTGCTGTTCGCGGCCATGGGTTCCTGCTTCTCTGAGCTGAGCGGCGTGGTGAACATCGGCATTGAGGGTATGATGACCATCGGCGCCTTTGTGGGCGCTGCTGCCGGCCATTATACCGGCAATCCCTGGCTGTCCTTTATCTGCGGCGGTCTGGCCGGTATGCTGTTTGGTGCGCTGCATGCACTGGCTACCGTAAAGCTGAACGCAGACCAGACCATTTCCGGTACTGCCATCAACTTCCTGGCACCCGGCGTTGCTGTGCTGATGGCCAAGGCGCTGTTCAACTCTTCCGATACGGCGCCTCTGGATTCCACCAGCAAGATTCCCACCCTGTTTGCCGATACCTTTACCGGCGGCGGCGTGTGGAACAACTTCCTGAAGAACGTATTCTCCACCTATGCCACCACCTATCTGGTATTCATTGTGCTGATCATCGTATGGTTTGTGTTCTACAAGACCCGTTACGGTCTGCGTCTGCGTGCCTGTGGTGAGCATCCCGAGACCTGCGATACCCTGGGTATCAATGTAATCCGCATGCGGTTTTCCGCTGTGTGCATTTCCGGTTTCCTGGCTGGTCTGGGCGGCGCCTGCGTGACCATGGCCACCATGAACCAGTTCCGCCCCACCTCCATCGTGGGTCAGGGCTTCATTGCCATCGCGGCCGTTATCTTCGGTAAGTTCCGTCCGCAGGGTGCCATGATCGGCTGCCTGCTGTTCGGCATGTGCTCCGGTATCCGCGTGGTTGTGGGCAGCAATGCGATGGTTTCCGCGCAGCTGATCTCCATGATCCCCTATGTGGTCACTGTGATCGTGCTGATCCTGTTCGTTGGTAAGGCTCATGTGCCTTCCGCCAACGGCAAGCCCTATGTGAAAGCAAAATAACAAGGAGGCTGCGGCCCTATGCGTATGTTTGATATTATCGCGAAAAAGCGCGATGGCGGCGTGTTGAGCCGCGAAGAGCTGGAATTTGCGGTGATGGGCTTTGTGAACGGTCAGGTACCGGATTACCAGATGAGCGCCCTGCTTATGGCAATCTACCTGAAGGGTATGACCGAGAAGGAGACTGCCCAGCTCACCGACGTGATGGCCCATTCCGGCGATATGGTGGATCTTTCCTCCATTTCCGGCATCAAGGCCGACAAGCATTCCACCGGCGGCGTGGGCGACAAGACTACTCTGGTCATTGCGCCCATCGTGGCTGCCTGTGGCGTGAAGATTGCCAAGATGAGCGGCCGAGGTCTGGGCCACACCGGCGGTACGGTGGATAAGATGGAGGCCGTGCCCGGCACCCAGACCGCCGTGGATCGGGAGCGTTTCTTTGCGCAGGTGAACGAGATCGGCATCAGTGTGATCGGGCAGAGCGGCAATCTGGCCCCGGCGGACAAGAAAATGTACGCCCTGCGGGATGTGACTGCCACCATCGGCTGCGTTCCTCTGATTGCTTCCTCCATCATGAGCAAGAAGCTGGCCGCCGGGTCTGACTGTATCCTGCTGGATGTGAAAACCGGCAACGGTGCTTTCATGAAAACGCTGGACGATTCCATCGAGCTGGCCAAGGCCATGGTGAGCATCGGTCAGCACAACGGCCGCAAGGTGGCTGCCCTCATTACCGATATGGACACTCCGCTGGGCCATAACATCGGCAACAGTCTGGAGGTCATCGAGTCGGTGGAGGTTCTCAAGGGCCACGGCCCGGCAGATCTGACCGAGGTGTGCTATCAGCTGGCTGCCAATATGCTGTATCTGGCGGGCAAGGGCACGCTGGAAGGGTGCCGCCGTATGGCGGAGGAAGCTGTTGCCAGCGGTGCGGCTTACGAAAAGCTCAAGCAGATGTTTGCTGCACAGGGCGGCGATGTGTCTGTGCTGGACGATCCGGACAAGTTCCAGAAGGCGAAGTTCAGCCGTCCTCTGCTGGCCGGTGAAAGCGGTTATCTGGTGCGCATGAACACCGAGATGGTGGGCAACGCCAGCGTTGGTCTGGGTGCGGGGCGTATTACCAAGGAAGATGTAATCGACTTCGCGGCAGGCATTGTGCTGCACAAAAAGACCGGAGACAAGGTGGAAAAGGGCGAATGCCTGGCCACCCTGTATGCGGATCATGAGGAGAAGTTCGACGCAGCGGAAGAAATGTTCCGTGCGGCGCTCACCTTCGGCCCGGCTCCGGAGCCGGTTCCCGCGCTGGTCATGGCTCGTGTAACTGAGGAAGGCGTGGAGCGGTTCTGACGTTTCTGCGCGTTCGGAGCAAGAGCAACAAACAAGGCCCGGCGGATTTTCCGCCGGGCCTTGTCTTTTGGAATTGCAGTTCTTGCTATGTTGCAAAGCCATACACAGGAACCCGATGCCGTGAAAAACAGCAGGAGGTGCCCACCGTATGGGGGCCCATAAAATAAAAACAAGAGCCGCCCGGCCTTAGCCAGCAAACGCTGGCGGGCCGGACGGCTTTTGTGGTTCTTGCTCATTTTTGGGGGATAGGGCAGAGAGCGCTTATTTCAGCAGCTCGCACACTGCCTGTGCGTAAGCTACGGGGTCCTCGATGGGCATGCCCTCAATGAGCAGCGCCTGATTGTACAGGATGTTCGCATACTTGCCCAGCTTTTCGGTCTCGCCGTCTGCCTGAAGCTTCTTCAGAGTCTCAAATACCGGGTGAGAAGCATTCAGCTCCAGAACCTTTTCGCTCTTGGGGGCGGGCATGTCGCCGCTGTTGGGCATGGAATTCAAAACTTTTTCCATCTCCAGGCTCAGGGGGCCTTCACTGGCGATGCAAACGGGATGGCTCTTCAAACGGGTGGACAGGCGCACAGCAGTCACCTTGCCGTCCAGAGCGGTTTTCATGGCCTCGAACAGGTCCTTGTTTGCCTCGCTGGCTTCTTCGGCGGCCTTCTTTTCCTCTTCGGATTCCAGACCCAGATCGCCGCTGGAAATGTTCTTGAATTCCTTCTCCTTGTCCTTCTCGCCGTAGTGGCGCAGCACCTGCAGGCAGAATTCATCCACATCCTCGGTGAGCAGCAGCAGGTCGTAGCCCTTGTCCAGCACCAGCTCGGCGGCGGGCAGTTTGGCCAGGCGCTCGGTGGAATCACCGGCAGCGTAGTAGATGTACTTCTGATCCTCGGGCATCTTATCCACGTATTCCTGCAGGCTGATCAGCTTGTTTTCCTTGGCGCTGTGGAACAGCAGCAGATCCTTCAGCAGGTCGCTGTTGGCACCGTAACTCTCGTAGCAGCCGAATTTCAGCTGGCGGCCGAAGCTCTTGAAGAACTCGTCGTATTTCTCACGGTCGTTGTTCTTCATGGCGTTCAGTTCGTTCTTGATCTTCTTTTCCAGGCTGTTGCGGATCAGCTTGAGCTGGCCGTCCTTCTGCAGCATCTCACGGCTGATGTTCAGGCTCAGGTCCTGGCTGTCCACAATGCCCTTCACGAAGCTGAAATGATCGGGCAGAAGGTCGGCGCACTTGTCCATGATCAGCACGCCGGAAGCATACAGCTGCAGGCCCTTTTCGTAGTCGCGGCTGTAATAGTTGAAGGGGGCATGGCCGGGGATGAAGAGCAGAGCATTGTAGGTGGCGGTGCCCTCGGTGCGGCTCACAATTACCCGGGCAGGATCGGTGAAGTCGTAGAACTTATCCTTGTAGAACTGATTATATTCCTCGTCGGTTACGTCACTCTTGCTGCGCTTCCACAGGGGAACCATGCTGTTCAGGGTCTCCAGCTCAGTGTAGGTCTCGTACTCGGTCTTGTAATCCTCACCGGCGTCGGCGGGGCGCTCCTTAGCACGGGTCTTTTCACGCTCCATGCGGATGGGGTAGCGCACATAGTCGCTGTACTTCTTCACGATGTGCACCAGATTGTACTCGTCCAGGAACTCATCGTAGTTCTCGTTCTCGGCGTTTTCCTTGATCACCATGATGATCTTGGTGCCCACGTCCTCTTTGTCAGCCTCGGTGATGGTGTAACCCTCAGCACCGGTGCTCTCCCACTGCCAGGCAGTGTCGCTGCCGAAGGCGCGGCTGATCACGGTGACGCGGCTGGCAACCATGAAGGCGGAGTAGAAGCCCACGCCGAACTGACCGATGATGTCGATGTCCTCGGCTTTGTTGTCCTTCTTGAAGTCCAAGCTGCCGCTGCGGGCGATGGTGCCCAGGTTCTCTTCCAGCTCTTCCCTGGTCATGCCGATGCCGTTATCGGTCAGAGTCAGGGTGCGGTTTTCCTTGTCCAGCTCCAGCAGGATCTGATAATCCTCCTTTTTGGTGGTGACGCTGTGGTCGGTCAGGCTCTTGAAATAGAGCTTGTCGATGGCGTCACTGGCGTTGGAGATCAGCTCACGCAGGAAAATCTCCTTGTTGGAATAGATGGAATGGATCATCATGTCCAGCAGCTTTTTGCTTTCGGCCTTAAATTCTTTTACAGCCATGATTGAACGCTCCCTTTTATGAAAAAGTATTGTAAAACAAAAAAGATTAGCACTCGTTATGTTTGAGTGCTAATCTAATATACACCTTTTTGAAGAAAACTGCAAGAGGGTTCACAAAAAGTTTAAAACTCCTTGCGGCTGTAAATGCGGGTGGCGATGGCCCAGCAGAGCAGATACACCAGAATGCAGCACACCGGCATCACCACAGCCCAGCCCCAAATGGCCAGATCCCCCAGAAACAGCGTTTGCAGCAGACCGGGCAGGGCAAAGCTTTGCAAAAGATCCAGCTTGCCCAGCGCGAACAGACAGCCGAACACCGCCGCAGCGGCCAGCAGCACCGCAGTGCGGGCTTTCTCCACGCCATACTTATAGGAAAGCACCAGAGAAACGCCGAAGTAGGCAAGGCAGACAAAGGATACCGCAAACAGGCTCAGCAGGTTTTCCAGAAAAGGAGTGCCCTTCAGCAGGGTCAGCAGACCGCACAGCAGGGTTCCGATTACAAAGCTGATGAGCAGCGCCAGGGTGATGAGGATAAACTTTGCGCCTACGATCTGCCGCTTGCTCACCGGCAGGCTGGCAGCGTACAGATCCCATTTGGAATAATTGTCAATGGTCAGCCCGCTCAGAATGTAGAAGCCGGAGATCCAGGCAAAGAAGAACACCATAAAGGTGAGATCCATCGCCAGAGCCATGACGCTGTAAAGCACCAGAACAAGGGCCAGATTTTTATGGTAAGCGTGCCAGAGAATGAAGAAGTCCTTTTTCAGCAGGCCGATCATTGTGCATCCCTCCCGGTATAAAACTGCATGATGTCCTCGATGCTGGCCCGGTCAATTACCGCGTCCGGCAGCGCCCGGCGGGCGGCCGCTGCATCGCTGACCAGCGTTTCGCAGGTAAAGCCGGTTTTGCGTGTGGCGACTTTAAGCCGATTGTCCAGTACTTCCAGCTGTTCCGGGCTGCACCGCAGAACGCCGTACTTTTCCAGCAGCTCGTCCCGATCCATCTGGAACAGCAGTCGCCCCTTGCGCAGGTAGGCGATGGAATCCGCCACCTTTTCCAGATCGCTGGTGATGTGGCTGCTCATCAGAACGCTGTGGCTTTCGTCCTGAATGTAGTCCCGCAGGTAGTCCAGCACCTCGCCGCGCACCACCGGATCCAGGCCGCTGGTGGCTTCGTCCAGAATCAGCAGCTTGGGTTTATGCGCCAGAGCGGTGGCCAGCCGGAACTTCATCCGCATGCCCTTGCTCATATCCTTGATAAGCTTTTTCTCGGGCAGCTGGTAGTCGTTCAGCAGACGGGCGAATTCGGCGCTGTCCCAGCCGGGCTGCAAACTCTTCATAATGCTGTTTACCTGCCGTGGGGTGAGGGTCTCGTAAAAGAAGGAATCCTCCATCACCACGCCGATCTGGGATTTGTCCAGTCGGTCGGGGTCGGTGCAGCCCAGCACCTCAATGCTGCCCCCGTCGGTGCGGATGGCTCCGAAAATGGCCTTCAGCGTGGTGGTTTTACCTGCGCCGTTTTCGCCCACAAAGCCCACGATGGTGCCGGTGGGCACGGTCAGGTCCAGATTTTCCAGCGAAAAATCCTCGTAATGCTTGCACAAGCCGCGGATGCAGATCGCGTTTTCCATAGTATCAGTCTCCTTCCAACAACAAATTCAATGTTGCCAGCACCTCCGCCTTGCTGATGCCCCCGGCCAGCGCGGTGTCCACCGCCTGCTGCAGGTATCCTTCCATCTTTTTCAGGGTCTCCTCCCGGTGCAGCTCCATATTCTGGGGTGCAACGAAGCAGCCCTTGCCGGGCACCGTGTTGATGAACCCGGCCTTTTCCAGATCTTCATAGGCTCGTTTGGTGGTAATCACGCTGATGCGCAGCTCCTTGGCCAGCAGCCGGATGCTGGGCAGCGCCTCGCCTTCCTTGAGCCGGCCGTCGAAGATGGCGGCGCGGATCTGGTCGGTGATCTGGGCATAGATCGGCTTTGGGCTGGAATTGCTGATGTAGATCTCCATCAGTATTCCTCGCTTTCCCTTTGGGCAACACCGTACCATTCACGCCTGGCGGCTCAGGCGGCGTATCACGCCAAAATTTTCCGTGATATTTTCCAAAAATGCTCGCCAATCCAGCCAAGGATTGCCTGCGCTTTTTGGTTCATCTCACGAAAAATTTTCCGGTGCGCTCCACCACCTGGAATGATGCGGTGCTGCCCTTTGATTTTGCCAGACTGTACATATCTGACATATACAGTATATACACGTATATACACGGTTGTCAAGGCTTGAAAAGAAAAATCTGAAAAAACGCCAAAACAACCCGGTTGGATAAGAACATGATACAATTTGGATACGAACCCCGGATATCATCAAATCACAGGGCGGATATCCGCACTGGAACAGAGAAAAGAGGAACCCCAATGAATCCCATTTTGATTGTTGACGATGAACGCCTCATTGCCGAGCTGATCGAGCTGACCCTGTTGCAGGCGGGCTACCAGTGCGAAATCGCGCTGGACGGCGATACTGCGGCAGATAAAATCGAAGCCGGCCATTACGACCTGATCCTGCTGGACATTATGCTGCCGGGCGTCAGCGGTTATGAGCTGATGGAATACATTCAGCCCACCGGAACGCCGGTGATCTTTCTGACCGCCAAGGGCATGCTGGCGGACCGGGTGCGGGGCCTGCGCATGGGGGCGGACGATTACATGGTAAAACCCTTCGAGCCACTGGAGCTGCTGGCCCGGGTGGAAAGCGTGCTGCGCCGGACGGGCCGGGGCAGTGGGCTGTTGCGGGCCTTCGACGTGGTGGTGGACCCGACAGCCCGCCGGGTGGAAAAGAACGGCATGCCGGTAGCCCTCACGCCCCGGGAGTTTGATCTGCTGGTGCTGCTTTTGCGCAACCAGGGCATTGCCCTCTACCGTGACGTGATGTACGAGCGGGTATGGGGCGGCGAGGAGGAAGCGGGCAGCCGTACGCTGGATTTGCATATCCAGCGGCTTCGAAAGAAGCTGGGCCTGGCGGAGAAAATCAAAACCGTATATAAGGTAGGTTATTTACTGGAGGTGGAAACGTGAAACTGGCAGCCAAGTTGACATTTGCCATCCTGCTGCTGTTGGCGCTTCTGCTGAATCTGGGGGCGGCCTGGCTGATCGGCAGCGGATTTTCCGCTCAGTTACAGGCGGCGGCGCAGCAGAACGCAGCCGCACATCGGGCGGAGTGCTATCAGCTGCAGAAAGAAATGATCGATACCCCGGAGCTGGAGACTCAGCCCGCTCTGGTGACCCGATACGGGCAGCAGCGTACCGCGCAGGCGGGGGAGGGGCTGGCCATCCTCAGCGAAGACGGCGCTTTCCTCTATTCCGGCACCGGAATGAAAAACGGCTGGCAGCCGGTGCTGCGGTCGGTGGACGCCGGGGCGGACAGCATGACCTACGCCAAAGAAGGAACAAACGTCTGGCAGCTGTTCGCCAGCCCGGTGCAGTGGCAGGGGCGAACCCTGTGGCTGGTGAGCAGCTGCGATGTGAGCGAGGTGTTCCAGCTGCGAAACCAGCAGCTGGTCGGGTTTGTTCGATTGGAACTGATCGCCTTCGTCGGGGTGACGCTGGCAATATGGGCGGTGAGCCGCCGCCTCACCCGGCCGCTGAAAACGCTGGAAGAGACCAGCAAGGCCATTGCCGCAGGGGCATACGACCGGCGTACCGGTATGACCGGAACCGATGAGGTAGCGGGCCTTGCCGCCAGCTTTGACGCCATGGCCGAGGCGGTGGAGCAACGGGCACAGCAGCTGGATCTGGCGGTGCGCCAGCGGGAGGATTTTGTGAGTGCCTTCACCCATGAGCTGAAAACCCCCATGACCAGCATGCTGGGCTATGCGGATCTGCTGCGCAGTGCTGAGGTGAAACCGGAGGTACGCCAGCGGGCGGCGAATTACATTTACCACGAGACAAAGCGGCTGGAAGCTCTGAGCGCCAAGCTGATGACCTTTATAGCGCTGGACCCGGAGCATAAAACGCTGGAGCTGCGCCCGGTTTCGCTGGCGGTGCTGGCGGAAAAGGCTGCCCGTACTTTGCCTGAAACCTGCCCGGTGCAGCTGTGTTGGCAGGGCTTTGAAACAGGCTGTGTTCTGGGGGACGAGGAACTGCTCACCGCCCTGCTGGAAAACCTGATCAGCAATGGCGTGCGGGCCGAACCGAAGGACGGACTGGTGCACATTAGCGCCTGTGCAAACAGCGGACAGGTGGAGATCACGGTGCGCGACCGGGGCCGGGGCATCCCGCAAACGGAGCTGGAACGCATCACCGAGCCCTTTTATATGGTGGATAAATCCCGCGCCCGGGCTCAGAATGGCAGCGGTTTCGGGCTTGCGCTCTGTGACCGCATTGCCCGGCTGCACGGCACACAGCTGGAATTTGAGAGCCAGCCCGGTGAAGGCACCGCAGTGCGATTTACAATAAAGGAGGCGGGGGAATGAAACGAAAAGAGCAAATCAAAACGGGTCTTTTCTGTGTCGGTGTATTGCTGCTGGTGCTGGCCTGTATGGCGCTGCCCTCTGTCTTCTGTGCCATGCAGCAGGGAAGGCTGCTGCAAACCAGTCATTCCCGCCCGGCGGAGGAGAATGCTCTTTCCCGGCAGGGGCAGGAGAATGCGCTGGCGAAGCTGCTGTATGACCGGCAGTTCCTGGCGGGCACAACGCCGGAGTGGGATTCCACCGGCTGGCAGATGTTGGAGCAAACCGAAGAAGAGCAGGCGAATTCGATTGGCGCGGCACTGGAACATCTGCGGCAGGAAGGCCTGCTGAACGAAACACAAACCTCGGCAGCGTACGGGCTGCTTGAAACCGAACAGCCCGATGCCCGCAAAACCGCACTGCGGGATGCGGCAGGCTTCGTGCGCTATGAGTGGAGCACACAGACCGAAAGCCTTTTGATGGAGCTTGGCCCCGGTGAAGAAGTGGTGCGTCTGCGGTGGAACGGCGGCAGCGGACAGCTGCGAGCGGCTGAGCTGTTGGAGACATACAAACGCTTTTTGAACGTGACAGAATTTACCGACTGGCAGGACCTTTCCAGTGAGGATGGCCATCTTGCTGCTGCCTATTCCCCTGCGGCGCAGCTGTATGTGTACGCGTCGGACAGGGGCGGCACAGAGCTTGGCGCAGAGCATAAAACGCCGGAGCAGGTGGCCGCGGCAATGAGTGGAGAAAAGGAGAGAACGGCATGAACAGAAAAATAAGAGCGGCTGCGCTGGCGCTGAGCCTTCTGCTGCTGGCAGGCTGCAGCACGCAGCCTGCTCAAAGCGAAGTGTCCACGGAAGCGACCGTGCAGCCCACCGTAACGGGCGCTTTATACCAGACTGGCGGAAGCAGAGGTGTGGACTGGAGTATCAAGGGCGAGACTGCCTTCACCGTAACCCGCAATGAGCAGGGAGCTTTTCTGCAGGCCATCGATCTGACCGATGGCAGTTGTGCGCCGCTCTGCTCGCAGAAAGGATGCACCCACAGCGGCGCGGATTGCCCGGCCTGGGTGAAGGAACAGGGCACGCTGCCCTATGTGAACTGCCTGGAAAACGGTGATCTGGTTTTATATTATCTGACCAGTGAGGAGACGGGCGGCAAAGCTGCCGTGGAATTGAGGGCAGCGGATGGCACCCTGATCCAGGCGCCTGCAGCCTTGCCGGAGGAAGGGCAGGGCTGGTCTCCTTCCGGATTTTACAGCGACGGCAAAGATTTATATGTGGTGCGGGAGGATCGGTGGTATCAGTCCGGTTGGCTGCCTTTGTATCGGCTGTACCGCATTCATACGCAGGCGGGCGATGCTTTCGGAACCATGGAGGAAACAGCAAGCTGGCAGCTGGAAAACACCTCGATCCTCACCGGGCAGACTGCCGGCAGCGGATTACTGGTTTGCCAGCTGGCCGACGACGGGCAGTTTCTCAGCGAACTGCTGTGGAATGGGGAAATACGTACTATCCGCCAGGCGCAGCCCCAGCAGGTATTCTGGACAGCCCAGTATTCCGGCAGCCTGGAACCGGAGCCTGCCATCTGTTTGTACGATAGTATGAGCGGCCAGCTGGAACGGCTGGATCCTGCCACCAGCGAGAGTGTGCAGACTGCTGCGCTGGAACCGGGCCTTTCGCTGGTGGGAACACCATTCTGGCTGGAAGATACATTATATGTGGGGATGTTACGGGAAGGCGGAGCAGAACAGGCGTTTGCTATCCATAAGGATGGAGCCGTGGAGCCGATCACACGCCAGACCAGTCGAAACGGTGCAATCTGCCCGGCGGTTCCGTCGGCTGTGATTGACGGCAGGCTGCTGGTACAACTGAGTGAAACCATGGTGGAAACCGGTTACCGGGATAAGGATGGAAAACTGGTTTCCGGTCAGACCAGCGAATTCCGCTACGGCCTGTTCACGCCGGAGCAGTATATGGCAAACGATGCGGAATGTCTGCCCATTCAAGGGGCGTTTTAAGGAGTGAGCAACAATGAAAAAGCATATCCGAGCGGCGGCATTGGTGGTTAGCCTGTTGCTGCTGGCAGGCTGCGGTACCGCCCGGAGCCAAAGCGAGCCGATCCCGGTAGCGGAGCAGACGAATACGGAACAGACACTGGGAGGGCTGCATCTTGCGCAATCCACTCAGGGAGACGCAGGGATCTGGATCGTGTCCGGCGATCAGGCATTTCTGACGGGAGAACGGCAGGTCGATGGGGGATACCTTCTGCAATCGGTGGATTTAACGACCGGACAGCGGACGGTTCTGTGCAAAAAAGCGGGCTGTGCCCATTCCGACCGGGGCTGCGATGCATGGCTGCGCAGTGATGCATTCCTTCAGATGACGGAGACGGAATCGGGGGCGCTGGCGCTGTTCTGGCAGCTCGATGGCGAAGCGGCGGTGGAGCTGCGGGATCAGAGCGGAAAGGTGCTCCGTTCGCAGACAAAGATTCCCGCATTGCCGGTGAGCGGTCCCGTGTATCAGGATGGCAGCAGTTTGTATTATATGAGCAGCGCCGAGCAATACCAGAATTTGTGGCAGGTCAATGTGGAGGATTCTGAACAGTTCGGCCAGTGCGAAGAAGTTTGCCGCTGGCAGCTGGGGGAAAATCCTTATCCGCTGCTTTGCACAGAGGATGGCATCGTGGTGGAACAGACCAGCGGCACCGGAGAAGAGGAAAATCAGGGGACGATCTGCCTGTATCTGCTGCGCTGGGATAACACGGTGCAGAAGATTTTTGAACAGGATCTGGCTCAGGGTATGATCTGGAAAGCGGAGGGAGATACGGCGCTGTTTGCTTATCAGCGGGCAAGCGGAATGCTGGAGCAAATCAACCCGGCCGATGGAACGCTGACGAAATTTGCGCAGGTGCAGCCGGGCATTCGATATGCAAACCCGGTCAATATGACCCAGAACCGGTTGATTTATGGCTGGAATGACGGCGAAGCCCACGGACAGAGCTGGGTGGAGCAGAATGGCCAGCCGGTGGAGATCAAGGCGCTTTCCCGCAGTCACAATGGAAGCGTAACGGATGCCATTGTGCTGCAGGTGTTGGGAAACGGACGCCTTCTGGCAGATCTGGGAGAGCTCGAATATCCCATCGCAGAGACCGGTACGGATGGCAAGGCCTTTTCTATAAACACCAGCGAGCGGCTGTATGGTATTTTTACGCTGGATGAATATTGTCAGAGTGGAAAGGAATATCTGTCGGTTCAGACGGAAGCGGAATTCTGACGCTCAAAAACAGCCCGCCGGGCAGCGCATGCAGAATGCGTCACCCGGCGGGCTGTTGATTCAGAAAAAAGAGAAGGATTACCGGCCCAGCAGCTTGCCCAGCTTTACCTTCAAAGCGGTGTAGCCGTTTTTGGCGTCGGAAGAAAAGTCGGAGGCAATCTCCCACTTCCAGCGCTGATTGTCGAAATAGAGCACATCGCCCTCACGGCCGGTCAGGGCCTTGGGCAGGGCGGCGGGGTCCACCAGCGGGTCGAAGGGCTGCTGGTAGGTGAGCACCCCGTCCGGAGAGATGCTGGCCCACACGCCAAACACAAAGCAGGCGCCTTCGCCGTAGCAGAAACGTTCAAAGCGAACTTTCCCATCGTAATAAAAGGAAAGGCAGTCGCGAAATTTGTTCAGATATTCCTTTTCGTAGCGGCGGCCGCAGTTTGCACCCGCCAGCTCTTTGGCAGAAATGTTCATGGCAGTTTCCCTTCCCGCGGCCGGGCCGCAAACAGGCGGCCAGGCATGCGGCGTTTGTTTTTCTCATTATAACAGGTTTGCGGATTTGCCGCCAGAAAAAGCGTGAAAAAAGGGCGAAAAACCAGTTCGAAAAAAACTTTAAAAAATGTGAAAAAAGCTGTTGACATTTCTCGATTCATGCCGTATAATAAACAACGTCGCTGATGCGGCAACGCAAAGATGGCCCGGTAGTTCAGTTGGTTAGAACGCTAGCCTGTCACGCTAGAGGTCGTGGGTTCGAGCCCCATCCGGGTCGCCATCTTGCTGCTATAGCTCAGTCGGTAGAGCGTATCCTTGGTAAGGATGAGGTCAGCAGTTCAAATCTGCTTAGCAGCTCCATGGTAGAGCCCTTTCGGAACTTGCCGAAAGGGCTCGTTTTTTTGCCTCCAAACAGAAAACTTTTTGACCGAAAAATGGGTCAAAAAAATTATCAAAAAATCAAAAATACTTGTTGACAGGCTGCCCTTTTTTTGGTATAGTAATAAGGCACCCGGCGAACGGGGCAACAGAATAAAGGGGTATAGCTCAGCTGGTAGAGCAGCGGTCTCCAAAACCGCGTGCCGAGGGTTCGAATCCTTCTGCCCCTGCCAGAAGCCCGTGAATGCGAAAGCGTTCACGGGCTTTTTTGTTGCGTTTAACAGGGATAATCTTGGGGATACACCCGGGTGAGAGATGCAAAAAGCAATCCACGCATATATAAAATTGGGAAAAAGATGCTCTAAGGACAAAGTTCGTTGTTTATACAATTGATTTTACTGTGGGATATGATACACTTAAGCTACACAGGTAAGCCTGGAGGAAAGGAAGCGATCCCGGCGAACGTTGTTGAAAGCGGCGGGAGATTCCCACCCAAAGGAGAAAATGTATGTATGAATTAAGCATGTTGTTTCTGTATTTTATCATCTACGCCTTTTTGGGCTGGTGTGCTGAGGTTGCCGTTACCGCGGTAAAGCAGCGTCGTTTCGTGAACCGAGGCGTGATGAATGGCCCGATTGTACCGCTGTATGGTCTGATGGCAACTCTGGCGGGCGTTTTTCTGGAACCGGAAGAAAACAATCTTCTGGTCTTTGTGTTGGGTGCTGTGGTGCTGTGTACTGCCGTCGAGGTTGTGGCCGGCGTCATTCTGGAACGGCAGTTCGGCCGCCGCTGGTGGGATTACTCTGATCGCCCCATGAACCTGAAAGGCTATATCTGCCTGGAAAGCTCGCTGATCAAGGGTGTTCTGGTAGCTCTGGCGGTGCGTTTCCTGACGCCGGTGCTGCACTGGGGCCTGAGCTTCCTGCCGGCCATTGCGCTGCAGATTCTGGCGCTGGTTCTGGCGATCATTCTGGCAGTGGACGCGCTGGTTATGGTATATGGCGTACATGCGGTGCGCCGTCGCTGGAAGATGAGCGAGCCCATTGCCGAATATCTTCAGCAGGCCAGCGAAACCATTGGCGATGGGCTGACCACCCGCACGCTGGGCTGGTATCAGGGATATCAGAAGCGGCATCTGGCCAAGGCCTTCCCCAATCTGACCCGACTGTCCGCTGAGGACGAACGCCCTGACGCCAACGTGTTTGCGGCAGGCATTGGCTTCTATAAGCTGTTCTGGCTGTTTTTGATTGGTGCCTTTGTGGGTGATCTGATCGAGACGGTGTTTGTGTGGGGCACTTCCGGTGTTCTGATGAGCCGCAGCAGCCTTCTGTATGGTCCGTTCAGCGTGGTCTGGGGTCTGGGGGCGGCGATCCTCACTGTGGTACTGCGCGGCCTGATGGACAAGAGCGACCGTTACATTTTTGTGGGTGGTGCGCTCATGGGCGGCGTGTACGAGTACATGTGCAGCGTGGTTACCGAAAAGCTGTTCGGCAAGGTGTTCTGGGATTACAGCAAAATCCCTTTTAACCTGAATGGTCGTATCAACCTGTTGTATTGTGTATTCTGGGGCATTGCCGCAGTGGTCTGGGTGAAGGAGGTTTATCCCCGCATCTCGGCCCTGATCGAGAAAATCCCCATGAAGGTGGGCAAGATACTCACCTGGGTGCTGGTGGTTTTGCTGGCAGTGGATGTGGCGCTCTCCTGCATGGCGCTGGGGCGCATGGACCAGCGGGAAAAAGGTATCCCCGCCACCAATGCGGTGCAGCAGTTCCTGGATGAGCAGTATCCGGACGAGTACCTCACCCAGCGGTATCAGAATATGAAGCTTGCGGGCTAAAGTGCCCGAAACAAAAACAGCGCTCTGGTGAAAAACCAGAGCGCTGTTTTACTGTTCACAGTTCGAGTTGCTCGGGAAACGCTTCCCTGCGCAAAATGCCCCACATTTTGTCGATGTAGGCCAGCGTATAAAAATTTTCGTAATGATGGTAGTAAAATGCCCCGCGGGGTGTCATATGCCAGATACTGTTTTCCTTTTTTATGAACCCAAGCAGCCGGGCCAATTGCAGTTCAGCACCGTACACCTTGCTTAGAGGAACACCGAAAAAACGCTCAAATGCCCTGGGGTCTACTTGGGTGCTGTATGCCGTCCAGAACAGATAATAGACCATCCGCTGACGGGCGGTGAAGCGAAGGGTCAGCGCGGTGGGAAGAAAACCGGCATCCACCTGGCGGCAGTATTCCGGTACCGAAAAGGTGTTGATTTTGAACTGATCTCGCAAAAGGGTGGTGGCTGAGCAGCCAAACCCCAGGAAATTATCCCGAGTCAAGGAAGAATAGTTGGCCTGCCCGTTTTTGGCAAAGGTCCAGATGGAGGTACGAACATACCCTCGGTGGGTACAGTAACGGGTGATGGCGTCCAGTAGAGCGCGCTTTTGCCGCCGGGGCATGGCGGGGATGGTGCTTTCGGTAAAGGTGAAATCGATGAAGGGATAGATGGCCACATGATTTGCCCCGTTCCGGAAGGCTGTGTCGATGTCTGCTCGCAGATCCCGGAAGGTCTGGCCGGGAAGGGCAAAAATGAAATCCATCGAAACGGTTTCAAACGGCACCCGCGCCAGCGCTTTCCGCAAAGTCTCTGCATTTGTGTCAGACCGCCCCAGAATCTTCTGGAATTTTGGCTGGAAGGACTGTACTCCGATGCTGATTTTGGTTACGCCCGCAGCCTTCAGGGTGCGCAGCACGGGTGGGGTTACGTCGGCGGGATGCAGTTCCACCCCGATGCCCTGGCTGACGGTAAAATGTTCTTGAAGTGCGGCGATGATTTCGCTCAGGCGGTTGGCGGCAAGAGCGGGAGAGCCGCCACCGAAATACAGGCTGGTCACGGCTTTTTTGCCGGGGTGCTGGCTGCCCACCAGATGAATCTCACGAATCAGAGCATCGATGTACCGGTTACAGAGGTCCTTGGAGTAAACCACCTTGCAGTAGGGGCAGAAATTGCAGATGCTGCGGCAGAAGGGAATATGCACATAAAGGCCCAGATTCTCGCAATGGGAAAACCGGAGTTGCTGGTCGGCCTCGTTGTAAAAACGGAAGGGCTGCACCGAGCGGGTCAGCCACATCCGGGTCAGGGTGGTTGGCAAAGACATGGCGCACCTCCTAGATATATTTCAGATAGGTCCACAGCATGTCCCAGATGATTCTGGGATCGCCGTGGAACAACAGGGTGTATTCCGCCACGAAGAAATAGCCGCACCGGCTGCACAGACCCGGTTCATGAATGCAGCGCCCACAGGTGGACAGCACCCCGTTTTCCATTACCACACACTGGTGGCAGGGAGTAGGAAACCGGTTGTGGATCAGGTATGGGAAGGCGCTTTTCAGGTTGAACACCGGAGCTCCTTCTTTCATCATGCGGGTGATGGTACGGCAGCAACGGGCTTTGTCCTGCTTACTGAGGGCCAGATCCTGTGTGTCCGGGTACGGGGTGTGAAAATTGAACGAGACTGCCCGCACGTTCTTTAAATCCCGGGCAAGGCGGCAGACATGGGCCACAGCACCTTTGTTGATCTGGTTGATGGCCATGTAAAAACAGATGTTGTCTGCCGTAGCGTTGTTTACATTTTTTAAAATTGTGTCGTAGGTGTCACCCCGGATGGCGTTGTGTCGGGATCGGTCGCCGTCCAGACTGAGCAGGATCAAGTCTGCTTCCGGCAAATCCAGTGAAAAAGTGCCGTTGGTGACGACGTTTACAATCAAAAAGCCCATTTGCTTTGCTTCCTGTACCAGATCCCGCAGGTTGTGGCCGTCGCTATGCCACAAAAAGGTCTCACCGCCACAGAAAAACAGAATGCGCACGCCCATAGCATAGAGCTGCTGCATCTCCCGGCGAATCTGCCGGTATGGATAGATAACCCCGGTGATGTTGTTTACCGAGCAATGCTTGCAGTGCAGGTTACATTTGTCCGTGAGGATAATGGTGCCCAGAATGGGGCCTTTTTTCCCCAGCAGGATGGTTTTTGCTCCAAAGGCGGCAAATTGCACAAACGAGGAAACTTTCATGGAGGTGCACCTCACTTTTTGAGAGATGGAGTCAGATGTCTTTTTCTCAGTGTAGCACATCTTTTGTGTTGCTGCCATTCTTTCGGGGCAAAAAACAGAGCACGCCCCGGCGGAGCGTGCTCTATGGTGTAATGGAGCATGTTATGCGAAAGGGTTCGGCGGGGTCAGGTCCACTGGAACCGGGGCGTTCACCGTCAGGCTGGAAGGGGTGACGCGGCAGTCGTAAGCCAGCAGTGTGACGCCCGCATCCACTGCCCGGCGCAGCGCGTGGCCGAAGTCTGCATGGGTGGCCCAATTGGGGGAAAACTGCTCCATTCCCTCCATCTGCAAAAGGATCATCACATAGCAGCGCCAGCCCTGCCCGGCCAGTGAGGTCAGCTCCTCCACGTGCTTGAGCCCCCGCAGGGTGGGGGCATCCGGGAAGCGGGCGAAGCCGTTTTCCTCCAATGTGCAGCCTTTTACTTCCATCAGAATTTTTTCTTCACCCCGGCGGGCGAAAAAGTCGAAGCGGGAAGCGCCCAGCTTATATTCGGCGCGCAGTTCGTCCAACGGGCCGATGCCTCCGGCGGCCAGCCACTCCGCCACCGCCTGATTGGGGGCGGCAGAATCCATATTCACCAGAAGGCCGGCCTTGTCCACAGCGATCAGGTCATAGGGGGTTTTGCGCGCAGGGTTATCGCCGGGCTGCAGATAGACGGTGCAGCCCGGGCACAGCAGTTCGGCACAGCGACCGGTATTTTTTACATGGACGTTCAACACCTGCCCTTCCAGCTCCACCCGGGCGATAAACCGGTTTGGGCGGCTGAGAAAGCGGGCGGAGATTACGTTGGAATATCGCATGAGGAGACCTCCTGAAACGTGGTGTGCGGCTTTTGTCGAAACTTGACGCAATTGTGAAGTATTCTTCGCAGGCGTGCAACCACTGGATTTTAGCAGAATAATATGGTATAATCAGGCAAGAAACTAAGCACAAAGCAAATGCGTCAGCTTTGGAGGAGAGAGGGTCGTACGGCTGGCTTGGTTTGAGGTTTCAGATAAGGAAGGAGCAGCGAACATCATGAAAAAGACGGTTCAAACGGTAATCAGTCCTGATAAATTCTACACCATTGCAAGTGCAAATGGCAAGGTTGTTGAAGTGGCGGATTTTAACACCGAAAACGGCGCAGCCATTCAGCTGTGGGATTACGCGGGCGAAGAGTGGCAGCAGTGGGCGTTCGTGCGCGCCGGGGAAGGCGTGTATCGTATCCGCAACCGCTTCACCGGCAAGATGCTTGACCTGATTGCCGGCGGTGTAGTGGACGGCACCTGGCTGCACCAGTGGGAAGGCACCAGCGGCTCCAGCCAGCTGTGGGTTTTGGAGAATACCGGCGACGGCCGCGTAAAGATCAAGTCCAATCTGTCCGGCAAGTGCCTGGACGTGGTGGGCATGAGCCAGGATAACGGCGCACGCCTGCAGATCTGGCAGGATGTGAACGGCGACAACCAGCTGTGGGTTGTGGAAGAAGTGAAGCCCAAAAAGACCAGCCGCAAGAAGGCTGAGCCTGAGACCGAAGCTGCTCCTGCCGAAGAGACCAAACCTGCAAAAAAGACCACTGCGCGCAAGACTGCGGTCAAGAAAACCACAGAGAAAAAGGCCGAAGAGGCTCCGGCGGCGAAGAAGCCCCGTGCAACCCGCAAAAAGGCTGAGCCTGCGGTTGAAGCGACCAAAGCGCTGAAGGAAGCGGAAGAGCAGAAGGCTCTGAAAGCGGCAGAGGAACAGAAGGCCCTGAAAGCGGCAGAGGAGCAAAAGGCCCTGAAGGCCGCAGCAGAGCAAAAGGCTCTGAAGGCTGCCGAGGAACAGAAGGCTCTGAAAGCCGCGGAGGAAAAGAAGGCTGCGGAAGCCGCGAAGCCCGTGGAGGCTCCGAAGCCCGCGCCCAAGCCGAACCTGAAAAAGGCCGGCAAGCGCCGCGCTGCCAAGTAAGCCTGGCATAAAAGAAATTGAAAACAGGGCGGTGCGCCTGCCCTGGAGAGAGACGTTCCGGCGGTTTCGCCTTTCGTCCCGCCCCAGGCAGGTGGGCCGCTTTTTGTGTGCACAAGGTAAATGCTCATACGGTTTGTGATTATGGCACAGTAGCAGACCAGATGCTTTTGCTATACTGATACCAATTCTTATTATGGGAGGATCATTCGTTTATGGGGTTTAATCTGGAAACCAGTATTTCGGTATTTACGGTGTTTGTGCAGGGATTGTTCAGCTTTTTCTCGCCCTGCGTGCTGCCGCTGGTGCCGCTCTATCTGGGCTATCTGGCAGGCGGCGCGGCCAGTGCCAGCCTGACTGATAAGCAGCGCCGCCGTATTGCGCTGCGCAACACCCTGTTTTTCGTTCTGGGCGTGAGCTTCGCCTTCTTCATGCTGGGGCTGGGTTTCACGGCGCTGGGCAAGCTGCTCAGTGGAAACCGGGCGCTGGTCGCCCGCTTGGGTGGTATTCTGATCATGCTGTTGGGCCTGTATCAGGTGGGCTTTTTGCAGGTGGACGCTCTGCAAAAGGAGCACCGCCTGCCCTTTGACCTGAACCGGTTCAGCATGAACCCGCTCACTGCGCTGATTCTGGGATTCACCTTCAGCTTTGCCTGGACTCCCTGTGTGGGCCCCGCTCTCACCAGTGTGCTGGTCATGGCCGGTTCCTCCGCATCCCGGACACAGGGCTTTCTGCTCATCGGTGTGTACACCCTGGGCTTCGTGCTGCCCTTTTTGCTTGTGGCCTTGTTCACCAGTCAGGTGCTTTCCTTCTTCCGCCGCCACACTTCCTGGCTCAAATATACGGCCAAGGCAGGCGGTGTGCTGCTGATCCTGATGGGTCTGATGATGTTCACCGGCTGGATGAACAGCTTCACCGGGTATTTGTCCGGCGTGGGCACTTCCGGCGCTGGGGTATCTTCGTCCCAGGCGGTAAGCAGCAGCCAGCCCGATTCTCAGCCGGATTCCCAGCCCACGAGCCAGCCGCAGGCGGGCAGTGAACCGGCAGAGTCCGAAGCATCCAGCCAGCCGGAAAGCGCAGCCGACAGCCCGGAGGAGGAAGAATATCCGGTGATTGCTGCGCCGGACTTCACTATGGTGGACCAGTACGGCAACGAACATACCCTTTCCGACTACAAGGGCAAGACCGTGTTCCTGAACTTCTGGGCCACCTGGTGCGGTCCCTGCAAGAAGGAAATGCCGGACATCCAGCAGCTGTATCTGGATTACGGCGAAAATACCGGTGATGTGATCATTCTGGGCGTGGCCGCACCCAAGAGCGATGCCAACCCCTTCAATCAGGAGACGCTGGATGCGGACGGCATTGCAGATTTTCTGGAGGAAGGCGGTTACACCTATCCGGTGTTGATGGACACCACCGGCGATGTGCTGATGGACTACGGCATCTCCGCCTTCCCCACCACCTTCATGATCGACAGCGACGGCAATCTGTTCGGTTATCTGCAGGGCTCCATGACCCGCGAGATTATGGACAGCATCATTGACCAGACCGTGAGCGGCATCCGGGCGAATTGATTCCGGTCGCCACAAATGCAAAGCAAAAGAGGCGCTTTCCTTGTAAAACAGAGGAGAGCGCCCCTTTTTTGTGAAAATACTTGACAAATGCAGATAAATTCATATAATTGATTTTGTCAGGAAAAATAAAAGAGGATGGAGACCGGACATGGAACAGACACTTGCGTTCTATATCAATCTTCTGCGGGGGGATTTTACCCAGTTCTGCGCCCAGCGGCTGAAGGAGCTGGGGCTTTCGCAGGGGCTGCTTTACTTTTTGCTGTATGTGGGGCGGCATCCGGGCTGCTCGGCGGGAGAGCTGGCCTCGGTAATCGGGGCGGACAGCGGCCATACCACCCGCTCGGTGGAAAAGCTGGTGCAGCAGGGCTTCATGACCCGTACCCGTTCCCAGCAGGATAAGCGGGCGGTGGTGCTGGAGCTGACCGAACAGGGCCGGGATGCCTTTGTGCAGGCCGGCCGGTGGTTTTACCAGTGGGAAGCGCAGCGCACCGAAGGCATGAGCCCGGAAGAGGTGGCACAGCTGAAAGCGCTGCTGCAGAAGGCAATGGCTGGGATTCCCATGCCCAAATCCCCCATGGAATCGGCTCCCGGGCCGGTGCGCAAAGCCATCCGCAAGGAAACTTGCAGTGAATAATTACTCACCCCAGCCGCTGAAGCAGCGGCGATCTGCAATTGTGCAGGAAAGGAAATCAATTATGCGTTATTCCATTGTATACTCCAGCAACACCGGCAACACCCGCCAGCTGGCTGAGGAAATTGAAAAGCAGCTTCCCGCCGGGGAGCTGGTGTATTGCGGCGCACCGGATACAGCGGCGCTGCAGGCGGAAGTACTGTTTGTGGGCTTCTGGACCGATAAGGGCAGCTGCGACGAAAAGGTGGCGGAGCTTTTGAAGCAGGCAGACGGAAAGACCGTATATCTGTTCGGCACCGCCGGTTTTGGCCAGAGCCAGCAGTATTTCGATCAGATTCTGGCCCGCGTGCGGGAAAATCTGCCCGCCGGGGCGGTGTATGGCGGCGGCTTCATGTGTCAGGGCCGGATGCCTCAGGCGGTGCGCAGCCGTTACGAGGCCATGCAGGCCAAGGAGCCGGAAAATGCCCGCTACAAAATGCTTATCGAAAACTTCGACGCAGCACTGGCACATCCGAACGCCGATGATCTGGAAGCTGCTACAGCCTGGGCTAAGAGTTGCCTGGCGTAAGGGTTTCCGGAAATAATAAGAAAAAGGCACCGTGAACGTGCGCTTCGCGCCGTCACGGTGCCTTTTTTGTCTGGAAAATCAGTCCACGGTCAGATTGGGCCGGTCCTGATCACCGTCTGCCTTGAACAGCACGAACTGATCCGGGCAGCTGGTGAAGTAGTAATATTCCGTGTTTTCAAACAGGGGTGGGGTCAGATAGTTGGGCAGGATGTTTTCGCTGCCTTCCTTCCGCTCGCAGAAGCCTGCCGCCGCAAACACCTCGGCGGGGATGCCGGCGCAGTAGCACTCGGCATATTCCGCACCGGCGGCATGGAGCAGGTTATCAATGGCCTTGCCCAGCCGGGGAAGGGTTTCATCCCGGCCAATGAAATCCACGATGCGCAGCACCTTGCCGCAGCCGCTGTCCACCACGCGGGCCACAAGATAGGCCAGTATGACGCCATTCTCCCGGGCGCAGTACACATCGTAAGTAAGATGGGGGAAGGCAAAATAACGCCGGGTCAGATACCACAGATCCTTTTTGGGGGTGTGGGGCGTTTCGGGCAGGCCCAGCTCGGCCAGCTGTTCCGGGCTGTTTACCTGTTCCAGCGTCAGGTCACCGCTCACAGGCAGCACGGTGGGGTCTGCCACACGGGCCAGCGTGTAGGTCGCCTGACCGGAAAGGCGGTAGTAGTGAGGCACCCGATCCGCGTGCCAGCCCAGAAACCGGTAAAAGGCCATGGTTTTGGGGCGGATGTTGTTGCAGGCCACCACCGAAGCGCCGGTGAGCCGGGGCATGGCGTTCATCAGGTCCAGCCCCACGCCGTTGTGGCCCTTTTTTGCCACCCACACCGAGACCCAGATGTCCGGGGCGGGAGATTCGTTGGCCCGGATGTATCCGGCTACCGCCAGCAGCTCGCCGTTTTCCTCGGCCAGCGCGTATTGCAGCGCGTCGCCGCTGTGGTAGTAGAAGTTGAAATATTCCGGCAGGTTTACCAGCGGCAGCTTCCAGTCGAAGTTTTCGTTGATGAACGCGATCACCCGGTCGGTTTCCTCCGGCCGGGCCAGACGCAGGGTCAGAGAATCGCTCATAAGGCGCTGCCTCCGGTGATGGGCAGCGTTACGCCGGTGATGAAGCCGGCCTCATCGCTGAGCAGGAAGGCCATGGCGGGCACCACGTCGCTGGGGCGGGCGTTGCGGCCCATGGGGTTGGCCTCGGCGCTGGCCTGCACGATCAGGTCGCTGGTCTCAGCCAGGAACTTAGTCTCCATCATGCTGGGGGCCACGCAGTTCACGGTTACGCCGAAGCTGGCATAGTCTGCGGCCAGGCTTTTGGCCAGACCGGCCAGAGCACTTTTGGCCATTACATAGGCGGCGGTGTTCTTGGGAGGCATACCCAGCAGATAGCTGGTGAGCATGAACAGAACCCGGCCCTTTCTGGCCTTGGCCATGGCGGGCACGAAGGCCTTGCACAGGGCTACCGCGCTGCGCACCTGCACCGACAGGTCCAGTTCGAAACGCTCCTCGTCGAACTTCTTGAATTTGGTGTTTACCACCCGCAGGGCGGGCAGGTGCACAAAATGGGTGGGAGCGGGGCAGTTCTTCTGCACGTCCTCGATAAAGGCGCACAGCGCCGCCTCATTGGTCAGATCCACATCGTAGGTGCGGATGGCGCCGGGGTGTGCCTTGCACAGGTCGGCCAGCCCCTTCAGATCGCCCGCACCCTGGGCTATGAACAGATCGCCCTCCTGATACAGCCGCTCGATCAGCGCGCAGCCCACATCGCTGGAAGCGCCGGTGATCAGATATACATTGCCCATAAAGTCCTCCTTATTTTGCCACGCCCGCCTTGATGACGCCGCGGGTCACTTTTTTGCCGTCCTGATTGGTGATGGTTGCCTTGATGGTGATTTCGCCGAATACCTCGTTCACCTCGTCTACCTTGCCGGTGATGGTCAGGGTGTCGCCGATGAAGATGGGCTTGGCGAATTTGGATTCCACGCTGTGCAAAAGGCAGTGCTCTCCGGGCAGGTAGACACCCGCCAGCGTGGAAAAGAAGCTGGCGCCCAGCATGCCGTAAACCACCCGGCCGGGAAAACCGCGCCCGGCGGCGTATTCTTCGCTCATGTGGATGGGGCTGTTGTCGCCGGTGATGGCGTAAAAGGCGTCCATCATTTCGGCGGTCACGGTCACGGTGAAGCTTTCGGTCATGCCGGGGGTGATGTCCGCCAGAGTGTAGCTGTTCATAATGGATATGTCCTCCTTTGAAAAAGGGCTCAAACAGAAAAGGGGCCGGGCTCGCAGCCCAGCCCCTTTTGCGATTGTTTACGCGGTCAGACGCTCGATCAGATCCAGCAGGTCGCCCACGTTCTCCAGGCCGCGCACGTCGTCCAGCTTGAACTTCAGGCCGAACTTCTTCTCCATGGCGGTCAGCAGGTTGATCTGCTCCAGGCTGTCCCAATCCTCGATGTCGTCGGCGCAGGTTTCGCGGGTGATCACCAGCTCCTCGTCGTCGAAGTTGTCGCGGAAGATCTGCTGTACGGCGTCAAAAATGCTCTGCTTATCCATTTGAAAAACTCCTTTTTAAACGATCTCGATCTCCATCACACCGCACTGGGGCTCGTAGCCTGCAAAGCCGGTGAATTCGAAGGTCAGGTTGCCCTGGTCGTCCTGGGCGGTTTGTTCAAAACCGATTGTAGCATAAAAATCGCGAACGAGCAAATTTTTTGCGGTGGGATAGTAGTGGCCCACGATCTTTTCCACACCGGCAGCGGCGGCGCGGCGCACCATCTCATCGAACATGGCGTGCTCCAGCCGACGCTTGAAGGTGCGGCAGCTCATGATCCACAGGTCCATATCCAGCACATTACCCTCGATGTGGCCGATCATGGCGGTGACCAGACCGTTGTCACCGAACTTGTCCACCAGGCGGCCGTACAGGGTGATGTAGCCCGGATCGGTCATAATGCTCTCGATCTCGGCGGCGGTGTAGCGGCGGGTGGTCAGGTTGAACTGGTTGGTCTTGTTGATCAGCTGGGTGATGCGCTCGGCGTGGGGCTCGTCAAAGGCGCCGATCTCGCAGTGCATCTCCAGACTCTTCAGATAGTCGTTGTAATCGCCGAAGCTCTGCTCCAGCTGAGCCCGCTCCAGATTCTGCTTGTACATGCTGGCCCGCTTCTTGTCGTCGGCCGAGAGGGTGGTCACCTCGAAGTAGCCGCTGCGGTCGATGGCTGCGATGTACTCCTCCGGTGCGCCCAGCTCGGGCACGGTCACGCCGGGCAGCTCCTGGCGCACGATTTCCCGCTCGGCGGGGTTGTCGTCCACAAACACGAAGCTCTCAGGCAGGATGTTGATCTCCTGGGCCATGGCGGCGATGTTCCGGCTCTTGGGCTCCCAGTTGGCCTTGAAGCAGAGGAAATCGTCCCGCTTGAGCACGGTGTCTGCCCGCTCGAAGCCGGTCAGGGCGATTTTCTCCTCGTTTTTGCTGCATACGTTCAGAAGGATGCCCAGCTTGGACAGCTCCTTTAAGTAGCTCTGGAACTCCGCGTAGGCCATGCCGGCGGGGGTTTCGTTGCCCATCACGATGCCCTCGGGGCCGTCGTCACCGATGATGCCGCCCCATAGGGTGTTGTCCAGATCCAGCGCCAGGGCCTTTTTGTTCTTACCCAGCAGGCTCTTGATGATGTTGGCCACGCTCTGGCACAGGTAGGGGATGCAGTCGATGCTCACCGCGTACTTGTAGGCGTACCAGGCAGTCTGGCTGCTGAAGGCGTCCATGCCGTGTACCGCCTGCAGGTAAGCCAGATCGTTCAGGTAAAGGTTCGGGGTGGCTTCGGCCAGAGAAGCCAGCTTTTCGTTCAGCTGGCGCACGAAGCGCACCCGGCCGTGGCAGTCCACGCCCTCCCGGTTGCCCATCACCCGGTAAACCGGCAGATCGAAGTTGTTGGCAATGACCGGGCAGCCGAAGGCCAGCGCAGCGCGGATGGCCTGCTCGAAGCGGCTGTATTCCGCGTTCAGCTTTTCCTCCACCCGGGCGGGCTCGTCGGAAATGTCCGGCCAGAGCTTGATGTTGCGCACGCTGGTGTGGATATAGATCACATCCGGGGCGAACTCCTTCAGCGAGCCGTCGTCAAACACCAGATTTTCATAGAACAGGGCATAGGCGCCCTCGTGGAAGGTGGGCTTGATACCGTTTTCCAGCAAAAACAGTTCCAGAATATTTTTGATCTCGCCAATGGTGCTGCCGCTCATAATGGCGACCTTTTTCTCAATCAGACCCTGTTTCTCCAGCAGCTGGCGCTTGAGGCTGCGCTTTTTCTGCAGCAGATAGGCCGGGTCCAGAGGATAATCAAAACAGTTCACAGCAAAATTCCTCCTTGCACAAATCATGACCTGCCGGAAAGCGGCGGTCAAAGCCACGGGCGCAAGCGGGGCCCGTCACATTCAGTTTGATTATACTATAAACCCCGGCGGCACGCAACGCGTCACAGGCCAAAATCCTCCAAAAGGCGCTGCAGCTGTTCACGGTTTTCCAGCGGGATGCCCGCCTGCAGGCTCAGCACATCGTTTTCCGGCAGCAGGTGGGTATAAACATCGTACACCTCCACCGGCTGCTCCGCTTCACCGGATTCGAACAGGGCCAGCCTGCCGTGCCAGTCCCGCAGGGTATAGCTGCTTTCGGGTGCTTCTTCTTCGAAAGGGCGCAGCATAAACACAGCCACGCTGGCAGCAAGCCCCAGCGCACAAAGCAGAGCAAGAAGAT
This sequence comes from Allofournierella massiliensis, assembly GCF_004345265.1. Classification (GTDB taxonomy): domain Bacteria; phylum Bacillota; class Clostridia; order Oscillospirales; family Ruminococcaceae; genus Allofournierella; species Allofournierella massiliensis. Next base: position 132,875 of record NZ_SLUM01000006.1, read on the forward strand.
AGATCCATACTTTCGGCATAGTGATTCACCTCTTTGAAAACAGTATGGCCCGAACAGGGCGGTTTCAAACGGAGAGATGTGAAATTCGGTTTTTGCTGTACTTGCGGCAGGCAGTTGTGGTATAATATCAAAATAGGCAGGGTAGGGCCTGAATGTGAAAGCTTTCTGAAAACGGCTTTCAGGGTCTGCCCGGCTTTGCTGAAAAAGCGGCTTCGGCGTTTTTTGGCAGGGCTGCCCGGGGCAAAAATACCCTGCGGCGATGCCTGAAATAAAACAATGAATCATTTCCGCAAAGGAGGCGGTCCCCATCGAAAACAACGAACACCGCAATATCCGGCGCCCGCAGAACAGCCAGAGTGGCCAGAGTGCACTCCGCCGGGTAAACCGTACGCCCGGTGCGGGTACGCAGCGCACGGTCAACCGCAGTGCGGCGGTCGGCGCCCAGCGCAGCACCGGTGCGCCGAGAAGCGGCGGGCAGGGCTCTTCCGGTGCGCCCCGTTCCGGCGGACATACCCCCAAAAAGAAAAAGAGTGGTGTGCGCCGTTTCTTCGGCGGTTTGTTCCGGTTTATCGCTGTATGCATCTGTCTGGGTGTGATGGTTGCCAGCGTGGCGGCTGTGGCACTGAGCCTGTATCTGGTGGAAGCCACTGCTGACGACAATCTGGACCTGACCGAGGTCAAGCTGGCCCAGACCACCTGGATCATGGCGCAGGACCATGAGACCGGCGAGTGGGTGGAATACGAGGATTTCTACCGCACCAATAACCGTGAGTGGGCCGAGCTGAGCGAGATCGAGTCCAGCCCGTATCTGAAGTGGGCCTTTATCTGCACCGAGGATAAGGACTTCTACGAGCACCACGGCGTGAGCTTCAAGCGTACCATCGCCGCGGCCATCAATGAGTACACCCCCATCAAGCTGTTTGGCAGCCGGCAGGGTGCGTCCACCCTGGAGCAGCAGCTCATCAAGAACCTTACCGGCGACGATGAGCAGGACGCCATGCGCAAGGTGCGTGAGATCTTCCGCGCCTGGGGTCTGGACAACCGATACAATAAGGACACGATTCTGGAGACCTATCTGAATACCATCAGCCTCACCGGCAACACTGCCGGCGTAAAGGCAGGCGCCATCCAGTACTTTGGCAAGGATGATCTGAGCCAGCTGACCGCCGCCGAATGCGCCAGCATTGCGGCGATCACCAAGAGCCCCAATACCTACAATCCCTACAAAAACCCGGAAGAGCATCTGCAGCGCCGTAATGTGATGCTGGAAAACATGTACGAGCAGGGCCATCTGACCGAGGAAGAGTATAATGAGGCGGTGAATTCGCCCCTGACTCTGGCCGAGACGGATACCGACAGCTCCACCAGCACCGGCGTTCGCTCCTATTTCAGCGATGCGGTTTACACCGCGCTGAAGCAGCAGCTGGTGGACGAGCTGGGCTGGACCGAGGCTGAGGCAGAGAACGAGATCTTCAACGGCGGTCTGCGCATCTACGCCACTGTGGATCCCTATCTGCAGGAAGAGATGGAAAAGATGCTGCTGAACGAGGACGAGAGCATTCCCTGGATGGAACGGGAAGAGGAGTTCGAGCTTGGCAGCAAGACCGAGGAGGATCTGGCCGAGGAGGAGGGCGTTGTTTACAACGAGGACGGCACCCTCAAGACCAAGACCGACAAGGACGGCAAGGTTTACTATTATAAGACGGTTCACAGCCAGGTGGCCATGGTCACCATGAACTACGAAGGTGAGATCAAGGCGCTGGTGGGCGGTCTGGGTGAAAAGACCACCGATCTGAGCCTGAACCGGGCCAATGTGGCACGGCAGACCGGTTCTACCATGAAGCCCATCGCCGCCTATTCTCTGGGCATTGATATGGGCTGGATCAACTACTCCACCAACTTTGTGGATATGGGTGTTGGCAAGGTGCTGCTGGATAACCAGAAAAACAATTATCCGCAGTACCGGGACAAGATGTTCGAAAACGACGCACCCGAGGTACTGGCCAATCCCGGCATCTGGCGCGACTGGCCTCAGAACTATGTGACCAGCACCGGCCACGGCGAGCGCACCGTGAATGTGAACTACGCTCTGGCTCAGTCCCTGAACACCGTTGCGGTGCAGGTGGGCCAGCTGGTGGGTGTGGAGTCCATGTACACCTTTGCCAAGGATACTGTGGGCATGTCTCACCTGAATGAAAACGATATGGACCTTGCTCCCATTGTGCTGGGTAGCCAGAACGGCGGCGCCACTCCCATCGAGCTGGCGGGCGCCTATCTGATGTTCGGCAATGGCGGCGAGTATGTGACCCCGCACCTGTATACCCGTGTGGAGTATGCCACCACCGGCGAGGTGCTGATCGACAATGAGGTCAACGTGGTGCACACCCAGGCCATCAAGGAAAGCACTGCCATGATCATGAACCGGCTGCTGCAGGGCGTTCTGGGTTCCAGCGGTACCGCCAGCGGCATGAAGCCCAGCGGCGAGATGGAAGCAGCTGCCAAGACCGGTACCACCACCGACAACAAGGACTATACCTTTGTCGGCCTGACCCCCCATTATGTGACCAGCATGTGGTGGGGCTACGACAAGCCTTACGATATGAGCAAGGCGGGCGCCAAGAACGCCAAGGCCATCCAGAAGGTATGGAAATCCTATATGGAAACCGTGCAGGAGGGCCTGGAGGTCAAACAGTTCCCGGTGAGCGAGGACGTTAAGACCGCCGCCTTCTGTGTGGACAGCGGCGATCTGGCCGGAGCAAACTGCCCCAACCGGCAGACCGGCTATTACACTGCCGACAACATGCCCGGCACCTGTGCCATGCATCCGTAAAAATCCAAGTTGAAAAAGCCCGCTGTGCGCCGTGAACGCACAGCGGGCTTTTTTGTGCATTCTGTGCATACAAAATAGAACGCGGGTGAGAAATGTGCGGGTTTTCACAAAATTAAAACAGCATCTTGCGTTTTGATACGCTAAAGTGGTACACTATACACATGCGTAAAAACAAATGTGTTCAAGGGGTGTACAAAACAGCATGAAACGGCATTTTCTGATGGTGGACGCAGCGGTCCTGCCCGAGGTGTTTCTGAAGGTTCTCAAGGCAAAGGAGCTGCTCGCCAGCGGCGAAGCCCGCAACATCTCGGCGGCAACCCGGGCGGTGGATCTTTCCCGCAGTGCGTTCTATAAATATAAGGATTGTATTTTCGATGCCCGCAGCACCCAGCAGATCATCACTGTGCTGGCTACCCTGCTGGATGAAACCGGCGCATTGCAGGCGCTTCTGGGCGGGATTTCCGCAGCAGGCGGCAGCGTGGTTACCATCAATCAGGCCACTCCGGAAAATGGCGCGGCTAAGGTTGAAGTCACCGTCCGCACCGATACCCTTCGGGTGAGCATTGAGGAGATGCTGGCCCAGCTGGCGCAGCAGCGTGCGGTGGTCGAGGTGCATCAGGGCGTATAACGCCCCCAAAACGGCCGGAGGCCGTTTTTCCATTTTTATCACAAGTGCCTGGCAGGCTCTGTGCGCCGGGCGGGGAGGATTTATGATCAACATTGCGATCCTGGGCTTCGGTACCGTGGGCAGCGGCGTGTGGGATGTGCTGCAGAAAAATGCCGAACTCATTGCCCGACGGGCAGGTCAGGAAATTCGGGTCAAGCGGATCCTGGTGCTGGAGGTTACCGAAAACCCGGAGCTGTTCACCAGCAGCATCGACGATATTCTGAATGATCCGGAAATTACCATGGCAGCAGAGGCCATTGGCGGCGTGAAAGCCGCATATCCTTATGTGAAGGCGCTGCTTGCCAGCGGCCGTAGTGTGGTGACCAGCAACAAGGAGCTGGTGGCCACCCATGGCGCCGAGCTGCTGGCGCTGGCAAAAGAGAAGGGCGTGGCGTTTCTGTTTGAAGCCAGTGTGGGCGGCGGTATGCCCCTGATCACCCCCATGTGCCAGAGCATGCTGGCCAATCAGGTGAAGGAAGTATACGGCATTGTGAACGGTACCACCAACTATATGCTCACCCGCATGAGCCGGGAAAATATGAATTTTTCCGCCGCACTGAAAGAGGCGCAGCAGCTGGGCTACGCGGAGACCAAAGACCCCTCAGACGATGTGGACGGCCCGGACGCCTGCCGCAAAATTGCCATTCTGGCCAGCCTTGCTTTTGGCAAACAGGTTCACACACGGAACATTCCCACCCGAGGCATCCGGGGGCTGGAGCCCTTTGATCTGCGTGCCGCTGCCCGGCTGGGCTGTGCGGTAAAGCTGATTGCCTGGGCCCGGCAGACCGAGGCCGGCTCGGCAGTGGGCGTGGAACCCATGCTGGTGCCGCTGGAAAATCAGCTGGCCGGTGTGGAGGATGTGTTCAACGGCGTGCTGGTACGGGGTGACATGGTGGGCGATGTGTTTTTCTATGGCCGCGGTGCGGGCAAATTGCCTACCGCCAGCGCCATTGTTGCCGATCTGGCTCTGGCCGCTCAGCAGGGGGCGGCGGTGCATACCAGTATTTTCTGGGAGCCCTCTCCCGAGCTGCCTGCTCCGCTCACCAGCGGCGAACCGGCCACATATTATGTGCGAGTAAAGGGGCTTACGGCCTCCATGCTGCCCGGTCTGTATGGCGCCGGCGAACTTGTGGCGGACGATGGCGGTCAGGCCGCCTATCTGGCCGAGAACATTACCCCGAAGAAGCTCTATGAGGCGGCCCGTCAGGTCAAGGCTCTGGGCGGCAGCGTGCAGATGGAGCTGCGCCGGCTGGAGCAGTAAGGAGGAAAAGGCAGTATGGCAGTCAAGATTCTTGTCCCGGCCACCAGCGCCAATGTGGGCGCCGGTTTTGATGCGCTGGGCCTTGCACTTTCGCTTCACAACACGGTGACCATGGAGGAGTGGGATAAGCTGGACATCATGGCCAGCGACGGTTCGCTGATTCCCACCGGCACCTCCAACCTGATCTACCGCTCGGCCAAGGCGGTGTATGAACAGCTGGGCAAGCCCATCAAGGGCCTGCGCATCCGGCAGGAAAACCCCATCCCCATGGCCCGGGGTCTGGGTTCCAGCTCTGCCTGCATTGTGGCGGGTATTCTGGGCGCAAATGCTCTGCTGGGCAACCCGCTCACCAAGCGGCAGATGCTCACGCTGGCCACCTCCATCGAGGGCCATCCGGACAACGTGGCTCCCGCCATGCTGGGCGGCTTTGTGAGCAGCGTGTTCGACGAGGGTCAGGTGTTCACCGCCCGTAAGGAGATCAACGAAGAGTTGGCCTTCGCGGCCTTCATTCCCAATTTCAAGCTGCTTACCGAAAAGGCCCGTGCGGCGCTGCCCAAAACCGTGGATCGGCGGGACGCGGTGTACAATCTGTCCCGCGCGGCGCTGGCCACTGCCGCTTTCTGCGACGGTGACTATGAGCTGCTGCGGGTGGCCACCAAGGATGCGCTGCACCAGCAGTACCGACTGCCTCTGATCCCCGGCGGCGAGAGGGTATTCGAGATCGCCTGGGATCTGGGCGCTTATGCAGTGTATATTTCCGGCGCCGGCCCCACCATCATGGCGGTGGTTCATCGGGATAACTGCGAATTCTTTGAAAAAGCCGAGGAAGCACTGCTGGAGCAGCCGGAAACCATGGCCTTTTCTTTGCGCAGAATGCTTGCGGATAACACAGGCGCTGTGGTAGAATAGTAAAGTGCTGCGCCGCTTTTCGGCAGAGATTTTGCCGGAAAGCGGGATTTTGCAGATTATATGTGCAGGCGGGCCGCTCTTTTTGCAGGCGGTGCGCATTTGGATAGAGGAGTGAGAGAAACAATGGCGTTGATCGTGCAGAAATTCGGGGGTACCTCGGTGGCAAACCGGGACCGGATCTTCAACGTGGCCCGCATCGTGGCAAACACCCGCAACGCGGGCAACGAGGTAGTGGTGGTGGTTTCCGCCCAGGGCGACACCACCGACGACCTGATCCAGAAGGCCGCCGAAATTACCAGCAATCCCTCTCAGCGTGAGATGGATATGCTGCTGGCCACCGGTGAGCAGATCTCCATTTCGCTTCTGGCCATGGCCCTGAGCGAGCTGGGTGTGCCTGCCATCAGCCTGACCGGCTGGCAGGCGGGCTTCCATACCGACCGGGCCTACACCAAGGCCCGCATCCGCCGGCTGGACAGCGAGCGGGTGGAAAGTGAGCTGGCCCGCAACCGTGTGGTGGTCGTGGCCGGATTCCAGGGGTTGAACCGTATGGAGGATATTACCACCCTGGGCCGCGGCGGCAGCGACACCAGTGCTGTGGCGCTGGCGGCTGCTCTGCATGCAGACCGCTGCCAGATCTTTACCGATGTGGAGGGCGTTTATACCGCCGATCCCCGGTTTATTCCCCGCGCAAAGCGTCTGGACGAAATCACCTTCGATGAGATGCTGGAGCTGGCCGGCGCCGGCGCGCAGGTGCTGAACAACCGCAGCGTGGAGCTTGCAAAAAAATACGGCGTAGAGCTGGAAGTGCTCTCCAGCCTGAATCCTGTGCCCGGCACAGTTGTTAAGGAGGTTACTAGCGATATGGAAGGTATGCTGATCAAGGGTGTGGCCAAGGACACCGACGTGGCCGTTCTCACCATCCTGAATGTGCCGGATGTACCCGGTACCTCGTTCAAGGTATTCGGTGTGCTGGCGCAGAAGAACATCAATGTGGACATTATCCTGCAGGGCACCGGCCGCGAGGGCGATAAGGACCTGACCTTCACCGTGCCCCTGAGCGACGCGGACACCGCGCTGCGGGTACTGAAGGAAAATCAGCACCGCTTTGGCGGCAAGGATATCACCGTGGACACCGGCTGCGCCAAGGTCAGCGTGGTGGGCGGCGGCATGAAGAGCAACCCCGGCGTTGCCAGCCGTATGTTCGAGGCTCTGTTTGAGACCAACGTGAACATCCGCATGATCTCCACCAGCGAAATCAAGATCAGCGTCATCATCGACAAGGCGGACGCCGACCGCGCTGTGGCGGCCATCCACGACGCCTTCATCCACTAAACTTTTATGCAGCGCCCCTTTGCAGAGCCGAATGGATGCAAAGGGGCGTTTTTGGGTTTGCGGGCGATTCGTTCACAGTTTCTTTGCAGCTTTGCACGTTTACAGTATGGGCAAAAACGTGTATAATATGAAACTATGAAACAGGTTTTGCAAACCGCGATCGAAAAATGGAAGCCCGGGCGCTCAGGCGCCCCCGTTCATAACCTCACAGTTAAGGAGTGTTGCACCAAATGCCAAGTTATCCGCCCCGTGAAATGAGCGAAGCCGAACGCCGCCGCCGGGCTGCTGCCCGCGCACGGCGCAAGAAGGAGATCCGCCGTAATCGGATCATTTTTGCGATTCTCTGCCTGGCGCTTCTGGCGCTGATCGTGTTTGGCATGGTCAAGCTGGTGGGCCTGTTCACCAAGGACAAGGACTCTTCCAGCGGTTCCACCTCCATCAGCAGCTCCACCAGCATTTCCGCCAGCGGCGATTCGACTTCGGAGCCTGCCAGCGGTTCGGAATCCGGCTCTGCCAGCACCTCCGATTCGGCTTCCGCCACCGGCACCGCCGCCACCACTGGTGGCGGCGATGCTGACTGGCTGCTCACACTGGTGAATAACAACGTGAAGCTGCCGGATGGCTGGGAGGACACGCTGGAGGTGAAGGTGGCTGATGAATCCACCGGCAAGGAGCTTGCCACCGTGGCGGCCGACGCCTTCATCAACATGAAAAACGCCGCGGCGGCAGAGGGAATCGACCTGATGCTCTGCTCCGGCTACCGCACCGTGGAATATCAGCAGAGTCTGTTTGATGCGGAAAAGCAGAAATGGCTGGATAAGGGCAGCACGGAAGAGGAAGCCTATAATCAGGCCAAAACTGTGGTGGCTGTTCCCGGTTATTCCGAGCATAACTCCGGCCTTGCCGCCGATATTGTGACCCCGAAGCATCAGAATCTGGACGAAGCTTTCGGCAAAACAGACGCCGCAAAGTGGCTGTTCGAGCACGCGCCGGAATATGGCTTTATCCTCCGGTATCCGGAGAACAAACAGGCCATTACCGGCATTATTTATGAGCCCTGGCACTACCGCTATGTGGGTGTGGAAAATGCGAAAGCCATCACCGCCAGCGGCCTGTGCCTGGAAGAATATCTGGACGAGAACCTGCGTCAGGCCTGAGAAGGCGGGCCGCAGCTTTTGTTCCTCGAAACGAAGGAGTACCGATGTTACAACGCGAATGCCTTGCGCCTGGGGTGCATCTGAACTGCATCCCGGCGGATAAATTCAACCGCTGCCGGATCTCGCTGCATTTCCGGTTTCCCGCCAGCCGGGAAAAGGCTACCGATCAGGCTCTTCTGCCCCTGGTGATGGATCGGGGCTATGCCGCCTGCCCGGATATGACCCAGCTGACCCGAAAGCTGGCCCGCCTGTATGGCGCGGCCCTCTCGGTGGAAACCAGCATGCAGGGCGCCAGCCGGGTGCTCAGTGTTTCCATCACGGGCATCAAGGATCGGTTTGCTCTGAACGGCGAGGCCCTCACCGCTGAATACGCGGCCATTGTGTTCGGCGTGGCCTTTGATCCCTACTTTGAAAACGGCTGCTTCAGCCGCGAGGCAGTGGAAATTGAAAAGACCACTCTGGCCCGCCAGCTGGAAAGCGAGATCAACGACAAGCGCCTGTACTGCGTGCGGCAGGCCCGGCGCAAATTCTTTGGCGATTCTCCCGCGGGCATTGAGCGGGACGGCTATCTGGCCGATCTGCCCTCTGTCACCTGCGAGAGCCTGACCGCCGCCTACCAGGAGATGCTGCGTACCGCTCAGCTGGACGTGATCTGCCTGGGCGCGGACGAGGATGTGGTACGCCGCATGACGCTGGAAAAGCTGGCCGGAGTGCAGCGTGAGCCGGCTCAGCTGGAAAACTATCTGTTCATGCCCGCGCAGCCGGTGGAGCATTTCCGGGAGGAGATGGATCTGGTACAGGCCAAGCTGTGCATGCTGTTTACCTGGAACCAGTGCGTAAAGCCGGAGCAGCTGAATGCCTTCCGGCTGGCCATGAGCGTGTTCGGCGGTTCCGCCACCAGCCGTCTGTTCCTGAATGTGCGGGAAAAGCAGAGCCTTTGCTACTATTGCGCCAGCCGCTTCGCTTCGCCCACCGCCTTCATGATGGTGGACAGCGGCGTGGAGCCTGCCAACGCCGAAAAGGCGGAGCAGGCCATCCTGAAGGAGCTGAATGATCTGGTGAACGGCCCCATCACCGAAGAAGAGCTGGAAAACAGCCGCCGGGGCATTCTGTCCGGTCTGAACAGTGTGGGCGACAGCCTGGCCGGATTGGAAAACTGGTATTACAACGAGATCCTGCGGGGCGGCAACGTGAATACCCCCGAGCAGGCAGCCCGCCAGCTGAACGAGGTGACCGCCGAGGATGTGCGCGCCATTCTTTCCGGGTTCCGCTACTCGGTGAGCTATCTTGTGACCAAAAAGGAGGAGCCCAGCCATGCAGAATGAACCCATGCAGGCGGTGCGCGCCGCCGTGGCCTGTGAATCGGTGGTACTGGAAAACGGCCTGACCGTTCTGGTGCGGCCCATGCCCGGATACAGCGGCGTGCACGCAATTTACGGCACCCGCTTTGGCTCCATCGATCTGGAATTTGAGGTGGATGGCCGCCGGGTGAGTCTGCCCGCGGGTGTGGCCCATTTTCTGGAGCATAAAATGTTCGAGAGCGAGGACGGCGACGCTTTTGCCAAGTTTGCCAAAACCGGCGCGGCAGCCAACGCCTACACCAGCTTCGACAAAACCTGCTATCTGTTCACCGCTACTCAGCAGGTGGACGAGAGCCTGGATATCCTGCTGAGCATGGTAAACGAGCCCTACTTCACCAGGGAGACCATCCAGAAGGAGCAGGGGATCATTGGCCAGGAAATCAAAATGTACGACGACAGCCCGGACTGGCGAATCATGACCGGCCTGTTTGGCTGCCTGTATCACAACCATCCCATCCGCAACGACATTGCCGGCACGGTGGAGAGCATCGCGCAGATCACCCCGGAAATGCTGTACGACTGCTGTAAGGGCTTCTACAACCCGGGCAATATGGTTCTGGCGGTGGCGGGCAACATTACCACCGAGCAGGTGCTGGCCGCCTGCAAGCGGGCCAAGCTGCCCGCAAAGCCTGCCACGGTGAAGCGGATTCAGCCTCAGGAGCCGGAAAGTGTTGCCAGAGAGCGGCTGGAATTTTCCATGCAGCTGGCCAAGCCCTGTCTGGGTGTGGGCTTCAAGGAGACCCCGGTGGAAGGCGCCAGGGCCGAGATCATCTGTGATATGCTCACCGAGCTGGTGGGCGGCGGCATGACCAGGTTCTACCGAACCCTTTATGATCAGGGACTGGTGAACCCGGGCTTCGGCGGCGAGTTTCTTGTGCTGGACGGTTGCTGCTGCTTCCTCTTCACCGGTGAGACCGAGCAGCCGGAAAAGGTGCGCGGTATGCTGTTGGAGGAAATCGAGCGGCTGCGTAAAGAGGGCGTGGACGAGGAGCTGTTCACCCTGTGTAAGAACCAGTCCTATGGCGAGATGCTGCAGGATCTGGAAAACATTGAGGACAGTGCCACCGCGCTGGCCGGCAGCTTCTTCCGTAAGCGCAGCCTGACCGAGGAGATTGAGGCGCTGGCCAGCGTGACGCGGCAGGAAGTGGACGAGGCGCTGCAGACCATGCTGCGCCCGGAACGCTCGTCCACCGTCATCATCTGGCCCAAGCAGGAGGAGAACGCATGACGAATCTGGTGCAATTCCCCGGTCTGGGGCTGGAATTCAATATCAATCGGGTGGCATTTACCATTGGCGGGCTGGACGTTTACTGGTACGGCGTGCTGATTGCCACCGGTTTTCTGCTGGCGCTGGTGTTTGCCTTCCACTATGCGGTGGATTTCGGTATTGATGCCGACCGCCTTGTGGACGTGGTACTGGTGGGTAGTGTGTGTGCGGTGATCTGCGCCCGGGCCTACTATGTGATCTTTTCTCCGGTGCCCTATGAGAGCTTTGCCGATATGATCGGCATCCGTCAGGGCGGCCTTGCCATCTACGGCGGCGTAATCGGCGCGGCGGTGTTTGGCGGCCTTGCCTGCAAATGGCGCAAGCTGTCCATTCCCGCCACCTTTGATCTGGTGGCCATGGGCTTTCTGATCGGGCAGTCCATTGGCCGCTGGGGCAACTTTGTGAATCAGGAGGCCTTTGGCACCAACACCAGCCTGCCCTGGGGCATGTACAGTCAGGCCACTGCCAACTATCTGAGCAGCTGGCAGGCTACTCTGGCCCAGGAAGGCGTGATTGTGGATCCCGGCATGCCGGTGCACCCCACCTTCCTGTATGAGAGTATCTGGTGCGCGGTGGGCTTCTTCGCCCTGTGGGCCTACATGAAAAAACGCCGTTTCAACGGCGAGATCGCGCTGATGTATGCCGCGTGGTACGGCGCGGGCCGCTTCTGGATTGAGGGCCTGCGTACCGACAGCCTGTTGCTGCCGGGTGTGAATCTGCGGGTCAGCCAGCTGGTCGCTCTGGTCAGCGTGGTGGCGGCAGTAGTCGCCATTGTGGTGATCCGCCGCAAGATCGGCAAACGGGAGCTGATGGTGGATCTGCCGCTGAGCACGACGGCGGAAAAGAAATTCCAGACCGCCCGGGAAAACTGGGCCGACAAACTGGATGCTCTGGGCCAGAGCGTGAGTCTGGAGGAAATGCAGCGTCAGCTGCCCGCCAGCGCTTCTCACAAAGAGTTTGCACAGGCGCAGAAGGAACAGCAGTCGTTTGACTGGGATTCTCTGATCCGTCAGAAGCTGGAGCAGGCAGAGATGGATGCCGGAATGCAGGAAAGCGTGCGGCAGGAAAACGCCCGCTTTGCGCAGCTGCCGGTAGACCCGGAGGAGCGTGCGGCCACGAACAGTTCGCTCACGCAGGGACTGGATGAAAAATAAACGCAGACGGGCAGTTCTGTCCGTGGAATAAGGAGGAAGCCATGGCGCAGATCATCAGCGGCAAAGAGCTGGCCGCCCGCATCAAACAGCGGGTAAGCAGTCAGGTAGAGGAGTTGAAGACCGGGGGAGTGAACCCCTGTCTGGCGGTGGTTCTGGTGGGTGACGACCCGGCCAGTGCCGTCTATGTGCGGGGCAAGGAGTCCGATTGCCGCGAGTGCGGCATCGAGAGCCGGATGCTCCGCCTTCCTGCCGACACAACGCAGGACCAGCTGCTGGAACAGCTGAAACAGCTGGCGGAGGACAGGAGTGTTCACGGCATTCTGGTTCAGCTGCCTCTGCCCGCTCAGATCGACGAGCAGGCGGTGATTGCTGCCATCCCTCCTGAAAAGGATGTGGACGGTTTTTCGCCGGTGAACGTGGGCCGGATGATGATCGGGGAAGAGTGCTTTTTGCCCTGCACCCCGGCGGGCTGCATCGAAATGCTGAAAAGCACCGGCATGCCCATCGCAGGCAAGCGGGCGGTGGTGCTGGGCCGCAGCAACATCGTGGGCAAGCCTGCAGCCATGCTGCTGCTGCGGGAGAATGCCACTGTGACCATCTGCCACTCGAAAACCGAGAATCTGGCCCAGCTGTGCGGCGAAGCGGATATTCTGGTGGCGGCCATCGGAAAGGCGAAATTTGTCACCGGCGATATGGTGAAACCCGGCGCGGTGGTCATCGACGTGGGCATCAACCGGGACGAGAACGGCAAGCTGTGCGGTGATGTGGATTTTGCCGCTGCCGAGCAGAAGGCCTCCTTTATCACCCCGGTGCCCGGCGGTGTGGGCCTGATGACCCGGGCCATGCTGCTGGTGAACACCATCCAGGCTGCCCGGCGGCAGACCGGCCGGTAAAAAAAGAAGAAAACTGCAAAAAATGGCCTTGTAAGGCCAAAAAAGCACTTGCAATCACCAAAAAGTTGTGGTATAGTAGTATAGCCGCATGGTTCGGGCACCCAAGAGGTGTGCAACATCACCCGCCCACTAGTCCAGCGAGACTTATATAAGAGAGGCAAAACACTATGTACGCTATCATTGTTACCGGTGGCAAGCAGTACCGGGTACAGGAAGGCGACGTGATCTTCGTAGAGAAGATGGACGTTGCTGAAGGCACCAATGTGAACTTCGACTCCGTTCTGGCTGTCGGCAACGAGGGCTCCGTTAAGGTGGGCACTCCCGTTGTTGAGGGCGCCAGCGTCGAGGCCAAGGTCGTGAAGAACGGCAAGGGCAAGAAGCTGAACATCATCACTTATCGTCCTAAGAAGGGCAGCGCCCGCCGCATGGGCCATCGTCAGCCCTACACTAAGGTCGAGATCACTGCCATCAAGGGCTAATAACGGAGGTGTAAACTACTATGGCACATAAGAAAGGCGTAGGTTCTACTAAGAACGGTCGTGACTCTGAGTCCAAGCGTCTGGGCGTTAAGCGCGCCGACGGTCAGTTCGTTCTGGCCGGCAACATCCTGGTTCGTCAGCGTGGTACCCACATCCATCCCGGTGAGAACGTGGGCCGCGGCAGCGACGATACCCTGTTCGCTCTGGTGGACGGCCGCGTAAGCTTCGAGCGCGTGGGCCGTGACCGCAAGAAGGTCAGCGTTAAGCAGTAAGATCTTTCAAAAGCCAGGCCTGTTGATTGGGCCTGGCTTTTTGTTTGTAACGGGGCATACTGGTAATAAGGCACAGGGGCAGCGTGATACTGCTGCCGCACGCTCCATCCCCATTTTCCATTATGAAAAAAGGAGAAAAACAATGTCGATGTTTGTAGACGTGGCGAAGATCACCATCAAAGCAGGCAAAGGCGGCGACGGTGCTGTGAGCTTCCATCGGGAAAAGTTCGTGGCGGCCGGCGGCCCGGACGGCGGCGACGGTGGTCGTGGCGGCAACGTGGTTTTTGTGGCCGACGACAACCTGTCCACCCTGATGGATTTTCGCTATAAGCGCAAGTACGCCGCCCAGCCGGGCGAAAATGGCAGCGGCTCGCGCTGCACCGGCAAGAACGCCCCGGATCTGGTCATCAAGGTGCCCCGCGGCACCCTCATCCGCGATGCTGCCAGTGGTCTGCTGATGGCCGATATTTCCGGCGACGAGCCGGTAATCGTGGCCAAGGGCGGCAAGGGCGGCTGGGGCAACACCCATTTTGCCAGCCCCACCCGTCAGATTCCCAAGTTTGCCAAGCCCGGCTTGCCCGGCGAGGAGTACGAGGTGCGCCTGGAGCTGAAGCTGATCGCCGACGTGGGTCTGATCGGCTTCCCCAATGTGGGCAAATCCACTCTGATCAGCGTGATCAGTGCGGCCAAACCCAAGATTGCCAACTATCATTTCACCACCCTGAGCCCGGTGCTGGGCGTGGTGAAGGTGGGCCCCGAGCAGAGCTTCGTGGCCGCGGATATCCCCGGCCTGATCGAAGGCGCCAGCGAGGGCATCGGTCTGGGTCATGATTTCCTTCGCCATGTGGAGCGCTGCCGTCTGCTGCTGCATGTGGTGGACGTGTCCGGCTGCGAGGGCCGCGATCCGGTGGAGGACTTCGAAAAGATCAACACCGAGCTGCAGAGTTTCAGCCCCGAGCTGGCCACCCGGCCCCAGATCGTGCTGGGCAACAAGTGTGATATCGCCACCGAAGAGCAGATCGGGAGCTTCAAGTCCTATGTGGAAAGCAAGGGCCTGACCTTCATGCCCATCTCTGCTGCCACCAATCAGGGCCTGAAGAATCTGCCCGGCATCGTGTGGGATCGGCTGCAGCAGCTGCCTCCGGTGCAGGTGTTTGAGCCGGACTTCGTACCTTACGCGGTGAACCCCAACGAGCGCACCTATACCATCGAAAAGACCGCCGACCACGAGTTTACCATCACTGCTCCCTGGCTGGAGCGCATTCTGGCCGGCAGCGATGTGGATGATTACGAAAGCCTGCAGTACTTCCAGCGTCAGCTGGACGAAAGCGGCATTCTGCGTGATCTGGTGGCTCAGGGCGTTGAGGAAGAGGACACCATCAAGATCGGCGAATACCAGTTTGACTATATCTTCTAAGGCAGTATCATTCTGACCTGAGCCGCGCGTCGCGCGGCATGAAACGAGGCAAAAACCATGTTGTTTGAAGCAAATCCGGAAGTGGATATCCGGGAGCAGTCTCCCCTGAATCTGGCCTTTGTGGGCGACGGTGTGTTCGAACTGCTGGTTCGCCAGCGGCTGGTGGAACGCACCCGCCTGGTGCCCGGCAAGCTGCACGCGGCCTGCGTGAAATATGTATCCGCCAAGGGCCAGAACCGGGCGCTGGCTGCCATTGAGGACCAGCTCACCGAGACCGAACAGGCGGTGCTGCGCCGGGGCAAGAACGCCAGTAAGGCCACCGTGGCCAAGCACGCAACCCCTCAGGAATACCGGGCATCCACCGGCTTTGAGGCGTTGTTCGGCTGGCTGTATCTCACCGGCCAGAACCAGCGCATTCAGAAACTGTTCGACCTTTTGTGGGAGGGCTACGACCCGCTGGCAGTGGAAAAGCCGGAATAAAAGGCATTCCCTGGAACGCTTTGCCCCGAAGAGCGGCAGAGCGTTGCCGGAAAACGCAAACAAAGGCTGAGACCGGCGGAACAGGAAAGATTGGTTCCGAGGGTCTCAGCCTTTTCACACCCTGTATTTTGTCAGGGCTGTGTTTGCCGGTGCGTGCCCGGCGGGGGAATTGCCGGTGTTACTTGCCGGTTTTCATGTTGGAAGCACCGGTGCTCTTGCTGTTTTTGGAAGTGCTGCTGGTAGCATTGGTGCTTTCGTTCTTGGCGCTGTTCTTGGCGCTGCGGCTGTTCATACTGTTTTTCGCGTTACGGTTTTCCATGGTTTGTGATCTCCTTTCCGAATCCGAAGAGGGAGCGGGGGCGTTTGCCCGGCGTGTTTTCTTATCCGCTGTGCCTCTTCGCTCCTAGTGTAACCCCAAACAAGACCCATTATACAAAGGTGGTATGGCATTGCAGGCAAAATATTTTGAAGAGCGTGAGCGGGCCCTGTTGGGCGAACGTTACGCGGAATACTACGCGGCCCCCAGCGAGGAAGCGGCCCGGGGCGTGACCGTAAACCGGCTGCGCTGTACGCCGGAAGAGTTTGCCCGGCTGGCGGGACTTGCACTGAAACCGTCGCCCTTCTGCGCCGAAGGCTTTGCGGTGGAAGAGCCGGACTTCAAGCCCGGTCGTCATCCCTATCACCATGGCGGGGCATTTTATTCCCAGGAGCCCTCGGCCAGCGCTCCGGCGGCGCTGCTGGATGTGCAGCCCGGCATGAAGGTGCTGGACATGTGTGCTGCGCCCGGCGGCAAGAGCAGCCAGCTGGCGGCAGCTCTGCAGGGGCAGGGGCTGCTGGTAAGCAACGAATACAATGCAGGCCGGGCCGAAATCCTGCGCTCCAATCTGGAGCGGATGGGTGTGGCCAACGCGGTGGTGCTGAACAGTGACACCGGCGCTCTGGCCAAGGCTTTCCCGGCGTTTTTTGACCGGATTCTGGTGGATGCGCCCTGCTCCGGCGAGGGGATGTTCCGCAAGGAGCCGCAGGCGCTGACCCAGCACAACGAAGGGCTGGTACGCCAGTGTGCCGCCATTGGCCGGGAGATTCTGGACAATGCCGCTGCCCTGCTGGCCCCCGGCGGGGTGCTGGTGTATTCCACCTGTACCTTTGCGCCGGAGGAGGACGAGGGCCAGATCGGGGAATTCCTTGCCCGCCATCCGGAGTTTACACTGGTGGATACTGGTGCAGCCTTTGGCAGCCCGGGCGAAGAAAACCGCTGCGGGGAGCATCCCTTTGATGTAAATCTGGTTCGTCGTATCTGGCCCTTCCAGGGCGGCGAGGGCCATTTCATGGCAAAACTGGTGAAAAGCGCGGAAAGCGAAGCCGGCCGCCCCTTCAAGCCGGAAAAGCCGGCCAAGCCCTGCAAGGAATGGCTGGAATTTGCCCGGCAGTATTTTCCGGCACTTGCCGACCGGCCGCTGCTCAAGGCAGGCGAGTTGCTGCTTCTGCCGCCTGAGACGCCGCTGCCGCCCCACAAACTGCGGGTGATGCGCTGCGGCGTCGCGGCTGGTACCGTGCAGAAAGGGCGGTTTGTGCCCGCCCATCATCTGTTCACCGCCTTTGGCCATACATGCACCAATCAGGAGCAGCTGACCCTTTCCGATGAACGCACCGCCGCCTGGCTGCGGGGCGAGGAAATCGAGGCGCGCACCGCCCAAAACGGCTGGTGCTGCGTGCTGGTGGACGGCTTTTCGCTGGGCGCAGGCAAGGTGAGCGGGGGAAAGGTGAAAAACCACTATCCAAAAGCCCTGCGAAACCTGAAATAATGGGCTTCTGAGGCCCCGGGCACTTGCCAGAAGAGGGCTTTTTGTGCTAAAATTATTTAGTTACCGCACATCGTTCGGGCCCGGCTTGCGGCTCGGCATAAAATAGGAGGAAGTTTCCATGTCTGGACATAGCAAATGGAATAACATCAAACGCAAGAAGGAAAAGACCGACGGCCAGAAGGCCAAGCTGTTCACCAAGGTTGGCCGCGAGATCGGCGTTGCCGTGCGCATGGGCGGCGCGGACCCCGCCAGCAATGGCAAGCTGCGTGACCTGATCGCCAAGGCTAAGAGCCTGAACGTGCCCAACGATAACATCCAGCGCATCATCAAGCGCGCTGAGGGCGGCGAGAAGGACAACTACGAATCCATCACCTACGAAGGCTACGGCCCCTGCGGCATCGCCATGATGGTGGAAACCCTGACCGACAACCGCAACCGCACCGCTGCCAACCTGCGCCACTACTTCGATAAGTTCGGCGGCAACTTGGGCAACATGGGTTGTGTGGGCTTCCTGTTCACCCAGAAGGGTGTGATTGTGCTGGACGGTGAAGGTCTGGACGAGGAGAAGGTCATGGAGGACTGCTTCGACGCCGGCGCCGAGGACTTCGACATGGGCGACGACGTGGTGGAAGTAACCACCGATCCCGACGCCTTCTCCGCCGTGCGTCAGGCTCTGGAGGACAAGGGCTATACCTTCATCTCTGCTGAAGTGGAAATGGTGCCCTCCACCACCTCTGCCATCACCGATGAGGACAACCAGAAGCTGATGGCCAAGCTGCTGGACGCTCTGGAGGACGATGACGACGTACAGAACGTGTGGCACAACCTGGAGAACGAAGAGGATCTGGATCGCTGATTCATCCCCCGTTCTGACTGCGAATCCGTGGGCCCCGGCCTTCCGTTTAATCGGAAGAGCCGGGGCCTTTTTGTATCCGCAGCAGGGGATTAGCCGCCGCCAGTCCGGGCCAGACTGAAAGGGTGGAGCTGCCGCGGGTGGTTTGCTTTTTACCGAGGGGCATGCTATAATGAACCCATACAAATAAAAGAGTAAAAATTTGTGCACATTGATCCGCTCCACAGTTTGTCATTGTTGGAGCGTTTTTAAAAACAAAGTCTGCAAATAAAAAGTCAACAGGGAATTGAGGAAAGTTTGCAACCTTAGTAGGAGGCGAAAGAGAGCAAAACAAAAAGACCGCCGCGCAAGCG
>NZ_SLUM01000007.1 GCF_004345265.1 Allofournierella massiliensis
TGAACAGCCAGAACAAAAATCCCTATGCCCACTACCATTGTAGCAAGTACGGGCAAGGATTGCACCAGTGTTCCATGCACTATATCCGCTATGATGTGCTTTACGCCTATGTCCTTTCCCGTCTGCAATACTGGTCTGTGCTGGCACAGCAGGATGGGGACAAACTTCTGAAACGGCTACTTAACGCCAGCGACAAGGAACGCAATACTGCAAGGAAGCGGCAGACAGCCGAACTGAAAAAGGCGGAAAAGCGCAAAGCAGAAGTAGACACCCTGTTTGCAAAAATGTATGAGGACTGGTCTGCCGGACGCATTACAGAATACAATTTCAATATGCTGTCCGAAAAGTATCAGGGCGAACAGCGAGAATTGGACGCAAAAATTGAACGGCTTCACGAAGCGATGGAGGTCGCCGCCCAGACAGCGGTTGACGCTGAAAAGTGGATAGGTCTGATGAAACAGTATGTCAATCCCACAGAATTGACGGCTGAACTTCTGAATACGCTGATTGAAAAAATCCTTGTCCATGAAGCGGTCAAAAGTGAGGACGGAAGCCGGGAACAGGAAGTGGAAATCTTCTACCGCTTTATCGGCAAAATCGAATGACACATCTTGAGATACCCAACAATATCTTTAACTAAGGGAAACGGGCCAATCCTACCCGGATTTTCAGCGGCTGGTTCTGCTGAGTGATTATTTTGGAATGTCGCTGGACGAACTGGTCCGGAATATCGATGTTCAGGATGTGAGAGACAGAAATGGCACGGAGGAAAAGATCGCATCCATGTTTTCGGATGTGGAGAAAGCAAAAGATTTTTGCGAAAAAACGATAAAGTATGGTGTGCGTATCTGCTGTGGCTTCAGCGCATTTATCGCTGTAATCATGGGAATCGCCGTTTTGGCGATGATCCTGCGGTAACGCGGAGATGTACCCGGTAGCTATAAAAAGGAAAACGTGCCTTCCATCTGCACAATGCGGACGGAAGGCACGCTTTTGTTGAAATGGTGAGAAAGTGCTCAGCCCTTCAGGCAGGCACGAATCAGCTCACGGAACAGCGGGTGTGCATGGTTGGGGCGGCTCTTGAATTCGGGATGATACTGCACCGCAACAAAGAAGGGATGCTCCAGAAGCTCCATGGCCTCCACCAGGCGGCCATCCGGAGAGGTGCCGGTGAAGCGCACGCCTGCTTCCTCCAGCATCGAACGGAAGGCGTTGCTCACCTCGTAACGATGGCGATGGCGCTCGTGAATCAGCTCAGCCCCACTGTAAATGTCACGCATCCGGCTACCCTCTGCCAAAGCGCAGGGGTATGCGCCCAGACGCATGGTGCCGCCCTTGGGCAGCTCGCCGGTCTGATCCGGCATCAGGTCGATTACGCACTGGTCATTTTCCGGGGTGAATTCCCGGCTGTTGGCCCGGGGCAGACCAGCCATATTCCGGGCCGCTTCGATCACCGCGATCTGCATGCCCAGGCAGATGCCCAGGTAGGGCAGAGAATGCTCCCGTGCATAGCGAGCAGCCAGAATCATGCCCTCAATGCCGCGCTGACCAAAGCCGCCGGGCACCAGAATGCCGTCCACACCGGCCAGCTGCTCGTTCAGATTGGCTTCACTCAGCTGCTCCGCATCCACCCAGCGAATGCTCACAGCCGCGCTGTTCTCGTAACCGCCGTGGCGTAGCGCCTCCACAACCGAGAGGTAAGCATCATGCAGCTCCACATACTTGCCCACCATGGCAATGGTCACCGAGCGGTTCAGCTCGTTGATGCGGGTGCACATCTGCCGCCACTCGGTCAGATCCGGCTCCGGCGCGGTAAAGCCGAAGCGACGGCAGACCAGCTCATCCAGCCGTGCACCGTGCAGCATCAGGGGCACATCGTACAGGCTGGGAAGGGTACGGTTTTCGATTACACAGTCCTGCTCCACGTTGCAGAATGCAGCGATCTTCTGCAGGATACCGTCCTCCAGGGGTTCGTCACAGCGGGCGATGATCACGTCCGGCATAATGCCCATACTCTGCAGCTCATGTACCGAATGCTGGGCGGGTTTGGTCTTATGCTCGCCGGAGCATTTCAGGTAGGGAACCAGCACCACATGCAAAAACAGGCAGTTTTCCCGGCCGACCTCCCGGCTGATCTGCCGGATGGCTTCCAGAAACGGCTGGCTCTCGATGTCGCCGATGGTACCGCCGATCTCGGTGATGACCACATCTGCCTTGGTGTATTCGCCCAGGCCGTAAACAAATTCCTTGATCTCGTTGGTTACGTGAGGAATGATCTGCACCGTGTGGCCCAGATATTCACCAGCCCGCTCCTTGTGCAGTACATTCCAGTAGACCCGGCCGCTGGTCAGGTTGGAGAGCTTGTTCAGATCCTCGTCGATGAAGCGCTCGTAGTGGCCCAAGTCCAGGTCGGTTTCCACACCGTCCTCGGTCACGAATACCTCACCGTGCTGGTAAGGGCTCATGGTACCCGGGTCCACATTTACATAAGGGTCCAGCTTCTGGGCTGCCACCTTCAAACCACGCTGCTTGAGCAGCCGGCCCAGACTGGCCGCGCTGATGCCCTTGCCCAGGCCGGAAACCACACCGCCGGTCACAAAAATATGCTTGCTTGCCATACTCCCAATATCCCCCTTGAAGATTGTGTCTGTTATAACAAAAAAGAAAAAGCGCCCATCCCGTGAAAGCGGATACTACCGCCTTGGGATGGACGCCTTTGTCCTAACATTTTATATATTATACGCATACGAAAAGGGAATGTCAATTCCAAAGGCTGCAAAACCATTTGGAAAAATATTTTCAAAAAATTCGAAAACAGGTGTTGACATTCTCTGAATCCGTGCTATAATAAAACATGTCGCTGAGGTGAACAGCCAAAGCGAAAAAAATATGCGGATGTGGCGGAATTGGCAGACGCGCTAGATTCAGGTTCTAGTGGTAGCGATACCGTGGGGGTTCAAGTCCCTTCATCCGCACCAGTTGAAACCCCTGTAAACTCAACGGTTTACAGGGGTTTTGCTATATATTCCTATTATGGAATTCCCCTGATGTGAAGGTTTTTTCTACCGCTTTTCTACCATCTTCTACCCTGATTCCTTATATTGCGCGGGAAGCTGGGAAGTAGATAATCTTTTCTACCGGAGCTTCTACCGGTGTTTGAGGCGGTGGATCATTCAGACTGTTTAATAATCCCCCCATGCTGCCAGCCATTTCTTTTTTGGTTTGATTGCTCACATGTGCGTAGATGTTCATGGTTGTGTGAATATCACAGTGCCCCAGAAACTCAGAGACGCACTTCATATTATAACCATCTGCCAGAAGTTTGGTGGCTGCTGAGTGCCTGAGATCGTGAAACCGAATCGGGGGAAGATCGTTGTCTGCCAAAAGTTTTTTGAAATTGCTGCTGATTGCTTCAACGGAGAAAACTCTTCCATCTGCCTGTCGGCATACAAAGTCGGATGGGTGATAATGAGCGCCTAAACTTTGCTGCTGCTGTTGCTGCCTATTATAGAGGTTCTGCAAGTATTGCTTAATCTCTGAACTCATAGGAAGCACACGGCAGCTTTTCTTTGTTTTGGTGCGCTCTTTGTAGACGGTGCCGCCTTTGCTGATAACGGCAGTTTTGGAAATGAGTATGGTTTCCTTTTCAAAATCGACCTGTGACCATGTAAGCCCGGCAACCTCGCTTCTTCTCAGTCCATAGGTACAGGCTAAAATAATCTCAGTTTCAATTTTGCTTTTCCGTGCTGCCTGAAAGAGCTGGGCAATCTGCTGTTCATCGTAGAAGTTCGGGATAAACTTCTTGCTCCCCCGAAGGATCACATCATGGGCGGGGTTATAGGGTATAATGTGATTCTTTCGGGCCTCTTCTAAAGCGCATGAGATATTGCTCAGATGCTTTTTGACGGTAACAGGGCTGAGGGTTTGCAGCTTATAATTACAATATGCCTGAATATGGGCGGTCTGAATCTTTCTCAGCTCTACGGGGTGTTCCAGGAAATAGGGTTGAAGGTGGGCACGGAAAATAATTTCATAGTTGGAATAGGTGTTAATCTCCAAATGAAGTTTGGCGTGCTCCAGCCACCGCTCCAAAACATCTACAAACGGTTCGTTTGGGCTAAATAAAAGATTGGCCCTCTCATACTCGTTTAGAATCTTTCGCATCTCTTCGGTGGCCCTTGCCTTGTTTCCTTTTACCGGCAATCCCGTGGCAATCCATTTTTGTTTGCGGTTTCCGTCTGTGTCTCTCAGTTGAAGTACCACATAATAATAATCATTTTTCTTCTGCAATCTGCCTGTCATATACAGCATCCTTTCCAATCACTGCGGCAAGTCTGCTTGCAAAAGAAACAGGTACAAATAAAGTATAACACCCCAATAATGAACATGCTATTACTTTTTCATCTGACGGTTAATGAAGTCCAATAAATCGGCTTTTGGGATCATGTATTCTCGCCCGATTTTGAAGCTTGGAATCTGCCCGGTTTTAAGCAGGTCATAAATAGCCCCCTTGTTCTTCGGGAAAATCTGCTGCAAATCTTTGGTGGTCAAAATCTCCGGATAGCTTTCAAACATATATAATACACTCCTTAAAATGCCTGGACTAAATCAGTTCGTTCAGATGAACTGAGACGAGGTTCTCTATTATGAAGGGTCGCGAACGGATGGGGATAACGAACAGGATCAAGGGCTACAAAGCTATTCAGGTATTCTTCCATCGTATACTCATGTATGCTACCATCTTTATGATAGTCCTTAATTGTGTGGATTCTGCGTAATAATGCGTTCCAGGTTTCTTTGTCGCTTGCTTGAACATTAGGGTATTGCTCGTACAGAGGAATATTGCTTATAATATAAACAGTAGTGAAACAGGCCACCTTGTTTGCATAGCGGCACCGTAGATCAAATGGATAGCCATCTAAGAGATTTAGCAGCTCAGAGATTTTTAGCTGGCTTCGGAACTCATCTAGTACAAGAACTTCTTGACCTGCATAGGAATCAAATGGGTGTTCATAGTCTGTCACCCGGTATACAGCTTCATATCCGTTTTCCTCCATGACGGTTCGTGTTTTTCCTGTGCCAGTGGCTCCTGATATATAAGTAATTTGGAGATGACGGAAGGTATTCTTATATTGTTCTCTGTGAATAGTTGCACGAGCACGGTCTATATCGGTTAGCCGGGTCATAAACATGGGACAGCGTTCCAGAATCTCATAGTTGGAAAGACCGTCTTTCACATAGTCGTAAAGCAGCGCCAAGTCACTTCGTTCCCCCTGCCTTTCTTTTGGCATCTCACCCCACTCAAAAAAGGTATCAGGAATAGAAGTGTCTTTCTTTGGATCATTTTCCCACTTTCCTTCTTTTTTAATGTAATCACGATTCTCTTGGGATGTGCCAATAGTGCGCTCAATATGAGCAGAAGGGAAACGCTTTTTCAAGGTGCTAAAACGGATAGGAACATCCGAGGCTAAATATGGGTAAACCTTGCCACGGCTACCTTGCCTGCCCTTGCACTGGGTGTTGATCCGGCCAGCAAGAACATTATGAAGCATAAGCCAGTAAAATCGGGCACTCTGTTTGAAAAAGATCTGGTACGCCGTGTTATTATACAAGGCATCTTTGTGGCGGCCATGACCACCTGCGCTTACTGGATCGGCGCAAGCATGGGCGGGCATGTGACCGGTCAGACAATGGCGTTCTGTGTACTGGCCTTCTCGCAGATGCTTCGCGCTTTTAATCAGCGCTCCAATACGGAGCCTATCTGGGTGCGGGCAGAAGGGATCAATCCTTGGTTGATCGTTTCCTTCGTGGTATCTGCTCTTCTGATGGCGTGCATTCTGCTTGTTCCTGCGCTGCAAAATGCGTTCCGGTTGACCTTGTTGGATGGCACACAGTGGCTAATCGTCATTGGGATGTCCCTTATGTCAATTCTACAAGTAGAAATTGTAAAGACCATTAAAAAGCATATTCATAAATAAGCAAAAAGGCGGAGGGGGCACCCTCCGCCTTTTTTGAAAGAGATAATTATCTGTATATATTACTGGAAGGCATACAGCATTGTTGCTGCCCTGGATGACTTCTACGCTTGCTATACGGTGGAGGAAGCAAGGAACGCCTTTGACTCTCTCTATTCCTGGATGCGCCGTTGCCGGTTGCAGCCAATGAAAGACGCTGCCACCACACTACGCAACCACAAGGAGAAGATACTGGCCTACTTCTACCACCGCATTACCAACGCTGTCTGTGAGGGTATTAACTCCATGATACAGGCAGCCAAACGGAAAGCCCGTGGCTTTAATACCTATGAGGGCTTTGCCTCGATGATTTACCTCGTTGCTGGTAAACTCCAACTCGCTGTCCCTAACCCTTTCTAAATACTCCTATCCACTAAAACGGGAGTAGAGCCTTTATTTGTATGCTTTGTGCGGGAAAATAGCATTTATACCGGTTCGGTCGACATGGGGATTGTCCTTTTTCCATACATCCCCGGAAAATGCGATGCGAATCCTTACGGTGTAGATGGCTCATGGGACATAACGATAGAGCATCTATTAATTTCTGCTGCTGAAAAGAGATTTGTCAAGTTCTTTTTATTTTTCCTCTTTTGTGATAACACCATTATGTGAAAGCAAATAGATTATGAAAAAGCCGCCTAAGCCGGCTGCGATACATACTATTAACTCCCTCCAAGCGGGGATTCCAGGGAAAATACTGGCGACGGATCCAAGGATGAAGCCAAGGATGACCAAATATGTAAATCGCGGGTAGCGCATCATTGCTTTTTCTAATAACTTGGCTGTTAAAATAATACCAACGATACCTCCTAACAACATGGGAATCAGAAAAGACAGTTGAAATGTTTGAATGGCCGTTATTGTTTCGTCATACAACCCTAACAACAGCAGAAAATAAGATGCGCTGACACCGGGAAGAAGCAGTGCGATTGCGGCAATTGCTCCTGCGGCGAACAAACTCAAAAATCCTGATAATCCAGTTAATTGTCCAATATTTTCCGAACGGAACGGAAATACTGATATGCCGACAACAATCAGTACGCCAAGAGAAATATACGCAGGGACTCTCCATGAGAACGCATGAATTTTTGATTCGCGGATTATCATGGGAATTCCCCCAATCACTGCTCCTATAAAGAAATACATCGTCGGTTTCGGATATGTAGTTATTAAATAAGAGATCGGATTTGAAAGCAACGCCATTCCGACCATTGCCCCAATACAAAACACAAGCAGGAAGCAAAAGTTCCTGCTTTTTTTCTGACGAAATGAGCTGACGGCGGAAATAAGAGAACTATAGATGCCAAGAATCATGGCCATTGAACCGCCGCTGACACCCGGAACCAACATCGTTCCGCCGACAATACACCCTTTCACAGCGATGGAAAAGTAGTTTTTCCAATGCCGCGTTATTCGCCGTGGTTCATTGGATATCCTCCTCAAAATGTTCCAAATTTTTAATCTGTCCAACGACATTGATCACATCACCTTCACGGAAGCAATATTCCGCCGCAAAATTCACATCTGTATGGCCGTCATGTTCAACGGCGATAATGTTTACTCCATAACGGCGGCGGATGTTCATATCCTGAATGGTCGTGCCAATCAGTTTTTGAGACACCTGGATACGGCGCACCTCAGCATTGCCGCTCAATGCGATAGAATCCAGAAAACTATTATACAGCAGTCCTTTGCCAAGCCGTATCGCCATATCTCTCTCAGGGTATACGACCGATGCTCCCAGTTGTTTGAGCGCTTCGCCATGAATAAAGCTTGTTGCCTTTGCTATGACATGTCCGACGCCCATTTTCAATACTGTCATGGTTGCAAGAATGCTGACATCAATTTGTTCTCCAATACATATGGCAACAACTTCACAGTTCTGAATCCCGGCCTCTTCAAGGGTCATTTGTTCCAGATTATCAACAACCAAAGCCATTTCCGTAAAGCGCCTGGCCTCTCGTACCCGCGTCTCGTCCTTATCGATAGCGATGACTTCTTTTCCCGCTGATGCAAGGCACTCCACCAGCGCCATACCAAAACGCCCCAACCCTATAATTCCGTAGGAATTTGCATTATTTTTCTTTTTCATTTTACACTTCTCCTTGTGTTATCCAATTGTGATAGATTCTTCCGTATAACGGATATTGGGCAAAGGACGATCTATCCAGAGCGTCAGCAAGGTAAACGCACCGACGCGTCCGGCAAACATCGTGAAAATTAACACCAGTTTGCTTGCCACACCGAGATCCGGCGTGATTCCAGTAGAAAGACCCACTGTACCAAACGCGGATACTTCTTCGAACATAAGCTGCACAAAACTGTATTCCGGCTCCAGCACACAGAGCAAAAACGTTCCGCCGCATACCAACAGCATGGAAAGCAGCGTAACGGTGCACGCCTTAGAGAACACTTCAAATGGGATACTGCGACGAAATGCGCCGATATGACGTTTGGTAAACAAGCTCCGTACATGCTGCACCAAAACAAAAAATGTACTTGTCTTGATACCACCGCCCGTAGAGCCAGGCGAGGCGCCAATAAACATCAGTACGATCAAGGTGAATAAGCCTGCATTGGTAAACTCGCCAATGGGATAGGTAGAAAATCCTGCCGTACGTGCAGATACGCTCTGAAAAAACGCACCCATCCATGTCACATTCTCGGTTGCCTTTAAAAGCAGCGTACCGCCCAAAAGCAGAGCAAGCGTTGTTGACAAGACCACTTTGGAATGAAGAGTCAATTTCCGGAAGGACCGTTTTTTCAATATGTCTAAAATTACAAGAAAACCCAGTCCGCCGAAAATGATCAGGCCACATGTAGTCAAGTTCAGCAGAACATTGCTTTGATATGGGATTAAATTTCTCAAGCCGCCCAGAATGTCAAAGCCGGAGTTGTTGAAGGCGGCGATGGAGTGGAAAATGCTGATCCAAAGCGCTTTCAGGACGGGGTAATCCTGCACAAATACGATGAAGCTCAAAATAACACCTGCCAGTTCAAAGCAGAAGGTCATGAGTAAAACCGCTTTAACAAGCCGGACAATGCCCTTGATCCCATCTATATTCAGGGCCTCTTTGACCAGGATCCGTCCTTTGATTCCGATATTTTTTCTCGCAGCCAAAATCAGTCCTACACCAATGGATGTAACGCCCAATCCGCCGATCTGGATCAGGGCAGCAACGACTACCTGACCAAAGAAGGTGAAGTGATCCGCAACGTCAATGGAAATCAAACCTGTCACGCAAACTGCACTGGTCGAGGTAAAAAGGGCGTCGACGAAATGTACCTTCGCATCATTTCGCACCGATACTGGCAGCATAAGTAAAAGTGCCCCAATCAATATCACCAGGGCAAACCCTATGGCAATTAATCGCCCTGGAGGTTGTTTTTTTATCTTCGCAAGCATATTTTTCTCCTCATCTGTTTTTCATAACAACGCTTTCCACAATATCTGCAATATGTTCACAGGTATCTGCACATTTTTCCAGATAGAGATAAATTTCCCGCCATACGAGAATATACAACGGATCGATGTTTGTTCCGTGCAGACGGTACATACAGGAGATGAACAGTTCGTCCGATTCTTCCTCCAGACTGTTAATTCGAACAATACATTCGTGGAGTTTCTTGGAATGTTTGAAATGTGGAAATTCTTCCATCAATAAGCAGATTTCCTCACAGCAGCGGATAAGTACATCTACCATCTGGAAAGCGTCTTCACGTATGTCAGAAATATGATTGTAATAGATTCGAATCAGAACATCTTCAATTTTGTCGGTAAGATCATCCATGTTCTGGCTAATCTGCACCAAGTCCTCCCGATCAATGGGCGTAATAAACGCTTTCACCAAGGTGTTTATCAATTCATGTCTTTTGCTGTCGCCAGCATGCTCAATCTTATGCATTTCGTCCAGCTTTTCTTTTAAAGCTGTCGCATCAAAGTGCTCCAGGGTGTCTCTTAAAAAATACGCGGCTCGTCGTGAGCAATCTGCACAGTCCATAAAATTCTGAAAATAAAAAGAATCTTGTTTTTTCGACATTGTTTCCACCTCATACTGGTTATTATATTAACGCAAATGCATTTATGCTTAAAAAACGTCAATAAAGATTTTCGCTACCACGAAACTGATCAATCCACACCCCGGAAAAGTGAAAATCCACGTAAGCACCATATCCTTCACAACACCAAGATTGATGGCGGAAAGCCTTTTTACAGCACCAACGCCCATGATCGCGCTGGTTTTTGTATGGGTGGTTGAAACCGGAATGCCAAACAGACTGGAGAGCAACAGGCAGAACGCTGCGGCAAGATCGGCAGAGAATCCCTGATATTTTTCCAGTTTTACCATGTCCATACCCACAGATTTGATGATTTTCTCTCCGCCTACGCTTGTCCCAAGAGCCATGATGATACTGCACAGCAGCATTAGCCAGACCGGGATGGTCATTCCAGTAACACTACTCTGGCCATTTGAAAAAGCGATCCCTAAAAACAAAACGCCGATAAACTTTTGACCATCCTGTGCACCGTGCATAAAACTCATAGCTGCAGCACCGAAAATTTGCGCTGCTTCAAAAAAACGATTGGTCGTTCGGCGATCCTTAGAACTGCATATCAGCGTAACCAGTTTGCACATGATCCAGCCGATAGCAAAACCCAGCACAAGGCTCAGTACCAAACCGTAGAGCACCTTGGACCACTCATCCATATTGATCCCGTCAGTTCCGTTTTGAATGGCCAGAGCCGCTCCGGTCAAGCCGGCAATCAGACTGTGACTCTCGCTGGTGGGAATTCCTAAACGGGAAGCACCTACGCTATACACCACAATGGAAAGCAGGGCGGCACACAAGGCAACGAGAGCGCTGTGCGTATCACCGCCAAAGTCAACCATGTTGCTTATGGTGGAGGCTACCGAGCTGTTCATCTGAGTCATAATTAAGACGCCAAGAAAATTAAATACCGCACTCATCAAAATGGCGCTGCGCACACGCATACACCGAGTCGTGATGCATGTTGCGATAGCGTTGGGCGCATCGGTCCAACCGTTTACAAAAATCACGCCCAATGTAAATAATACTGTGATGCATAAGATCGGACTTGATGAGACCCCTTCAAGAAATGCACTAAAAGAAAAATCCACAATTTCCCTCCTCAAATCATTGGCAAAAAAAGAAGGCAGACCCTTCTGTGAGAAGTTCTGCCTTCTGTGCTTAATCAAATATCAGCAACTAATTTTTGATTAAAAACATTTTGGAATAAATAGAGATGCAAAAAGCTCTCTATGACAGACTCCACCACTCATTCCAGTTTGTCATATTATCACAATATCTATATAATGTCAAGTGTGAGTGATCGCAGTCACTTCATTCTTTTTATCCGCTTCAAGATTTGCTCCATAGCGGCAATATTCTTGCGGCCTTTTCGTTGATATTTTACAGCTATTGAGTGTGCTGTACTACTTACCGGAATGTTGGTTGCGTTTTTGGTATCGATAATATCTATTCGTTTCCTTATGTCGTTCATCAAAAAACATAATTTCAGAATTTTGGGCTGGTATCGAATCGCTCTTGCCGCAGCTGCTGCGATATACTTTGGTTTTATTGAATGATGGGATGTAAATAATTATCAAGACAAATCAAATGTTATGGGGAAATCCCGTTAAGGTTTGTAGTGAACAGGAACGGTGGGTTACCGTTCCTGTTCGCTCTTTTTCTTTTGAAAAGTCTGCTGCTCCTTATGCGCCTGTCGCATCATTCTCCGTACTGCCTGCCGCTCCATATCCTCATGCAGCATACGGGAAATCGCCTTTTTGCTGTCAAACATCAAAAGCGGGCTGTACTTTTCGCCGTAAACCTGCTGTGCCCGGTTCTCCGCTTCCTGCTCCTTGCCGGGGCGGATGGCCTGTTTTGTTTTGTAGAGCTGCACCGGGTCGAAGCCCTGGGCCTGCTCCCGAAGCCCGGCATACTCGTTCAGGGCAGCGTCCAGCTCGGCAGAATATTTCTGCTCCTGTTCTTCCAACCGTTTCAGACTCTGCTCCATGGCTGCAATGTCTTTAGGAAACTTATCGGCGGCATCTTCCTCGGTATATGCCAGCGACGCCAGAAGCAGATTTTTCTCAGAACGCAATTCTTCCAAATCCTCTGTCAGTGCCGCAATTTTTGCGGCCAGCTCCCGGTGTCGGAATACATGGACAGCAGAGAGCGCCTTTTTCTCGGTAAGCAGGATGCGGCGCTCCTTCGTCTTATCTCGGATGTCCTTTGCCAGCTGATTGTACTGTGTGAGGGCAGGGCGCAGCGTATTCAGCGAAGTGTTCAGGCGTTCCTTGCCCTTGCGGAGATACCCCAGCTGATAGCAGAACAGAAGCAAATTTTTTCGCAGATTTTCCATGGCCTCGGCAAGCGCCGGGAGGGTATTTTTGACTGTTTGCGCCAGCTTTTTAACCTGTCCTCTCAGCTCCCGAAGCAGGGCATTGTCCGCCTTGATCTGCCGGTTCAGTTCACATCGGTCAGAGATAATACCTTTTTTCCCCATGGCTCTGGCAACCACACCCTCATGGAGCGTAGGCTGCTCCAGCAGCCCACGCTAGGCATGGCTGCGGTGGTCGATGCGTTCCTCATGTCCGGTGCGCTCCAGATGGCGGTTTGCCACATTTGCCCATGCAGCCCGCCACAGGACAAGCTGTTCAGCACTATTCCATCGTTCCGTGATGGGATTCTGCCTGCCATATTTGGTGCTTTTGGGGTACTTGGACACCCGTTCATAGCCCTGCGCCTGCGCTGCGGAAGGGGGCATATACACCTTCTTTTTGTTTACCTTATACTGGTACTGTTTCTCCCATCCATCGGCCTGTGCCTGCTTGAACTCAGCGGCAGTAAAGCCCCGTTCCTCGCCGTCTTTGACACAGAGATATTCTTTCTCGGGCTTGTACTGCCATTTTCCCTTTTCATCCAGCGGGCGCACCGTCAGCAGGATATGAGCATGGGGATTGTGTCCGGGAGGATACGGGTCATGGATGGCAGCATCGGCGCACATTCCGTCTGCAACAAACTGTTCCTTGATAAAATCTTGCAGGAGCTGGATTTGTTCCTCCCGGCTCAACTCTATGGGCAGTGCCGCCACAAATTCACGGGCGAGGCGACTGTCCTTTGCGGTTTCGGTTTCCTCCACAGCGTTCCACAGGGTTTCCCGATCCTGCCACTCTGCGGGAGCGGTGGCTGGCAGAAAAACCTGCCTCCACCCAAGTCCCTGTTTGCGTGTGTAGTCAAGCAGAACAGCCTGCGTCTGGAACAAAGCGGTGCTGCCGAGATTCAAGCTTCTCTGGACTCACCTGCTGCAAACAAAAAGATAACATGGAGCAGCACTCCCGATGGTGTTGTACAGATCACCCAGGACCCGGTGGATGGAACGAAAGCAATCGTGAAACCCTTGAAAGAGGGAAGCACTACGGTCACCGTTGCTGCGGAAGGCGGGCAGGAAATTGCTCTTTGCAGCATCACCATTAAGGCGGTAAAAAAAGAGACGGAAAACACCGCTGCGATATCGCATGGAAGCGGCGTGAGCGGCGCAGGAATTTGCGCCTTTTTCCGCAGTCGGAAAAGAAACAAAAAGTAGCCGATTTCTGTCCCCTGCAAAAAGCCGGAGGCAAACGGCTGCCTCAGTCAAAAAACAGGCGCTCCACCCGGTCAGATACACCGGGCAGAGCGCCTGTCTTTTTGTATTACTGTTCATCAACTTCCGCAGGCCGCAGCAGCTCCAGATGAATTTCTGCCTCCCGCAGAAGGGGGCAGTCCACCGGCTGAGGCGGCTGGGAAGAGGAGCTTTGCGCCGTGGGCAGCAGCTCCCATACGACGGCAAGGTCAGCGGCGGGGTCCCGGCGGCGTGCCTGCTCCAGAAGCTCCCGGAACACCGGGCCGGTGATGTGGCACTTCCAGGCCCGGGCAGTCAGCTGAAGCCAGTCGGTCTTACCCGGCAGCCACAGAGTCACCGGCTGATCGAACCAGAGTGCCCGTACCAGTGCGCGTCCGGCGGCGGTCCGTTCCTGGGCAAGGCCCAGTAAGAGTGTGGCGCCATTCTGGCTGGCCACCACGGGACAGGAAAATGACAGCGAACCCTCCAGATCCTGCGCCTGTGCCACCGCATTGTCCCATACAGGCAGGAGGGCAGCTGTTTCAGACGAAAGTGGGGTGAAAATCGGTAGTTCCATCCTCAATCACCCCTTTCCAGTTCACTGTCCGGGTGGTTCCCGCAGTGCTTATAGTCGTCATTTGTATTGTAAAGTCCATGCGCTTTACGGATGCTGTGCAGCCCTTCGGCCAGCCGCACATAGTATTCCAGCGGCGGCATGGGCCGGTAACCCAGCCGGGTGGCCCGGTGCGGGCGCCAGATGGTGCACAAA
The DNA here is from genome assembly GCF_004345265.1 of Allofournierella massiliensis. Classification (GTDB taxonomy): domain Bacteria; phylum Bacillota; class Clostridia; order Oscillospirales; family Ruminococcaceae; genus Allofournierella; species Allofournierella massiliensis. Next base: position 14,411 of record NZ_SLUM01000007.1, read on the forward strand.
AAGTTCACTCCGTGGCTGGCGAAAAACTCACAGGCCTCAAAATTGGATTCCAGCGCGGCCTCCACATCGGAAAAGCCGTTCTTTGCGGCCAGCTCCACACCGGCAACAACCTGGGTGCACACCTTGCCGCGCCCGAATACCTCTACCGCGTCCAACGTGCGGCGAATCCATTCCTCATAGCCGACCCATTGCTCTTTGCCGGGGCAGAGCTCCTGAAACAGAGCCTTGCCCCAGACCTCGATGTTGGGCGCATAGGAGGTGATGCCGGTCTCGCGCCAGATGCGTTCCAGCTGCTGTTTGGGATAGGCAGGTGCCATCAACTGGCAGGGGAAGCGGCCGGTGAAGTTTTCCCCGATGGCCTGCAGGACCCGGATGTACCGGTCCACCTCACAGGAAAAGGGCGGTTCGCCGGAAAAATCCGATCCACCAGACAGACTGATCTCGGAAAAACGACCCGGCTCTTTGAGCGCCTCCTGAATGGTTTCCCGCACATCCTGGCAGTTCACCTCACCCCGGCTCTGTCCGCCGGTGAAAAAGGCACAGAAGCCACATTGGTGGCCGCCCTCCCAGAAGCGGCAGCGCTGGAAGGCGTTCAGAATCAGCTTCTGGCCGCGTACGTCTGCCACTGCGGCCATGGGAGTGCCGAGGCTGGTGATTTTGCCGTAAAATTCGGGCCGGGGCACAAAGTCGATCACATCGATCAGCGTGTTGCCCTCCTTCAGCAAAAACAGCCCGCCCTCCCAGTCGATCTGGTAGGGGTCCTCATAAGGGTCGCCGTAGTTGATGTAAACGAAGGTGCCGTCCCGCAGCAGAATCGGTCCGGGCACGGCAGTACAGGCCTTGCGGCCGGAAAAACGGATGTCAAAGGCAGTGTCGCTGGAAAAGGCGTAAATGGAGCCTTGAATTTTCTCCAGCGCGGCGGGGGTGAGCACTGCCCCGTAACGGATCATGCTCAGCTTCAGCAGCACAAAAGGGGAAAAGTTTGGGTAGCGGGCCGCCTGCAGCTGGGCCAGCTCCGCTTGTTTTGTATGATTCATTGCATTGCTCCTGTGGTTATAAAAGCCAGAGCCCGACCAGAAGTGCGGCGGGCAAACCGATCAGAAAGGCGATATCCGCCCAGCCGAACCGTACCCGGAAGGCCACAGCCCGGGGCGCATCATTCTGGAACCCTCGGGACTCCATAGCCATGGCGAGACTTTGGGAACGTTCCAGTGCGTGAACCAGCATGGGGAGGATTCGTTTTGGTGAAAAGGGCGTTGCCTTTACACCGCGAACCCGCAGTGCCACGCCCACGGTGCCGAACTCGCTACGCACCACCGGGAAGAAATGATAGGCAGCCAGAATGCCATAGGCAAATTTCGGGGGCAGATGGAACTGCTGCATCAGGCTCATAATCAGCTCCATTGGCTCGGTGGTAAACGCGAACAGCATGCCCAGGCCGCCGAAGGCCAGCACCCGGGCGGCCAGCTGGCAGGCACTTTTCAGCGAGCTGGCGTAGATCACCCGCTGGCCGAATACAGCGGTCTCCACCCCTTGTGCAGCCGCCTGACTGGGGAACAGCAGGCCGGTCATGAACATGCCGAAGGCAGCGATGAGAAACGGTGTGAGCGAGATGAACAGAAATTTCCGATCCACCCGCGGGGTGCATAGAGTTACCACCAGGCAGCAGCCTGCCACCACCAGATCCAGTCGGGTGTTGTAGGTGACCGAGAGCATCAGCGAAGCAATGATCAGGGTGAGCAGCTTGTAGGCGGGATTCAAAGCGCGCATGGGGCATGGCTCCTTTCCTCGGTATATTGGTCCAGCTGTTCCGGGCTGAGCAGCTGCATGCGGCCGTCCTCCAGCAAATAGATCCGGTTGGCAAAGCAGCGGGCCAGCGCCAGATCATGGGTGGCAATCACGGCGGTGAGACCCTGATCAATGCGGCGGCGCAGCAGCTCCATGATGAATTGAGTGGCCCGTTCGTCCTGTGCATAGGTGGGTTCGTCCAGCAAAAGAAGCGGCCGGTTGCCCGCCAGCATGGCCAGCAGAGCCAGTCGCCGCTGCTGCCCCTGACTCAGTTCATAGGGGGAGTGCTTGCGCCAGGCCAGCAGGTCAAATTCCTCCAGCAGTGCCCGGGCCTTCTGGCGCAGGGCTTGCTCTTCGGCTTTGGGCTCCAGTGCCCGCAGGGTGGTCAAAACCTCATCCTCCACGGTCAGGCTCAAAAACTGGAACCGGGGATTCTGGAACACCAGCCCCGCAGCGCCGTTTACTTTCAGGCTGCCCTTGCAGCGTCCGGCCCCGGCAAGGCAGGTGAGCAGGGTGGTTTTGCCGCTGCCGTTTCGCCCCACCAGCGCGGTAATGCCGCCTCGGGGAAAGTCAAAACTCAGATGCTCGGCCACCGTGGTTTTGCCCTGCAGCAGCCGCAGGTCTTTTGCCTGCACCATGGATTCCTCCGGCTGGGGCAGAGGCGCGGGAGACTGGCCCTCCAGCCAGCTGTCGTCCACAAACAGGCCACGTTCCCGGAACAGCTCCCGGTGGGCCTGCAGCTCCTCCGGAAGAATGCTTTCCGGCAAAAGGTTGCCGCTTTTGTCCATCAGCAGAATGCGGCTTAAAAAAGGCAGCCAGTAATCCGGCCGGTGGTCCACAACAAAGAGGGAAAGCCCCTGCCGGTTCAGCTGAGCCAGCTTCATCGAGAGATCAGCGCAGGAGCCGGGGTCCAGATTGGCAAAGGGCTCGTCCAGAATGAGCAGCTTTGCCTCGGTGGCAAGGGCGGTGGCTAGCGCCAGCTTCTGTTTCATTCCGCCGGACAGGGTGTGAATCAGATGATGCTCCACATCCTCCAGACCCACCAGTGCCAGCAGCTCCCGGGTGCGGGCACGCAGATCGCCCGGATAGTTGATGTTTTCCAGCGCAAACAGGATTTCGTGATCCACCCGGTCCATGCAGAACTGATCGTCCGGGTTCTGGAACAGGATGGACACACCCCGGGCTCGCTGGGCCAGCGGGTAATCCTCCAGAGGCTTACCCTCAAGAAGAATTTCGCCGCTCAGAGTTCCCGCGTAGGCAGGGTAAAGCCCGGCCAGGCAGTAGGCCAGACTGCTTTTGCCGCAGCCGGAAGGCCCCATCAGAAGCACAGCCTCCCCGGGCTGAATGGCAAAGGAGAGCTGCCGGAACACATCCTCCTTCTGATAGCGGAAGGTCAGGTCCCGGCAGCTGAGCACCGGCTTACTCATCCCGCATGGCCCGGCCCAGGGCATAGCTCTTCAGCAGACCGGTGCGGGCCAGACTGTCGCCCATCAGCTTGCACAGCACGCCGGAGAAGATAAAGGAGCTGATCAGGCGTACCACAAAATATACCACCAGCAGCTGGGGTGCAATGGCCAGGTAGTTGGAGCGCACGAAGCTCCACAAAAAGCCGGTGATGGTGCAGCCCACAGAGGCCAGGTACATGGTGGTGCGGTCGAACCGCTTGTAGCGCCAGGCGGCGAACACCAGCTCAGCGCCCGCGCCCTGTACGATACCCGCCACGATTACCATAGGACCGTACATATTGCCCAGCAGCACCTCGATCAGGGAGGCCAGAACCTCAGCAATGATGGCTGCGCCGGGCTTCTGCAGAATGTAGGCGGCCAGGGTGGCAGCCATAAACCAGATACCGAAAATCATCTCGGTGCCCAGCAGCGAAACGCCCAGAGGGGCAAAGATGGCGGTCAGAGGCGAGATCAGGTAAACGCCCGCCAGATATACCACGCCGAATACCACACACAGCATGGCCACAAAAATAATGTCCTGCAGTTTCCAGGAATAGCTTGATTCTTTCTGTTTCATTGGTTGTTCCAACTCCTTAATTGCTGTTTTTGAATAATGAGGAATCATTCCGCCGTGGGGCTGTTCACCGAGAGGGTGAAATGCAGAATGTAATGGGGAACCGTTTGCTCCATGTGGCGGCAGACCGCATGCAGATAGTCAAACACTGCCTGTACATCGCCGTTGATGCGGGTGGCATAATGAACGCTGGTGGGATTCAGACCGGCATCCTCTGCCATGTGCCAAACCTCGGCAATGCGGTCGATATAGTCGCTCACGCCCATGGGATACAGTGCCAGTTTGCACAGCACCGGGAAGTGGGCACCGGCGATGGTCTGTGCATTGGGACCGGGGCCTTCCCGGGTGAGCAGGCTGTCCCCATCGGTGTCACCGGGGCAGCCCTTGGAGAACTGGCCCTCCAGTGCCATATGAACGGTGGGCTGCCATGCGTTTACGAACAGGCCCTCCACCGCGTCCACCACGTAGGGCAGGCGTCCGCGGTAAACGGTGGAAAGTGCGTCCGACTGGCTCCACACCGCCGAGGTGTCGGTCTTTTCCAGTGCACCCAAAATGATGGGCACAAAGTTCGAGTCCATGGGGTAGAGCGAGAAACGGCAGCCGGAGATATCCAGATTGGTGCCGCGGCCCGCCCAGGGCAGGTCCGGCCGGCTGCATCCGCAGCAGGTGTTGTTTTCCATAGCAATGATTCCTTCCTTTGCAAGAAATATAAAAGAAAAAGGGATGCCTTTCGCCTGGAAAAGCATCCTTTTTACTGCAAGGTCTCGGTGCTCGCACTGAAACAGGCGGGCAGAACCGGGGCTTCAGAATTGCTTCCCTACGCTGGTATGAACCAGATCAGGTTCGTGGGGTCAGGTTTTACCTTCTCAACTCCGAAGAGTCCCCCCAGAATTCCAAAACTATTCAAATTTCGCTATTTACTATAACACCGGAGGAAAGTGCTGTCAAGCGGGGCAATTCAGTCCCTGCTCTCCAGCTGTTCCAGCAAGCCCTGGCAGCCGGCCAGCACATCCTGCCAGGTGCGCTCAAAATCGCCGGTGTACCAGGGGTCTGCCACCTCGCCCGGGCGGTCGGTGTAATCCATCAGCATGCGCAGCTTATGCTGCGGATCACCGCCGCAGATGCGGTTCATATTCCGCAGGTTGTTCTGATCCATACCGATCAGCAGGTCGAACCGGTCATAGTCTGCGGCAGTCATCTGACGGGCGGCATGACCCTCGCAGGCAATGCCGTGCTCCGCCAGCTTGCGGCGGGCGGGGGGATACACCGGGTTGCCCAGCTCCTCCCGGCTGGTAGCGGCGGAGGCCACCTGAATCTGGTCCTCCAGCCCGGCCTGGCGCACCAGGTCCCGCATCACATATTCGGCCATGGGGCTGCGGCAGATGTTGCCTAAGCACACAAAAAGTATTCTGGTCATAGCACAATAATCCTTTCCGGGGAAATTTTGCGTTTTCGCTGTTTTATGGACCTATTGTAACCTGCTTTGCGTAAAATGTAAAACCCTGCGGCAAAGGAAGCTGCCCTTGTCTGCCCGGCGGTTCCGTGATAGGATGTTGAAAAGAGGAGGGGGCAAAATCATGGATCTTCGAGTGCTCAAATACTTCCTGGCCGTGGCTCGGGAGGAAAACATTACAAAAGCGGCGGCGCTGCTCCATCTGACCCAGCCCACCCTTTCCCGTCAGCTGATGCAGCTGGAGGAGGAGCTGGGGGTTAAGCTGTTTGAGCGAAGCCGCCACCGGATTATTCTGACCAACGATGGCATGCTGCTGCGCCGCCGGGCACAGGAGCTGGTGGATCTGGCGGACAAAACTGTGCAGGAATTCCGCCGGGAGCCGGAGCTGCGAGGTGTAATCTCCATCGGCAGCGGCGACCTGGAGGGCATGCATCTTCTGGCCGGGTGGCTGGCCTCTTTCCAGGCGCTTCATCCTCAGGTGACTTATCAGCTGTACAGTGGCAACGCCGACAACACCAAGGAGCGGATCGAAGACGGCATGCTGGATCTGGCCCTGCTGCTGGAACCGGTGGACATCAGCAAATACGACTTCATTCGCCTGCCGGTGAAGGAGCAATGGGGCGTACATGTGCCGGAGGATTATCCATTGGCGCAAAAGGAGTGTGTCACTGCAGAGGATCTTGCGCAGGTGCCCCTGATCTTTACCCGCCGTGAGATGATTCAGAAAGAGCTGGAGCATTGGATGGGTCCCTATGCCCAGCAGATGCAGGTGGCGGCCACCGGCAACCTGCCCTACAACATGACCCTTCTGGCTCGAGAGGGGATGGGAGCGTTTCTGACCATCCGGCTCCGCTGCAGCTATGAGGGACTGCGCTTTCTGCCCCTGTCGCCCGCGCTGGAGTCTAGTACGGTTCTGGCCTGGAAAAAGACCGAGACCTTTCCGCCTGCGGTGGCTGCACTGCTGGAACATATTAAAAAATGCCTTTTTGCTATTTCTGAAACTTCAAAATAAGTATTAGACAGTGATCTGAAAGCGATTTACAATGTAGATGTCCGGCCAGGGCATCTACATTTTGTTTTTTGGAGGGCGGCGTATGACCATTCAGGAGGCAAGCGAGCGATATCAGATTCCCATGAATATTCTGCGGGAATACGAGAGTTGGGGATTGTGCGGAGCGGTCAAAAAGGTGATGGGTGCCTGGCAGTACGACGATTCCGATCTGGAACGTCTGAGCGTCATCATGACCCTGCACGATATCGGCTTTTGCACAGAGGAAGTGGAGACTTACATGCGGCTGCTGCTGGAGGGCGAGGCCACCGGAGCCGAGCGCCTTCGTATGCTGGAAAAAAAGCGGGCCGCGGCCCTGGACGAGATCCACTTCAAGGAGCGGCAGCTCCAGCGTCTGGATTATCTGCGCCACGAGATTCGAAAAACACAAGCAGGAACAGGAGGCAAGTGATCAATGATCAAACAAACGGCAGGAAGAAACGGACTGGGCGACCTTGCGCCCAAATTTGCCCAGCTCAACGACGATGTGCTGTTCGGCGAGGTATGGTCCCGGGAGGATAAGCTGTCGCTGCGGGATCGTTCCATGATCACCGTGGTGGCACTGGTATCCAAGGGTATCACCGACAATTCCCTGAAATATCATATCCAGAATGCAAAAAATCATGGCGTGACCAAAACCGAAATGGTGGAGATCATCACCCACATCGCCTTTTATGTGGGTTGGCCCAACGCCTGGGCGGTTTTCCCCATGGTGCGGGAAATCTATGCTGAGGAGAAGGCTGATCCCTCGGATTCTCTGTTCGGCCTCGGTCAGCCCAACACTGCCTATGCGCAGTATTTCATCGGCAACAGCTATCTGAATCCACTGAATGCCGAGGGCGTGAACGTGTGCAACGTGACCTTCGAGCCTCGCTGCCGCAACAACTGGCACATTCATCACAAGGGAGGGCAGATCCTGCTCTGTACCGATGGCGAGGGCTGGTATCAGGAATGGGAGCAGCCTGCCCGCAAGCTGCATCCGGGCGATGTGGTCTATATTGCACCGGAGGTCAAGCACTGGCACGGCGCCGCGGCGGATGAATGGTTCACCCACATTGCCATTGAGATCCCCGCACCGGGAGCTTCTAACGAATGGCTGGAGCCGGTGAACGACGACCAGTACAACAGCCTCGCCTGAGCCATCAGGCAGAGCCGGACGGGGTGGCCGAAGTGTGGCCGCCTGCAGCGACGAAGGAGAGGGCAGCGAATGGAATACAGAATCAACAAACGAACGGGTGATCGAATCAGCACGCTGGGGTTCGGTACCTCCTATATTGCCCAGGCGAATGAGGCGGATGCAGTCGCCACAATCCGCCGGGCCTATGAGGGTGGCGTGAATTATTTCGATCTGGCAACGGCGGAGGGGAAAACCTTCCCATACTTTGGCGCGGCCCTTGCCGACGTGCGCAAAAACGTGATGTATCAGGTGCATTTTGGTGCCGATTATCACACCGGCACCTATGGATGGACCACCGATGAGGAAGCCATCAAGCGCAGCATCGACTGGCAGCTGACCCGACTGCATACGGACTACATCGACTATGGCTTCATCCATTGTATCGACGAGCTGTCCGACTGGCAGGAATACCAGGACAATGGGGCCTATGCCTACCTGCTGCAATTGAAACAGCAGGGTGTGGTACGGCACATTGGCCTTTCCTCCCATACCCCGTCTACCATTCAGCGGGTGCTGGACGAGGCGCCGGTGGATATGCTGATGTTCTCGGTGAATCCGGGCTATGATTACCAGAAGGGCGAGTATGCCAAAGGCTCGGTGGAGGAGCGCACGGCTATCTACCGGCGCTGTGAGGCGGAAGGCATCGGCATCGCAGTGATGAAGCCCTTCTCCGGTGGTCAGCTGCTGGACGCTTCGCTCTCGCCCTTTGGTCAGGCGCTGACCCAGTACCAGTGCATGCAGTACGCACTGGACCGGCCCGGGGTCATTACGGTGCTGCCGGGTATGAGCAGCGTGGAGCAGGCCGAGCATCTGCTGGGCTTTTTCTGCGCCTCGGAGCCGGAGCGGGACTACTCTGTGATCGGCTCTTTCAGCCCGGCGGATGCGGTGGGCAAATGTGTTTACTGCAACCACTGCAAGCCCTGCCCGGTGGGAATTGATGTGGGCCTGGTGAACAAGTACTACGATCTGGCCCGGAACGGGGATTCCATGGCCGCAGAGCATTACCATGGCCTGGAGCTGGGCGCAGGGGACTGCATACAGTGCGGCCACTGCAACAGCCGGTGCCCCTTCCAGGTGGATCAGATGGCCCGCATGCAGGAGATTGCCTCCTATTTCGGTTGAGCACTTACAGAACAAACAAAAATGCCTGTGTTGCGGCAGCTTTCTGCCGGACACAGGCGTTTTTCTTATATTTCGGTGGACAGGCCCATCTCCTGCTTCAGTTCATTCAAAAAGCACTCGGCTGCTTTGGACAGAACCTGATAGCGTTTCCAGATGATGGAGGCTTTTGCTTCAATCATGGGAGAAAGGGGGCGGAAACATAGATTGCTGTCTCCGCTCACATTGATCAGCTTGTCGAAGCAAACCGCATAGCCAAGCCCTTCCTCCACCAGCAGAGAGGCATTAAATACCAGATTGTAGGTAGCCACTACGTTCAGCTTTGTGATATCATGCCCGAACCAGTTGGACATGGGCCAGGCGTCGGCTTTCTGGGCGGAAAGAATCAGCGGCTTATCCAGCAGGTCCTGAGGCTGCACAGCATTCTTTTGTGCCAGCGGGGAATCCCGGCGCATCAAAACGCCCCAGGTATCGTGAACGGGGATCTTGATGGTGTTGTAGATACTGGTATCCACAGGGCTGTAAACAACGCCGAAATCGATCAGCCCCCGGTCCAGATGTTCCTGTACGAAAGAGGCATTTCCGCTGAGAATGTGGTAGTGGATATCCGGATGTTTTTCTTGAATGTGTTTGGCGGCTCTTGCGAAGATGCGGATCAGGTCTGATTCACCGGTGCCGATGTATACGTCCCCGGCAACCACCTCGTTGGACAGGGAAATCTCGCTTTCCGTCATTCGAACCAGCTCCAGAATTTCCTCCGCCCGTTTGCGCAAAAGCATGCCCTCCTCAGTCAGCAGCACCTTGCGGGAGCCCTTGGTTCCCCGAATCAGCAGCTGCTTGCCCAGCTCGTTTTCCAGCGCCTTTAATTGGGTGGAAAGGGTAGGCTGAGAAAGATGCAGCGATTCTGCAGCCGAGGAAATATTCTGTTCCCGGGCTACCGCCAAAAAGTATTGCAGCACGCGAAGCTCCATGTTCACCACCTCCTGGTTCCAGTATAATTGAAAATTCTATAATTTTCAATTATGAAAATGCATCAAATATAAGTATTTGATATAGCATTTCTGCCGCTTTATAATGAAGCCAGAGATCAGGACCAACAAAGGAGGTTGTTGTATTGGAAAAGGAAATGTTGAAAGGCAAGGTAGCCATCATTACCGGCGCCAGTTATGGCATGGGTCAGACCATGGCAGAGTTGTTTGCCGAGGAAGGCGCTGCCGTAGTGCTTACGGCCAGAGGGCAGGAAAAGCTGGATGAGGTGGTGCAGGGCATTCGCGCCAAAGGCGGCCGCGCAGTGGGTGTAGTGGCGGATGTCTGCTCCACCGAGGATACACAGCGGGTGTTTGAGACCGCTCTGCGCGAGTTTGGGGATGTGGATATCCTCATCAACAACGCGGGAATCGGTGAACAGAAGATGATTGACAAGACCGATGATGACTGGATGCTGCTGGTGATGAACACGAACCTGGGCGGTCCCATGCGCTATATCCGCGAGGCTCTGAAAATCTTTATGCCTAAAAACGATGGTGTCATCATCAATATCTCCTCCGTGAACGGCGAGCGGCCCTTCTGTGGAGCTACCTATACCTCCACCAAGGGCGCGCTGAACACACTGACCAAGAATGTGGCTATGCGGCTCATCGACACCAACATCCGCTGCAATGCGGTGGCTCCCGGCGCCACGGTGACCCCGGCCCACATCGCCAACAAGGCCGGGGAGCAGCCCGGCGGTGCAAAGATGTTGGAGCACAGCGGGCATTTTGTGTATTTCCCCGGCCCGGAGTGTGACCCCATAGACCAGGCCTATGCCTGCCTGTTCCTGGCCAGCAAAATGGGACGTCACGTCAAGGGCCAGGTGATCCAGGTCTGCAACGGTGCATTCCTGTAAACAGCGGCAGCACGCTGCAGAAGCAACAGCGAAAAAACAAAAACGGAGGCAATTTGAATGATTCAACTGCTGATTGATCTGCTGACACCAATCTTCACATCAATGGGCGTCAGCACAACCGATGTGCAGACCTACGTGAACATGCTCAGCGGCTATATCTATACCATCATCGGACTGTTGGCAGTGGCTATCATTGTTATGGTGGCTGCCCATTTTCTGATAAAAAAGGAACGCGTCACGTGGTGTGCTGGAGCGCGGGACTTGCCTGGGTTCTGGCCGTGGCCATTATCGTCAACATTATGTGTTTTGGTCCGCTTTATAACAATCTTTCGCCCATCATGAACACCCGAGCTCAGGTGAGCGAGGAGTCGATTGCAAACAGCAATGCGGTAATCAAAGAGGTCGGTGAGGAGGGCATGGTCCTTCTTGAGAACAACGGCGTTTTGCCGCTGACGGATACCACCAATCTGAATGTGTTCGGCTGGGCATCCACCAATCCAATTTTCGGTGGCACCGGCTCCGGCTCTTCGGACAACAGCGCTTCGGTGGGGATTCTGCAGTCGCTGACCGATGCCGGTATTTCCTACAGTTGAAAAGAGGATTGCCGGGGCACCTGCAGCAAAAATGTAATCAAGGATGAGCGCTGGTTTTCCATGCAGCTGCAGCCGAAAAGCTGCCTGTGATACAAACGGGAGGAAAAGAAATGTACCGATACGAACCGATTGAAGGGCCGCCGCTTGCCGAACTGGCGGAATGCCTGAATCTGGCTTTTTCGGATTACTATCTTCCAGTCCGGCTGAATGAGTCTGCACTTGCCGGAATCTGCAAAGCAAGCAGAGTGGATGAGAAGTTGTCCTTCGCTGCGTTCCAGGGAGAGCAGATGGTGGGGGCGCTCCTTCATTCCCGGGGCATTTACCGAGGAAAAACCGTGCTGTTTGATGTGGCTGCAGGTGTTATTCCGGAGCATCGAGGAAAAAAGGTCTTTACAAACCTCTTTTCATTTGCAGAGCAGGAAGCCAGACGTCAGGGCGTGGAGGCCTGCTGTCTGGAGGTGCTGCAGCAAAATGAAAAGGCAATTGCACTGTATCAGAAGGTCGGCTTTTCGATTTGCAGGGAGTTTGTTGTGCTGCGGGTGGATGATTTCTGCCCGACCTCTTCGGCTTCGCAGACTGTGGAATTTACAAATTATGAACCATTCCCTTTTCAGAGAGAAGCCGGTGGCTACTATCCGCTTCCTTCCTATGAACATTCGGATGATGTTATCCGGCATAATCCGGAACTATATGGAGTGGCATTTGTAAAAAGAGAAGTGGCGCCCGCATATTGTGTTTATGCAAAGGCGGATAGGAGGATCATCCAGATGGGGTGCCAAAACATTGAGGATCTGGAAGCGATTCTACGAAACCTGCTTATGCGCTATGGTTCAGTCACAGTGAAAAATATTGATGCAGGGAACGGGCGATTCTGGAATTGTTCGGCCGGCTCGGCTTCAAAGAGGTGGCAAGACAATTCGAAATGGAAAAGCGGATCGTTCCATAAGAAGTACAAAAAGGAGCCGAAGCAAACGCTTTGGCTCCTTTTGTGATCTGCAGGGTATCCAGGATAAAAATGAGATGCTGTGTCTGCCGTTTGGCTCATTCGTGAATTTTCAGATTGTGAAGCATCCGGATGAACGCTGGACTGTTATGGTCCACAATGCCACTGCGTCCGGTGTCCAAAGCGTCAATTCGTTCCATCTCTTCGGGGGTTAAGGCAAAATCCCAGATATCAAAATTTTGCTCCATGCGATTTTTGTGTACGGTTTTCGGGATGACCACAACACCTCGCTGAATGTTCCAGCGCAGCGCTACCTGAGCAGCAGTTTTGCCGTGGGAACGGCCGATTTCGGTCAATACAGGATTCGTGAAAAGCCCGAATTGTCCTTCTGCAAAGGGGCCCCATGCTTCGGGAATCACCCCATAGTCCGCCATGACTTTCATAGCTTCTTTCTGATGGAAGAAGGGATGAATCTCAACCTGGTCCACAGCAGGCTTTACGGTTACGAATTCGCAGAAGTCCAGCAACCGGGCAGCATTGAAATTGCTTACGCCGATGGCCCGCAGGCGGCCTTCCTGGTATGCCTCCTCCATTGCCCGCCAAGCGCCGATGTAATCGCCCACCGGCTGGTGGATCAGATACAGATCCAGATAATCCAGACCCAGATTGGCCAGAGAAGTCTGAATGGCTTTTTTTGCCGCCTCATAACTTGCATCCTGAACCCACAGTTTGGTGGTAATGAACAGCTCCTCACGGGGAACGCCGCACTTGGTGATGGCGGCACCCACGGCTTTCTCGTTCATATAGGCCGCCGCCGTGTCAATGAGGCGGTAGCCGCTGGCAATGGCATCCAGCACTGCCTGCTCGCACTGAACCGGGTCTGGTACCTGGAAAACGCCAAATCCCTCTAAAGGCATTTTTACACCGTTGTTCAAGGTTACATAATCCATTTTCACACACTCCATTCGGATTTAACATAGTTGATGGTTCTGAAACCTATTATACCGGCAGAGGATATCAAAGTACAGAATTGGTTTCACATAGCAGTATTCGATAAACGAATACTGGATTGCTGCGGATGGGACACTTTGTTATAATGGAGCAAAAGGGGAGTGTTATGGATGGAATTGGAGCAACTGCGACAGCTGGTGGCCTTTGCGGAATACGGTACGCTCTCTAAGGCAGCGGAGGTGTTACACCTTTCGCAGCCTTCTCTGAGCCGGACCATGCAGACACTGGAAGAAGAATTGCAGGGGAAGCTTTTTGTCCGACAGAAAAACCGCATTGTGCTGAATGAAACAGGATGGATTGCTGTGGAGCAGGCTCGAAAGGTTCTTTCTTCAGCAGAGGAGCTGGCCGAGCGGGTAAGGCTGGCCGAACGCTCCCGGCAAAGCATCAGCCTGGGGGCCTGTGCGCCGGTTCCCATTCAGGATCTGAGGCCACTGCTGCGGGAACTATATGGTGAAATCACCGTTTCTGCGGAGTTGAGGGATACAGATGAGGCGCTGCTGGAGGGACTTCACGAAGGGGAATATCAAATGGTGGTTACCCACCAGAAGCCGCCCGAGGACGAGGCGCTGTTCTGCTTCCCTTACCGGGAGGAGCATCTCAGTCTGCTGGTGCCTGCGGGGCACTCTCTGGCAATGCTGCCGGTTATTCATGCGAGCGACCTGGCTAACCAGAACCTTCTGCTCTATTCTGAGATCGGCTTTTGGACGCAGGTTTGCCGGGAAAAGCTGCCCGAGGCGCATTTTCTTTTCATGAACGAATGGGATGCATTTGGGGACCTTGCAGGGCTGGGGGCATTTCCGTGCTTTGTTACAGATGCCTTTTCTCACCGGACGCAGGCTGTGAATAAGGTGGTGATTCCCATTGAGGATCGGGACTTTCAAGCCACGTATTATTTTGTGTGTATGGTGCAGGAACAGGAAAAATTCCGTGAGCTCATCACTCGCCTTAAGGAAAAACGCTTCCGTACAGAACCGCTGTAAGGGCAAAAAAGTTAATGTTCCTTATGCTTCTGAAAAAGGCCCGCTCTTCGGCAAAGAGCGGGCCTTAAACGAAATAAAAAACACCACAGCCGAAACTGCGGTGTTTACTGTTGGAACATCGAAACACTATAGAGGCCAAAGCATTTCGGAGATTGAGCAGCAGTGGGTGTGATGCCCTTGCCTTCTGTGGCAAATCATGTAGCAGTATGCTATACTGAAACTGATCCATACGAATTTGGAAGGGAGCGGTATTGTAATGAATTGTCCATTTTGCGGAGCAGAAATGATACAGGGCAAAGTGTGCAGTCGTGGGACATTATGGTGGCAGAGCGAATCGCATCGCCACCGTCTGAATGATGAGGGCGGTCTCGTGGCAAAATTGAGTGGCTACAGGGTCACCGCATACCGCTGTGAGAAATGCAAAAAAATCATAGTGGATGATAAATAGGTAACGAACACAGACTCGAAGATATCGCTTATTAGTTGAAAAAAGGTCGTGAAATCAACGATTTCACGACCTTTTCTGGTGGACCTGGAGGGATTCGAACCCTTGACCTCTGCGATGCGAACGCAGCGCTCTCCCAACTGAGCTACAGGCCCGTATGAAGATTACTTTTCATATTTTACTCTATTTTTTTGAAAAGTCAATACCCAAAAATAAAAAATCGAGCGCGTTTTCGATTTTCCGGCCAGAGCAGTTCAAACGCAAAGAAGCTGTTTGAAAATGCTCTGGCCGAAGAAATCAACTTCGGCGAAGACGCAGCTGCCAGAATGCTACAGCACTGGCGGCGGCAACATTCAGCGAGTCCACACCGTGTTCCATGGGAATCATTACAGTGTAATCACAACGGGCAATGGTCTGATGACTCAGCCCGTCACCTTCGGTGCCCAGCAAAACAGCCAGCTTTTCTTCCTGCTGCAGCCGTGGGTCATCGATGGAGATCGCCCGCTCATCCAGCGCCATCGCCGCTGTGGCAAAACCATGCCGGTGCAGCAGTTCCATGCCCGCCTCAGGCCAATCCGCAGGGCAATCTCCAATACGCGCCCAGGGTACCTGAAAGATGGTGCCCATGCTGACCCGTACCGCCCGGCGGCACAGCGGGTCGCAGCAGGTGGGGGTGAGCAGGACTGCATCCATGCCAAGGGCGGCAGCCGAGCGGAAAATCGCGCCCATATTGGTGGAGTCCACAATGCCTTCCAGTACAGCAATCCGCCGCGAACCATCGAGAAGCGCTTCGGCCTTCTGGAGTTCGGGGCGCTGCATGGCGCACAGAATTCCCCGGGTGAGAGCATAGCCGGTAAGGCTGGCCAGTACATCCCGGTCAGCGGTGTAAACCGGTATCCCGGGGCAGCGCTCCATCAGCGGGGCACCCTGGCCCTGCAGATGTCGCCTCTCCATCAAAAAGGAAAGGGGAACACAGCCTGCATTTAAGGCCAACTCAATCACCTTCGGGCTTTCGGCGATGAAAACGCCGCGTTCGGTTTCCATCCGGGTTCTCAGCTGGGCTTCGGTCAGCCGGGCGTACACATCCAGTTCAGGAAAATTCAAATCGGTAATTTCGATAATTTTATTCATATTATAATACTCACTTGTATTGCAGGGTGGATGATGCAGAAAAGCATGCCGGTTTCGGTCGCTTTTCTTGCTCAGAATGGTTCTATTATATCATGCCGGCAGTTGCAGCGCCAGGCGAAGTAAAACGAAGAATAAAACCTGTTGCACGGTATGACATATTTCGCTACTATTATATTAGGCAATGATACGCCCAAGCGGCCAAAGGCACTGCACAGTACCGCATTGGGCAGGAAAAAGATAAATGGTGGGAAGTTTTACGTGGAAAAAGGCAATCGAGAACAGGTGCGGGAGGCAGTGAAAAACATCGTGTTGGTTTATGCCGACCCCATTATGCTGCAAACCCTGAACTGCCTGCTGAATATGAACGGTTATCAGGTTGTGAATTCCTTTCAGACCGGGCGCAGTGCCCTGCGCTTTTTGAAAAGTGGCCCCCAGGTGGACCTTGTTCTGCTGGGTTGCTATCTGCAGGATATGGACACCGTGCGCTTTCTGCGGCAGATGGAGCAGGAATGTACCGACCAGCGCCTGCGCGTGATCCTGACCGGCCCGGCCCGCTACATCGAGCTGGTGGAACAGGGTCACTTGTCAAACTGTGTGGATTATTAT
Source organism: Allofournierella massiliensis (assembly GCF_004345265.1). Lineage (GTDB taxonomy): Bacteria > Bacillota > Clostridia > Oscillospirales > Ruminococcaceae > Allofournierella > Allofournierella massiliensis. Next base: position 30,609 of record NZ_SLUM01000007.1, read on the forward strand.
ATGATAGAGCCATACGATCCGGACGATCTGCTGTCTGCGCTGGCGATGTTTTCACCGGCGCGCCGTTTGCATCAGGTCACACCGATGGATAAAATCATTCACCGGCAGCTGCGCGCGCTGGGTGTTTCCGATACGATGGAAGGATATTGGTACCTGGGTGGCTGCCTGCAGGAGTGGCTGCGACTGATCGGCTGCGGGCAGGTGCCCCAGATGAAAAGCGTACTGCCGGATGTGGCACGCTATCATGGTGTGGCGGTAAAAGCGGTGGAAAGCGGGATTCATCGGGTGATCCTGCAGCTGAAAAAAGAGGGGAAGATCCCTGCTCCCTATCAAAAAATGAAGCCGTTTCTTGGATGGCTGGCAGATCGTGTCTGGGCGGAATCCTTGCAGGAAGGTTTGAACGACGGTTATGAACAAGAGCCTGGAACAACAACTGTATGAAGAAAAGCAGAGGGGAGCGCTGTGCTCCGGCCTCTCTCACGAAATTTATCAGGCATTGTCTGCAATCCGGGCTTCCAGCGGGCTTTTGCGGCAGGCCATGGACAAGGAGTCGCCCCAGGTCTGCGGTCAGCTGGGCTGGGTGTTTGAAAACATTGATCAAAGTACCTTGCGGCTTAGCCGTGTGGCGGAAAACCTGCAGGACCTTTTGCAGGCGGAGCGGGGTACGCTGGTGCCGCGCATGGAGTCTCTGGACCTGAAAAGTCAGTACGGGGAAGCGATGGCGCTGCTGGCCAATGGCGCTAAGCTTTATGGTGTCTCTCTGGAATGGGAATGCGGCCTGGAAAAGCCGCTCTTTCTTCCGGCAGACAGCGACTGGGCCGATAAGATCCTGTTGCATCTGGTGACCAATGCGGTGCTGTGCAGCGAACGGGGTCAGGTGGTGAAGGTGTCGCTTCAGCCGGGGGAAACATCGCTGGTCCTCACGGTGGAAGATCAGGGCCCGGGCCTGCCCGACTGGGTGAAGGAGCATCTGTTCGAGGCCTTTGTGGGGCAGTATGATCCCATGGGGGAAGGCGCGGCTGCCGGTGCGGGGCTGGGCCTTTATCTGGCGCATATGTATGCAGAAGCAATGGGCTGGACGCTGGAGCTGAACAGCTCGCAGCGGGGAACAAAAGCCTGTGTTTTGATCCCGTTTGCCCAGGCAGAGACGCTGACCGGCGCAGCTGCTGAACCGGTGCTGCGAAGCGACGGGCGCGGCTGGCAGAAGTCTGTGCAGCGAAGCCGCGTTCTGGCGGAGCTGGGTGTATGGCAGGCCCGCAAGATCACGGATGAGGAACAGGAAAGCAGATAAAAGTGTTACGCCGGGGAAGGTTTTCCCCGGCATTATTTTTTGTTTATTGTTTACAAGAAATATGTTTTATTGTAAAATAGGAACAAATATAATATGGATCAGGCGGTGTATTGGTTTTGGATACAAAATACAAGCGTATTTTATTGAAGGTCAGCGGGGAGGCGCTGGCGGGCAGCAAGGGCACCGGGTTCGATGAACCCACCATGGAGACCATCTGCCGCGGCATCAAGCAGGCATATGATCTGGGCGTACAGATCGGCCTGGTTGTGGGCGGTGGTAACTTCTGGCGCGGCCGTTCCAGCGGCAACATGGAGCGCACCTGCGCCGATAAGATCGGCATGCTCGCAACCGTGATGAATTGCCTTGCAGTGGCGGATCAGCTCCGGCAGCTGGGTGTTCCCGCGCAGGTCCAGACCTCGATCGTCATGCCTCAGGTGGCTTCTGTGTTCACCCGTGACAGCGCGGTGGAGAGCATGGAGGCCGGCAACGTGGTTCTGTTCGGCGGCGGCACCGGCAACCCGCTCTTCTCCACGGATACTGCCAGTGCGCTGCGTGCCATTGAAACGGGCTGTGACGTGATGTTCAAGGCCACCATGGTGGACGGCGTGTACGACAAGGACCCGAAAAAATATGCGGATGCCGTGAAGTACGACCAGCTTACCTTCACTGAGGTGCTGGAAAAGAACCTGGCCGTAATGGACGGTACCGCGGCCACCCTCTGCCGGGAGAACAAGCTCCCGATTCTGGTGTTCGACCTGAAGGACCCGGACAATATCGCAAGAGCGGTGCGCGGCGAAACCATCGGCACCCTGGTTGTGGAGGAGTAACAGCGTAGTTCTTGAGAGAAGCTGCGCTGAAAACCGGCCGCATATTGCCGCCGGAAAATCAAAGAGCAAAGGATTCGGCCCCGGGCCGAAGAAAAGGAGTATAACACATGAGCACTTACACCAAGCCCTATGAAGACAAGATGAACGGCGCCATTCACCACCTGGGCAAAGAGCTGGCTGCTATCCGTGCCGGCCGCGCCAATCCCGCGATTCTGGACCGTGTGGCCGTGGACTACTACGGTACTCCCACCCCCATCAATCAGGTAGCCGCGGTGGCTGTGGCGGAAGCGCGCATTCTGACCATCACTCCCTGGGATACCTCTCTGATTCACCCCATTGAGCATGCGCTGCTGGTCAGCGATATCGGCATCAATCCCACCAACGACGGCCGTGTGATCCGTCTGGTGTTCCCCGCTCCCACTGAGGAGCGCCGCCGTCAGCTCACCAAGGACGTGCAGAAGCTGGGCGAGGAGACCAAGGTTGCAGTGCGCAATGTGCGTCGTGAGGCCATGGATAAGTTCAAGACCCTGAAAAAGAACAGCGAAATTACCGAGGACGACCAGAAGAATCTGGAAGAAGAGATGCAGAAGATCACCGATAAGTTCGTCAAGCAGATCGACAAGGACTGCGAGGCCAAGAACAAGGAGATCATGGAGATCTGATCCCCGGGCAACAAATATTATGTGCCGCGTGCGAGCTTTGCGCGCGGCACCACTTTGTAACAGGAGAGATTTGCGCTTATGCCACAACCGGAAAATTTTGCAAAAGGGCTCAGCATCGGTATCATTATGGATGGAAATGGCCGTTGGGCCAAAAAGCGGGGCCTTCCCCGGACTGCCGGCCATAAAAAAGGGGCAGAGGTTTTTCAGGATATTACCCGTTACTGCAATTCCATTGGGGTGGAGTCGGTCACCTTCTACGCCTTTTCCACCGAAAACTGGAAGCGCCCCTATGAAGAGGTGGGGGCGATCATGAAGCTGTTCGGGGAATACCTTATCAAGGCCTTCGATTACGAAAAGGAAAACAATCGGGTCGTTTTTCTGGGTGATCGCAGCGCGCTGGAGCCCAAGCACCAAAAGCTGATGAATGAAATCGAGACCAAAACTGCGAACAATACCGGTATGACGCTGAATATTGCGGTAAACTATGGTGGCCGGCAGGAAATTGTGCGTGCGACACGCATCCTGGCGGAAAAGGTGAAGAACGGTGAGCTTCGGCCCGAGGAGATCACCGAAGAACTGATGAGCGCCCATATGTATACCTGTGGTCAGAAGGACCCGGATTTCATCCTGCGGCCCAGCGGAGAAAAGCGCCTGTCCAATTTCATGTTGTGGCAGGCCGCCTACTCGGAGCTGGTGGAGATGGACGTCCTTTGGCCGGACTTTACCCGCGCCGATCTTGATCTGGCAATCGAGGAGTTCAACCGGCGCAGCCGTCGCTTTGGCGGGATTTGAGCATTGCGGAAAGAAAGGAAAAGCCTGTTGTGAAAACAAGGATCATAACTGCCGCGGTGGGCCTTTGCGTGCTGGCCGTGGTCATGCTGATGTTCAACACCCTGGTGTTTGAAACCGTGGTCGCTCTGATCGCCATCATTGCCGTTCACGAAATTTACAAAGCGTTCGCATTGGGCGAAAAAGAATCACACATTTTTATCGCATTTGTCCCGTATACTTTTCTGGTAATGTTCTCCCACGTACCAGCGGTAAAGGCGCTGCTGGTTCCCGGCAGCTATCTGCTGGCGGTGTATCTGGCGGTGTGCCTGCTGTGGCATAACCGGACCTTAAGCGCCGCGAAACTGGGAGGCATGGTGGTGTTCAGCGGGTTGATGATCGCCTGCTTTTACTCCATTGTGTTCATCAAGAACCACCTGAACAACCAGTTCGAGTCCATCTACCTGATCATGATAATTTTGTGCTTTGCATGGGGCGGTGACAGCGCAGCCTATTTTGCCGGCCGCTACTTTGGCAAGCACAAGCTGGCCCCGGTGGTCAGCCCCCACAAGACCATTGAGGGCGCCATCGGCGGTGTGCTGGGTTCCGGCGTGCTGGGTGTTCTGTGTACGCTGGCAGCGCAGGCGCTTTCGGTTCATCTGGCGGCCGGCAAAGCCTGCCTGCTGCTGGAGCGCATGTCTGCCAGTGCAGCCAGCTATCTTGTGGTGTTCATCCTCGGTATGGCCTGCTCGCTGTTGGGCATTCTGGGTGATCTGTTCGCCAGTGCGGTCAAGCGCCAGTGTGCCATCAAGGATTATGGCACGATTTTCCCGGGCCATGGCGGCATCATGGACCGGTTCGACAGCGTGACCTTTATCGCACCGGCTGCCGCGCTGCTGGTCTGGTTCACCACGACGTTTTTCTGAGAAACGAGGAGCGAAAAATGGCTAAAAAACTGACTTTGCTTGGGTCCACCGGTTCCATCGGTACCCAGAGCCTGGATGTGGCCCGCGCACAGGGCTATGAAGTGTATGCACTGGCAGCAAACTCCAATGTGGATCTGCTGCTCAAGCAGATTGAGGAGTTCCATCCCGCCTATGTGGCGGTTGCGAATCCGGATGCCTGTGACCAGCTGGCTGCCCGTCTGGGCGGCGTAGCCGGTGCGCCCCGGCTCCTTCGCGGCGCAGAGGGCATTGTGGAGCTGGCCAAAATGGAAGGCCCGGACGTTGTGCTCAACGCAGTGGTCGGCATCGCCGGTCTGGGTGCGACTCTGGCAGCGCTGGAGAACGGGCACGACGTGGCACTGGCCAACAAGGAAAGTCTGGTTACCGGCGGACATCTGGTCACTGAAGCTGCTGCCAAACACGGCACCAAGCTGCTTCCGGTAGACAGTGAGCATTCTGCCATTTTCCAGTGCCTGCAGGATGCACATTCCGCCAAAACCCTGACCAAAATCCTGCTTACCGCTTCCGGTGGCCCCTTCTTCGGCATGAAGAAGGAAGAGCTGGCGGGCAAGACCCGGGCAGATGCTCTGAAGCACCCCAACTGGAATATGGGTGCCAAAATCACCATCGACTCCGCCACCCTGATGAACAAGGGCCTGGAGCTGATCGAGGCGGTCTGGCTGTTCGGCCTGCCGCCGGAGAAGATTCAGGTGGTGGTGCAGCGTCAGAGCATCATCCATTCCATGGTGCAGTTCAGTGATAATTCCATTCTGGCTCAGCTGGGCGTGCCGGATATGCGCATTCCCATCCAGTATGCGCTCACCTGGCCGGATCGGTTCCCGGGCTGCGCACCCGAGCTGGATTTCACCCAGCTCAAATCCATTACCTTTGACGTGGCGGACGAGGAGACCTTCCGTTGCCTGGCAGCCTGCAAAAAGGCAATCGCCAAGGGCGGTCTGGGCCCCTGCGCCGCCAACGGTGCCAACGAAGAAGCCGTCCGGCTGTTCCTGGAGGACAAGATCGGCTTTTTGGACATTGGCCGACTGGTGGAGGCTGTGGTAGACAGCGATTCCTTTGGCGGCAGCTATACGCTGGACGATGTGTATGAGTGTGACCGCATGGCCCGGCAGTTTGTACTGAGCCACATCTAACAAGAAAGAGAGATTATTCGCACATGGCAACAATCCTTACCCTGATTATTTCGGTACTAATTTTTGGCCTGGTGGTTATGATCCACGAGCTGGGGCACTTCGTCTGTGCCAAAAAAGCCGGGATTCAGGTGAATGAATTTTCCATCGGAATGGGGCCCGCTCTGTTCACCACGGTACGGGGCGGTACCCGTTACAGTGTGCGCGCATTGCCCATTGGCGGTTATGTGAGCATGGAAGGGGAGGATGAGGAGCTGGAAGAGCCGGAGACCGGCGATGCGCTGAAGGAGCTTGACCCGGTGGAGGAGCAGCCCAAAGGCTTGCCCTTCCCACAGGTAAAGGTCTGGAAACGGATCATCGTGGTGGCGGCCGGTGCGGTAATGAACCTGATCCTGGGCTTTCTGGTGCTTCTGCTTATGCTGGCGTTCGGCGATCCCGGTGCCAGCAAAACGGTGGGTTTTGTGGAAGAGGGCTCCCCGGTGCAGGCGGCTGGCCTGCAGGTGGGCGATGAGATTCTGGCGGTGAATGGTCATCACTGTTTTGTGATGAACGATGTGCTGTATGAGCTGCAGCGCACCCCGGACCAGAGTGCAGATCTGACCGTGAAGCGGAACGGCGGGGTTGTTCAGCTGGATAATGTGGGCTTTGAACTGGTGGAAAACGGCGATTCCGTTACCATGAGCATCGGCTTCAAGGTCTACGCCCTGGAAAAGAATGTGAAAACTGTGGTGTCGCAGGCCTTCAATTACACCCTGTTCTATGCTCGGCTGGTCTTCCGTTCACTGATCGACCTGGTGGTAGGCCGGGTGAGTGTGAATGAGCTTTCCGGCCCGGTGGGCATTGTATCCGCCATCGGGCAGGCAGCGAGCATGGGCGTGACCGAGGTGTTGTCCATGCTGGCACTGCTCACCGTAAACCTGGGTGTATTCAACCTGCTGCCGGTGCCCGCTCTGGACGGCGGCAAGCTGGTTTTCCTGGCGCTGGAGGGTATTTTCCGGCGGCCGGTGCCCAAGAAATTCGAAATTCTGGTGAATGCGGCAGGCATGTGCTTCTTGTTCGGGCTTGTGATTTTTGCCACATTCAACGATATCGTTCGTCTGTTTTAAAAGCAGGAGGATAATCAATCATGCGTAAGGTCAAACGTGAAGTAAAAATCGGCAATGTGGTGATTGGCGGTCACAATCCGGTGGCAGTCCAGACCATGCTGAATGTACCCGTGGCAGATATCCCGGGCAACGTGGCTCAGGCCAAGCGGGTGGTGGAAGCCGGCTGCCAGATTCTGCGTGCCAGCGTTCCCAGTCTGGAGGACGTGCGCATTGTAGAAGCAGTGAAAAATGCGGTGGATGTGCCTTTTGTGGCCGACATCCATTTCAATTACAAAATCGCGCTGGCCTGTGTGGATGCGGGTGTGGACAAGATTCGCATCAATCCCGGCAACATCGGCGCGGACGAAAATGTGCGCGCGGTGGCCCGGGCCTGCAACGCCAAGAACATCCCCATCCGCATCGGCGTGAACGCCGGCAGCCTGGAAAAGGAGATTCTGGCCAAGTATGGCGCACCGGTACCGGAAGCGATGGTGGAAAGCGCCATGTACCATGTAGCGCTGCTGGAAAAGCACGATTTCAACAATATCGTGATCTCCATCAAATCCAGCAATGTGCCCACCATGATGCAGGCCTACCGTCTGCTCAGCGAGAAGTGTGATTACCCGCTGCATGTGGGCGTTACCGAGGCGGGCACCTACCGTATGGGTCTGATCAAGTCCGGCATGGGCATTGGCGGTCTGCTGCTGGATGGCATTGGCGATACCCTGCGTGTTTCCCTGACCGCCGAGCCGGAAAAGGAAGTGCAGGCTGGTTATGATATTCTGCGCGCTGCCGGTCATGCGGTGGGTGGCCCGGAAATCATCAGCTGCCCCACCTGCGGCCGCACCAACATTCAGGTGGCCAAGATTGCCGACGAGGTGGAGAAGCGCCTGAAGGGTTACAAAAAGCCCATCAAGGTGGCTGTGATGGGCTGCGTGGTAAACGGTCCCGGTGAGGCCCGGGAGGCGGATATCGGCATTGCCGGCGGCAAGGACGAGGCGCTGCTGTTCATCCGGGGCGAAAAGATCCGGATGCTGCGGGGCGACATCGTGGGCCAGCTGGTGGACGAGATCTATAAGCTGTGATGCATTTTTGAGCCTGCGGGCGGGAGTTTCCTGCCCGCAGGCATTGCTTTGTTGAAATAAGGAGACAAATTCCATTGAAACCTTTGGTAACACAACTGTGGCCCCAGTTCACGGTGGACGAGACCTTTGCCCGCTGTTTTGCAGGGGTGCTGGTGGAGCATGTGGAGATGCTGCGCCTGAGCCGCAAAATACGCATCCATCTGCGCAGCGGCGCACCTCTGCCGGTGAGTCTGTGCGACCGCCTGTGCACCTCACTCAGCCCTCTGTTTGACGGCTTTCAGGTGGAGATTCAGAACAGCTTTCCCTATGAAACCATTACGCCGGAGAGCATTCAGAAACTGATCGGCGAGCTGCGTGATGAGGATTATCCGGTCAACGGCTTTCTGGATCATGCCGCTATTGATATTGAGGGGCAGAGCATTCGGCTGCATATCAAGGTGGGAAAAAAGATTCTGGAGGAGATTCAGTTTCCACAGGCGCTGGCCCAGCGCATCGAGCAGCGCACCGGAACTCTGCCTCAGGTGGAACTTGCCCAGACCGGCAAGACCGCCACAGTGGAGGAATGGGAGAAGAAGGTGCTGCAAAAGGTGCCCACCGTGAAGTTCGAGGAAAAGAAGGGCCTGCCGCCCATCAAGATTCCCGGCCTGGATCTGACCGACAAACCGGTCAAGCTGTTCCACGGCAAGAACTTCAAGCCCGGTGAGCTGACTCCGCTGAAAGATCTGGGGGGCGACGGCGGCCGTGTGATGATCTGGGGCGATGTGTTTGCGGTGGAGGTGAAAGGCAACTTCCAGAAGAGCTACATCGTTTCCATCACCGACTACACCGGCTCCATTAACCTGAAGCTTCGCAGCCGGGAAGGGGAGGACTTCAGCAAATGGGAGGAACTGAAGAAGGGCACCACCCTGGTGCTGAAGGGCGAATGCACCTACGATAAATATGAGCACGATTATGTGGTCTATCCCTACGATGTGCTTCAGGTGGAGCGCCGCAAGCGGGAGGACAACGCTCCCCAGAAGCGGGTGGAGCTGCATCTGCACACCAAGCTCAGCAGCATGGACGGCTTCTGTGACCCGGGCGAGATCGTACGCACCGCACACCGCATGGGTCACCGGGCCATTGCCATCACTGATCACGGTGTGGTGCAGGGCTTCCCGGAAGCGATGCTGGCAGCGGATGCCATCCGCAAAAGTGATCCGGATTTCAAGGTGATCTACGGCGTGGAAGCCTACTTTGTGGACGACATGATCCCGGTGCTGTACGGCGAGGCAACCGGCCCCATGAGTGGCAGCTTTGTGGTGTATGATACCGAAACCACCGGTCTGGACCCCAACACCGAGTTCCTCACCGAGATCGGCGCGGTAGTGGTGGAGAACGGTCAGATTACCGAGACGTTCGGAACCTTTGTAAATCCGGGCAAGCCCATCCCGCCCAAGATCGTGGAGCTCACCGGCATCAACGACAGCATGGTGGCGGATGCTCCCACGCCGGACGAGGCGGTGCGTATGTTTGCGGAATTTGCAAAGGGCCGGGTGCTCATCGCACACAACGCCCACAAGTTCGACATGCGCTTCATGCACATTGCAGCAAAGCGGGCGGGCATCGAGCTGGACAACGCCTACATCGATACCCTGCCCATGGCCCAGAATCTGTATCCGGGCCTGCGTAACTATAAGCTGGATACCATCAACGACCATCTGGAGATCGAGCCTTTCAATCATCACCGGGCGGTGGACGATGCCATGGCCCTTGCCAAAATCTTCTGCAAGATGCTGGAGGATCTGGCAGAAAAGAAGATCGAGCGGCTGGAGGATATTAACATTGGTCTGGGCGGCGGCAACAAAGAGGTAATCAAAAAGAAGTATTACCACCTGATTATTCTGGTGCGCAATCAGGTGGGCCTGAAAAACCTGTACAAGATCGTCAGCGAGGCCCACACCAACTACTTCTTCAAGAAGCCCCGCGTTCCGCGCAGCATTCTGAACAAGTATCGGGACGGACTTTTGATTGGCTCTGCCTGTGAAGCTGGTGAGCTTTACAGAGCTGTTGTGGAGGGTCAGAGCTTCGAAAAGCTGTGCCAGATCGCGGAATATTACGATTTTCTGGAGGTTCAGCCTCTGGGCAACAACGAATACATGGTGCGGGAGCATCTGGTGGACTCCATGGACAAGATTCAGGATTTCAACCGCACCATCATCAAGCTGGGCGAGGTGCTGAACAAGCCGGTGGTGGCTACCGGCGACGTTCATTTCCAGGACCCGGAGGACTCGGTCTACCGGGCGGTGTTGCAGGCCGGCAACGGCTTCAAGGATGCGGATAATCAGGCGCCGCTGTACTATCGCACCACCGAGGATATGCTCAATCAGTTCAACTATCTGCCCAAGGAAAAGGCCTTTGAGATCGTGGTAACCAACCCCAACAAGATTGCCGATATGGTGGACGGAGGAGTGCGGGCCATTCCCAAGGGTACCTTCCCGCCTTCCATCGAGGGCGCCGAACAGCAGCTGCGCGATGCCACCTGGAACACTGCCAAGAAGCACTATGGTGACCCCTTGCCGGAGTTGGTGCGGGCCCGGCTGCAGCGGGAGCTGGATTCCATCTGCGGCCACGGCTTCGCAGTGCTGTATGTAATTGCTGTAAAGCTGGTTGCCTTTTCAAACCAGAATGGGTACCAGGTGGGCAGCCGTGGCTCGGTTGGCTCCTCTGCGGTGGCCCATTTCTCGGGAATTTCCGAGGTAAACAGTCTGCCGCCCCATTACCTGTGCCCCAACTGCCAGTACAGCGAATTTATCACCGACGGCAGCGTGGCCGATGGCTTCGACCTGCCGGACAAAAACTGCCCCTGCTGCGGCGCGCCTCTGATCGTGGACGGCCATGACATTCCCTTCGAGACCTTCCTGGGCTTCGACGGCGACAAGGAGCCTGATATCGACCTGAACTTCTCCGGCGAGTACCAGAGCTATGTGCACCGGTATACCGAGGAGCTGTTCGGCAAGGAGTTTGTGTTCAAGGCGGGCACTGTGTCCGGCCTGCAGGATAAGACCGCCTACGGCTATGTGAAAAAATATCTGGAAGAGCGGGGCCGCATTGTGAACCGTGCGGAGGAGAACCGGCTTACCCAGGGCTGCACCGGCGTGAAGCGTACCACCGGCCAGCACCCGGGCGGCATGGTGGTTGTGCCGGATGTGCACGAAATTCAGGATTTCTGCCCCATCCAGCACCCCGCCGACGATAAGGAAAAGGGTGTGCTTACCACCCACTTCGAATTTAAATATCTTCACGATACGCTGCTGAAGCTGGACGAGCTGGGCCACGATGTGCCCACCATGTACAAGTATCTGGAGAACATGACCGGTATCCCCATGGAAAAGGTGCCCATGAACGATACCAAGGTGATCAGCCTGCTGGTATCCACCGAAGCACTGGGCGTTACCCCGGAGCAGATCGACAGCCAGACCGGCACCTTCGGTATCCCGGAGCTGGGCACCCCCTTCGTGCGGCAGATGCTCATCGAAGCCCAGCCGAAGAACTTCAGCGACCTGATCCAGATTTCCGGCCTTTCCCACGGCACCGACGTTTGGAACGGCAACGCCCAGGACCTGATCAAGGACGGCGTGTGCACCATTTCCGACGTGATCGGCTGTCGTGACAGCATCATGACCTACCTGTTGCACAAGGGTCTGGAGCCCAAACTGGCCTTCAACATCATGGAGCTGACCCGAAAGGGCAAGGTGGCAAAGGGCGGCTTCCCGCCGGGGGCAGAGGAGACCATGAAGGAGTGCGGTGTGCCGGACTGGTACATGGATTCCTGCCGCAAGATCAAGTACATGTTCCCCAAGGCTCACGCCGTGGCCTATCTGATTGCGGCCATCCGGCTGATGTGGTTCAAGGTGTACCATCCCCAGGCATTTTACGCCACCTACTTCACCGTCCGCGGCGACGACATCGACTACGAAGCTGCGGTGGGTGGCGCGAAAGTGGCACAGCAGCATCTGAAAGAGGTAAACGCCCGCCTGCGGGAGGAGCGGAAAGCCAAGGACGAAGATATCCAGGTTTCGCTGCAGCTGGTGAACGAGATGCTGGCTCGCGGCTATGAGTTCCTGCCCATTCAGCTGGGCAAGAGTCGGGCCACCCAGTATGTGGTGGAGGAGGACAAGGTCCGTCTGCCCTTCGCTTCTCTGAAGGGCGTGGGTGAGTCCGCCGCGGTTGCACTGGAGCGGGCCACCATTAACGGGCAGGAATACCTGTCCATCGAGGAGCTTCAGCAGGCCACCGGTGTTTCCAGCGCTGTGATGGAGAACCTGAAAAATGTGGGTGCTCTGGGCGGTCTGCCGGACACCAGCCAGGTGAGCTTCTTCTGATCATTTACTTCCCGCGATCTGCGCCTCTTTTGATGCGTGCATGCCGGGGAAGATGGTTCGAACAAAAGAGCGAAACGCGTTCATAAAACGCGTTTCGCTCTTTTTCTTGTGTCTTAAAGGAAAGAGGAAAAACAAAACGCCCGACACTAAATGTGACGGGCGTGAAAATCTTTTTCAAAAAGCGAATATCAAGAAGCCTTATTCTCTGCAAAGCAGGGGAAAACAGTGGCCAGAACAGGCAAAATGCAAGAATATGCAGCCTGACTGCCGAAAGAATTCACCGGGGCCCCAGCTTGGCCAGGTCGTTGAAGGTGGTCAGGATCTGAGGCTGCTCCAAACGGATCTGCTTGCCGCTCAGGTAATGCAGCAAGCTTTCCTCCGGGATCTGGCCGAAAGTCAGTTGTACTGCACACAGGGCCTGGGTCTTCAGGCCGGCCTTTTCGTTCCACTTCCGGTTGCCGTATTTGATGTCGCCCAGCACCGGTGCACCCAGAAACGCCAGATGAGCGCGAATCTGATGGGTGCGGCCGGTCACCAGCCCGATGCGACAGAGGGTGAAGGGGCCAATTACCTTTTCCGGAGTCACCTCGGTGATGATCTCTTTGAAGCCCTCGGCAGCGTCGGCACGGACCTGCACCTTGTTGTTGGATTCATTGTGGCGCAGCCAGGCGGTGTGGCGGCCCTTGGGCGGCTTGCCGAAAGTGATGGTCAGGTACTCCTTGCGCACCAGATCGGTGCGGATGATCTCGTTCATGTCCCGCAAAGCGGCGTAATTCTTTGCGGCCACCACCAGACCCTCGGTGCCCCGGTCCAGCCGGTTGCACAGCGCAGGGGCAAAGGTGTGCTCCTGCCCGGCAATATATTCGCCTTTCTGGGTAAGATAAGCGGTGAAGGCATCCACCAGATTGGCGTCGCCGGTGCGATCCGAGTGGCAGAGCAGGTGAGCGGGCTTGTACAGCACCGCCAGATTCTCGTCCTCGTAGACCACCTGAACCGGCGGCTGACGGCGGGCCGGTGCCTTGGGCGCAGGAGCAGCGGAAAAGAACTCGTCGTTGATATAAAGCTCCAGCACATCCCCGGCATGAATGCGGTAATCTGCGTCGGCTTTTTTGCCGTTTACCTTGATGCGTTTGTTCCGAAAGCTCTTGTACAGCAAGCTGTTGGGCAGATTAACAGTAACGTTTTGCACAAAACGGGAAAGGCGCACGCCTTCCTCATTGGTGCCCGCGGTAAAGCGTTTCATTCAAAAGGTTCCTCTCTTTCCAATAACCTGTAAATAGTATATAATATAAAGAATAGCGCGTAAAGCGTAACTTTGAAGGGAACGGGGAACACAGGAATGGCGCAGCAGCAGATTCACGCAAACCACCGCCAGCGGATGCGTAAGCGGTTTGAAGAGACCGGCTTCGATGGCTTTTCCGATCATGAGGTGCTGGAATACATCCTGTTTCATGCCATTCCCCGCAAGGATGTGAACCCGATTGCCCACGCGCTGATGGATCATTTCGGTGGGCTGGACCGGGTGTTGGAGGCCAGTGAGCAGGAGCTCACTCAGGTGGAGGGCGTGGGCCCGGCTACCGCCCGGCTGATCCGCCTGTTTCTGGCGGTGGACCGGCGCTACCACCAGCACAAAACCCGTCCGGTGCGCACCGTGAAAAGCCTGGAAGAGGTGGGCGAACACATGGAGTCATTGTTTTACGGCGCCCGTGTGGAGCAGGTCTATGCCATGTATCTGGACGACCGCAACCACATCCTCAAGGTGGAAAAATGCTTTGAGGGCACGGTGAACGCCTCGTCGGTGTTTGTGAATGTACTCAGCAGCCGGATGATCACTCTGGGGGCTACCCAGCTGGTGCTGGCCCACAACCATCCCAGAGGCTTTGCGCTGCCCTCCCGGGAAGATATGAATCTGACCAGCCAGATCCGCCAGAAGCTGGGGACACTGGGTCTGAAGCTGGTGGACCATGTGATCGTTGCCCCGGACGGATACATCTCCCTGCGGCAGAGCGACCGGTTCCAGAGCCTGTTTACCTGAGATTGCCGGCAGAAAACGCGCGGCCCTGCCCGCGAACAGAAAGGATGATCGAATGGATCAGTTTAAACTTGTAGCACCCTATCAGCCAACGGGCGACCAGCCCCAGGCCATTGAAACACTGGCCCAGGGCATCCTGAACGGCGATAAGGCCCAGACCCTGCTGGGTGTGACCGGCAGCGGCAAAACTTTTACCATGGCCAACGTGATTGCCAAGGTCAACCGGCCCACACTGGTGCTGGCCCATAACAAGACCCTGGCGGCCCAGCTTTGCACCGAGTTCCGGGAGTTCTTCCCGGAGAACGCGGTGGAATACTTCGTTTCCTACTACGACTACTACCAGCCGGAGGCCTATATTCCGTCCACCGATACCTACATCGAAAAGGACAGCGCCATCAATGACGAAATCGACCGGCTGCGCCATTCCGCCACAGCGGCTTTGTCCGAGCGGCGGGATGTGATCATCGTGGCCAGTGTGTCCTGCATCTACAGCCTGGGCGACCCCATCGACTACCGGAGCATGGTCATCAGCCTGCGCCCCGGCATGCAGATGGACCGGGACGAGCTGTGCAAACGGCTGGTGAAGCTGCAATACGAGCGCAACGACATCAACTTCGTGCGCAACAAGTTCCGGGTTCGGGGCGACACGGTGGAGATCAACCTGGCCTATATGAACGACGTGGCCATCCGGGTGGAATTCTTCGGGGACGAGATCGATCGCATCAGCGAGATGAACCCCCTCACCGGCGAGCGAAAAAACGTGGTCAAGCACGTGGCCATCTTCCCGGCCAGCCACTACATCGTTTCTCCGGAAAAGATGCAGGCGGGCCTTGTGAGCATCCGGGAAGAGATGGACCGGCAGGTGAAGAAGTTCACCGAGGAGGGCAAGCTGCTGGAGGCCCAGCGCATTGCCCAGCGCACCAACTATGATATGGAGATGCTGCAGGAAGTGGGCATGTGCAAGGGCATCGAGAACTATTCCGCGGTGCTTTCCGGCCGTGCGCCCGGCTCCACGCCCACCACGCTGCTGGATTACTTCCCCAAGGACTTTTTGTTGTTTGTGGACGAGAGCCATGTGATGCTGCCCCAGCTGAGGGCCATGTACGGCGGTGACTATGCCCGCAAGAAAACTCTGGTGGATTTCGGTTTCCGTCTGCCTTCCGCCTTTGACAACCGCCCCCTCAAATTCGAGGAGGTGGAAAGCAAGCTGAACCAGATCGTGTTCGTGAGTGCAACGCCTGGCGAATATGAGCGGGAGCACAGCGTGCGGGTGGCCGAGCAGGTGATCCGCCCTACCGGTCTGCTGGATCCCCAGATCATCGTCAAGCCGGTGGAGGGCCAGATCGAGGATCTGCTGGGCGAGATCAACCAGCGCACTGCCCGGAACGAGCGGGTGCTGGTGACCACCCTGACCAAGAAGATGGCCGAGGACCTGACCGACTTCCTCACCGAGCACGGGGTCAAGGTCAAATATATGCACCACGAGGTGGATACCTTCGAGCGGATGGAGCTGATCAAGGATCTGCGTACCGGCACCATCGACGTGATCGTGGGCATCAACCTGCTGCGCGAGGGTCTGGATCTGCCGGAGGTATCGCTGGTGGCGATTCTGGACGCGGACAAGGAAGGCTTTTTGCGCAGCGAGACCAGTCTGGTGCAGACCATCGGCCGTGCCGCCCGAAATGCGGAAGGCATCGTAATCATGTATGCGGATGAGGTCACTCCCAGCATGGAGAAGGCCATCACCGAGACCGAGCGCCGCCGCTCCATCCAGATGGCCTACAACGAGGCCCACGGCATCACTCCGAAAACCATCGTGAAGAGCATCCGCGACAGCATTGAAATCAGCGACCACAAGGAGAACGCGAAGCTTGGCACCCGCCGCATGAGCAAGGCGGAGCGGGAGCAGTTGATCACCCGCCTGACCCGCGAGATGAAGGAGGCGGCCAAGCTGCTGGAATTCGAGCACGCGGCCTTCCTGCGTGACCGCATTGAAAAGCTGCGCCGGGGCGAGAATCCCAGTGATGATACCCCGGAAGCAAAGCCGAAAAAGAGGAAAGGAAAGTTCTGAGCATTGAATAACGATAAGATCGTCATCAAGGGTGCCCGCGAGCACAACCTGAAAAATGTAAACCTGACCATCCCGCGGGACAAGCTGATCGTGATGACCGGCCTGTCCGGCAGCGGCAAGTCCAGCCTGGCCTTCGATACCATTTATGCGGACGGCCAGCGCCGTTATATGGAGAGCCTTTCCAGCTATGCCCGTCAATTCCTGGGCCAGATGGAAAAGCCGGATGTGGACGACATTCAGGGCCTTTCGCCGGCCATCTCCATCGACCAGAAAACCACCAACCGAAACCCCCGCTCCACCGTGGGTACCGTAACCGAAATCTACGACTATCTGCGCCTGTTGTACGCCCGCATCGGCGTGCCCCATTGCCCCATCTGCGGCCGGGTGATCAGCCAGCAGACGGTGGACCAGATGGTTGACGCCATTCTGGCGCTGCCCAAGGGCACCAAGTTCCAGGTGCTGGCCCCGGTGGTACGGGGCCGCAAGGGCACCCAGCAGAAGGAGCTGGAGGCCGCCCGGCGGGGCGGCTACGCCCGCGTACGCATCGACGGCAACCTCTATGATCTGGACGAAGAAATCAGTCTGGAAAAGAACAAAAAGCACACGGTGGAGATCGTGGTGGACCGTCTGGTCATCAACGACACCGTGCAGAGCCGTCTGGCGGATTCGCTGGAAACGGCCATCGCCCTCACCGGTGGTCTGGTGACCATCGATGTGAATGGCGGGGAAGAGATGCAGTTCAGCCAAAGCTATGCCTGCCCGGATCACGGCATCTCCATCGACGAGCTGGAGCCCCGCATGTTCAGCTTCAACAACCCCTTCGGCGCCTGCGAACGCTGCACCGGTCTGGGCACCTTCATGCGGGTGGACCCGGAGCTGATCATCCCCAACAAGGACCTGTCCATCCGGGAGGGCGCCATCAAGGCCAGCGGCTGGTACTACGCTGAGGGTTCGATCAGCGAGATGTACTACAAGGGCCTGGGCAAAAAGTACGGCTTCACGCTGGACACGCCTGTTAAGGAGATGAGCGCCGAGGCGGTGAACGCCATTCTTTACGGCACCGGCGGTGAACGCATCGAGATGCACCGGGAAAACGAGTTCGGTTCCGGCCGTTACCTGAACGAATTCGAGGGCATCGTGAACAATCTGGAACGCCGCTTCCGGGAGACCAGCAGCGAGTGGATGAAGGAAGAGATCGCCACCGTGATGAACGGGGTGGAATGCCCGGACTGCCACGGCAAGCGGCTCAAGCCCACCAGTCTGGCGGTTACCGTGGGCGAGGTGAACATCAGCGACCTGTGCGAGATGAGTGTGCGCCAGGAGCTGAACTTCATCAACGACATCCAGTTGACCGATCAGGAGCACCGCATCGGCGACGGCATCCTGAAAGAGGTGCGCGAGCGGCTGGGCTTCTTGCAGAGCGTGGGTCTGGATTACCTGACCCTTTCCCGCGGTGCGTCCGGTCTGTCCGGTGGTGAGAGCCAGCGCATCCGGCTGGCCACCCAGATCGGCAGCGCCCTCACCGGCGTGCTCTATGTGCTGGATGAGCCCAGCATCGGCCTGCACCAGCGGGACAACGACAAGCTGATCGCTACCCTGAAACGCTTGCGGGATCTGGGCAACACGCTGGTGGTGGTGGAGCACGACGAGGACACCATGCGTCAGGCGGACTACATCGTGGACATCGGCCCCGGCGCGGGCGTGCACGGCGGTGAGGTGGTGGCCGAGGGCTCGGTGGAGGATATCTGCAAGGCCCCCCGCAGCATCACCGGCGCGTATCTGTCCGGCCGCAAGCGGATTGAGGTGCCCGCCACCCGCCGTAAGGGCAACGGCAAAAAGCTGCGCATCGTGGGCGCGGCCGAAAACAACCTGAAGAATGTGAACGTGGATATCCCGCTGGGCAAGATGATCTGTGTGACCGGTGTGTCCGGCAGCGGCAAGTCCAGCCTGATCAACGAGATTTTCTACAAGGCGCTGGCCATGGAGCTGAACGGCGCCAAGCGCCGCCCCGGCAAATACAAGGAGATCAAGGGTCTGGAAAACGTGGACAAGGTCATCGGCATCGATCAGGCGCCCATCGGCCGTACGCCCCGTTCCAATCCGGCCACTTATACCGGCGTGTTCACCGACATCCGCAATGTGTTTGCCCAGACGCAGGATGCCAAGATGCGCGGCTACGGCCCCGGCCGGTTCAGCTTCAACGTGAAGGGCGGCCGCTGCGAAGCCTGTGAGGGCGACGGCATTGTGCAGATCGAGATGCACTTTCTGCCGGATATCTTCGTACCCTGTGAGGTATGTAAGGGCGCCCGCTACAACCGGGAAACGCTGGAAGTTAAGTACAAGGATAAGAGCATTGCCGACGTGCTGGACATGACGGTGGAGGAGGCCTGCACCTTCTTTGCCAACATTCCCCGCATCCACCGCAAGCTGCAGACCCTGCTGGACGTGGGCCTTGGCTACATCAAGCTGGGCCAGAGTGCCACCACCCTGTCCGGCGGTGAGGCTCAGCGCGTAAAGCTGGCACTGGAGCTGGCCAAGCGGGAGACCGGCCAGACTGTGTATGTACTGGACGAGCCCAGCACCGGCCTGCATGTGGCAGACGTGCACAAGCTCATCACCGTGCTTGATCGTCTGGTGGACGCGGGCAACACCGTGGTCATCATCGAGCACAATCTGGACATCATCAAGCGGGCAGATTATATCATTGATCTGGGCCCCGAAGGCGGTGACGAAGGCGGCACCATCGTGGTCACCGGCACCCCGGAAGAGGTGGCCAAGGTGCCTGCCTCCTATACCGGTAAATACCTGGGCCCCATTCTGGAGCGGGATCGGGTAACCGAATAAGAAAGCAAAGAGGAATTCCATGGAAACCATTCTGTTGGTAGAGGACGATGCGGCGCTGAGCGAGGGCATTGCTCTCGCATTCAGCCAGCAGCCCTATGAGTTTGTTCGCTGCGCCACGCTGGCCGAGGCCCGGCGGGCATTACAGACGAGGGTGTTCTCCCTGATTCTTCTGGATCTGGGTCTGCCGGACGGCAATGGGCTGGAGCTTTGCCGCCAGCTGCGCGACCGGCGGGATCCGGTTCCGGTGCTTTTTCTCACTGCCAACGATACCGAATACAGCGAGGTGGCGGCGCTGGAAGCAGGTGGCGATGACTATATCACCAAGCCCTTCAGCCTTGCAGTACTGCGGGCAAGGGTTACCGCCGCGCTGCGCCGCCGCGTGCCTGCCGGGCCGGAGCTGGTGGAGATCGGTCCCTTCCGGTTTGATTTCGCCCGGCTCCGGTTTGAAAAGCAGGGTGTTGAAGTTGTGCTCAGCCGCACGGAACAGCGTCTGTTGCAGCTGCTGGTGAAAAACCGGGGGCAGATTGTTCCCCGGGACACTCTGCTGGATCAGGTATGGGACGGCGGCGAATTTGTGGACGAAAACACCCTGTCGGTAGCGGTGCGCCGCCTGCGTGCCAAGCTGGAGGATGACCCGCGCAGCCCCCGTTATATCCAGACGGTCTACGGTGTGGGCTATATCTGGAAGGGGAACGGTGATGAATGACTGGCTTTTCGGCGTCACTCCCGGGCAGCTGGCTCTGCTGCTGGGATTGTGCGCGCTTATAGTTGTGGCAGCCGGTATTTGTGTGGCCGTCTATGGCTGGTACACCCGGCGCACCATGCGTCGTTTGGAGCAGATGCTGGAGCAGGCCATTGCGGGCAGCTTTGAGCAGAGAAATTACAGCGAAGCCCGGCTTTCCCGGCTGGAGGAAAAGCTGAGCCGCTTTCTCCGCTCCAGTCAGCTCTCCCGCAAGTCAATCGAGGAGGATCGGGGGCGCATCAAATCTCTGATTGGGGATATTTCCCATCAGACCAAAACCCCGCTGGCAAATATCCTGCTCTATGGGCAGCTGCTGGACGAGCAGCCGCTGCCTGCCGCTGCCCGCCCCATGCTGGGCCAGATCAATACCGAGGCGGAAAAGCTCCGGTTTCTGATCGAGGCGCTGGTCAAGCTGTCCCGGCTGGAAAGCGGGGTCGTTCAGCCTGTGGCCGAGGTTCAACCTCTGGAACCATTGCTGCGGGCGCTGGAACATTCCTTCCGGCCTGCGGCAGAGCAAAAGGGAGTGTCACTGCACATTGAGCCTGCCGGCGTTTCGGCCTGCTTTGACCGAAAGTGGACGCAGGAAGCAGTGGGCAATCTGGTGGATAACGCCATCAAGTACACCCCGGCGGGCGGGCATGTTTCCATTGCCTGTGAGCAGTATGCCATGTTCTGCCGCATCGCAGTGAAAGACGACGGCCCCGGCATTCCGGAGAAAGAGCAGGCAGCAGTATTCCAGCGGTTTTACCGGGGCCATGCTGCGGCAAAGAGCCCTGGAGTCGGGGTAGGCCTTGCACTGGCAAGGCAGATTGCCGCCCAACAGGGTGGCTACATCAAACTGGCGTCGGAGCCGGGCAGGGGCAGCGAATTTTCGCTGTATCTGCCTCTGGAAGCGCAA
This sequence comes from Allofournierella massiliensis, assembly GCF_004345265.1. GTDB lineage: Bacteria > Bacillota > Clostridia > Oscillospirales > Ruminococcaceae > Allofournierella > Allofournierella massiliensis. The sequence continues at coordinate 51,367 of NZ_SLUM01000007.1, forward strand.
ATGTGACAGAACTGTTCGATTTGCTCCGCTGTTTGTAAGGGTGCGGTAAGCATCGTCTGGTATAGTCTGTGCTGTAAAGAAAAGCGCGCTTGCGCATTCTTTGCCGCACAGACTATTTTTATCGGGAGGTTTTGGAGGAATGAACGTTCTGGAAACAAGAGCGCTGAAAAAATACTACGGCGAGGGCGAAACCCAGGTGCGCGCCCTGGACGGAGTGGACCTGACCGTGGCGGAAGGGGAGTTCGTGGCCATTGTGGGCACCAGCGGCAGCGGAAAATCCACCCTGCTGCACATGCTGGGCGGGCTGGATGAACCCACCAGCGGCAAGGTGCTGGTGGAGGGCAAGGATATCTTCCAGCTGAAAAAGGATGCGCTTACCATCTTCCGCCGCAGGAAGATCGGCTTTGTATTTCAAAGCTACAATCTGGTGCCGGTGCTGAACGTATACGAGAACATCGTGCTGCCCATTGAGCTGGACGGAAACCGGGTGGATCGGGCCTTCGTGAGCCGGATCATCGCCACACTGGGGCTGGAAAACAAGCTGCAAAGCCTGCCCAGCCAGCTTTCCGGCGGCCAGCAGCAGCGGGTGGCCATTGCCCGGGCGCTGGCCACGAAGCCTGCCATTCTTCTGGCGGATGAGCCCACCGGCAATCTGGATTCCAAAACCAGCCAGGATGTGCTGAGCCTGCTTCGGGTGACCAGCGAGCGGTTCGGGCAGACCATTGTAATGATCACCCACAACGAGGAGATTGCCCAGCTGGCGGACCGGATTGTGCGCATTGAGGATGGCCGCATCCGGGAAGGGCGGTGATGAGCCGTGCTGAAGATCAACAATCGAAAGGCCCTGCATCGCCTGGCGGACAAGAGCTTCCGGGCAAACCGGGGCCGCAATCTGATTGCCATTCTGGCGATCATGCTCACCACCGTTCTATTCACCAGTGTGTTTTCCATCGGCGGCAATCTGATCGCTTCGTTCCAGTACAGTACCATGCTTCAGTCCGGCGGCAGCGCCCACGGTACCTTCAAGGATCTTACCCAGGAACAGTTCGACCGGCTTAAGCAGGCGGCCCCGGCGGGAACCATTCTGGACCGGAACATCATCTGTGCCTATGAGGTGGAAAATCCGGAGTTTTTAAAGCGTCATCTGGAGCTGTGGTATCAGCAGCCGGATGCCTATGAGCGCCGGTTCTGCCAGCTGACCGGCGGCCGCGCGCCTCAGGCAGCAGATGAAATTGCCATGGACGAGCGCAGTCTGGAGCTGCTGGGAATCACCCCGGAGGAGGGGCAGACCATCACGCTGCAGCTGAAGATGGGCTACGATCAGCCGGTGATCGAGCGCCAGTTCACACTGGTGGGCTGGTTCGGATACAGTGACATCATGAACACGGGCTTCGGAATTGTGAGTGAGGCCTATCTCACGGAGCATGCCGATGAACTGGCCGAGGCAAGCGAGCAGATCGGCAGTCAGGTGGGGCTCATCCAGTGTGATGTGACCTTTTCCAATGGTATTAACATCAGCGGCAAGTTGCGAGCCATGGCCGAAAAGGCGGGCCTTGCCGAAGAGGTGGAATGGAACGAGAACTGGGCCTATGTGGGCGCCGGGATCGCTGACTGGACCAGCATCGGTGCGGTTGCGGGGCTTCTTCTGCTGATCATGCTCACCGGGTATCTGATCATTTATAACATCTTTCAGATTTCCGTCATGCAGGACATCCGCTACTATGGCCTGCTGAAAACCATCGGGACCACCGCAAAACAGATCCGGCGGATTCTGCGCCGTCAGGCGCTTGTGATGTGCGGGTTTGGCATCCCCGTGGGGCTGGTACTGGGCTTTTTGCTGGGCACGGCATTCACACCGCTCATTTTGCAGATGACCAACACGGTGGACGAGGTCAAGTTGGCCCTGAACCCGGCGGTCTTTCTGGGGGCTGCGGCCTTTTCGGTGATCACCGTGCTGCTGAGCATGCGCAAGCCTGCCCGGCTTGCCGCAAAGGTTTCCCCGGTGGAGGCTGCCCGCTATACCGAAGGAAACGGGAAAACGGCGAAAAAGGCAAAGCGTTCTACCAGCGGGGGAAAGCTCTGGCGGATGGCCCTGTCCAATGTGGGGCGAAACAAGCGCCGCGCCGTGTTGGTCATTCTATCCATGAGTCTTTCGCTGGTGCTCATGAACAGTGTGTTCACGCTGACAGGCAGCTTTGACATGGACAAATATCTGGCCCGTTTTATCAAAACGGATTTTGTTGTGGCCAACGCCCGCTATTGGGGAATCGACTCCTTCCGGGCGCTGGACGGCGAAGACGCGGTGAGTGACACATTGATCGCCAATGTGCAGGCGCAAGAGGGCTTTGTACAGGGCGGTGCGATCTGGTGCGACATCTATTCCTGGGCGGAGGAGTATCAGTGGCCGGAGGATACCCTCTGGGATGCAGAAGGAAAACCCTGCCGGAATGACGGGAGAAACCGGCCGCAGGCAGTGGACGATGCGAAAAATCCCTTCACGGTGATCTACGGTGCGGATGATTTCATTCTGGACAACCTGCAGATAATGGAAGGGGAGCGCGACCCGGAAACGATCCGGCAGAAGCTCTCCACCGGCGAATACATTCTGTTTGCTGGCCAGGTGAACGACGAGGGCAAACTGGAGCCGGACCAGCGCCACAAAGTGGGTGACGTGGTCACTCTGTACGATGCAGACGGCGCACGGCATACCTTCACCATTCTTTCGGTGATCAACCCCGCCTATTACTGCGAGACGGCGCAGGCCAGCTTTTCCGAATTTGTCTATTACACCACAGCGGATGTGTATGCGGGAATGTGCAACACCGCCAACAAGATGAACTATGCCTTTGCGGTGGAGCCGGAATCGGTGGACGCCATGGAGCAATACCTGAACCTCTACACCACGCAGATTGACCCGCTGATGGATTACCGTTCCCGGGACGGGTACATTCAGGAATACTCTGGAATACGGTTCCTGTTCATGGCGGTGGGCGGCTCGCTCTCGCTGGTGATCGGGCTGATCGGTGTGTTGAATTTTATTAACTCTATCCTCACGGGCATTGTGACCCGCAGGCGGGAATTTGCCATGCTGGAGGCCATCGGTATGACCAGGCGACAGCTTCAGACGATGGTTGCACTGGAGGGCAGCTGTTATGCCCTGTTCACGATCCTTTGCAGTCTGGCCGTGGGGGTCGGAGTCTCACTGCTGTGCGTAAAGCCCCTGGTGGACGGCCTGTTCTTCACCAGCTATCGGTTTGTGATCTGGCCGCTTTTAGCTGCGATTCCTGTGCTGGTGCTGCTGGGAATCGCGGTTCCGCGGCTGGCCCTGCACTTCGGCGCCGGGCAGCCGGTGGTGGAGCGGATGCGACAGGCGGAATGATCAAAATCACCATAGAAAAGCAGACCCCGGCCGCCGGAGAACTCTTCCCGGCGGCCGGGGCTTTTGTCTGCCTGTATTTTTGCACGGGCAGCCCACTGGATCACAGCGCAAAGGGCTTGTGAAATGGGCAAAAGTATTGTATACTGGAACGGTATATTGAAACCACGCTATTTTCAGAAGGAGCTCGAATTTTGGAGATCATTCATTTTGAACATAACAAACAGGCGGCGGAGCTGGTGGCCAAATGGTACGAAAGCCCCCCGCTGGCCTATGTGCATTCCTTCGGCTGCCAGCAGAACGTGAATGACGGAGAGAAGATCAAGGGCGTTCTGGCGGATATCGGCTACGGCATGTGCGACTCGGTGGAGGAGGCTGACTTGATCCTCTTCAACACCTGTGCCGTGCGGGAGCACGCGGAGCAGCGGGTGTTCGGCAACGTGGGCGCGCTCAAGCGGCTCAAGAAGGATAAGCCCGGCCTGATCATTGGCCTGTGCGGCTGCATGGCTCAGCAGCAGAGCATCGTGGACAAAATCCGCGAAAGCTATCCTTTTGTGGATATCGTGTTCGGTGTGAACGGCATCGACACCCTGCCGCAGCTGCTGTGCGAGAAGATCGCCGGCAACAAAAAGCGTATCCTGCTCACGCCCACCGAGCGGGCCGAGGTGGTGGAGGAGACCCCCATCCGCCGGGATTCCAACTTCCGGGCCTGGCTGCCCATCATGTACGGCTGCGATAACTTCTGCACCTACTGCATCGTGCCTTATGTGCGCGGGCGGGAGCGCAGCCGCCGCAGCGCGGACATTCTGGCCGAGTTCAAGGAGCTGGTGGCTGCGGGCTACAAGGAGATTACCCTGCTGGGGCAGAACGTGAACTCCTACGGCAAGGGCCTGGAGGAAAAGATTGATTTCTCGGATCTTTTGAATCTGCTGTGCACCGTGCCCGGCGATTATCACATCCGCTTCATGACCAGCCATCCCAAGGATGCCAGCCGCAAGCTGATCGACACCATCGCCGCGCAGGACAAGATCTGCAACCACCTGCATCTGCCGGTGCAGAGCGGCAGCGACCGGATTCTGGCCCAGATGAACCGCCACTATACCGTGGACCAGTATCTGGAGCTGATGGACTACGCCAAGGAGAAGATCCCCGGCATCACCTTCTCCAGCGATATCATCGTGGGCTTCCCCGGCGAGACCGAGGAGGATTTTGAGGGCACGCTGGAGCTGATCCGCAAGGTAGGCTACATGCAGCTGTTTACCTTCATTTACTCCAAGCGCAGCGGAACCAAGGCTGCCACCATGCCGGACCCCATCACCCGCAAGGAAAAGACCGACCGCATGGCCCGGTTGCTCAGCGTGCAGGATGAGATTGCCCGCAAGCTGGTGGCGGATATGACCGGCCAGACCCAGCGTGTGCTGGTGGAAGGCCCCGGGCGGGACGAAGGCACCCTTTCCGGCCGCCTGACCAACAATCTGGTGGTGGAGTTTGCCGCCGAACCATCGCTGGTGGGCAGCTATGCCATGGTGCACCTGACCGGTTCCCGTGGCACGGTGCTCAAAGGCGAACTTGTGTGAAAAAACTGCGCACGCCGCTGTTTTTTATAATTTTGTGGTATAATATTTTTATTATATAAATTGTTCCAATCAAAGGAGAATCATCATGGACGTTATCGACCTGTTTAAGAAAGCCGCCGCAGCCCTGCAGACTGACGCCCGTTACCTGGCGCTGGATGCCGCCCGCAAAGCCAACGATGCGGACGAGACCCTGCAGAACATGATCGGCGAGTTCAACCTGGCCCGTCTGGATCTGAACAACGAGATTGCCAAGGACGAGCGCGACGAAGCTAAGGTGGCCGAGCTGAATGCCAAGGTCAACCAGCTGTACACCGACATCATGAACAGCGAGAGCATGGTTGCCTACAACGAGGCCAAGGCTGAGGCAGAAGCTCTGATCGGTTACATCGATGCCATCATCAACACTGCGATGAACGGCGGCGATCCCATGACCGTACAGGAGCCTCAGGCCGGCTGCAGCGGCAGCTGCTCTTCCTGCTCCGGCTGCCACTAAAAGGCATTTGCCATAAAAGCGTTCGTGCGGCCCGGAGGGTGCTGAGTCCCAGTACTCTTTGGGCCGCACTCTTTCCCGTTTGAAAAAATGCAGAGGTGATAACCGTTGGCACAGCTTTCGCCCATGATGGCGCAATACTTTGAAATCAAAAAGAAGCATAAGGACGAGATCGTCTTTTTCCGGCTGGGCGATTTTTACGAGATGTTCTATGACGATGCGATTCTTGCGTCCAAGGAACTGGAGCTTACCCTCACCGGCCGGGACTGCGGGCAGGAGGAGCGCGCCCCCATGTGCGGTGTGCCCTTCCACAGCTACGAAAACTATGTGGCGAAGCTGATTGCAAAGGGGTACAAGGTTGCCATCTGTGAGCAGATGGAGGATCCCGCCACCGCCAAGGGTCTGGTCAAGCGGGATATTATCCGGGTGATCACGCCGGGTACCGTAATCGAAAGCAGCATGCTGCAGGACGACAAAAACAACTACATCGGCAGTGTATACTTAAAGAATGGGTGCATCGGCGTCTGCTTTGCGGACGTTTCCACCGGCAGCGCCCACACCACCGAGCTGGCGGGGGAAAAACTCTCCACCCAGCTGATTGCAGAGCTGTGCCGCTACAATCCCAGCGAGCTGCTGTTCAACACGGCGCTTCTGGATTTTAAGGACGTGACCGCCTACATCAAGCAGCACATGACCTGCTCGGTGGAGCTGATGGAGGATGAGTGCTACGCCCCGGATGAGGTGGAGCGTCTGCTGACCGAGCAGTTTGGCGCGGACTGGCCCAAGGCCACCGGCCTTGGCAGGGAGGGCAATGCCCACGCGGCGCTGAGCGCGCTGCTGGGTTACCTGCACCGCACCCAGAAAAAGGGTGTGGAGCGGCTGAAGCTGGTGCACAGCTACGCCGAAGCCCAGTACATGCAGCTTTCCCCGGTTACCCGTGCCAATCTGGAGCTGACCGAGACCATGCGCGGCCGCGAGAAACGGGGCACTCTGCTCTGGGTGCTGGACAAGACCCAGACTGCCATGGGCAAGCGCCTTCTGCGCAGCTGGCTGGAGCAGCCGCTGGTGAGCTCGGCGGCCATCAATCGCCGGCTCAACTGTGTGCAGGCCCTTTACAGCGAAAACATCCAGCGGGCCGAGCTGAGCGAGGCATTGTCCCATGTGTTCGATATGGAGCGTCTGATGACCCGCACGGTGTATGGCTCCGCCACCCCCAAGGAAATTTACGCGCTGGCCAGCACCTGCACCCAGCTGCCCCTGATCCGGGAACTGGCTTCCGGCTGCAACTGTCCGGAGCTGGATGCGCTTGCGCAGCAGATCGATCCGCTGGAGGATATCCGGGACCGGATTTTTGCAGCGCTGGAAGAGGAAACGCCTGCCACATTGAAGGACGGCGGCGTGATCAAGCAGGGTTACAGTGCAGAGGTGGATGAGCTGCGCGACATTGTGCATGGCGGCAAGGGCTATCTTTCCCAGCTGGAAGCCCGCATGAAAGAGGAGACCGGCATCCGCACCCTGAAGGTGGGCTACAACCGGGTGTTCGGCTATTATCTGGAAGTCAGCAAATCCTTCACCGACCAGGTGCCGGAGAACTTTATCCGCAAGCAGACTCTGGCCAACGCGGAACGCTACATCACCGAGGAATTAAAACAGCTGGAAAGCAAGATCCTTGGTGCCAGCGAGCGCCTTCTGGCCTTGGAGCGCCAGCTGTTTGAGGATCTGTTGAAGGACCTTTCCGCTCGGATTCTTCGGGTGCAGAACACCGCCTCCGCCCTTGCCCAGCTGGATGTGCTTGCTGCACTGGCGCAGGTGGCAGTGAATAACAACTATGTGCGTCCGGTTGTGGATGACGGCGACGAGCTGGTCATCACCGAAGGCCGGCATCCGGTTATTGAGCAGATGCTCAAGGGCAGCCTGTTCGTGCCCAATAACACTCTGCTGGACTGCGGCGAAAACAGTATGCTCATCATCACCGGCCCCAACATGGCCGGTAAATCCACCTATATGCGCCAGAATGCGCTGATCACCCTGATGGCCCAGATTGGCAGCTTTGTCCCGGCACAGGAGTGTCGGGTGGGTGTGGTGGATGCCATCTTCACCCGCGTGGGTGCGTCGGACGATCTGGCGGCCGGGCAGTCCACCTTCATGGTGGAGATGACCGAGGTGGCTGAGATTCTGCAATATGCCACCAAACGCAGTCTGGTGATTCTGGACGAAATCGGCCGCGGCACCTCCACCTTCGACGGCATGAGCATTGCCCGGGCAGTGGTGGAGCATATTGCCGGCCAGATTGGCTGCAAGACCCTGTTTGCTACCCACTATCATGAATTGACTGAGCTGGAAAATACCCTGGACTGCGTGAAAAACTATAACATTGCAGTGAAAAAGCGGGGCGACGACATCACCTTCCTGCGGCGCATTGTGCGCGGCCCGGCCGATGACAGCTACGGCATTCAGGTGGCAAAGCTCGCCGGTCTGCCGGACAGTGTGACCAAGCGGGCCAAGGAGGTACTGCGCGCGCTGGAAGCGGCAGCACCCAAAAAGCAACAGGTGGAGCAGCTGGACTTCGGCGTTGTGGAAGAGATGAGCAGCCCGGCCCTGCCCAGCGAAATTCTGGACAAGCTGCGGGATACCGATCTGAATACCCTGACCGGTATTGAGGGACTGCAATTCCTGTGTGAAATCAAAAACGCGCTGCAATAAGGCGGCGCTTTCAGGGAGGTGACCGGATTTGGCGGTCATACATATTCTGGACAAGCATACCGCGGAGCTGATCGCCGCCGGTGAGGTGGTGGAACGGCCTGCTTCTGTAGTGAAGGAACTGCTGGAAAATTCCATCGATGCCGGCGCCACAAAGGTGGCGGTCACCATTGAACGGGGCGGTGTTTCGCTGATTCAGGTGGCAGACAATGGCAGCGGCATTGAGGCGGAGTATATCTCCACCGCATTTATCCGCCATGCCACCAGCAAGATCCAGACCCAGGAGGATCTGGAAAGCATCCACACCCTGGGCTTCCGCGGCGAGGCGCTGGCGTCCATTGCCAGTGTGGCCCGGGTGGAGGTGCTCACCCGCACCGAGCCGGATGAGTTTGCCTGCTGCTACCGCATTGAGGGCGGGGAAGAGCTGGGTATGGAACCTGGGGCGCGCCCCATCGGAACCACCATTTCGGTACGGGATCTTTTTTACAATACACCCGCCCGGATGAAATTTTTGAAGAAGGATTCCAGTGAGGGCACCTTTGTGGGCGAGACGGTCAGCCGGATTGCCCTTTCTCACCCTGAGGTGAGCGTGTCTTTTATCCGTGAAGGGAAACTGCTTTACAAGACTCCCGGCGATGGAGACCTGCGCAGCGCGGTCTATGCGGTGCTGGGCAAGGAATTCGCCCGAGATCTTCTGCCGGTCAAAACCAGCATGGGCAACTATTCCGTGTCCGGTCTGATTACCCCGCCGCGGGCCTGCCGGGCAAGCCGGGGCATGCAGTTCTTTTTCATCAACGGGCGATTTGTAAAGAACCGTACCATGATGGCCGCCATGGAGAACGCCTACCGGGGAACCCTGATGCAGGGCAAGTTTCCGGGCTGTGTGCTGATGCTGAATATGCCGGCACAGCTGGTGGATGTGAACGTTCATCCCGCCAAAACCGAGGTGCGCTTCGCCCGGGAAAACGATGTGTTCGACGCGGTTTACGGTGCAGTGAAAAATGCGCTGGGCCAGCCCGGCAGCGGGGAGCAGCAGTTTCAGTTTGCTGCGGGCAAAACACCTGAGCAGGAACCGGTTAAGCAGCCTGCGGCACAGCCAGAACCGACGAAAAAAACGTTCAACTTCGCTGTGAAACAAGATGACTTTACGGCGGAAACGGAGCCCCGAAAGGCTGAAATCAGTGAAATCTGGCGGGTTTCTCCCAAAAAAGAGGAGCCGCTGGAGCCCATTGTTACGGTTCCGGACGAAGAGGATGTTCCACGCATTTCCCGCAACTGGCAAAATGGGCAAAATTCCTTTGCCACCCCGGTGGGAGAGGGCCTTCGCTCAGAACCGGTTCCACTGGCAAAGTATTCCGAACCGGAGAAGAAGTTTGCCGGGCAGTGGGCGATGCCTGCGGTGCAGCCCGCGCCGCAGCCGGAACCCGTGGTAATCGAAGAGCAGCCCGCCGAACAGACGAAGCTGACGGAATCAACGCCACAACCAGAACCTTTGCAGCAGACAATGGAGCCGGAGCAAACCAGCCAGCCGCTGCAGTATGTGGGCGAGGTGTTCAAAACCTACATCATCACCCAGCGTGGACAGGAGATGTGTCTGATTGACAAGCACGCGGCCCACGAGCGCATCCTCTATGAGCGGTTAGCTGCGGATTACGGAAAGGTGAGCAGTCAGATGCTGCTGGCCCCGGTTACGGTGAACCTTTCCGCCGAAGAGAAGAACGCCATTCTGGAACATGAATCGCTTTTGCGGGATGCAGGTGTGGAGACCGAGGACTTCGGCGGCAGCACGGTGCTGGTTCGTTCGGTTCCGGCCGATGTGGAGACCCCGGACGTGGAGGGTCTGATCTGCGAGCTGGCTGCAAAGCTGGCCCGGGGCAGCCGGGATGCACTGAGCGAAAAGACCGAGTGGGTGCTGCATTCCATTGCCTGCCGGGCCGCCATCAAGGCAGGCGACCGCACCGCCAGTGCCGAACTGATGCATCTGGCGCAGGATATTCTGGATGGCAAGGTGCCGCCCTTCTGCCCCCACGGCAGACCGGTGGTGCTGAAATTGACAAAGAAGGAGCTGGAAAAACAGTTTGGGCGGATCGGATAAACCAAAAGTTCTGGCCATCGGCGGGCCCACAGCTTCCGGCAAGACTTCTTTGTCAGTGGCGCTGGCCAAACGGCTGAACGGTGAGGTGGTCTGTGTGGACTCCATGCAGATCTACCGCGGGCTGGATGTGGGTACCGCAAAGGTGACCGAAGAAGAAATGCAGGGAGTGCCCCATCATCTGGTGGGGTTCCTCGCGCCGGAAGAGACGTTCAGCGTGGCGGATTTTGTGGCCCTTGCAGATCGCTGCATTCGTGACATCAGCGCCCGGGGGAAATTGCCGGTGCTGGTGGGCGGAACGGGGCTTTATATGGAAAGCCTGTTGAGCGGAGTTCGTTTTGCTGAACAGAAAACCGACCCGGCCGTGCGCAGGCAGCTGGAGGAGCAGGCGGCCCAGCTGGGGGCCGATGCCATGCACGTAAAGCTGGCGCAGATCGACCCGGAGTACGCGGCCACGGTTCACCCCAACAATGTGGGGCGGGTGCTGCGGGCGCTGGAGCTGTTCCAGATCACCGGCGTTACCATGACCCGGCAGCGGGCAGAATCAAAACCGAGCGAGCCACCCTACGACAGTCTGTTGTTTTGCATCGGCTTTGAGGACCGAAGCGTTTTGTATCAGCGGATTGACCGCCGGGTGGATCTGATGCTGGAGCAGGGAATTCTGAAGGAGGCCCGGCTGGTCTATGATCATCGGGATACCTACCATACAGCTGCTCAGGCCATCGGCTATAAGGAATTCTTTCCGTATTTCTGCGGAGAAAACCCGCTGGAGCCCTGTGTGGACAAGCTCAAACAGGCTTCCCGAAATTATGCAAAGCGGCAGCTCACCTGGTTTCGCCGTATGCCCCAGACCCTTTGGCTGGATGGAATTCAGGGCAATCTGGAGGCGCAGGCACTTGCCCATATTCACGCGCACTGGCCGCAAGTGGAGCCTGGTGTGTGAACCACTGAATCCATAAAACAGGGGCAGCCATCAGGCGGCTCTGACCCAAATCTATTGCAACAGGAGGAGCGAAGCATGCGAAGCTCCAAGCAAAAAATCATCACGGCAATCGTTCTGGCGATTCTCGTAGTGCCGGCGGTCTATCTGGGGGTTCAATTGTTTGCCATTCTGAACCGGCCCTACCGCACCGAAACAGCGGTGGAATATGTCATGTCCGACAGCGTCTTTGCAGACGGTTATGTGGTGTTCGATCAGACTCCCGTGGAAGGCAGCGGGGATCTGGGTTATCTGGTGGAAAACGGCGAACGGGTTGCCTCCGGAACTGCAGTAGCGGAAGTTTACACCAGCACGGAACAGGCCCAGAGCCGCCAGCAGCTGGAGGAGATCGAGACCCAGCTCAGCCTGCTGGAAAAGTCTGAAAACACCAGTGGTACCGATGTGGACATGCTCTATAAGCAGCAGCAGAACGCTCTGTATGACCTGCTGGACTGTATCGACATGCAGGCTTACGATCAGGTCGGGGAGGCCGGTAACCAGTATTTGCTGGCAGCCAACAAGATTCAGATCATGACTGGCGCCGTAAGCAATTTTGCACAGGCCAAGCAGGAGCTGCAAACTCTGAAGGATCAGGTGCAGGCCCAGCTGGGGCAGCCTGCAACCATCTCGGCCCCGGTGGGCGGCTATTTTGTGGCGGCCGATTCGGCAGATATACTTTCGCTGACCCGGGAAGATCTGGATGCAATGGACGCGACTACTCTGGCGCAGTCGATTCAGAATGGTGACGGGGTTCAGCCGCTGGAAGGCGCAGGCAAGATCGTGACCAGCTATACCTGGTATTTCTATGGAACCTGCAGCCTGGAAGAGGGCAAGAAGTTCCAGAATGCTTCCAGTGTGGAAATCAGCTTTCCCGGTGTGGCGGAAAAAACTCTGCCGGCAACAGTGGAATCCATTGAGCTGGACGAGGAACAGGGGCTTGCCAAATTTGTGCTGCACTGCGAATACATCGGCGCGGATGTGCTGGGGCTCTCGCTGGAAGAAGCCAAAATCGATTTTGAATCCTATGAGGGGCTCCGGGTGGACGCGGATGCACTTCACATTGTGGACGGCGAAAAGGGCGTTTATGTGAAGTACGGAAATCTGGCCCGCTGGCGAAAAATTCAGATCGTTTATCAGAATGAGGAATATCTGCTGGTGGCGGAGGACGGAAAGGTTGGTACCGACAATGAGCTGCGTATGTTTGACGAAGTGATTGTGGAAGGCACCGATCTGAAGGATGGAAAAATCCTGAGCTGATTCCGAGGAAAATTTATGGCGGCAGGCAAAAAAATGATTTTTGTTTGTTGACAGGCTGTTGACAGGCTACTGAAAAACAGCGATAATATATACTAACTGATTCTATATTTTTCTTGCATGAAAAAGGGCAATCTTATCAATGCACATTGGAAGGAGCAATGAAAGATGTTTGATAAAGTGAAGAGCATGCTGGGCGTGGGCGATGACGCCGACGACGATTACTACGATACCGATGATATGTTTATTAACCCCTCCCGCGGCGGCGCCGCTCCGGAGGAGGATTATCCGCCGGAGAATACCGGTAAGCGGAATAAAGTGGTGAACATCAACGCCACCACGCAGCTGCAGGTGGTTCTGGTCAAGCCCGAGCGGTTTGACGATGCCAGCACCGTGGCAGATCATCTGAACGCAAAGCGTACCGTTGTATTGAATCTGGAATCCACCAACAAAGAGGTTTCCCGCCGTCTGGTGGACTTCCTGTCCGGTGTTGCCTATGCGAACAATGGTCAGATGAAGCGTGTTGCCAACAGCACCTTCATCATCACTCCCTATAACGTGGATATCATGGGCGATCTGCTGGACGAGCTGGAGAGCAATGGCGTATTCTTCTGATCCGGCTGCCCAGAGGGGCTTTGTTCCGCCTCAGAATGATCAGGAGCGGCTGCTGATGCGGCGGGTCCTGGATCTGTGTGCCATCGCCATGAACCGGGGAATTGCGCGCTACAGCTCTTTTTTGAGTGATCGCGAGCAGACGCTGGCACTGGCAGCCCTGAACAGGGAAGGCTGTGAGGAATATTCCTTTGATGGAGGCTATCCGTTTGCAGAACGCAGAGTACTGTGTATCGAGCCTGCGGGGGCCTGCGGCTTTTCGCCCATTGCCTGTGTTCGAATGGAATGCCTTCATGTACAGGACATACCTGGGCATAAGGACTATCTGGGGGCGGTTCTGGGCCTTGGTCTGGACCGTTCCAGCATTGGTGATATCGTGTTGGATCCCAATGCTCCGGGCACGGCCTATGTGTTTGCGCTGGAGCCGGCGGCAGAGCTGATTTGCAGTGAGCTGACCGGTGTAGGGCGCTGCTCTGTTCACACCGAGCGGTTTTATGACCAGATCCCGGTGCAGGAGCCGGAGCGGGTCCGGCAGAGCGCCACGGTTTCCTCCCTTCGGGCGGATGCCGTTCTGGCAGCGATGCTGCGGTGCAGCCGCGGTCAGGCGTCAGACCTTGTGCGCGGCGGCCGACTGAAGATCAACCATGTGGCCGTGAGCAATCCGCATGCGCCGGTGTATCAGGGAGATCTGTTCACCGTGCGGGGCAGCGGACGCTTTCGTCTGGAGGAAATTGGCGGAAAAAGCAAAAAGGATCGCCAGTTTATTACATTTTTTCAATATTGATACCAGAAGCACTGGAGGAATTAAATTATGATCTCACCGCAGGAAATCCGCAGCGTCACATTCGACAAGGTTATGCGTGGATATCGGCCGGAGGATGTGGACGCATTTTTGCAGCAGGTAGCTCAGGATATGGAGCAGCTGGCCGCGGACAACGCCGACAAGGAAAAGAAACTGTATATCCTTGCGGAGAAGATCGAAGAGTATCGCCGCGATGAAGATAACTTGAAGACGGCTCTTCTGAATGCGCAGCGTATGGGCGAAAGCGTGATTCGGGAAGCAAAGCAGAAGGCGGAATCTCTGCTGCGCGAAGCCGGTATTCGTGCCGACACCCTGACCCGGGTGGCGCAGGAGCAGAGCGAAGAACAGCAGCAGGAGCTGGAGCGGGTCAAGGCGGAAGTGGCCCACTTCAAGAATACTCTTCTGGCGATGTACAAGCAGCACATTGAACTGATCAGCGGGCTGCCTGGCGATGAAGAGGTTGAAGAGCCTGCTCCTGTGGAAGAGCCTGTTGTGGAACCGGTTCAGGAGGCAGAACAGCCTCAGGTTGAGGAACAGTCTGCTCCGGAAACTCCCGCTATGGAGGAGCCGAAGGAGGAGACCATGCAGTTCCCGGATCTGTCTGAACTGTATGGGGAGCAGAATTCCGAGCAGTCCGGCAATATGCTGGACACGGTGGAGGAATTCTTTGAGGAGGATTTCTCCGCACAGACCTTCAGCCCGGAACATGCCGAGGAGCCCAAACAGGCGGAGCAGCTGGAGCAGACTCCGGCCTTCCAGGGCTTCAAGGGAATCCAGTTTACCGATTGATTGGAATAAAAAGCTTGAAAAGGCGGCGTTTTGAAAAAGGCGCCGCCTTTGCTGCGAATCGGAAGATTAAAGGAGAACATTGGTTTTGACAACTGTATTGATTACTGCCGTTGTGGTGGCTCTGCTTGTGATTCTGGATCAGGCTGTAAAGCTTTGGGCAACGGCTGTGCTCGCACCGGTGGGGGCGATGCCGCTCATTCCCGGGGTGGTGGAGCTGCGTTATTATCTGAATGACGGCGCAGCCTTCAGCAGCTTCAGTGGCCAGCAGATTTTTCTGATTGCATTCACAAGTGTGGCGATGTTGGCCATTGCGGCCTATCTGCTGATCAAACGCCCGGCACGGAAACTGGAGTACTGGGCCTGGGTGCTGGTTCTGGCAGGTGGAATCGGCAACTGGATCGACCGGGTGTTCAATCACCAGGTAGTGGACTACATCAATTTTCTGTTTATCCGCTTTGCGATCTTTAACCTGGCAGACGTATTGGTCTGCACGGGAATCGGCCTGCTTGTCCTGAACCTGATTCTGGAAGAGCTGGCTGCCAAAAAGAAGGCTTCTGGAGAAAAAACGGATGGAACGATTTGAATTTGTGGTGCAGCCTGAGCAGGCGGGTGAACGGCTTGACCGGTTCCTGGCTGCCCAAACCGGGCTTTCCCGCAGCGCCCTGCAGCAGCTGATGGAGCAGGGCGGAGTGCTTTACGCTGGCAAGTCTGCCGCGAAAAATCAGAAAATCCAGCCCGGGATCACCATCTGTGTGGAGGTTCCCGACGCCCAGCCGCTGGATGCAGTTCCTCAAAACATCCCGGTGGATATTGTTTATGAGGATGAACATCTTCTGGTGGTGAACAAGCCCAAGGGGATGGTGGTGCATCCTGCGCCGGGCAACCCGGATGGAACGCTGGTCAATGCGTTGCTATACCATTGTGCGGGGCGGCTGTCCAGCATTGGGGGCGTGGTTCGCCCCGGTATTGTTCACCGCATCGATAAGGACACCAGTGGCCTTCTGGTGGTGGCGAAGGACGATGTGACCCATACCGGTCTGTCTGAGCAGATGGCGGTGCACAGCATTAACCGGGTTTATCAGACGGTGGTATATGGCGGGTTTGCGCAGGATGAAGGCTTTGTGGAAGCGCCCATTGGCCGCCACAAAACAGACCGGAAGAAGATGGCGGTCACCGAGCAGAATTCCAAGTATGCCTACACTGCCTACCATGTGCTGGGGCGTTATCAGGGGTTCAGCCATCTGGAATGCCGCCTGAAAACCGGGCGTACCCATCAGATCCGGGTACACATGGCAAGCATTGGGCATCCGGTGGCGGGTGACCCGGTTTACGGGCCCAAAAATGTGATCAAGAGCCTGCAGGGGCAGTGCCTGCATGCAAAAACGCTTGGCTTTGTGCATCCGATTACCGGGCAATATCTGGAATTCGACAGTGAGCTGCCGGAGTATTTCACCCGGTTCCTGCGCTCGCTGGGAAAGGAGCAGGAAGAATGGAATCGCTGAAAAAGTACCTTGTAGTATGCGATATGGATAACACCCTGCTCACGGCCAGAGAAGGTATTCCGGCCTGCAATCTGGCGGCGATCCGGTTGTTTATGGCCATGGGTGGCCGCTTTACGGTGGCTACCGGCCGGCCGCCGGAATCGATCCGTGCAGCGCTTCAGGGGCTGGAACTTTCCTGCCCGGC
Organism: Allofournierella massiliensis; assembly: GCF_004345265.1. Lineage (GTDB taxonomy): Bacteria > Bacillota > Clostridia > Oscillospirales > Ruminococcaceae > Allofournierella > Allofournierella massiliensis. The sequence continues at coordinate 67,724 of NZ_SLUM01000007.1, forward strand.
TATTGCATGTGGCGGTTCTGTGTTGTATGATATTCACGCGGACGAAGCGGTGGATCTGCATTTTCTGAATGAGGAGTCTGCCCGGCAGGCCATTGAAGAAGCAATGGCAGCCTTCCCGGATCTGGGTGTGGAAATTATGGTGGAGGAAGGCCGCCCCTATGTGGTGCGGGCCAACCAGTATACCACCGCTCACATGAAGGATGAGAAGATGGGGTGTGTACTCTGTCCGCTGGAGCAGGTGCCGCCCAATTGGGCCAAGGTTGTTTTTGCGGCACATCCTGCCGCGTTGTTCAAGGTACAGCAGTATTTTGCAGACAAGACCTACCCCGGGCTGCAGTTTGTGCCTACGAATTTTATCTATTTCGAAATCATGCCGGAGCATGTTTCGAAAGCGTCCGCACTGAAAGAGCTTTGCCGCAGGGAACTCATCCCTATGGAATATACCGTCGTGATCGGGGATTATTTCAACGATCTGGAGCTGATGGCTGCCGCCGGATATGCGGTGGCCGTGGGCAATGCACCGCCGGAGGTGCAGAATGCAGCCGATGAGGTGGTCGCACGCTGCACAGATGGCGGTGTGGGAGAGTACCTGTATGCATTGGTGAAAAAACATGAGGGAAAACAACGGGAGGAACAGCATGGATAAACAGACGATGAACCACCTGAAGCGAATGGCGAATCAGGTCCGGCAGGACGTTCTGAATGAGGTATACGAGGCCGCTTCCGGCCATCCGGGTGGCTCACTCTCAGTGGCCGATACCCTGACCTATCTCTATGAGGTACAGATGCGGGTGGATCCCAAGAACCCTTCCTGGGAGCAGCGGGATCGGCTGGTGCTTTCCAAGGGACACACCTGCCCGGCACTTTATTCTGTGCTGGCTCAGAAGGGCTTCTTTGACCGGGAAGAGCTGAAGAAGTTCCGTCATCTGGGCGCAATGCTTCAGGGTCATCCGGATATGAAGGGAACTCCCGGTGTGGATATGAGCACCGGCAGCCTGGGGCAGGGCATCTCTGCTGCTGTGGGTATGGCGCTTGCAGCAAAGACCCAGGGCGCTGACTGGCGCGTGTTCACTGTGCTGGGCGACGGCGAGCTGCAGGAAGGCCAGGTATGGGAGGCTGCCATGTTTGCGGCTCATCACAAGCTGGACAACCTGATTGCTGTGGTGGACAACAACAACCTGCAGATCGACGGTAACGTGAGCGATGTTTGCTCGGTTTATCCCATCGATGAGAAATTCCGTGCCTTTGGCTGGGAAGTGTTTGCCGCAGATGCCCATGACTTCGAGAGCCTGGATGCTGCCTTCACTGCAGCACGTCAGGTAAAGGGCAAGCCCAGTGTGATTGTACAGAAGTCGGTAAAGGGCAAGGGCGTATCCTTTATGGAGAATCAGGCCGGCTGGCATGGCAAGGCCCCCAATCAGCAGCAGTATGAACAGGCCATGGAAGAGCTCCGCGCTGCGGCGGCCGAACTGGAGGTATAAAAACGATGATGCAGACTAAACCGATCGCTACCCGTGAGAGCTATGGCCGTACTCTGGCGCAGCTGGGCGCGGAGAATGACAAGATTGTAGTTCTGGACGCCGATCTGGCGGAATCCACCAAGACCTGTATGTTCCAGGAGAAATTCCCCGAACGCCATTTCGACTGCGGCATCGCAGAGGCCAACATGGTTTCCATTGCGGCCGGCATGGCTGCTGCGGGAATGATCCCCTTTGTTTCCAGTTTTGCTATGTTTGCCACCGGACGTGCCTATGAGCAGATCCGCAACTCGGTAGGCTACCCCCATCTGAACGTGAAGATCTGTGCCAGCCACGCGGGCATTTCCGTGGGTGAGGATGGCGCGACCCATCAGTGCGTGGAGGATATTGCCCTGATGCGCGGTATTCCCGGCATGGTTGTGGTAAATCCTGCTGACGATACCGAAGCCTGCCAGGCCGTGCGTGCACTGGCAGAGTATTATGGCCCTGCTTATCTGCGCCTGGGCCGTCTGGCAGTTCCTGTGGTCAATGACCCGGAAAGCTATCACTTCGAGCTGGGTCGTGCAGTTACCCTGCGCGAGGGCAAGGATGCAACTGTTATTGCCACCGGCCTGATGGTTGCCCGTGCGCTGGAGGCGGCAGAACAGCTGGCCCAGGAAGGCGTGCAGGTTCGCGTGGTGAACATGCACACCATCAAGCCTCTGGATGTGCAGGCTGTGGTGAATGCTGCCAACGAGACCGGCTGCATCGTAACCGCTGAAGAGCACAGTGTGATCGGCGGTCTTTACAGCGCAGTCTGCGAGGCAATGGTTGGGGAAGGTGTTTCCTGCCCGGTTGCTCCTGTGGCAATTATGGATGCGTTTGGCCAGTCCGGCCCCGCAAACGCTCTGCTGGAGTATTATGGTCTTACTGCTTCCGCAATCGCGCAGAAGGTGCGCGACTGCCTGGCACGCTGATCAGATTGATTGAATGAAAATCTCCCGTTTCGCATTTTGTCGAATCGGGAGATTTTTGTATATCTTTACAAACAATGGCAGGGTTTTGTGCTATAATAGAAAAAAGACCGTGTTCGGACAAAAGGGGTCGGAATACGGCCGAACAGGGAAGGATGCAGCACGGGATGACAAAGGAGCGAAATACCAGGAAGGTATTGCTGTGCTGTGCGGCAGCACTGCTGTTATTGCTGACGGGGGCGCTCTGGTTCAGCGTACCGTTCTGGCAGCCGGGGTATCGAACCGTTGCATCCGAGCCCTTTGATGCACATCAGATGGAGATGGTCGAATTGAACTCGGCCGGGATCGACGCTCTGTGTTCGCTTCCCGGTGTGGGGGAGAAAAAGGCCCGGGCGATTCTGGAATATCGGGAAGTTCATGGGCCGTTTTCCAGTTTGGATGAACTGGAGCAGGTCGACGGAATATCCACAAAAAGCATCGAGGAATGGCGTTCCAGGCTTTACATCGAAGCAGATGAGATGCAAAAAGAGGAGAGATAGATCGTGATGACACAAAACAACATCTACATCAACCGCGAGCTCAGCTGGCTTGATTTCAATAAGCGTGTGCTGGCGTTGAGCAAGGACAAGACGGTTCCTCTTGCGGAACAGATGAAGTTTGCGGCAATTTACGGCAGCAATCTGGATGAGTTTTTTATGGTTCGTGTGGGTTCGCTGTATGACCGCACGCTGCTGAAAAATGAGATTACCGAAAACAAGACCAACATGACGGCAGCTCAGCAACTGGCAGCGATTATGCCTAAAACAGCCCTGCTGCAGGATCAGTGCGACAAATACGTGGCAAAGCTGCGGGATAATCTGGCTCAGATCGGTTATCGGAAGATTGATTTTGAGAAGCTGGACAAAGAGGACGAAAAATTCTGGAAAAAGTATTTCCAGAGCGAGCTGTTTCCTGTGCTGTCTCCGCAGATTATCGATCATCGGCACCCGTTCCCGTTCCTGCGCAATCAGGAAATTTACTTATGTGCCACACTGAAGGCGAAAGGCGATGCGAGTCTGTCCTTTGGCCTGATTCCCATTGGCAGCCAGTTTGAGCGTGTGCTGTACCTGAAGAAGGATGATGCGCTGTATTACGGCCTGGTGGAAGAGCTGATCTACCACTATGCGGAGCTGGTTTTCCCGATCCTTCAGAAAAAGTGCCTGTTCCGGGTAACCCGAAACGCAGATATCGATGTGAAGGAGGGCATGTTCGATCAGGACATTGACTACCGGCAGGTTATGAGCGAGCTGCTGAAGAAGCGCCGTAAGCTGGCTGCAGTTCGCATCCAGTTCTGGAACCAGCCCCCGCAGGAAGTGAAAAACTATCTGTGCGAAAAACTGGTTCTGCCTGCGCAGCAGTGCTTCAACCAGAGCAGCCCTCTGGATCTTTCCTACTGCTTTAAGCTCACAGCCCGGCTGCAGAATGAAGGCCACAGCGAGCTGTTCTATGCTCCGGCAAAGCCGATGCAGGCACCTCATGGCTATAAGCTGAGCGAGGCAGTGCAGAAAAATGATGTGTTGATTGCCTACCCCTATCAGAGCATGCGCCCCTTCATCAAGATGCTGATGGCGGCGGCCTTTGATCCGGAGGTTATCTCCATCAAGATGACTCTGTATCGTATGGCGCGGGATTCCCAGATTGTGCAGGCCCTGATTGCCGCGGCGGAAAATGGCAAAGAGGTCGTAGCGGTGGTGGAGCTGCGTGCCCGTTTTGATGAGCAGAACAACATTGACTGGTCCAAACAGCTGGAAGAGGCTGGCTGTACGGTGCTGTACGGTCTGGATGACTACAAGGTTCATTCCAAGCTGACCCTGATTACCCGCCGCACCAAGGACGGTTATCGTTACACCACCCAGATCGGTACCGGCAACTACAACGAAAAGACCAGTGAGCAGTATACCGATCTTTCCTACGTGACCACCCGCACGGAAATTGGTGAAGAAGCATCGGCTGTGTTCAACAACCTGGCGGTAGAACGGCTCACAAACAATACCAAATATCTGCTGGTGGCTCCGCTGTGCTTTAAGAGCGTTCTGCTGGAGGAGATGGATCGGGAGATTCAGAAGGCCAAGGAGGGTAAGCCTGCCCGCATTATCCTGAAGAATAACTCGGTCAGCGATAAAAACGTGATCGAAAAGCTGTCCGAGGCGTCCTGTGCAGGCGTTTCGGTAGATATGATCGTGCGTGGCATCTGCTGCGTGACCGCAGGGGTACCCGGCAGCACAGACAATCTGCGAATCCGGAGCATTGTGGGGCGGTATCTGGAACACTCCCGTATCTACTGCTTTGGCGACGGTGACGACATGCGTGTCTATATTGCTTCCGGCGATTTCCTCACCCGCAATACCGAACGCCGGGTAGAGGTTGGCTTGAAGGTGCCGGATCGGGCACTGGCCAACAAGCTGCGCCAAATTCTGGAGCTTCAGTTGAGCGACAATGTAAATGCCCGGGAGATGAAGCCGGATGGAAGCTATTCCAAGGTAAAGGCAGAGCCGGGTGCACCTCGCGTGGACAGCCAGATGGCCCTGTATGATCTGTTCCGGGATAGCTTTGTACTGCCGGTAGCGCAGACAGTGCAGGCACCTGCGCCGAAAACTGGTCTGCTGCAAAAGATCGCCAACCTTCTGCATGGCAAGAAGTAAAATTACATTTCATTCCCCCGTCGGGATGCGCTTGCATCCGGGCGGGGGATTTTTTTGCAGAGAAGAGGGCTATCCCGGCGGGAAATGGAATAGAAATGCAATAGTGTTCTTGCCGCAGAAAAAAGGAGGATCGCCCATGTGGAATGTGGAAACAAACGAGACAATGCCCCCGGTGCTTGCCAGCCGACAGGAAGTAGAGCAGCTGCTGCGCCCGCCGACTCAGAGGCAGAACCCGGAACGGAAGAATCCGGTTCTTACGTTACAGATTTTGATCTGTGGTCTGATTTTGCTTTGTGTTGTTGCCGTCCGCACGATTTCGCCACCCCTCTATGAGACGTTTCAGGCCGGTTACCGGCAGCTGCGCTATCAGGGAATTGCTCTGTCCGGAGAGGAGGAGCTGGTGAAATTTGCAAGTGCAGCAGTTCGGGATTTGAGTGTACAGGCCATGGAGACAATGCAACGACTTTCCGGGGAAAATACACTGACTTTAGGGTATGGCGCTGGGGGATGGAGCCGCCGGGCAGCGCCGGAAGGGAACTCTCTGGAAACGTTGGTGCCAGGAAATACGCTTTCTCTGCCCGTTCGCGGGTATACCGTCACATCCGATTATGGCTGGCGCAGTGACCCTTTTACCGGAAAGGCAGATTTTCACACCGGAATTGATCTGGCGGTGGCAGAGGGAACCGGCATTCACCCGGCATGGAGTGGTATTGTACAGAAGAGCGCATGGAATGCCTCTTATGGGAATTATGTACAGGTTCTTCACGAAAATGGTCTGGTAACCCGCTATTGCCACATGCAGTATATTTTTGTGCGGCAGGGGCAGCGGGTAACTCTGGATGATGTGTTGGGTACCGTGGGGCAGACCGGGGCGGCCACCGGCCCGCATCTGCATTTTGAATTGTTCTGCAATGATGTGCGCTACGATCCCGCAAAAGCACTGGAGGCAGGCGTTTGATCCGGCTGCGACAGCCGGAATTGATGCTGCTGGGCCTGTGGTTTGGACTGACGCACGATCATCTGGGAATTCTGCGAATCAGCCTCCTGTGTTCACTGCTTCACGAGAGCGGGCATATTGCGGCGTGGATCCTTTTCACCGGGACGCTTCCGGTGCTGGAGCTTTCGCCCGGTGGAATCGGACTGTGTCTGGGTACTGTGCAGCTTTCGCCCCGGAGAGAAGGAATCCTTGCCGCAGCAGGCCCGGCGGTCAACCTGATGGCAGCAGGGGCAGCATACCTGTGGATGCAGCAAAGTGCCAGTTACTGGGGGTGGTTCTTTTTGGGAACCAACCTTCTGGTGGGCGGATTTAACCTGCTTCCGGTGGGGCCACTGGACGGCAAACGGATCTGGAACAATTTCTTCGGCGGATAAATTGCATTTCCCGCGCAAATCGGTTACAATGAACTGTAACATTCAAATTGCAAAGGAATGAAGCAAGTGTTTGATCCGAAATTAAAGGAGGCCCTGGCCCGGGTGCAGAAGCCCGGCCGCTATACCGGCGGTGAGCCCGGGTGCATCATAAAAAACAAGGAAGACGTGGATCTCCGGTTTGCGTTCTGCTTTCCGGATACCTATGAGGTGGGCATGTCCTTTCTGGGCATGAAGATCCTGTATGAGCTGCTGAACGAGCGCCCCAACTGGTGGTGTGAGCGTGCCTTCATGCCCTGGCTGGATATGAAGCAGGAGATGGAACGCCTGCACATCCCCACTTATGCGCTGGAAAGCAAGGATCCGTTGACGGCATTCGATATTGTGGGCTTTACCCTGCAATACGAGCTGTCCTACACCAACATTCTGGCCATGCTGGATCTGGCGGGAATTCCGCTGTACAGCAAGGACCGGGACGAAAGCTGGCCTTTGGTGGTAGCCGGCGGCCCCTGCGTGTGCAACGCCGAGCCCATTGCCGACTTCATTGACATGATGATGCTGGGCGAGGGTGAGCTGCAGCTGCCCGAGGTGTGTGCCACTGTGGAGCAGGCCAAGAAGGAAGGCATCAGCAAGAAGGAACTGCTGCGTCGTCTGGCTAAGATCGAAGGCTGCTATGTGCCGTCCTTCTACGATGTGAGCTACAAAGAGGATGGCCGCATTCAGGCCATCACCCCCAATGAGGACTGCGCCCCGGCGGTGATTCACAAGGCAATCATCAAGGATATGAATACCCAGAAGCTGCCCACCAATTTCGTGGTGCCCATGGTGGGTGCGGTGCACGACCGCGCCCAGATCGAGGTGCTGCGCGGCTGTGTGCGCGGCTGCCGCTTCTGCCAGGCGGGCTTCATCTACCGGCCCATGCGTCAGCGTGATGCCCAGCTGCTGAACCGCGCCGCACAGGATCTGTGCGCCAATACCGGCTATGAGGAGATCAGCCTGACCAGTCTGTCCACTTCGGACCACAGCCAGCTGGAGACCCTGCTGGACGATATGGCCCCCTGGACGGAAAAGGAACATGTGAGCATTTCGCTGCCCTCGCTGCGCATTGACAACTTCACCGAAAGCCTGATTGAAAAGACCACCAAGGTACGCAAGAGCGGTCTGACCTTCGCTCCGGAGGCGGGTACACAGCGCCTGCGGGATGTAATCAATAAAAACATCACCTGGGACGAGATCGAAAAAACCTGCACGCTGGCCTTTAACGCAGGCTACACTTCAGTAAAGCTGTACTTTATGATGGGCCTGCCCACCGAGACGCTGGAGGACATTGAGGGTATCGCCAAAACCGCTCAGCAGATCGTGGAGCTGTATTACGCCAACCCCAACAAGCCCAAGGGCCGCGGGGTGCAGGTGACCATCAGCTGCGCCTGTTTCGTGCCCAAGCCTCACACTCCCTTCCAGTTTGTTCCTCAGGACACTGAACAGATGCTGCGGGAAAAGCAGCAGCATCTGCTGCACAGCGTTCACAGCAAGAAGATTCATGTGAACTATCACGACAGCAAGACCAGTTTCCTGGAGGCTGTGTTCGCCAAGGGCGACCGGCGGCTGGCTCCTGTGATCGAGGCTGCTTATCGCAAGGGCTGCTTCTTCGACGGCTGGGACGAGTGCTTCCAGTACGATACCTGGCTGGAGACCTTCCGGGAATTCAATATGGACACCGCTTTTTATGCCAACCGGTTCATTGAACTGGACGAGCTCACTCCCTGGAGTCATCTGGACTACGGTGTGAGCCATGAGTTCCTGGTGCGGGAATACAAAAAAGCCACCATGGCGCAGACCACGCAGCCCTGCAACCGGGTATGCAGCGCCTGTGGTGCAAATAAACTGTTGGGAGGTGCCTGCTTTGACTACAGTAAGGATCTGGTTCACTAAGACAGGGGAGGCATCCTACATTTCTCTGCTGGATCTGCAGCGTGTCATGCAGAGATCCATCAAGCGCAGCGGAATTCCGGTGTGGTACACCATGGGCTTCAACCCCCATATCTATATGACCTTTGCCAATCCTTTGCCTCTGGGACAGGAGAGTCTGGTGGAGAGCGTGGATGTGAAAACCGAGCTGGAGCAGGTACCGCTGGAGGACTGGCGGCAGGCTCTGGACCGGGTAATGCCTCTGGGCATCAAGGTGACCCGCGTCACGCTGCCCCAGTACAAGGCGGAAAAGATCAGCTTTGCGCGTTATCAGCTGCGCATGCCGCTGAGCGCACAGGCCAGTGTGGATGCATACAATCAGTTGGAAACCGCCGTGATTCAGAAAAAGACCAAGCGCGGCCACAAGGAGATTGACCTGAAGCAGGCACTACCCCGCATTGAGACCGAACAGAAGGAGAATGAACTGCAGGCAGAGCTGCTGCTGACTGCGGGTGAGGGAAACAATCTGAATCCTTCGCTCTGGCTGAATTTCATGCAGGAGCACTGCGGGCTCAATCCCACCGACGTTTCGGTGCTGCGCACCGCACTTTTACTGGAAGATCAGACGGATTTTCGGTAAAAAAGCCTTGCAAAAGCAAACAGGCTATGATACAATATTCAGGCGTTAGTGTTCGCTGGCTCCAACCAGCGGGGTTAATGTATATCATTAAAACAGGCGGTCCTCTGCTGTGCGGCCATTTGCACGGGTACGAACGTCGATAAAAATGGAGGATTTTACAATGGACGCAATGAAGATTATCACCGAGGGCATGATTAAAGAGAACCAGCCCAAGTTCGAAGTCGGCGACACCGTTCGCGTGTCCGTTCGCATCAAGGAAGGCGAGCGTGAGCGTATCCAGGCCTTCGAGGGCACTGTGATCGCCAAGAAGCATGGCGGCGTGGCTGAGACCTTTACCGTTCGCCGTTCTTCCTACGGCGTTGGCGTGGAGCGCGTGTTCCCCGTGAACTCCCCCTTCGTTGAGAAGGTTGAGGTTGTTCGCTGCGGTAAGGTTCGCCGTGCGAAGCTGTTCTACCTGCGTAGCCGCACCGGTAAGGCTGCCAAGGTTAAGGAGCAGATCTGATAATCGACAAAAAAGGGGCAATTTATATTGCCCCTTTTTTCGTTATATGATAAAATGTGAAATACGTTCTGTAAATCCCTGGAAAGAGGGTGTATCCAATGGAAGAAAAACGTTTTCGCAAAAATGTGGATCTGCTGGACTGGTACGATGCTCTTGTGTTTGCGTTGGCGGCTCTGGTTCTGATTTTTGCGTTTTGTGTTCGTGTGGTGGTGGTGGATGGTCATTCTATGGAGCCCACGCTCCATGAACAGGATCGTCTGCTGGTGCAGAGCACCTTTTACAAGCCCCAGCGCGGAGATGTGGTTGTGGTAGATGGCTACATTAATTACGGAAAACCGCTGGTCAAACGTGTGATTGCCGTAGGTGGTGATACGGTGGATATTGATGAGGAACAGGGAATCGTTTATGTGAATGGCGAAGCTCTGGACGAGCCCTATACCGCCGAACCTACCTATACCGAAGGCAATATCGGATTTCCTCTGACTGTGCCGGAAGGCCAGCTGTTTCTGATGGGCGATAACCGTCAGCATTCCACCGACAGCCGCTTTGTAAGCGTTGGCCTGATCGATGAACGGGATATCCTGGGTAAGGTGCTGTGGCGCATCTTCCCCCTGAACGCATTTGGGAGGATCAAATGAGTAACGATATGATCAACCGCCGCAACATCCAGTGGTTCCCCGGTCACATGATGAAGACCCTGCGGCTGATGGAAGCGAATATTAAGAATGTGGATGCGGTTCTACAGCTGCTGGATGCCCGCATTCCCATGAGCAGCCTGAACCCGGAGATTCAGCGGATCACCGAGCAGAAACCCCGTCTGTATGTGATGAACAAGGCGGATCTGGCGGACCCGGCGCTGACAGCTGCTTGGGTGAAATATTTCCGGGATTCCGGCGCCGGATGTGTCGCCATCAGCGCCAAGCAGAAGGGCAGTGCCGCGCAGGTGCGCACGGCCATCGAAAAGGAGCTGGAAGATCTGATTGCCCGCCGGGCTATCAAGGGTATGGGCGGCGCCCGCATCCGGGTCATGGTAGTGGGCATCCCCAATGTGGGCAAGTCCACCTTTATCAATAACTTTGCAGGGCAGGTGCGCGCCAAGGCGGCGGACCGTCCGGGCGTGACCCGCGGCAAGCAGTGGGTTACCGTGGGCAATTACGACCTGTTGGACATGCCCGGTGTGCTGTGGAAAAAGTTCGACAGTCTGGAAACCGCCACCAATCTGGCGTTTATCGGTTCCATCAAGGATGATATTCTGGACATTGAAGAACTGGCCATGGGTCTGCTCAGTCAGATGCAGAAAATCTATCCGGAAAAGCTGGCAGAGCGTTACAAGCTCAGCGAAGAGCAGTTGCAGCTGGGCCCCTGGGAGCTGCTGGAGGCCATCGGCCGCAAGCGCGGTATGCTGATCAGCGGCGGCGAAGTGAACACCGAGCGTGCGGCGATTATGCTGGTGGATGAGTTTCGCGCCAGCAAGTGGGGCCGTATTACGCTGGAAAAGCCCTATCAGATGGAGCAGGCTCAGGAGCAAGAGGTGCAGGAATGAACGCATTGTATGAGTTTGACGAGCAGCTCCGCCGGGAAAAAGGTGTTTTCTGCGGTGTGGACGAGGCAGGTCGCGGCCCACTGTGTGGCCCGGTCTGCTGTGCGGCTGTCATTCTGGATCCGGAAAATCCCATTGAGGGAATTAACGATTCCAAAAAGCTCAGTGAGAAAAAACGGGAACAGCTGTTTGATGTGATTCGGGAAAAAGCTCTGGCATACAGCATTGTGATGGTGGAGCCTGCCGTGATCGACGAAAAAAACATTTTGTGGGCTACCATGGGTGGAATGCGCCAGGCGGTGGAAGAGCTTTCCATCCGGCCGGAGTATGTTCTGGTGGATGGCAACCGCGTTCCGCCGGAGCTTTCCATTCCGGCGGGCGCTCAGGTGAAAGGAGATGCCACCAGCGCAAGCATCGGTGCGGCATCCATTCTGGCCAAGGTCAGCCGGGATCGGTTCATGCTGGAGCTGGATCGGCAGTATCCTCAGTATCAGCTGGCAAAACACAAAGGATACCCCACAAAGCTGCATTATGAACTGATTCAGCAATACGGCATCCAGCCCTTTTATCGCCGGTCTTTTTTGAAAAAACTGGGGTATTGAGGATGAATACCCAGGATACGGGCCGTCGCGGCGAAGCTGCTGCCGCCCGTTATTACATGAACCGCGGCTACAAACTGCTGGATCACAACTATAAAACCCGTCAGGGTGAACTGGATCTGGTTCTGCAAAAGGGTGAGCTGGTGGTCATTGCGGAAGTGAAAACCCGTGCGGAAAATGCCTGGTACCGGCCGCAGGAGGCAGTAACCCGGGCAAAGCAGCGGCGAATTTTGCTGGCTGCACAATCTTATCTGCAAACCAACGGATTGCTGGAAAAAATGATCCGATTTGACGTGGTGGAGGCACTGACTCTGCCCCAGGGTGGTTTTGCAATACACTGCATTCGAGATGCCTTTCAGGCGTGAGACTGCAGATCCACAGAAAAGAAAGGGGACAACTACCATGCAATTTTTCAGTACGCGGAACGCGGGCAGCCGGGTATCGGCGGCTCAGGCCATCGTTCAGGGCCTTTCTTCCGAGGGCGGTCTTTTTGTGCCGGAATCCTTCCCTCAGGCGGATCTGAAAACTGCCTGTGAGAAGAGCAGCTATGCGGAGCTGGCTGCCTATGTACTTGGTCTTGTCCTTCCCGGTTACCCGCAGGAGTTTGTGTCTGAGGCTACGGAAAAGACCTATGGTACGGCGTTTCAGGGCAAAGCGGGATATCTGCATGCGGTGAATAAGGATCTGTACTCGCTGGAGCTCTGGCATGGCCCCACCTGTGCCTTCAAGGATTATGCACTCCAGATCATGCCGAAACTTCTGGTCAAGGGTAAGGAGCTGCTGGGACGCAGTGAGCTGACCTATATTCTGGTGGCGACCTCCGGCGATACCGGCAAGGCAGCTCTGGCCGGTTATCAGGATGTTCCCGGTGTGAAAATTGCGGTGTTTTATCCCTCTCACGGCACCAGTCAGGTGCAGCGCCTGCAGATGACCACCCAGCAGGGCGATAATGTGGCGGTGTATGCGGTGAACGGCAACTTCGACGATGCGCAGACCGGTGTGAAAAAGGTCTTTGCGGATCAGGAGCTGGGCCGACAGCTGGCCGGGCAGAATGTGTGTCTGTCCAGTGCGAATTCCATCAACTGGGGACGTCTGGCTCCTCAGATTGTGTACTACTTTGCTGCTTACCGGCAGCTTCTGGAGCAGGGACGCATTCAGATGGGTGAAGCGGTAGATTTCTGCGTGCCCACCGGTAACTTCGGTGATATTCTGGCCGGTTATTACGCCAAACGGATGGGGCTGCCCGTAGGTCGGCTGGTTTGCGCATCCAACCGAAACAATGTGCTTACTGAGTTTTTGAAAACCGGTCATTACGATGCCCGCCGCACCTTCTACCGTACCACCTCGCCCTCCATGGATATTCTGGTTTCCTCCAATCTGGAGCGTCTGCTGTACCATGTGTGCGAGGACACCGAAAAGGTAAGCGGATGGATGGAGCAGCTGCGTACCCAGGGCCACTATCAGGTGGATGAGCAGTGCCTGAAGAAGATTCAGGAGATCTTCTCCGCAGGCTGCACAGATGACGAGCAGGCTGCTGAGGAGATCAGCGCCATGTTCCACGGTAATCAGTATCTGTGTGATCCCCACACAGCGGTGGCTTTCCGTGTAGCGCAGGAATACAAGAATGAAATCTCTTCCGGTGCACCCATGGTGGTATTGTCCACCGCCAGCCCCTTCAAGTTCCCCGGCGATGTGCTGGAGGCTTTGGGCCAGCCGGTGCCGGAGGATGAGTTTGAGGCGATGCGGCAGCTTGCTGCACACACCAACGCCCCTGTACCGCAGGCGCTTGCATCTCTGCAGGGGCAGAAGGAACGCTTTGACCGGGTGATCGAACCGGAACAGATCCGCGAGATTGCCCAAAGCCTGTAAAAAAGCAGCAGTGCCGCTTCGCATATTTGCCGAAGCAGCACTGCTGTTTCCCGGAGCGGAAAATTCTGATCTGTCAGATTTCCGCAAAGGTATCACATTTGGTTTTGCCCGGGTCGTCGGAGCAACGGTTCACATGGATGGAATCGGCGGTGCAGCAGCACGAGCCGTCATTGTGAACACAGTTGCGTACATCACAGCAGACTCCCCGAATGACAGGTTCTTTGTGTTCCATTTTCAAAACCTCCTTTGTGAGGTTATTGTTTGCCGGATCGACAGGAATATGAGGAGAAATATATGGCAATTTACACGATTGGGGATCTGCACCTGTCGCTGGGATGCGAAAAGCCCATGGATATTTTTCCGGGCTGGCAGGGCTACATGGAAAAGCTGGAGCGGCACTGGAATACTTTGGTGCGCCCGGAGGATACGGTTGTGCTGGCGGGTGATACCAGTTGGGCCATGAAGCTGGAGGATGCCGTTGCGGACTTTTCCTTTTTGCAGCGTCTGCCCGGCCAGAAGCTTCTTTTGAAGGGTAACCATGATTACTGGTGGACGACGGTGAAAAAGATGGAACGCTTTTTGCAGGAAAACGGATTCGACAGTCTGCACATTCTGCATAACAACTCCATTCTGGTCGAGGGGTTGGCCGTTTGTGGTACTCGCAGCTGGATGTTTGATGTGGGGGAAGCCCACGACGAGAAGGTGATGAACCGGGAACTGGGCCGACTGCGCGCCAGTCTGGATGCAGCGCAGGAAGGAGCCGAACGGGTAGCATTTCTGCATTATCCGCCGGTATACCCAAATGCCAACGCCCAGCAGGTAATCGATCTGCTGAAGGAATACAATGTAAAACGCTGCTTTTATGGACATTTGCATGGCAATGCGATCCGATTTGCAGTGCAGGGAATGGTGGATGGCATCGAATATTGCCTGATTTCAGCAGATGCACTGGCATTTTGCCCATATAAAATTTAACGAAAGTATGGAAATTCCATGCACAGCATGGTATAATAAATTGAATTTCTTTGTATGGAGGAAATAAAATGAATCTCGTAAAAAGTGAAAAGCTCGAAAAGAGCATGCATGAGTTACAGTTTTCGGTGGATGCCGAGGCTTTTAAGGCTGCCATTGACAAGGCGTTCAAGCGCGAAGGCAAGAAGTACAACGTGCCCGGCTTCCGCAAGGGCCACGCTCCCCGCGCTGTGATCGAAAAGATGTATGGCGCTGATATCTTCCACTACGATGCCATCAATGATCTGTTCCCCGAGGCTTTTGAGGCTGCGGTGAAGGAAGCCGGCATCGAGCCCGTGGGCCGCCCCGAGGCCGACGTTGTTTCCCAGAGCCTGGAGGACGGCGTAGTGCTGAAGGTGGTTGTGGCTGTGAAGCCCGAGATCAAGCTGGGCCAGTACACCGGTTTAAAGGCCACCAAGAAGGTCAATACTGTTGAGGACGCTGATGTGGATGCCGAGCTGGCCCGCATGCAGGACCGCAACGGCCGCATCGTTACCCGCGATGGCAAGGCTGAGAATGGCGATACCGCTGATATCGACTTCGAGGGCTTTGTGGATGGCGTCGCCTTTGAGGGCGGCAAGGCCGAGCATTACAGCCTGGTTCTGGGTTCCGGCAGCTTTATCCCCGGTTTCGAGGAGCAGGTTGTTGGCCACGCTGCCGGCGAGGAGTTCGACGTGAACGTGACCTTCCCCGAGGAGTACCAGGCCAAGGAGCTGGCTGGCAAGGCTGCTGTGTTCAAGATCAAGCTGCACGAGGTAAAGACCAAGGAGCTGCCTCTGCTGGATGACGAGTTCGCCAAGGACGTGAGCGAGTTCGATACTCTGGATGAGCTGAAGGCCAACATCCGCAAGGGTATGGAGGAGCAGAACGAGAAGCAGGCTGCTCTGGCTGTGGAGAACGATCTGGTTGACCAGGTAATCGGTACCATCGAGGGCGATATCCCCGAGGTAATGTACGAGAACCGTATGGACGAGATGGTTCGTGACTTCGAGTACCGTCTGGCTCAGCAGGGCCTGAAGCTGGATATGTACCTGCAGTACATGGGTCAGACCATGGACAGCTTCCGTGCTTCCTTCAAGGAGCAGGCTGAGAAGCAGGTTAAGATCCGTCTGGCTCTGGAGGCTGTTGCTGCCGCTGAGAACATCACTGCCAGCGACGAGGAGTACGAGAACGAGATGCAGCGCATTGCCGATCAGTACAAGATGGAGATCGACAAGGTGAAGTCTCTGGTCAATGCCGACGAGGTGAAGAAGGATCTGGCTGTGAACAAGGCCATCGACTTCATCAAGGAGAAGGCTGAGATCACCGAGGAGAAGGTTAGCAAGGAGTAATTCCTGCAGAATCTTTCCCCTTACATAAGCGGAATCAATCTGACCGATACGCGCAATGTGACTGCTCGTATCGGTCATTTTGCAGGCGCTTGATTTTATCAACAGGAGGCGACGAATCATGAGTTTGGTTCCTTACGTCATTGAACAAACCGCTCGAGGTGAGCGTTCTTACGACATTTTTTCCCGTTTGCTGAACGACCGCATCATTATGCTGTGCGATGAGGTAAACGACACCACCGCCAGTCTGGTTGTGGCTCAGCTGCTGTATCTGGAAGGCCAGGATCCGGACAAAGATATCAGCCTGTACATCAACAGCCCCGGTGGCTCCATCAGTGCAGGTATGGCCATCCATGATACGATGAAATACATCAAGTGTGATGTTTCCACCATCTGCATGGGTATGGCTGCCTCCATGGGCGCGTTTTTGCTGGCCAGTGGCACCAAGGGCAAGCGCCTGGCTCTGCCCAATGCCGAGATCATGATCCATCAGCCGCTGATGAGCGGTCTGCAGGGTCAGACTACTGACATTAAGATCCACGCGGATCATCTGGTGCGCACTCGTGAGCGTATGAACCGTATGCTTAGCGAATACACCGGCCAGCCTTATGAGACCATTGTGGCGGATACCGAACGCGACAACTTCCTGTCTGCGCAGCAGGCTGCAGATTATGGCCTGATCGACGCAGTGATCACTCATCGATAAAGGAAAGCTGATTGTATGGCAAATATCAACTCCGGAAAAGATAAGGAAAAAACACTCCATTGCAGTTTCTGCGGCAAAAGCCAGGACGAAGTGGAGCGCATGATCATTGGCCCGGGCGTAAACATCTGTAATGAGTGCATCACCCTGTGCCACTCGCTGCTGGATGAAGAAGGCGTGCCGGAGCCGCCGCGTCAGCAGCAGCCGACTGCCAAGCCCCGGGGCGGTGCAAGCCGCCCGGCTGCCACGGAATCCATCAATATTCTGACTCCTGCCGAAATCAAGGCAGGCCTGGATCAGTATGTGATTGGTCAGGATGATGCAAAGCGCGTGTTGGCGGTTTCGGTTTACAACCACTACAAGCGCATTCTCAGTGGCGACGATAAGGACGTGGAGCTGCAGAAGAGCAATGTTCTGCTGCTTGGTCCTTCCGGCGTGGGTAAAACTCTGCTGGCGCAAACCCTGGCCAAGATGCTGGGCGTTCCCTTTGCAATTGCGGATGCTACCACTTTGACTGAGGCTGGCTATGTGGGTGAGGATGTGGAGAACATCCTTCTGAAGCTGATTCAGGCTGCGGATTTCGATATCCAGAAGGCGGAGATCGGCATCATTTACATCGACGAGATCGATAAGATCACCCGCAAGAGCGAAAACCCCTCTATTACCCGCGATGTGGGTGGCGAGGGCGTACAGCAGGCCCTGCTGAAAATTCTGGAAGGTACTGTGAGTAACGTTCCTCCTCAGGGTGGCCGTAAGCATCCTCAGCAGGAGTTCATTCAGATCAATACCAAGAACATTCTGTTCATCTGCGGCGGTGCCTTCGATGGCCTGGAGAAATATATCCAGCGCCGTACCGAGACTTCGGTTCTGGGCTTCGGCGGTCAGCTGAAGAGCAGTGAGGAGAAGGAGCGGGAGGCCCTGCTGCGCAAGGTAGAACCTCATGACCTGGTTAAGTTCGGCCTGATTCCCGAGCTGATTGGTCGTATTCCCGTGATTACCGTTCTGGAAGCACTGGATGAGGAAGCTCTGGTACGGGTTCTGAAAGAGCCCAAGAACAGCATCGTGAAGCAGTATCAGGCACTGTTCAAGATGGACAATGTGGATCTGGACTTTACCGATGACGCTCTGCGTATGGTGGCCCGCAAGACCATTGAGCGTAAGAGCGGTGCACGCGGTCTGCGCAGCGTGATGGAAAACATGCTGATTCCCATCATGTACGAGATTCCCAGCGATCCCACCATTATCCGGGTGACGATTACCGAGGATACGGTGAACGGCGGCAAGCCGGAGCTGGAATACGGTGCGGTGCGTAAACGTTACAAAAATAATATGCCGATCCTGTGATCGACTGAAATGCCAAAAGGGGTTCTCTGTTTTCAAGAGGGCCCCTTTGGTGCATTCATCCCCCGGATGTTCACAGGGGATTACTTGAATTAACTCTACTTTTTGTGTATAATATAAAGTCAAATACACTATATTGATCCGTCTCTTTTTTAAAGAGACAACAGGAGGTTCCTGGATATGTCTGAGCGTGTGAAGATAAAAGTGGAGCATAATGTGGAGCGCCTGCCCGCCATTGCGCTGCGCGGATTGGTGCTGTTTCCTAATAATGTTGTACATTTTGAAGTAGGCCGTGCAAAAAGCATTGCAGCCATTGAGTGGGCTATGGCCAACAGCAGCCCGATTTTTCTGATTGCCCAACGGGATATGGAAACGGAAGATCCCACTACGGATGACCTGTACAAACATGGTGTGGTAGCGGAAATCAAGCAGATTCTGCGAGTATCCGACGAGCTGGTCAAGGTGTTGGTGGAAGGCAAGAGCCGGGCACGCCTGCTTGCAGTGGAAAGCAACGAGCAGATGATGGTAGCTTCCATCAAGCCGGCGCCCGTACGAGGCGTAAAGGCGGAGAAAAGTGTGGAGGCTGAAGCGCTGGTTCGCAGTCTGAAGGGTCTGTTTGAGGAGTACCTCACCCTGAACAGCCGCTTGTCCAAGGATGTGGTCTATAATATTGTAACCAACAACGATCCGGTATTTTTAAGCGAATATATTCCGGCCAATCTGCTGTTCAAATACCAGGATAAGCAGGCGATTCTGGACGAAGGCACCCTGATGGGGCGTTTGCAGAAGCTGGTAGATCTGCTTAAGCGGGAGAATCAGGTTCTGGCCATTGAGCAGGACATCCACGAGCGTGTGAATGACCAGATGGACAAAAACCAGCGGGATTACTATCTGCGTGAGCAGATGCGAGTGATTGCGCAGGAGCTGGATGAAGAGGAGGATACCCGCTTTGAGGCGGATCGCTATCGCCAGCAGATGGAAGCGCTGAACCTGCCTCAGGAAGCAGTGGAGAAGCTGGACAAGGAGATTGACCGGCTGAGCCGTATGCCCGGTAACAGCCAGGAAGCGGCGGTAATTCGCACCTATCTGGATACCTGCCTGGGTCTGCCCTGGGGCCAGTACACAGTGGACGATCTGGATATCCGCCGGGCTGAGAATATTCTCAATAAGGAGCATTATGGTCTGAAGAAGGTCAAGGACCGCATTCTGGAGATTCTGGCAGTGCGTAAGCTCAATCCGGAACTGAAGGGGCAGATCATCTGTCTGGTAGGCCCTCCGGGTGTGGGTAAGACCTCCATCGCCCGTTCCATTGCCACCTGCATCGGGCGCAAATACGCCCGGATGAGCCTGGGCGGCGTACGGGACGAAGCGGAGATTCGTGGCCACAGAAGAACCTACATTGGGGCAATGCCCGGCAAGATCATCAGCGCCATCAATACAGCCAAAAGCATGAATCCGCTGCTGCTGCTGGACGAGATCGACAAGCTGGCCAGTGATTTCCGGGGCGATCCCGCAGCGGCATTGCTGGAGGCCCTGGATCCGGAACAGAACAAGACCTTCCGCGATCATTATCTGGATATTCCCTTTGATCTGAGTCAGGTTCTGTTCATCACCACTGCGAACAATCTGGATACCATTCCGGCCCCTCTTCTGGACCGTATGGATGTGATTGAGCTGCCCAGCTATACCCGCGTGGAAAAGTTCAACATCGCCAAGCGGCATCTGCTGCCCAAACAGCTGAAGAGCAATGGGATGGAGGGAATGGTCACCATCACCAACAGCGGCCTGTATGGTCTGATTGATGGTTATACCCGCGAGGCAGGTGTGCGGCGTCTGGAGCGCCGGATCGCAGAGGTATTGCGTAAGTGTGCCCGTCAGATTGCCAGCGGTGAAGCGGAAAAGATTTCGATTGGCGCCGCAGATCTGGAAGGTCTGCTCGGACCCCGCCGGGTAAAACCGGATTTCTATAACCGAACTAACGCGGTGGGCATTGCCAACGGTTTGGCCTGGACCAGTGTGGGCGGTGAGATTCTGCCCATTGAGGTACTGGTTATTCCGGATGGAACCGGGAAAATTGAATTGACCGGTTCTCTGGGCGATGTAATGAAGGAAAGCGCCAAGCTGGCGGTAAGCTATGTACGGGTGCACGGTGCCGAGTATCACATTGACCCGGCGGTTCTCAAAAAAGCGGATATTCACATCCATGCGCCGGAGGGAGCAGTTCCCAAGGACGGACCTTCCGCTGGTGTTACGCTCACCACTGCGCTGGTTTCCTGTCTGTCCGGTATGGCAGTGCGGGCTGATGTGGCAATGACCGGAGAGATTACTCTCCATGGCAATGTGCTGCCCATTGGAGGGCTGAAGGAAAAGAGCATGGCTGCTTATCGGGAAGGAATCAAGACGGTTCTGATTCCCAAGGATAATGTGAGCGATCTGTTTGAAGTGGATGATGAAGTGAAGAAAGCGGTTGAGTTCCTGCCCATGAGCAATCTGGAGCAGGTGCTGAAAGCTGCTTTGGTGTGGCCGAAGGCTTCGGAAAAAAAGAGCCGTTCGAAAAAAGCGGCGGCACCCATTGCAGGCGGGGATCGAAAGGATCCGCTGGAAAATGTGGTGCAGCAGTAAGGAGAGAATGTGCAAATGCTGAATTACAACAAGGCGGATTTTCAGGCGTCCTATGGTTTATCCAGCCAGCTGCCAGACAGTGATCGGCCGGAGTTTGTGTTTTCCGGCCGATCCAATGTGGGAAAATCCAGCCTGATCAATAAGCTGTGCAACCGGAAGAATCTGGCGCGGGTGAGTGCTACCCCGGGCAAAACCGCCACCATCAATTTCTACACGGTGGATAATGCCTATTTTGTGGATTTGCCGGGGTATGGATATGCCAAGGTATCCAATGCCGATCGCCGTCGTTGGGATGAACTGATTAACAGCTACTTTGATGCAGAGCGTAACCGCATGCTGCTTGTACAGCTGCTGGACAGCCGCCATATGCCTTCCGCAGATGATATGCAGATGCTGGAGTACCTGCAATATCGCCAGATTCCCTTTGTGGTGGCTCTCACCAAGGCGGATAAGCTGAAGAAAAGTGAGATCGAGCCCACAAAGCAGCGGTTTGCGGAGCTTTGTGAAGGATATGGATGCAGTGCTGTTATCCTGACCAGCAGTGAGAAGGGAACCGGCATTCCGGAGTTGCAGGCTCTGTTTGAGCAATGCCTTCAGCAGGGGGAAACAGCGGATGGCGTATAATGAGTTTGCCTACTTCTATGATGAGCTGAATGGCGCGGCGGACTACGATGCGCTTTATCTGTATGTGAAAAGCCAGTTGGAGCAGAACGGCATTCATGATGGCATCGTAGTGGATTTGGGATGCGGTACCGGCGAATTGACGCTGATGCTTACCCAGGCAGGCTACGATATGATTGGTGTGGACCAGTCGGAAGAGATGTTAGCCGTTTTGCGGGAAAAAGCTGACGAGCTGGAGATTTCGGAACGGCTGCTTCTGTTGCGGCAGGATATTCTGCATCTGGATTTGTATGGCACCATTCGTGCAGCGATCTCCACCTTTGATACCTATAATCACATTGGCCCTCGGGAGAATTTTGAGAAGGCCATCGAAAAAGCAGCTTTTTTCATGGAAAAGGACGGCGTGTTCCTGTTTGATTTGAATACGCCCTACAAGCACCGGGAGATTCTTGCCGACAATGTGTTCGATCTGGAAGGGCCTGATGCCACCTGTTGCTGGACCAATCATTACGATGAGCAGGAGCAGGCGGTGAGCATCCGGATTAGAATTCATTATCTGGATACCGATGAACGCTTTGAAGAGAATTTTAAGGAATATACCTATCCGTTGGATTATGTGGAAGAGGTACTTCAGCGTTACGGCTTCCGCGTGGAAAAGGTATGTGATGGAGAAACGTTTGGCCCGCTTACAGAGGAGAGCCAGAGGTATATTATCACGGCAATCAAACAATATACACAAATGGAGAAATGATAGTTATGGGAAATATGATTCGCGGCATTTCGGAGAATGGCGGCGTGATCTTCTGCGGAGTTGATTCCACCAATCTGGTACGCACCATGGAGCAGATCCACAAAACCAGCGCAGTGACCAGCGCAGCATTGGGCCGTTTGCTGACAGCAGCATCCATCATGGGGATTATGCTGAAGAACAGTAAGGATTCCATCACTCTGCGAGTAAATGGCGGAGGCCCGGCGGGCACCGTTCTGGCAGTGGCAGACGGCATGGGCTGTGTAAAAGGTTATGTGGAACATCCTGTGGTGGAGATCCCTCTGCGCCCGGATGGAAAGCTGAATGTGGGCGGCGCAGTGGGCCGGGATGGTACTCTGAGCATTGTGCGTGATCTGGGCCTGAAAGAGCCTTATGTGGGGCAGATTCCACTGGTTTCCGGCGAGATTGCAGAGGATATTACCAGCTATTATGCAACCAGTGAGCAGATTCCTACGGTATGCGCACTGGGTGTTCTGGTGGATCCTGACCTGACTATTTCCTGCGCCGGTGGTTATCTGCTTCAGCTGCTGCCCGGTGCCACTGAGGAAGAAATCACCATGCTGGAAAAGAACATTGCAAATGTTCCCAGTGTGACCACTTTGCTGCAACAGGACAAAACCATGAAGGATATTATGGAAATGGTTATGCAGGGATTTGATCCACAGGTTCTGGACGAGTATGATGTGGAATACCGTTGCGATTGCACTGAGCAGCGTGTGGAACGCGCACTGATCAGCATGGGGCGCGCCGAACTGGAAAAGCTGGCTGCAGAGGAACCGGTAGTAGAGGTAAACTGTCAGTTCTGCGATAAGAAGTATCACGTGGATGTGAATAAGCTCCTGAAGAGTCTGGACTGATTCTCGGGTATTTGAAGGCCCCGCCGGGGACATAAACGCGGCCCGGCGGGGTAAAATAAAAATGTGAAAATATTTTTCAAAAACCTGTTGACAAAACAAGGAATCTGCGGTAAAATAAACAACGTCGCTGAGAGACAGCGACACAAAAACCACATCGTTAAGCGGCTTTAGCTCATCTGGTAGAGCGCCACCTTGCCAAGGTGGAGGTAGCGAGTTCGAGCCTCGTAAGCCGCTCCAACGTGGAAGTTTAGCTCAGCTGGGAGAGCATCTGCCTTACAAGCAGAGGGTCACAGGTTCGAGCCCTGTAACTTCCACCATGTGGCCCGGTAGTTCAGTTGGTTAGAACGCTAGCCTGTCACGCTAGAGGTCGTGGGTTCGAGCCCCATCCGGGTCGCCAATTTTTGCCTCTGTAGCTCAGTTGGTAGAGCAGGGGACTGAAAATCCCCGTGTCATTGGTTCGATTCCGATCGGAGGCACCATTTATAAGCGGCTTTAGCTCATCTGGTAGAGCGCCACCTTGCCAAGGTGGAGGTAGCGAGTTCGAGCCTCGTAAGCCGCTCCATTTTTTTTGGTGCTGTGGCCAAGTGGTAAGGCAAAGGTCTGCAAAACCTTCATTCACCAGTTCAAATCTGGTCAGCACCTCCAGGAGATCCCGGTTGCAGTTTGCAGCCGGGATTTTTTGTTAGTACATCTGTGCTTTTAACAAATAGCTATGCTATAATACCACTAGAAAAAGATCAGGGAGGGGTTGCCAATATGGAGCGCCGCGATAAAATTAACTACTATCTGGATCTTGCAGAGATCGTTCTGCAGCGGGGAACCTGCCTGCGTCGAAATTACGGCGCGGTAATCGTGAAAAACGATGAGGTAATCTCTACGGGCTATGTGGGAGCACCACGAGGAAGAAAAAACTGTACGGACTTGAATGTGTGTATTCGCCAGAAGCTGCAGATTCCCCGCGGCGAACGATACGAGATTTGTCGCAGTGTTCATGCGGAAGCCAATGCAATCATCAGCGCACCCCGCGATAAGATGCTGGGCAGTCAACTGTATCTGGTGGGCATTGATATGGCCACCAAAGACTATGTACAGAATGCCAACAGCTGCTCCATGTGTAAACGAATGATCATTAATGCAGGCATTGAGCGGGTATATATCCGGGACAGCAAGGATGAGTATCGCGCGATCGAGGTGCAGGAGTGGATCGATCAGGATGAATCCCTGGAAGGCGTATTCGGATATTAAGCAGAGAGGGAATACCGGCGAATGAAGGATGGAAAACTGAAATCCATTTATGTGTGCTCCAATTGTGGGGAAACCAGTCCCCGCTGGATGGGCCGCTGCCCCTCCTGCGGAGAATGGAATACCATGACCGAGGATGTGGTTATGGTAGAAAGCAAATCTACAGCAGCAAAACGAAGCGCCAGCACGGGAACCGGCCGTGTGCAGGGGCAAACTTCCCTTAAGGCGGATCGACTGGCGGATATCAGCACTGATGAGGAAAAAAGCCGTATTGTAACCGGTATCCATGAGCTGGATCGGGTTTTGGGCGGCGGTATCGTGCTGGGCAGTGTTGTACTGTTGGGCGGTGAACCCGGCGCGGGTAAATCCACACTGCTTTTGCAGTTGTGTGGCGCAATTTCCGGCAGCCACCATGTTTTGTATGTGACCGGTGAGGAATCCACCCGTCAGATCAAGCTGCGTGCAAACCGGCTTCGGGTAGCCCAGGAAAACATCAGTCTGGTGGCAGAAACTGAGATCGACGAGATTTGCGGTTTGATCGAACAGATGCGACCGGATCTGGTTGTGATCGACTCTATCCAGACGATGCACTGCTCGGACGTTTCTTCGTCGGCAGGCAGTGTATCCCAGGTGAAGGAATGTTCTGCCAGATTGCTGGCCGTAGCCAAAAGCTGCGAGATCCCCACATTCATTGTGGGGCATGTAAACAAGGATGGCGCAATTGCCGGCCCCAAAGTAATGGAACACATTGTGGACACTGTACTGTATTTTGAAGGGGATAAGACCCTTCCGTATCGAATCCTGCGTGGTGTAAAAAACCGCTATGGCTCTACCAATGAGATTGGCATGTTCGATATGACAGGAACCGGCCTGACGGAGATCGAGAACCCCTCTCAGCTGCTTCTGGATGGCCGTCCACTTGGAATCAGCGGAAACTGTGTTGCCTGTACCATGGAAGGCACCAGACCCATTCTGAGTGAGGTACAGGCCCTTGTGACGAAGAGCGGCTTTGGTACGCCGCGTCGTGCTGCCAGCGGGTTTGACTTCAATCGGACCAATCTGTTGCTTGCGGTGCTGGAAAAGCGGGCAGGCTACTTCTTTGCAAATCTGGACGTCTACATCAATATTGTGGGCGGATTGGATTTGAATGAAACGGCCTGTGATCTGGCGGTCTGCCTGGCGATGGCTTCAGCGCTGATGGATAAACCCATTGGAGACAAGACCATTGCCATTGGAGAAGTGGGTCTGGCTGGCGAAATCCGTAATGTGACGTTCTTGGAAAACCGGCTGCGGGAAGCGCAGCGAATCGGCTTCACGAAAGCCATTGTGCCGAAGCATAGCTTGAAGCAGCTGGAACTCAGCGAATTTTCGGATATGGAGCTGATCGGTGTTTCGTATATTCGAGATGCCATTCAGGCCATTAAGTAATAACAAAAAAGCTCAGCGGCGCTGGAATGCAGAAGTTGTGGTACCAGCGCCGCTGCATTAAAAAATCAGATGAGAAATTTGAAAAGGCAAAACCTCGGTATGAAATGAGGAATAGGAAGAAGGTATGGGGCAGGGGCCCTTCTATTTTGTTCCATATAGTATTTCGCTAAATGCAAATTTAGCGAAATAGAGGGGAGCGAAAAACAGAGGTTTCTTCTGATATGGCCTTTCTGAGCTGTCGGTATTCAAGTTGGTTCGTACAGCTCATCAGACTGATTGAGTACAAAAATCATTGATTTTATAAAAAACAAATTCAAATGTTTCTGTTATAATAATATAGTCAGTTTACTTTGGGATGTGATTATCTTATGAGCACTTACATCAATCCACTTCATCCGAATCGTCATGCACCGTATGATGATATTCCGCGGGATGTTCGGGATTTTTTGAATTATCTGGGCGCAATTCTGAACCGCTCGCCACGCACAGTTAACGGTTACTATATTGACCTGCGTACGTTCTTTCGCTTTATGGTTCAATATCGTGGATTGGCCCCAGATACCGCTTTTGACGAGATCAATACTTCCGGGCTGGATCTGGAATTTATTGGTTCGATTACTACGAGTGATATTTATGAATATCTGTATTTTCTGAAAAATGAACGGCTTAACGAGCCTGCAGCCCGTGCGCGTAAGCTCAGTGCCGTAAAAAGCCTGTACCGGTTCCTTACGGTTAAAGCAAACCGGTTGAGCAATGATCCGGCGAAGGATGTATCTGTTCCTACGACCAAACGGGCTTTACCCAAGTATTTGTCGCTGGAAGAAAGTATGGAATTGTTAAAAAATATACAAAGTGACTTTTATGAACGGGATTACTGTATCATCACACTTTTTCTGAATTGCGGGATGCGTCTGGTTGAGCTTGTAGGCATCAATATGACGGACTTCAAGGAAGATACGATCCGAATTGTCGGCAAAGGCAATAAAGAGCGGCTGGTATACCTGAATCAGGCCTGTATCCATGCACTGGAGCGGTATTGTGAAGCCCGGGCAAAATTAATGAATTTGCAGGATAAGGATGCACTTTTTGTATCTCGCAGAACTGGAAAACGCATCGGTGCACGGCGTGTGGAACAGATTGTAGAGCGTTGCCTGAAGCTGGCGGGCCTTTCCGGGAAAGGGTATTCTCCCCATAAGCTGCGTCATACCGCTGCCACATTGATGTACCGTCACGGTAATGTGGATATGCTGGAGCTGAAGGAGATTCTGGGCCACGAGCATGTTTCCACCACCGAGATCTACACACACATCAACACGGAAAAGCTGCGCACAGCGGCCAGTTCGACTCCCCTGTCCCGTGTGGAATTTACCCAGAAAAGGGATGTGCCCATGCCGCAGGAAGATTTTGAGATGGAGGCGGAAGCGCCGGAAGTGCCGGAGCTGTTCGAAGATTTGGAGGATGAACTGTCAAGCCGGAAATAATCCTGCAAAAAGGACGGAGCATATACAGGAAAGAATACAGGGCAGCAAAGCAGCGCAACAGCAAAGCAGTAGTCTGCTTAAAACGCGTTTGCTTTCTATCAAGGGTCGTGTGCCTCGATTGTGGATACATACGGCCAAAAGCTCACGAGAAAGGCGCCACGCGGCAACGCTTTGACTGAGCATTAGAAACAGTCCCAGAAGTTGTGGAAAAAAGAAAAGCAGCAGTGCCATGCCGGCCCCCCTTGCAAGCCCATATTCCAGATACAGACAGGCGGTAAAAAATCCGACGCCAATTCCCTTCAACAGAATGAGTGCGGGCAGCAGTGCAATACCAAAAACGCAGAAGCCAGCCAGAGCGGTCAGTATCAGCTGTGTAAGCAATGCCAGGAATTGCGCGCAAAAGATCTGAGAAAGCTGGTGCTCCAGGTGTCGTGTGATTTGCAGATTTACATAATACTGAGCATATTCCCACAGCCAGCCCTTTATGGCAGGTCGCCAGACAGCCCCTAAAAGTATGCCGGTCAGATAAAGCGATGCCCCAAGTACAAAGGTCCCAAACTGTTTTTTGGGACGAATCGTACGTTGAGAAGGTGAAGCTTTTCCTACTGCTGTTACCGGACTGTGGAAGCTGGGCGGAAAAGCGTTTTCTGAAGGCGATGATTTTGAAGATGGGTGTGCAGATGGATTGGTGCTGAAGGTAAAGTGCGGGTTCTGATCCATGGATTTGGATGCCGATTCATTTCGATACGTCCACATAAACTTGTCCCTCTTTGTTGTTTCTTTTGTTTTATTCTATTCAGATAATCCAATAAAAAGAACCAGAGCTTTTGCCCTGGCTCTTTTTATCAGCGTGAAACACGCATATTTCGTTTTGCCCGCTCGCTGGAAAGCAGGCCGATATACCCGCCCAATGCGCCGGCCAACCCGTAACATACGCATTTGATAGCAGCAAACGCAGTATACTCATAGCTTCCGCTCAGCATTGCAGCAAGAAGAAAAATCAAAAAGAAAAACAGTCCGCAGCACAGCCCACAAAACAGGCCGTTCTGCCCGATCCGCCGGGCTAAGATATAGCCGCTGACAAGGCACCCTGCCATGACAGCACCGGCAGACATGGGAATTGCCCACCAGGCGGATGGATGTGCAGAAACAATCAATTTGGCGAGCATACACAGCATAGCTGTACAGATGATTCCCCCGGCTCCTGCAGCAAAAAGAATGGAGAATAATAATTGCTTCCCGGAATGCTCCGATGACGTTCGTTTTTGCATACAAAAACACCCCCTGCATCATATCTATGCAGAGGGTGTTTTGATATGCTTACTTATTTGGAAGAGGTCTGAGCGCCTTCCATGTTCAGCTTCTCGATGGACTGGATTGCCGCACGTCGGAAACGGATCTTGGTGCGGTCGCTGCCGGTCTCCAGAACGAAGGTGTCCTCTTTGATGGCCACTACGCGACCAACGATACCGCCAATGGTGGTTACTTCGTCGCCAATTTCCAGCGAGTTGCGCATCTCGGTTTCCTTCTGCTGCTGCTTCTTCTGGGGCCGGTAAATGAACAGCCACATGAACAGCACCATGACCAGGATCATGATAAAGGGGCTATAAAAAGAAAGTGCGTCGGTGGAAGTGCTCAAAAGATTCAGTGCCATGTGTTGTAAACTCCTCTCGAATTCGATCGAATAAATTTATTATAGCGGATTGTTGCCGGATATGCAAGAGCGCACATCTGAAGTTTTGATCAAATACGGGTATCCAGCAGCGTTACATAACGGTCGTGGAATTCCTGGAAGTTGCCCTCGTCCAAAGCCTGCCGAATGCGTTCCATCAGGCGGTTGTAGAAGTACAGATTGTGCATTACGCCGAGACGCATGCCCAGCATCTCATCCGCCTTAAAGAGATGGCGCAGATATGCACGGCTGAAATTGCGGCACACAGGGCAATCGCATTCCGGATCGATAGGGCCTTCGTCCTTCTGGTATTTCAGGTTCTTGATATTGATGATACCGCTCCAGGTATTCAGATGGCCGTGGCGGGCGTTGCGGCTGGGCATGACGCAGTCAAACAGATCAACACCACGGGAAACGGCTTCGATAATGTTGCCGGGAGTGCCAACACCCATCAGGTAACGAATCTTGTCCTTGGGCATATGGGGCTCTACTGCAGAGATGATCCGATACATATCCTCTGCCGGCTCGCCCACTGCAAGGCCACCAATGGCATAGCCATCCAGATCCAGTTCTGCAATCTGTTTCATGTGCTCCACACGCAGATCCTCATAGGTGCAGCCCTGGTTGATACCGAACAGCATCTGATCAGGATTAACGGCAAGGCCTTCCCGCTTCAGGCGTTCCATTTCCGCCTTGCAGCGCTTGAGCCAGCGCACGGTTCGGTCGCAACTGGCCTTGGAGTATTTGTACTCCGCCGGGTTTTCCACGCATTCGTCAAAGGCCATTGCGATGGTGGAACCAAGATTGGCCTGGATCTGCATGCTTTCTTCCGGTCCCATGAAGATCTTATGACCATCCAGATGAGAGTTGAAGGTAACGCCTTCCTCAGTGATTTTGCGCAGCTTGGAGAGGCTGAACACCTGGAATCCGCCACTGTCGGTGAGAATCGGGCCTTCCCAGCGGGTAAACTTGTGCAGACCGCCCATTTCAGCTACCAGCTTGTCACCGGGACGCAGGTGCAGATGGTAGGTATTGCACAGCATAACCTGGCAATGAATGTCTTTCAAATCGAACGCGCTCAGACCACCTTTGATGGCGGCCGCTGTGGCCACATTCATGAACGCAGGGGTCTGAACGGTGCCGTGAACGGTTTCAAATTCGCCCCGCCGGGCGTTGTGTTCGGTTTTCAGCAAGCGATAGGGCATAAACCGAGCTCCTTTCTGAGTATACTATACAATCAAAGAATCAGCATGGCATCGCCAAAGCTGAAAAAGCGGTAACGCTGTTCCACGGCGGTTTTGTAAGCTGCCATGGTTTTTTCGTACCCGTAGAAGGCGCTGACCAGCATGATCAGGGTGCTTTCCGGCAGATGGAAATTGGTGATCAGGCCATCCAGACACAGGAATTTGCAGCCGGGATACAAAAAGATGCTGGTATCGCCGCTGCAGGCCTGGATTTTACCGTATTTGGCAGCCACCGATTCCAGTGTACGGCAGCTGGTGGTACCAACGGCAATAACCCGATGACCTGCTTCCTTGGTCTCGTTGATCAGCCGGGCGGTTTCCTCGCTTACGCTGTACCATTCCGAGTGCATCAGATGATCTTCGATTTCATCTTCCTTCACCGGGCGGAAGGTGCCAAGACCGACATGCAGGGTAACCTCAGTGATTTTGATGCCCTTGTCCTGCAGGCGCTGCATCAGTTCCGGAGTAAAGTGCAGGCCGGCAGTGGGAGCAGCTGCACTGCCCAACTCCTTAGCGTACACGGTCTGATACTGACTCTGATCCTCCAGCTGTTTGGTGATATAGGGAGGAAGCGGCATCTTGCCGAACTCGTCCAGCTTTTCATAAAGGGTCTGGGTGTTGTACTCGAAGGACACCAGCTTGTTGCCGTCCTCTTTGGTTTCCTGAATGGTCGCAATCAGTGAACCATCGCCAAACAGAATGCGCATACCGGGCTTCAACCGTTTGCCGGGGCGTGCCAGGCACTCCCAAACGTCATTGCTTTCCTGATGCAGTAAAAGCAATTCACACACAGCACCGGTATGTTCCTTCTGTCCGATCAGTCGGGCGGGCAGAACCTTGGAATTGTTCACTACCAGCAGGTCGCCGGGCTCAAGCAGATCCACCAGATCCCGGAAAACACGGTGCTGGATCTGATCGTTGGAACGATCGAGGCACATCAGCCGTGCGGCATCGCGGGGGCTGCAGGGTTCCTGCGCAATCAGTTCCTGCGGCAGGTCGAACCAGAAATCTTTTTTCAGCATAGAAATAATGCATCTCCTTACATTGACATTACCTGCCGGCAATGCTATATTTAAAACAAAGCACAGAACCGCTGTGCATGTGTTATGCAATCTAATTTATTATATTGCATACGTTGCCGGTTTTCAAGCCGGTTTTTTTTTATATCTGGCGATATTGCCCGGATATATCCCCACAGGGGGCCGGCATAAACATGAAAATGCCGGGAGGGAAACGGAAAGGATGATGTAAGCAATGAAAAAGTATCAAGTTGGTGTAGTAGGCGCTACCGGAATGGTCGGCCAGCGATTTGTTTCCTTATTGGAAAATCATCCTTGGTTTGAGCTGGTGGTTGTGGCTGCTTCTCCCCGCTCTGCGGGAAAAACCTATGCGGAAGCGGTTGGAGCCCGGTGGGCGATGCCCACGCCCATGCCGCAGGATGCTGCAAAGCTGATTGTGATGGATGCTTCCCATGTGGAAGAAGTTGCCCAAAAGGTAGATTTCGTATTCTGCGCAGTGGACATGAAAAAGGATGAGATCAAGGCTCTGGAAGAGGCTTACGCCAAGGCGGAGTGTCCGGTGATCTCCAACAACAGTGCCAACCGCTTTACCGATGATGTTCCCATGATCGTGCCGGAAATCAATGCGGATCATGCGCAGATCATTGAAGCGCAGCGCCGCCGTTTGGGAACTACCCGCGGATTCATTGCCGTGAAATCCAACTGCTCTCTGCAGAGCTATGTTCCTGCACTCCATCCCCTGCGTGAGGAGTTTGGGCTCAAGAACGTGCTGGTTTGCACCTATCAGGCGATTTCCGGTGCGGGCAAGACCTTTGAAACCTGGCCGGAAATGGTGGATAACTGTATCCCCTACATCGGCGGTGAGGAGGAAAAGAGCGAGCAGGAGCCGCTGAAGCTGTGGGGCCATATCGAGGGCGATCACATCGTAAAAGCTGCCTCCCCTGCCATTACCGCGCAATGCCTGCGCATTCCTGTGTCTGACGGACACATGGCTGCAGTATTCATGAGTTTTGAGAAGAAACCCACCAAGGAGCAGATTCTGGAACGGTGGGCTGCATTCCAGGGCGAAGCTCAGCGTCTGCAGCTCCCCAGCGCACCCAAGCAGTTCCTGCACTATTTCGAAGAAAATGACCGTCCGCAGACCAAGCTGGATCGTAATCTGGAGAACGGCATGGCGGTATCCATCGGTCGTCTGCGTGAAGACACCCAATACGATTACAAGTTTGTCTGCCTTTCCCACAACACCCTGCGTGGCGCTGCCGGTGGCGGCGTACTGCTGGCAGAGCTGCTGGCAGCGAAGGGCTACCTGGACTGATTTGAACCACCGGATTGATTTGAACCAAAGGAGATGACAGCAATGAAAGAGCTTATTTTCACCGGAAGTGCAGTTGCCATGATCACCCCTATGTGCGATGATGGCTCTGTAAATTTTGCGGAATTGAAGAAGATGGCGGAATTTCAGGTGGAAAGCGGCACGGACGCGCTGGTCGTGTGTGGAACCACAGGTGAATCTGCAACGCTGGAGGATGATGAGCATCTGGAGTGTATCCGTTGTGTTGTGGAAGCGGTACAGGGACGTGTACCGGTAATCGCCGGAACCGGATCCAACAACACTGCCCATGCGGTGATGATGTCCAAGGAAGCTGCTGCCCTGGGTGCGGATGCACTGTTGCTGGTCACCCCCTATTACAACAAAACCAGTCAGGCCGGACTCGTAAAGAGCTTTTTCACCATTGCGGATTCCACAAATCTGCCGGCTATCATCTACAATGTGCCTTCCCGCACCGGAGTAAATATTCAGCCGGAGACGGCGCTGGAGCTTTCCCGCCATCCCATGATCCGAGGGCTCAAAGAGGCCAGCGGAAACATCTCTCAGGTGGTTCGAATTGCTGCCCTGTGCGGGGATGAGCTGCCGCTTTATTCCGGCAACGACGATCAGGTGGTTCCCCTGCTTTCGGTTGGCGGCAAAGGTGTGATTTCGGTGGTGGGCAATGTGGCCCCCGCGCAGATGCACCAGATGTGTCAGCTGTGGTTCGATGGTAAAACCAAAGAAAGTGCAGCAATGCAGCTGGAGCTCAGTGAGCTGTGTGGTGCAATGTTCTGTGATGTGAATCCGGTTCCTGTAAAGGCTGCAATGAATATGCTGGGTTGGGACGCCGGCGAGTGCAGATTGCCGCTGGTTGAGCCCAGTGAAGCAAATCAGGCACGGATTGAAACAGCGCTGCGAAATGCAGGTCTGCTCTGATCTTGCTGGAATAAAAAACGACGGATAAAATTTCTGCCCGGCGGCTGGCCGCAGAAGCAACGGCGTGAGCTGTTTGCCGCACCTGCGCGTCAGCGTCGGGCTTTTTTACAAAGGGGAGTACGAAAAATGACGGATATTATCATTCAGGGCATCAATGGACGGATGGGAAAGGTGCTGTGTGAGCTGATTGCACAGCGGGAGGATTGCCGCATTGTGGGTGGTGTGGATGTGTCTGCGCAGAGCGGGCCGATTCCTGTGGCGGCCAGTCTGGAAGAGCTGAATGCAAAAGCGGATGTGATCATCGACTTCTCTACCACTGAGGCTACGAAATCTATGCTGCGCTATTGCCAGAGCACTGGTACTGCCTGCGTGGTATGCACGACCGGGTTGGACGAAGAATGTGAACAACTGATTCACCAGACGGCGGAAAAGGCTCCGGTTTTCAAGAGTGCCAATATGTCTATGGGAATCAACCTGCTGGCAGAGCTGGCGCAGAAGGCAGCGCAGGTTCTGGGAATGGACTACGACATTGAAATCATTGAAAAGCATCATCACAATAAGGTGGATGCACCCAGCGGGACTGCCCTGCTTCTGGCCGATGAGATCAATGAGGCCACGGGAAACCGGTATCATTATGTTTATGATCGTCATTCTGTACGGCAGAAGCGGGACCCTCATGAGTTGGGGCTGCATGCAATTCGCGGTGGCAGCATTGTGGGCGATCATGATGTTCTGTTCTGCGGTCCGGACGAAGTGATTACCCTTTCTCACAGTGCGGGATCCCGTGCGGTATTCGCCAACGGCGCAATTAATGCAGCCATCTTCCTGACAGGGTATGAAAAAGGTCTCTACAACATGAAGGATCTGATGCGGTCTCTGCTGTGAGGTTATTATGAAACGAACGATTGCTGCTGCCCTGATGGCATTTTCTGTATGCTGCCTGATCGTTTGTGCGGTTTGTTTCTTTCGGGACAGCACAGAAACGAGCCCTGTTTTTGCACAGTCCACATCGGAGCAGAAGGCGGAACCGGAAGAGGAAACCCTTCCCTCCCCCACTACGGGACCGCAGATTACGACACTTCGATTTTCTGCCACAGGAGATAATCTGATTCATAACGGAATCTATGAACAGGCAAAACGGCGGGCAGAGCAAAATGGGACTGGCGGGTACGATTTTTCCTACTGTTATGACCAGGTGCGGCAGTTTTATAGTGATTTCGACATCAACTGGATTAATCAGGAAACGCTTGTAAGTGATACGCTGGAGCCCAGTACCTATCCGTGCTTTTCCACGCCCGGCGATATGGGGCGTCAGTTGTATAAGCTGGGCTTCCGTGCGTTCAATCTTTCCAATAACCACACCTACGATAAAGGAACACAGGGGTTACAGGCTACCATGGATTTCTGGTCCTCTATGCCGGAGGATGTGATTACTGCCGGTCTGTATACAGAAGATTCCACTTCTCCTGTGATTCAGACAGTGAACGGAGTGCGAATCGCTTATCTGGGGTTTACCGAGCACACCAATGGAATCAAAACACCTTCTGATGCACCGTCGCATGTGATCTATACCAGTGAACTGGATGTGATGCAGCAGATGTTGGAGCAGGCGCGCAGCGATGCAGATCTGGTGGTGGTAAGTGTGCACTGGGGTGTGGAAGGAAGCCATTCCGTGACACAGGCACAGCGCAATCTGGCCCAGAAAATGGCTGACTGGGGTGCAGATGTAATCATCGGTACGCACCCTCATGTGGTACAGACCGCCCAGTGGCTTACAGCAGCAGACGGACGACAGGCGTTCGTTGCCTATTCCCTGGGGAATTTTTTGAATGCACAGTCTACAGCGGATACAATGATCGGAATGATCCTTACTTTTACCATCGAAAAAACAACTCAGCCGGATGGCACCAGCAGCACTGTAATTCGTGATCCCCTGTTCTACCCAACGGTCAATCACTACGATGCGAATTATGCCAACATCCGCATATATCTTCTGAAAGATTACTCCGATGAGTTGGCTGCCGCCCACGGAGTACGCGGTAATTTTCCGGGATTTAGCCTGAGCTACATCACATCGATGCTTCAGGAAAATGTGGATCCGGAATTTCTGGCTTTGCCGAAAGAAACTGTATAATCAAATACCCCCGCCGAAACGATGAGTCGTTTTGGCGGGGGTATTATTTTATAAAAGTGGCGTCAGGCTCACAGCTGAACCTTATGGTAGGTCTTTTTGCCTTTCTTGATCACAACGCCGTTTGCGAGCTGCTCGGCGGTGATGGGCATGGTGGGATCGGTGACCTTTTCGCCGTCCAGCAGAATACCGCCCTGCTGGATCAGCTGACGGGCTTCGCGCTTGCTGGGAACCAGCTTGGCAGTCATCATCAGATCCAGAATGCCAATGCGGCCGTCCTGCAGCTGGTCAGCGGTCAGAGTGGTGCTGGGCATGTTGGCCATGTCAGCAGCGCCGCTGAACAGACCGCGGGCGGTCTCCTGTGCCTTGCCAGCTTCTTCCTCGCTGTGAACCAGCTTGGTCAGCTCAAAGGCAAGCAGCTCCTTCGCCTTGTTCAGCTGGCTGCCTTCCCAATCAGACATGGCGTCGATCTCTTCCAGAGGCACGTCGGTCAGCATACGCAGGCACTTGAGGACATCGGCGTCATCCACATTGCGCCAGTACTGGTAGAACTCGTAGGGGCTGGTCTTTTCGGGGTCCAGCCACACAGCGCCCTTCTGGGTTTTGCCCATCTTCTTACCCTCAGAGGTGAGCAGCAGGGTGATGGTCATGGCATAGGCATCCTTGCCCAGCTTACGGCGGATCAGCTCGGTGCCGCCCAGCATGTTGGACCACTGGTCATCGCCGCCGCACTGCAGATTACAGCCCAGTTCCTGGAACATGTGGTAGAAGTCGTAGGACTGCATGATCATGTAGTTGAATTCCAGGAAGGACAGACCCTTTTCCATGCGCTGCTTGTAGCATTCTGCACGCAGCATGTTGTTGACGGAGAAGCAGGGGCCCACTTCGCGCAGCAGCTCAATGTAGTTCAGCTTCATCAGCCAGTCAGCGTTGTTCAGCATCAGAGCCTTGCCGTCCGAGAAGTCGATGAACTTGCTCATCTGCTTTTTGAAGCACTCACAGTTATGCTGAATGGTTTCGGTGGTCATCATGCTGCGCATGTCGGTGCGGCCGGAAGGGTCGCCAACCATGGCAGTGCCACCGCCGATCAGAGCAATGGGGCGGTTGCCGGCGCGCTGCATCCGGCGCATCAGATTCAGGGCCATGAAGTGACCAACATGCAGAGAATCGGCGGTGGGGTCAAAGCCGATGTAAAAAGTGGCCTTGCCATTGTTGATCAGATCCTTGATCTCTTCCTCGTCGGTTACCTGGGCAACCAGGCCACGGGCAACCAGTTCATCGTACAAAGTCATTGCGTGTTCTCCTCCTGTGTTTTGCGGCAAAAGGCATAGAAAAAGCCCTCTGCCAAACTTGAATTTGGCAGAGGGCGAAAATTCGCGGTACCACCTCTGTTCGCCCGCTTCTCGCGAGAACGGGCCTTGCGGAGTGCTGAAATCTACACTCCTGCGCGGTAACGGGCGCACACGGCACAGCCTAATTGCCTTAGGGCGTTCAGCCTGCTGCTCAGGGAGGTATTCGTCAATCCACTGCGTTACCCTTTTCACCAAACCAGGGCTTCTCTGCGCCGCACATGAACCGATTACTTGTTCCCGTCGTTGCATTTGATATTAAGCAGTATAGCGCAAACCATTTGCGTTGTCAAGGGTTACAGCGACAGCATCTCACGGGCATTTGCCAGACTCAGATCGGTGATATGGTCGCCGGAAATAATGCGTGCCAGTTCCTGCACACGGCCGGCCTGATCCAGCGGATGAATCTGGGTAAAGGTGCGCTGCCCCTCCACATTTTTCTGAATGAGCAGATGGCTGGTTGCCAGAGCTGCAATTTGTGCAGTATGGGTAATGCAGAGCACCTGACGCCCCTTGGAAGTCTGACGAAGTTTTTCGCCAATTCGCCCGGCGGCAAGGCCGGAAACACCGGTGTCGATTTCGTCGTAAATAACGGTGGGGATGGCGTCCTTTTCCGCCAGTGCACTCTTCAGCGCCAGCATGATGCGGGAAAGCTCACCGCCGGATGCGATTTTTGCCAAAGGCTTCGGCGCTTCGCCCAGGTTGGTGGAAATATAAAATTCCACGGTATCCTGGCCGGAACCAGCAAGCGGTCCACGACTGTGTTGAAGTACAAAACGGGTGCCCGGCATGTTCAGGAAGGTGCATGCTTCCACCAGCTGCTGCTCCATTCGCTCAAAAGCAGTCAACCGGGTCTGGGTAAGCTTTTCGGCCAGAATTTTGGCTTCTTTATAAAGAGCCTGCTTCTGCTTATTCAGCTGTTCCAGGGTTTCGTCTGCCCTCTCAATATGCTCCAGCTCTTCCCGAGATTTCTCTGCCATCTTGAGCAGTTCTTCCACCGAATCTGCGCCGTACTTGTTTTTCAGCCGGTAGATGATGTCCAACCGTTGTTCCAGCTGGTCCAGTTCGGCGGGATCAAAACCATAATCGTCCAGCCGGGAGGCCAGATCTACAGCCAGCTCCCGGGCGTTGTAATAAAGATCAGCCAGCCGTTCCTGCAAGGGTTGGAGGGATTCATCCAGTACGGCAGCCTGTTCCAATGCGCCGTTTGCACCGCCCAGAAGATCTGCAGCACCAGAGAATTCATCACCGCCAGAAAGGGCCCCGTGAGCCGATGCAATCTGTTCCAGAATTGTCTGAGCATGGGAAATAATCTGCCGGCGGGCAACCAGCCGTTCTTCCTCACCGATCTGAAGAGAGGCGTCCTCGATTTCATTCAATTGAAACCGAAGAAGCTCCATCTTCCGTTGCTTTTCAGCCTCGTCCAGCTGGAGGGCATCGGCCTGTCGCTTCACCGCGATGAGCTCCTTGTACACCTTCCGATAGGCGTTGAACTCGTTTTGGTTCTGCGCAAAGGCATCCAGAATTCCCAGATGCTTTGCAGGGTCGGTCAGACCCTGACTGTCGTGCTGGCCATGAATGTTGATCAATCCGGCGGTGATATCCCGCAGGACGGATACAGTGGCAGGCATTCCGTTGATACGGCAATGACTTTTGCCCTCGGCGGTGATTTCACGGTAAATCAAAAGCTCTTCGCCAGCGTCGTAACCGGCCTGTTCCAGCTGCATTTTTACCTGTTTGGGCAATTGGTCGAAGGTTGCCCAGATACAGGCTTTCGGTGCACCGGTACGCACCAGGTCACGGCTGATCCGGTTGCCCAGAATAGCACTGATGGAGTCGATCAGAATCGACTTACCCGCGCCGGTCTCACCGGTCAGAACGTTCAGACCGGCAGTAAACTGTACCTGTACCTTTTCGATCACGGCCACATTTTCAATTCGTAATGAGGTTAACATGGAACCCGATCAATCCTTCCTGTGATGGTGCCCGGCTCAGCGCTTGGCCACATACTGGCTCAGGGTCTGACACAAATGCTGCGCATCCGCTTCAGTGCGCATCAGAATCAGGAAAGTGTCGTCACCGGAAAGAGTGCCGACGACCTCTTCCTCCCATTTCATGGAGTCGAACAGTTCGCAAGCGGCATTGGCCATGCCGGAGAAGCATTTGACCAGAACCGTGTGGCCGGCATAATCGATTTTTAACACCGATTCCCGGAAGATCATTTCGAACCGGCCAGGCGAATGCAGCTGTTGGCTGCTGGCTGCGGCTGCAGACACATAACGATACTGGCCGCCGCCAGCAGCGACCTTAACCAGGTGAAGCTCCCGGATATCCCGGGATACAGTGGCCTGCGTAACCTGGAATCCGGCCTCCTTCAGATAGCGCAGAAGATCCTCCTGCCGGTCGATTGCGTGCTGTTGGATCAATTCAAGAATTTTGTTATGGCGTTCACCTTTCACCGGCGTTACCTCCCTCGTAATTTTCTGTCGATGGCGTCAAACTGATCAGCCAGGCTAAAGGTAACCAGGCGGATACTTTGATGGGAGAGCTCTACTTCCACATGCCCTCCGTCCCGCAGAGAGCGTTCTTCTTCTCCGTCGGTACTGATAAAAATCTCGTTTCTTCCCTTTGCATTCACTTCGATACGGATGCATCGGTCGGCTGCGAATACCATGGATGGCTGATGCAGGCTGTGGGCACAGATCATGCTGACCACAATCCCCTCAATGTGCGCATCTAAAATCGGTCCCCCGGCAGAAAGCGAATATGCCGTTGAGCCGGTGGGAGTGGAAATGATTACGCCGTCTCCGGAGCAGTGATTAACCAGAATGGCGTCGCAGTAAATATTAAAATCAATGGTTTGAAGCCGGTGACCTTTATAGATCACCACATCGTTCAATGCGGTTTGTGCATTCGAAACATCATCGTCCACAATTGCGTTCAGGAGCATCCGTTTGTCACACTGAAACTGCCCCTTGGCAAGACGGGTGAGTTTTGCCTGCATTTCATTGACTTCACAGGTAGCAAGGAATCCCATCCGACCCAGATTGATTCCCAGAATCGGTTTGTCGTATTCCAGGCAATCCTTTGCCGTGTGCAGAATGGTTCCGTCGCCGCCGATGGTGATTACAACATCACAGTCTGTGAAAGCCTGATCTTTGGGCAGATAACGCACGCCGGGAAGAGTTTCCACATCGGAACCAATTGCCAGAATTACGTTGGCACCGGCGCTTCGCAGAATCCGCACCGCTTGTGCAGTTACCGTTCGAGCACGGGGTTTTGTGGTATTGGGAATAATAAAAACAGTCATGCGGATCGTTCCTTTCGCAGACTTTATGGGGAAATTACAAATCCAGCGCTCCGTGTGCGGCGCTTACCACCTGATCGGCCAGTTCCTCCTGCAACAATACAGGCTCATCCTTTGCTTTTTCCACAAACAGCAGGAACTCAATGTTCCCTTCCGGCCCTTTAATTGGGGAATAATCCAGCCCCAGCACGGAAAAGCCGTTGGATGCTGCATAGCCTGCAGCCTGCAGGATTACTTCCTTATGGGTTTCAGGCTCACGAACAACGCCTTTTTTGCCAACCTTTTCTCTGCCTGCCTCGAACTGAGGCTTAACCAGGCAGACACCGGTAGCCTGATCGGCGGTAACCGCCTGAGCCACGGGGAAAATATGCTTCAAGGAAATAAACGATACATCCACGCTGAAAAATTCAACCGGCTCTTCAAGCATATCCAGAGTAACATTCCGGATGTTTGTGCGTTCCATGTTGACGACCCGTTCATCCGTGCGCAGTTTCCATGCCAGCTGACCGTAACCCACGTCCACCGCATACACCTTCCGGGCGCCGTTTTGCAGCATGCAATCGGTGAATCCTCCCGTAGATGCACCAATATCCATGCAAACCTTCCCGTTGGGAGTAAGCGGAAAAGCGCGCATGGCTTTTTCCAGCTTCAGCCCACCACGGCTCACATAACCGATATCATGACCGCGAACCTCCACTTTTGCGTCCGGAGAAATCATTTCACCGGCCTTGTCGGCTTTCTGTTCGTTTACAAATACGATGCCGGACATGATTAAAGCCTTGGCACGCTCCCGGCTTTGTACCAGACCATTCTGGCACAGGTATTGATCCAATCGAATTTTCAAAGCTCAGTCCCTTTCTATTGCGTTTGCAAGGCTGACAGCATCCAGCCCAAGAACTTCCCGAAGCTCCGCTACGGAAGCGTGCGGAATGGCACGGCCGCTGCGCACGCCGCGCAGAGTCAGATGACCCGGCCAACGATACTCC
This sequence comes from Allofournierella massiliensis, assembly GCF_004345265.1. Lineage (GTDB taxonomy): Bacteria > Bacillota > Clostridia > Oscillospirales > Ruminococcaceae > Allofournierella > Allofournierella massiliensis. Next base: position 108,618 of record NZ_SLUM01000007.1, read on the forward strand.
GACAAAGCTGCACCAAGTGAGCCGCCGATACCGCCATTTTCAATGCATTCCTCCGCAAAGAGAATATGGTCGTAGCGGGTCAGTTCCTCGCACAGGCCATCCGGCAGAGGATTAATCTGAACGAGTTTATAAACATCCACAGAAACACCCTGCTGCCGGAGCAGCTCCGCGGCTTTCAGAACCTCGGCAGTCAGTGTTCCATAGGTAACAATGGCGGTCTTTGCCGGGCTTTCCGAAGCATATACATCATAGGGCTGTTTGCTGCACCCCAGCGCAGAAAGCAACTCCGGTTCACCACCTCGTGCGTATCGAATGGCACGGGGTCCATGTCCCTGATCCAGAAGCTGTTCCAGCCAGTAAGTCAGCTCTGCATAGTTGCAGGGAGAGTAGACCGGGATTCCGATCTGACGGAAAAAGGCAGGATCATAAATGCCCTGATGAGTTTCGCCATCACCGGGGACAAGGCCGGCACGATCCACAGCAAACACCACATCCAGATCCATCAGACATACGTCATGAATCATCTGGTCATAAGCCCGCTGCAGGAAGGTGGAATAGATGGCCACAACAGGGAGCATTCCCTGGCTGGCCAATCCGGCAGCAAAGGTCACCGCGTGCTGCTCTGCCATGCCCACATCAAAGAAACGCTCCGGGAAATGGCGGTAGAAATATTGCAACCCGGTACCATATTTCATGGCGGCAGTAATGGCACAGACGTTGGTACGGCTTTCCGACAGAGTTTCCAGGTGCTGCCCGAAACAGGTGGAGAAAGAGGCGGCGGGGGCCACATCCGGATCCAGTGCATGGGAAGGATCAAAGGAGGAAACACCGTGGAATTCGCCGGGATTCTCCTCAGCGGGCTTAAAGCCTTTTCCCTTTACAGTGACTGCATGGACAAAAACCGGTGCGGTTTGATGGTGCAGGTTCCGGAACAGCTCAGTCAGTTTGATTACATCGTGACCGTCCACCGGGCCAAGGTACTGGAACCCCATCTCTTCAAACATGGTGGAGTGATACAGGCCGCGGCGCAGCAGCGCCTTGCCGCCCTGTAATGCCCGTACCAGCGGTGCACCCACCAGAGGAATGGCAGACAGAATACTTTCGGTATTGGCTTTTGCACGGTTATATTCCGGATTCGTACGCAGTACGGTCAGGTAACGGGACAGAGAGCCGACATTTTTGGAGATCGACATTTTATTGTCGTTCAGAACAACAATCAGGTTGTTCAGGGTATCAATGTTGTTCACGCCCTCATAGACCATGCCGCCGGTAAACGCACCGTCGCCAACCAGAGCAATGACCTTGCCGGGTTCATTTTTCAGTTTTTTGGCGCGGGCCATGCCAATGGCCACTGAAATGGCAGTATTGCCATGGCCTGCGATAAAGGCATCGTGCTCGCTTTCCCGGGGACTGGGAAAACCGGAAAGCCCGTTCAGCTTACGCAGTACATCAAACTGCTGTCGGCGACCGGTCAGCAGTTTATGCGTATAGCACTGATGCCCCACATCAAATACGATTTTATCGCTGGGGGTGGTGAATGCCCGATGCATTGCCACCGTAAGTTCGATGGTGCCCAGATTGGAGGAAAGATGTCCTCCGGTTTTGGAAACACTTTCGATCAGAAACGCCCGGATTTCTTCACACAGGGGCGCCAGCTGCCCGGCAGGAAGCTGCTTCAGATCCTGCGGGCTGTTGATTCGTTCCAACAGTGAATATGCCATGATACAATCCTTCTAAAAAAGATAGTGGTTCAATCACATCATTGGGATCAGCAAACCGGTGGCAACGCCCACGGCAGCGCCGCCAAAAACTTCAAAGGGAGTGTGGCCAACCATTTCCTTCAGCTTTTTGTCGCCAAGGATAGGAGTACGTTTGGCCTCCTCATCCAGCCAGTCAGACAGCAGCTGATTCAAAATCTTGGCCTGTTCGCCAGTCTCCCGGCGCACGCCCATGGCGTCGTACATTACGATTACTGCCATGACTGCCGCAAGAGCAAAAACTTCGGAATGCGTTCCCTGGGAGCGCCCGGCAGCAATCACCAGCGCACATACTGTGGCAGAGTGTGCGCTGGGCATTCCTCCGGAGCCCCACATGCGCTCAACCCGGAATTTTCCCATTAAGATGAAATTGATGATCGTTTTCAATACCTGAGCAATCAGCCAGGCCGTAAGCGAGACCGAAAGCAGATAATTCCAACAATATATTTCCTTGAGCCAGTCCATTGCATCCTCTCCTGTATGATTATTTGCGCCGTGTGACGAGCTGCCCGGCAAGGTGGATCAAAAAGTCCGCACGATCACCATACACTTTTTTTAAGGCTTCACAGCTTTCGTCATTGATTTTTTGCGCAAGTTCCAGCGCACCCTGCGGACCATAGAGGGTTGCAAAGGTCACTTTACCGTTCTCCTGATCGCTGCCGATGGGTTTGCCCAGTTCCTCCGGTGTGGAGATTACATCCAGCACATCGTCCACAATCTGAAAAACAAGGCCAAGATCAAACGCATATCGCTCCAGATACGATGCATCCTCCCGGGTTCCGCCGGCAGCGCAGACACCCATCTGAACCGAGGCATTGATCAGTGCGCCAGTCTTATTCTTATGAATGGTGCGAAGCAACGCTTCATCCAGGGGTTTCCCTTCATAGGTTACATCCAGCTCCTGCCCCCAGATCATGCCTCTGCTTCCGCCACCCACAGCAAGCAAACGGGCCGCTTCAATACGGGCGTGTTCAGAAAGAGGGGCATTTGCGATGACCTCAAAGGCTTCGGTAAGGAGGACGTCTCCTGCAAGAAGCGCGGTTGCTTCGTCAAACGCCTTGTGGCAGGAGGGCTTGCCCCGGCGAAAATCATCGTTATCCATACAGGGCAAATCGTCGTGGATCAGAGAGAAACAATGAAGCATCTCCACTGCAGCGGCAAAATGAGCCGCCGCCCGCCAGTCGCCGCCCAGCATGTCACAGCAGGCAAGCGTCAGAACGGCCCGGATACGCTTGCCGCCCCCCATCAGGCTGTATCGTGCTGCCTGACATACCCGGGAATCTTCCGGCAGATATGTGTCGCAGGCATTTTCGAGCGCTGCCTGAATTTCCTTCAAATAAACATCATACTGTTGTTCATAGGCTGTCATGCAAGGATGTCCTCCTCTCCTGCTTCCGCCACGCTGGAACGTTGCGAAAGCGTCAGGTCAATTCGCTCCATTTCCAACCTGGCCTGCTCCAGAGTTTCACTGCAATAGGCAATCAAGCTGGCTGCGTCACTGTAAAGCTTAATTGCTTTATCCAGTGGAGTGGCCGGATCAGCAAGCTGATCCAGCACCTGCTGCAGAGCAGCGCTGCCCTCTTCAAAACTTTTGGGTTTTCTCATTCTGTTCTCCCTCGATTTCGTGCACATGTTCCACAAGGCAGCCAACGGAGACCTTGTCACCGGTCAGCAAAATCCGATCTCCGGGGGTAACCTGATTCAATGTAATGGCGTTTCCCTTTACAGATCTTGGGATGGCATATCCCCGCGCTAAAACAGTGTAGGGGCTCAGAGAATGGGCAAGCTGTATGGCATGCTGCATGGAAAGCATACGATCCTGATAGATCTGTTCCATTTTGCCATGCAAAAACTGCTCCTGTTCATTCAGGCGTGCTGCCCGTGCGGAACACAGTGAGCCAGGAGTCAGGGATTCCCATCGTTCTGCCAGTGGATCAAATCTATTATAGCACATTTCGAGCTTTGTCTGCATATTTTTATGAATATTATCCGAAATATTCATAAGCTTGGCCATCATTTCCCGGCGATCCGGTGTTGCCAGTTCAGCAGCGGCCGAAGGAGTGGGAGCGCGAAGATCCGCAACAAAGTCAAGAATAGTAAAATCAATTTCATGACCAACTGCAGAAATCAGCGGAGTTTTGCAACCATAGGCAGCCCGGGCGATGCCCTCGTCATTAAATACCCACAGGTCTTCCCTGCTGCCTCCGCCCCGGGCCACAATGATCACATCGACCTTTCCAGAACGATCCAGGATCTGGATACCACGGGCAATTTGAGCCGCAGCCTGATCCCCCTGCACATTGACAGGCGCCAGCAACAGCCTGGTTAAGGGCCAGCGACGACTGAGCACGTTGCGAATATCCTGAAGAGCAGCACCGGTTTCGCTGGTCACAACACCGATGCAGCGAGGACAGGCGGGAATAGGCTGTTTTGCTTCCGGGCGAAATAGCCCCTCCTGCTCCAGCCGCGCCTTTAACTGTTCAAAGGCCATCTGCGCAGCACCAATGCCATCCGGAAACATATCCTGAACATAGATCTGAAACGCACCGGTGTTTTCGTACAGGCTGACCCGGCAGCGAACGATGACCCGCATTCCCTCCTGAGGGGTGAACGCCAGCCGCCGGGCGTCCTGCCGGAACATGACAGCTTTCACACTGGCGGAATCATCCCGCAGAGAGAAGTAAAAATGCCCACTTTTATAGTGGTGGACAAAGTTGGCGATTTCGCCCTTGATGGCAATGCCAGACAAAAAACGGTCGCTGTCCAGCAGCGACCGAACATAGCGGTTCAGTGCGGAAACGGTGATCATCTCAGCCATGGATTACCTCCCGTGCTGCGATACACGCCACGCCGATGGCGTTATCGCTGGAAAATTTTCCGGGAACAAAATGAGCACCGGGCAATCGCCAGGTCACATACTCCCGAATGATCTGGCTGCTCATTACGCCACCCGCAAAGACTACGGGCAGACCTGGATGTTCTTCCAGAGCCGCTTTTACCATGCGCAGCGCAGTTTCCGCCACACAGTTCAGGCAGTAACGGCAAACATATTCCGCGGATTTCCCCTGTTCAAGGAGCCGGTTACACTGGTTTTCCAGGCCGGACAGGCTGCAGCTGCTCCCCTTTACGCTGACTTTTGGGCGAACGGTTTCCGAACAGCGTGCAGCCAATTCACTGACCATGGCACCCGCCGGAAAGTCAAACCCCAGTTTTACCCCCACCCGATCCACTGCCTGACCTGCGTAGAGATCACTGCTGGTACCAATGCACCGGATTGAACCATAGCCTTCACACAAAAGCAGGTCAGTGGTTCCGCCGGATACATGAAATACCAGGCAGGAGCGCTCGAACAAATTCTCTTCGCCAGTGGCAAAAAGCGCCGCGGCAATGTGACCCTGTTGGTGAGTTGATTCTACCAGCGGAATGCCACGGGCAGCAGCAAATGCCACTGCTGCGCTGCGTCCGGCAAGAAAACAGGGCATGTAGGAGCCGTCCACCGGGCGCGGGCGGGTGGAAACACCCACCGCCTGAATCCGGCTAAGATCCACCTGCTGTGCAAGCTGGCTCAAAAGCTCCGGCAGAGCCGCTGTGTGGTGAAACAGCGCATCGCTCTGACGCAGCCCCAGTTGCCCCTGTTTGACGGGCAAAAACTGCTTTTTATCGCAAACAACCTCTTTGGCACAAGAGTCGTACACGGCCAAAGAGGTTGCATAGTTGCTGGTATCGATGCCCAGTGTGAGCATTATTCCGAAGCGGAGTCCTGATCCGCCAGACCCAGTTCGCGCACCACAGAGCCAAGCAGGCCATTCACAAACTGGTAATCCTCGTTTCCGCCGAATTTCTTGGTCAGTTCCACCGCTTCGTTGATGGTGACGCTGGGCAGTTTTTCGTCTCCATACAGAATTTCGCTCAGAGCCAGACGAAGCACAGTAAGGCTTACCCGGGGAATACGATCAATGGTCCAGCCCTTCAGATGATCGCGGATTATATCGTTGATTTCAGCGCTGTGCTCGTAGTAATCGTTGATCAGCTTGCGACCAAATTCATCCACCCGGTTTTCGCCCAGCTCGTTATTCAGGGCGATCACATCCTCCGGCATTGCATTGTCGAAGGTGGACGCAAATGCGGCCAGAAATGCGTTTTCGCGTGCGGTTCTGCGTGTCAGTTTTTCCATAAAATAAAATATCCTCTCACAGCCAAAGCCCCCCTGCGAACCGCGGGAGGGCCAATTGGTTATTCTTCTTCAGCAGGCAGCTCCGGCTCCTGCAGGACGCCTACCACCACAATATTTACCCGGGCGACCGTGATGCTGGTCATATTCTGAACCGCAGATTTCACGTTCTCCTGCACTTTTTCACAGACCGCCGGGATCTGGCTGCCGTAGCGCACCGTCAGGCTGACGGTAATCTCGGCCACATTCTCCAGCAGCTCCACCGAAACAGGCTTTTGCAGGTTCACCTTGCCCAAAAAGCTGCGCATTCCAGCGGAACCGGCACAAACGTCCACCACGCCATCGATCTCGGTGGCTGCAAGTTTTGCAATCTTACCGATCACATCCGTGGAGATCTGCAAGCTGCCGTTTACAACATTGGAATTTGAAACTTCCATACCCGGTCCTCCCAAAGGTAATTATTTTCATGGCATTTGAATTGAAGATATTATACCATCTTTTTGCATAATCTACAAGGTCATTTTATTTCTACCACGGTAATATTCTGCGCGCTCACCGCACACTCACTCAGCACTATATCCCGAATCTGGGCAACCTCACTCTGGGTCAGTCCGTCGCTGGTGGTCATAACCGTGATGTTTACCTTATCCCCATCAATAAAAGCCACACAGTCCACAAAACCTTTGGCTTTGATCCGGCTTTCCAGATCACTTTCCTTGGTAATGCTCTCGATTGTGGCAGTGAGCTCCTGTGTAAGCGCGTCTTTTTCCTCCTGGGTAAGTGCGCTGTTTTTCAGGCTTTTCTGCAGGGTATCCAGTGCTTCGTCCCGGGTTTTGGTACGGGAGAGTCTGGCCTGTTCAAAGAAATCACTGCCGGTCGGATCAGCTACGCTGACCAGTTGTGCTTCGCCGTAATTTTTATCGGCAGTTTCCTGGCCGGAGGCGGCTGTCTCCACGGCCAGCTCATCGGTGATGATCCCTGTGCTGGCTGCTGCGTTGGCCTGAACAGTATCTCCCATCACCAGATCAGTACTTTTGGCATACTCCCAGTTCAGATACACGGCTACACCCAGTGCCACCACCAGTGTGAGAAGCGTCATTTTCTGGTTGAGTTTTTTTGCTTGCATTATGTTCCCTCCGATTCGTTCATTTTTGCAATGCTGATCCGGTTGCTTGATACACCGGTAAGCACCGAAACCGCTTCGGTGATCTGCGCCTGTACCTGAATATCGGCTGCACCCTCGCATACAACGGCGATACCCCGGATTTCCGGTTCCCACACCATTTCCACCAGTGCGTTCTGCCCGGAAGAATCCTCTAACAGGATGTGCTGAATCTCGCTCCCGTTCTCTCCCCGATCTGTTTCGTCCAGTGCATAGACTGTTTGTGGGCCGGCTTCCAGTGTAACGGCAACCTTTACCTGCCCGGCACCCTGAATGCTGCCAATCACCTGAGTAAGGGTATCTTCCAGACTGTCGGCGTATTCCCTTGCGTATGTGGTCTGGTCAGCCGTGCTTTGAACTTCACTGGTTGTGCCTTTTTCAATGCGGGGAGAAAAGGCATTTCCGGCCAGAAGAAAAAACAGGCCAAGTGCACCGATAAAAACAAGGATGCTGCTTCGATTCCAGTTTTTTGATTTGAAAAGATCCTTGAAAAAATCACGTCCCATTGCCTGAGTCCTCCGCCCTGATCACGATTTGCTCCCCGTCACCCAGGGCCTGACGCAGGATTACCTGTGCCTGTTCCGGGGCATCGCAATCCACCGTTACAGTCAGTGGCGGCCCCACCAGGACTTGAACCTCGCCGTTAATTCCCTGAGCAAAAAGGGTTTGCTCCAGCTGTTCTTCCAGCGCCTGTTGCTCCAGCTGTGCGCGATAGCCGGAAAAATCCACTGCGTCGTCCTCCTTTGTGGGCCACAGCTCGTTCCAGCCGGAAATTACCGATTGAACGGGCTGCAAAACCGCTACTAAAATATACAGTGCCACAACGATTTTTATGCTTTTTTCATATTCCCTGCGCGGCATTAAAAGCTCCAGCCCGCCGGCCAGCACGCAGGCCATGCAAATGGTAAATGCCCATTCGTTCATATCAACTGCCTCCTCCGAGCAGAATCATCAGAGCCGTGGAGAGGACCGTGAGCATGAAAAAGAACACGAGAAACGAGATGCAAAGCCCAATGGCCTGTCCCAGTCCATTCATCACCCGTCCGGCCCGGGTGAGCCCAAAGGCTTTGGCCAGCGCCGCTCCCAAAAGATAGGCCAGATAAAAGCCGAAACATCGGATCAGAAGCGGTAAAAATGTGATGGTAAGCATTGCAATGGCTGCAAAGCCCAGCGAACCCTTCAGTACCCGCAGCCCACTGAGGACACTGCCCATTGCATCCGAGGCAAGGCTGCCAATGACCGGGACACCGCTGCTCAGGAGAAACTGCCCGGTTTTCATGGCAAGGGTATCGGTGTTTTGTGCCAGAATGCTCTGCAACCCCAAAATGCCGCCAAACAGGATGGAAAGGAAGCCAAGAATCCACTTCACTGCCCTATGCAGAACGGCACATCCGTCGGAAAGCCCGCCCAGATCACACAGGCCGCACGCCACATTTAAGGCGAGAAAAGCACGAACCAGCGGCATGGCTACTGCGCTGATAATCTGTGCGCAGAAAGCGGCCATGGTCAGAAACATGCCGCTGTAAACAGCAGCCTGCGTGGGCTGGCCGCAGCTGATCATTACGCCGGAAAAAACCGGCACAAAGCTGAGCAGATAGGTCTGGCATTCCTGAATTCGGCAGGTCAGATCCTCCAGCAGCGGCAGAACAGGCTGAAGTGCTGTCACGCATATTCCCAGCAGACAGACTGTTTCCAACGGTGTTCGCCAGTCAGAACCCGGCAAAAGGCTCAATGCAGCTGCCGCAATCAGCACGGTGGCGGAAATTGCCGTCAGGAGCTGGAAAGGCTGCTGAAACTGCTCTTTTGCGGTTCCCAACAGCTGTTCCAGCAATTGGGGAATTGAAATGGCCTGAAACTGCTCAGCTGATATTCCGGGGGAATCCAGAATTTTTTGGGCGGAATCCGGGAGATCCTCTGCAGAAACCACAGCCGGCAGCAACAGAAGAAGTAACAGAAAACCCAGCAGACGCCTCATTGAAGAAAGAACCCCAGGGATTCGGCGGCTGTTTGCAAAAGAGGCAGGGCGCACATGAGAATCAGGCAACGGCCGGCAAATTCCACTTTTCCGGCAAGACTGCTGAGTCCGGCGTCTTTGCAAAGGTCCTGCGTTGTTTGAGAGGCCAGCGCAATTCCGGCCGCTTTGATTACGGTGGAAAAACCGCTTTGCTCCCAATAGACTGCATAAGCGTGCAGTTGTTCGATGAGCGGGGTGGCCAGGTGCAGCAGGTAAATCAAAAGCACTACCGAGCATCCCAAGAGGCAAAGAATTCCATAGGAAGGCAGATACTCCCGTACCAGACCGATCAGCACGGCCGACACCAGCACAAAAGCTGCAATTTGAAAAATTTCCATATTCCATTGTTACAGATTAAACAGCGATTTTATGTTAACGAACAGGTCGCTGATTTGCTGCACCAGCATGGATAGCACAACAATCAACCCCGCCAGGGTGGTCATCATGGCCTGATCTTCCCTCCCAGAACGGATGAGCAGTTGATTCAGGACCGCAACAATGATACCGATGGCGGCAATTTTAAATACCAGATCAATGTCCATCGCTCCAAACCTTCCTTCATAAAAGCAGCAGTGCAGCCATCAGGCCGGTGCAGATCCCGGCTTGAGGGTAGAGCCTTGCTGCTGCTTGATATTTCTTTTCCTGACGTGCGCTGTTCTGACGGGCCAGCTCCACATAATAGGGAATCTGTTCGCATAGTTCCTGGGCGCTTATCTGACCAATCTGCATGAAAAGTGAGGAAAAGGAAGCCGTCTCCCCCGGCGGAATATATGCAGGGAAACAGTAGCTTTCCAGTGCGGTGCAGTTATTCAGAAGCAGGTGGGGATAATCCCCTGCCCGCAGTTCCTCCAGCAAACAGGGCGTGGCCAGTGCCCGGTAATGTACAGCATCCTGAATCTGAGCCAGCATACGGGCCAGCTCTGCCCAAAAGAGGGCTTGTCTGTGCAATCCGGCAGCCTGCTCAGCCCCGAACAAAAAGCCTGAAATACTTACCAGAACGGCCCCGGACAGTTTTAGAACCCAGATCATAAAACGATTGTCTCCCGGATTGTTCCAGCACTCTGAGAACCGTACAGAAAGGCACAGGCGGAAAAAAGTGTGCGCAGACGGGTGCGGCTTTGTTCCAGGCGCGCCTCCAACTCGTCCACATTTGCGGCGTGTACAGAACAGATAAAGCTGACCCCCGATCGTATGCCCTGTTCCAGCTGCCGAAATTCCTTGCCGGAGCCAAGTTCATCACATACCACAATCTGTGGTCCAAGGCAGCGGACGGCAGTTTCGATGCCGAACGATTTGGGACAATTGGACAGAACATCACAATTCAAAGGAACCTGTGCGGAATGACCCCATGGGTCGCAGGGCCAAAGTTCCTGACGTTCATCTATAACTGCCACTTTTTTCCCCCTGTCGCTGATGGCTTTGACGATGCTGCGCAGAAGCGTTGTTTTACCGCTGCCGGGAGGGCCGGCCAGAATCAGACCATGAAAACAGTCCGAAAGGCAGACCTGCAGAGAATCCGGCAATGAGACAAAAATCATGCGGGCAATACGCAGATTCAGCGAGGTGATAACCTGAAAACTGTTCTGTCCGTTGTCCGTTTGATGAAAGATTCCGGCAACGCCCACCCGATGACCGCCGGGAATCGTAAAAAAGCCCTGAGAAAGCTGGCGTTCGTAACTGTGAACCGACTTTTCACACAGCGAATAGAAGCACTCCTGAAGATCATGGGCACTCAGACGAAGAGCGGCAGCGTATTTGGGCAGGAGGTTGGATGCCAGCACCGGTCCATTCGGGGTGGAAAAAACGATTGGCCGTTCGCTGCGCAGGCGGATCTCATGCACCTGCGCGGCAAATGCAGGAGGAAGCTGCGCAAGTGCTTCCCGCACCTGCGCGGGGAGCCGTTGGATTGCACTGTAATACTCGTCCATTTTCATTTCACGCTCCTTTGTGCTACAAGTATATGGCCCGGGCAGAGCTGGTAGAACAGAAAAATCCCCCGGGCTTTTGGCCCGGGGGATGAACGGAAGATTATTGGATCATTTGTAAAAATGCGGCTTCGTCGATTACGGGGATTCCCAGCTGCTGGGCTTTGGTGAGTTTGGAACCGGCTGCTTCTCCGGCAAGAACATAGGCGGTCTTTTTGGAAACGGAACCACTTGCCTTGCCGCCGTTCTTGGTGATCAGGGCTTCCGCTTCAGCACGGGAAAGGGTGGGCAAGGTTCCGGTAACCACAATGGTTTTACCGGCCAGCTTATCGGTCTTTTCCTCACCATGCCATTCCATATTCACTCCGGCGCGTTCCAAGCGGCCAAGAAGATCCTCTGTACCTTCTTTTGCGAAGAAGGCAAGAACACTTTGTGCCATAACCGCGCCGAAACCGTCGATCTCGCTGAGTTGCTCTTCCCCGGCCTCCCGCACAGCCTGCATGGAGCGGAAATGCTCCGCGATGGAGGCTGCTGCCTTTTCGCCGATGTTGCGAATGCCCAGACCGAAGAGGAGCTTGTCCAGATTGTTTTCCTTGGAGGCCTCGATGGCATTCAGCAGATTGCGTGCGCTTTTTTCCTTGAATTTATCCAGCGTCATCAGCTGCTCCTCAGTCAGATCATAAAGATCTGCCGCCGAGTGCACATATCCCTTGCTGACCAGCTGAGCGGCCACAGCCTTGCCCAGACCGTCGATGTCCATGGCGTTGCGGCTGGCAAAGTGAATGATGTTGCGCAGAGCCTGAGCCGGGCATTCCGGGTTTACGCAGCGCAGAGCCGCCTCCCCTTCCAGATGAACCGCTGGAGCGCCGCAGGAGGGGCATACCTGAGGCATCTGATAGGGCTCAGAGCCGTCCTTGTGCTGGGTGACTGCAACCACTTCCGGGATAATATCACCGGCTTTTCGAACAAGAATCCGGTCACCGATGCGCACATCCAGCTGCCGGATAAAGTCCTCATTGTGCAGAATTGCCCGGGAAACCGTGGTGCCGGCCAGCTGCACGGGCGTAAATACCGCTGTGGGGGTAAGAACACCGGTGCGCCCCACCGTGATATCGATCTGCTGCAGTTCGGTTTCCTTCTCCTCCGGCGGATACTTGAAGGCGATGGCCCAGCGGGGGAATTTGTTGGTGCTGCCCAGCATTCCGCGCTGGGCAAAATCATCCACCTTGATCACTGCACCGTCAATATCGAAGGGCAGTGTGCCGCGCATCTGCCCGATAGCTTCGATTTCGGCAATGGCGTCATCAATGTTATCAAAGCTATGATATCGGGGCGATACCACAAATCCCAGCTGCTTCACATAATCCAGGCTTTCCTGGTGGCTGTGCAGCTCCTTGCCCCGAATCTGCTGGATATTGAACACGAAGATGGAAAGTCCGCGGCTCGCGGTGATCTTGCTGTCCTTCTGACGCAGAGAGCCGGCTGCTGCGTTGCGGGGGTTTTTAAAGGGCTGCTTATCGTTCAGTTCCTGCTCCTCCACCAGCTGTTCAAAGGCTGCGTGGGGCATATAGACCTCGCCGCGCACCTCCAGAAATTCCGGTGCGTTCAGCAGTTTCTTGGGAATATCCTTGATGGTGGCCAGGTTTTTGGTCACATCCTCGCCCACTATGCCGTCACCACGGGTTGAACCACGCACAAAAGCGCCGTTTTCATACTCAAGGCTTACGGAAAGACCGTCAATTTTCACTTCAACCACATAACGGGGAGAAATACCCTCACCCCGCACTCGACGGTCGAAATCCCGCAGCTCCTCATAGGAAAACGCATCCTGAAGGCTTTCCATTTTTACCGCATGGGTCACCTTGGCGAATTTCCCGGAAGGAGTTCCGCCCACATGCTGGGTGGGAGAATCCGGTGTGATCAGCTGCGGGAACTGCGCTTCCAGCTCCTTCAGCTCCCGGTTTAATGCGTCGTATTCAAAATCCTCCAGTTCGGGGGCGTCCTGATCATAATAAAGGCGGTTGTTGTATTCAATCACCCGGCGCAGCTCAAGAATTCGCTGCTGGGCCTGTTCCAATGTCAAAATCGATCACCTCTTAAAAGTCCAAAAGCAATGCTGTTTGGCATTATCATTCTGAATTCTCATTATAACACATTGGCCCATCCGGGGGCTAGGCTTTTTCGCCTGTCCAGCCGTTTTGAGCGTATAACTGAGGCACTTCGCCAACGATCAGGACTTGTGCGGCAAGTATTTCTGATTGAACGTCCACTGGAATCACTTCACCGGCCAGGAGGGCACCGATCTGAACGGAAAAACAAATGGTAATTTCAAGTCTGGTCTGATTAACACCGGCTTGGGAGAAATTGCTCCTTACCTGGCTGGTAACCAGTGAGAGCGGCTGCACCTGTACGGTAATTTCCGGCCCCAGCCCACTGAAGAATTGAATTCCACTCAAGGTACCCAGCGGGATACGAAGCGGATCCTGAGGAAGCTGGGTCAAAGACAGGTTGACCTGATCCACCAGCGCATCCTCCAGAGAATTGATGCGGGCAGAATCAACGGTCACACTCTGCACCCTGCCGGTATTGTCCCGCTGAATGCTGTACAGATCATTGTAAAGGGTGTGGTTTTCTTCCAGAATGGAATTGCAGGCACCTTGAATGGTGCGTGCTGCCAATGCGCGGCACTGATACTGTAACACCTGCACGGTAAGGGGGCGGAGAGCCTGATCAGCCCTTTGCAGAAAGAACAGAGAGAGTGCAGTTATAAAAATGAGCCATAAGCCGGTTTTCCTTCGCTTGACCATCCGCTGCCGTGCGGAATGAGAAATACGGCGCATCGCTTCCCCCTCCATTGTTGGTAATCTCTCCAAGAGTATATTCGCAAAAGAGAGGAAACGTGAGCCATTATAGCCCTTTTTAATCAAAAAAGGCATGCCGCCAGCAAGCGACATGCCCTTTGAATGACTAAAATCAGATGGAAATGGTGTTGGCCACATCCAGCATCATGGTGTCGATGGTCTTGTGCATGGACAGAGCCACGTTGATATCGTAGTCCACGATCTTGTCGGCGGAAACGGCAACAACGCGATTGTAGATGCCCTTCTCCAGCAGGTTAACAGCATGGTAACCCATCTGAGAAGCGGTTACGCGGTCACGCAGAGTGGGAGAACCACCACGCTGTACATGGCCCAGAACAGTGGCACGGGAATCAATGCCGGTGCGGGCCTGAATCTCATTGGCCAGCTCCTGTGCATGGCCAACACCCTCGGCAACGATTACGATGAAATGCTTCTTGCCGGTCTTCTGGGTCTGGTTCATGCGGGAAATGATGTCGTGATCCAGATCGTAGGGACGCTCGGGAATCAGGATAGCCAGAGCGCCGGTGGCGATGCCCACGTTCAGAGCGATGTAACCGGCGTTACGGCCCATAACCTCAACCACGCTGCAGCGGTCATGGCTCTGAGTGGTATCACGCAGCTTATCGATCATCTCAACGGCAGTGTTCATGGCAGTGTCGTAACCAATGGTGTACTCGCTGCAGGCGATGTCGTTGTCGATGGTACCGGGAATACCGATGCAGGGGATGCCCAGGTTTGCCAGAGCGCGGGCGCCCTTGAAGGAACCGTCACCGCCAACCACAACCATGGCGTCAATGCCCAGCTCTTTGCACTTTTCAGCGCCCTTCTTCTGGCCCTCAGCGGTAACAAACTCCAGGCAGCGGGCAGTGTAAAGGATGGTACCGCCACGGTGAATGATCTCAGATACACTGCGCAGGTTCATCTCGCGAACCTCGCCGTTCAGCAGACCATTATAGCCGCGCTGAATGCCAATAACCTTGATGCCCTTGCTCAGAGCGGTACGAACAACTGCGCGAACCGCTGCGTTCATGCCGGGTGCGTCGCCGCCGCTGGTCAATACACCGATGGTTTTAATTTCCTTGTACATAGTAATGCCCCTCCTAAATCAAATCGAAATTTGACATTGGTATAATTATAACATCCAGGCAACATAAATGCAAAACATTCTACGCATTTTGCTGCCAAAAGGTTTGCCCAATCGGCCAACTATTTTGTAGCAACATTTTTATCGCCCAAAATCCGGCGCAATTCCGGGTAAAGCAGCTCATGATCCAGTGCCCACAAACTGCGTGGTGCCAGAGTCAGCTGCTTGCGGTCCTCAAAATACATGTAGACCGGCATACTGCCGTCAAAGATACCGCTGAGCAGGTTTGTTACCTTGCGGAACTGCTCACAGTTCTGGCTGGGCAGCTTGAGGTACAGCCCTTTTTTGGGTGGCTGCGGCTTTTCCGGCACGCTGGCTGCGGTCGATTTTTCCGGCCGGCGGGCCTGATACTGTTCGATGGGAACAATGGTTTCCGCCACAAGCTTGGTTGATTCATCCTCCTTCACCGAAACACGACCGGTGATTACCACAACCGCATTTTCCTGCAGGGCGTCGCGGCAGTTCATCAGGATCTTCGGGAAAACCAGAATTTCCATGGTGCCGCTCAGATCCTCCACGTTGGTAAAGGCCATCATGGTGTTGGAGCGAGTCGTCATAAATTTGCTTTTGATCACTGCGCAAACAATGTTGACTACTTTATTATCGTAAGCTTTTGCGCCTTCCCCTGTCAATTCACTAATATTGCAGCTGGATATATTTTTGATGATTTCCCGATATGCGTCCAGAGGATGGCCGCTCAGATACAGGCCGCTCACCTCTTTTTCCATCTGCAAAAGCTCCCCGGTGGGGAATTCCTCCAGAGAGGGAATTGCATAGTCGTTTACCGTTTCCTGCTCGCCGCTCTGGCTGAACAGATCCAGCTGGCCTTCCAGATTTTTACGGCTGTCGGTTTCCACACTCTTCAAAATGCCCTCGATACACTGGAGCATGGCCCTGCGTGTGGCACCCAATCCGTCAAACGCACCACATTTGATCAGGCTTTCCACCGCCCGGCGGTTGATTTCGCAGCCATACATCCGGCGGCAGAAGTCATACAGCGAGCGGAACGGCTTTTCCTTGCGCTCCCGAACTACTGCGGCAATCAGGTTACGGCCCACGTTTTTGACTGCGTTCAGGCCAAAACGAATGTCGCTTCCGTCTACGGTGAAGCCGCCATCACTCACATTGATGTTGGGCGGCAGCACCTTGATGCCAAGCCGCTGGCATTCGCCGGAATACTCGATCACCTTATCGGTGTTGTCCAGTACGCTGGTCAGCAGCGCTGCCATAAATTCATTGGGATAATGGCATTTCAGATAGGCGGTCTGGTAAGCCACATAAGCATAGCAGGCCGCATGGGATTTGTTAAAGGCGTAAGACGCAAAGCTGGACATATCATCGAAGATCTCGTTGGCCGTTTTTTCGTCGATGCCGTTGGCAATGCAGCCCACACATTCCGATCCCGGTTCCTTGCTGCCATATACGAAGTTCTGACGCTCCCGCTCCATGACATCGTGCTTTTTCTTGCTCATGGCGCGGCGCACCAGATCGGCCTGCCCCAAAGAGAAGCCTGCCAGTTCCCGGCAGATCTGCATGACCTGTTCCTGATACACAATACAGCCGTTGGTCACATCCAGAATGTGCGCCAGCTGGGGAACCTTGTAGTGAATCTTTCCCGGCTCATGGCGGTTGCGCAGGTAAGTGGGGATGGAGTCCATGGGGCCCGGTCGATACAGCGAGATCAGGGCGATGATGTCTTCCAGATTCTGCGGGCGCAGCCCCAGAAGCACCTGCTTCATGCCGGTACTTTCCAGCTGGAACACACCCTCTGTTTCACTCTGGCCCAGCATCTCGTAGGTGGCCGGATCATCGTAGGGCATCTTTTCCACCGAGAACTCGGGAACACGGCGCTGAATCATCCGTTCCGCATCCCGAATCACGGTGAGGGTGCGCAGGCCCAGAAAGTCCATTTTGAGAAGGCCGAGCTCCTCGATGGTTGTCATGGTGAACTGCGTTACGGGAACGCCATCGTTGCAGGCAAGCGGAACATATTCATTGGCCGCCTCCCGGGTAATTACCACGCCTGCCGCATGAGTGGAGGCGTGACGGGGCATGCCTTCAATTTTGATGGCAGTGTCCACCAGTTCTCTCACCTGCTCGTCGGAGTCGTAGCGGGCTTTCAGCTCCGGAGATACCTCCAAAGCCCGGTGCAGGGTCATTTTCAGCTCCATGGGAACCAGCTTGGCCACCGCGTCCACCGCAGCATAGGGCATGTCCATCACGCGGCCAACGTCCCGCAGGGCAGCGCGGGCGGCCATGGTTCCAAAGGTGATGATCTGCGCCACGTGGTCGTGCCCATATTTGTTGTTCACATAATCGATCACTTCCTGCCGGCGTTCGTAGCAGAAGTCCACGTCAAAGTCCGGCATGCTCACACGTTCCGGATTCAAAAACCGTTCGAACAGGAGGTTGTAGCGGATGGGATCAATGTTGGTGATACCCACACAATAGGCAGCCAGACTTCCGGCGCCACTTCCGCGTCCGGGGCCTACCGGGATACCCTGTGTTTTGGCGTAGTTGATGAAATCAAATACAATCAGGTAATAGTTGGTGTAGCCCATACGGCGGATTACATCGATCTCGTAATCCAGACGCTCCCGGATTTCCGGAGCGGGATTACTGCCGTAACGGCGGGTAAGGCCTTCGTAGCACAGCTTTTCGAAGTAGGCCTGATTTTCCATTCCGTCAGGGGCTTCAAAGTAAGGCAGTTTGGTCACGCCGAATTCAAAATCAAAATCACACTGTTCCGCAATACGGTTGGTGTTTTCACAGGCATCCGGCGCAATGGCAAACAGATCGTACATTTCGTCGGTGCTTTTCAGATAGAATTCGTCGGTTTCAAACTCCAGTTTGTCGTCGTCCTGAATGGTCTTACCGGTCTGGATGCAGATCAGAATGCTCTGCATCTTGCTGTCCTCCTTGCGGAGGTAATGGGCATCGTTGGTGGCTACCAGCGGGATACCGGTCTCCCGGGCAAGGCGAATCAGCAGCGGCAAAACCTGTTGCTGCTCTTCAATGCCGTGATCCTGGATCTCGATGTAATAGTTTCCCTGCCCGAACAGATCGTTGTAATACAATGCAACCTGGCGGGCTTTCTCATAATCGCCTGCGAGCAGTGCCTGAGGGACTTCGCCTGCAAGACAGGCAGAAAGACAGATCAGGCCTTCGTGATGCTGCTCCAGAAGTTCCTTGTCCACCCGGGGCTTGGAGTAAAAACCCTCAATGAAGCCGGCAGAAACCAGCTTGATCAGGTTTTTGTAACCGGTTTCGTTTTTGCACAGCAACACCAGATGGTTGGAGCCATCGATGCGGTTGACCTTATCGAAACGGGAACGATTGGCCACATAGACCTCACAGCCGATGATGGGCTTGATGCCGGCCTTTTTAGCGGCTTTGTAGAAATCCACACAGCCATACATCACACCATGGTCGGTGATGGCGATGGAGGTTTGGCCCAACTCCTTGACCCGTTCAAAAATGCGGTCGATTCGGCAGGCACCATCCAGAAGGCTGTATTCCGTGTGGACATGCAGATGGGTAAATTGCTTGTTGGTATCAGCCATTGGTTCTCCTTTGCTGAAGTTCAGATGCCAGGCGCTCCAGCTTTTTCAGCCGGTGGCTGAGCCCGGATTTACTGATGGGCTGCGGGCTCTTTTCCGCCAATTGGGAAAGCGACAGATCCGGCCAGGCCAGCCGCAGCTCTGCAGCTTCCCGCAGAGGCTGGCTCAAGCCATCAAACATGTGATTCTGTTTCAGATATTCGATGGCTCGCGTTACCTGAACGTTTGCGGTTGCGGTCTTGTCCATATTGGCCGTCTCACAGTTGGTCAGGCGGTTGGTCTTGTTGCGCAGTTCCTTGATCACCTTGTGGTTCATGATCTCCATGGCTGCGTTCCCTGCCCCCATGTAGGCCAGAAGCTCCTCAATCTGTTCACTTGCTTTGATGTACACCACATTCACGCCCTTGCGCAGAGTGCGGTGGGGGCGAAACTCATGCTCCGCCAGAATTCCCTCCAGATCCCGTGCAAGATTATGGCGGCTGGAAAGAAACTCCAGGTTATACTCCTTGCGGGGATCAGTCATGGTGCCGCAGCACACGAAGGCAGCAGCCAGAAAGGCCGCGCTGCACTGGGGGCAACGCAGCAATGTGGGGTCGATGCGCAGGCTGACCTGCTCCGGGTCGCAGTGGAACTTTTCCAGCATCAGCTGAACCTGTTCCGGATCATCCACCTTGAATTCATAAACCATGCCGCTGGGCCGCTGCTTGCTGGTCACATTGCCCTCGATGCCGCACAGATGGAATACCCGTTTTACATAATGGGCAGCGGTTCCAAGCTCGGTCTGAAAAACTACTCCGCGGCTGTCAAAATAACGGCTGAAACAGGCCGCGCCGTAGCTGGCTGCCAGAAGGCAGCATGGGCGGCTGATCTTTTTTTGAGTGATCTCGGTTTTTACATCCTGTGCAAAGCTCATTCTTTTACAGATGCCCTTTCGTCAATATACACGCTTTTGGTCGCGGTGATAGAGAATCGGCCCATAGCCCAGTTTCTGGCAATGTTCTGCGATCTTGCGGGCAAAGGTGATGGATCGATGTTTTCCGCCGGTGCATCCCACCGCAATCGTCAGCTGGCTTTTCCCTTCCTTGATGTACATGGGGAGAGAGTAATCCAGCAGATCCAGAATGCGACGCAGCAGTTCCTGCGACTGCTCAAACTGCATCACATAGTCTACTACTTCGCTGTCCAGACCGGTTTTTTCCTTCAGTTCCGGAATGTAAAAAGGATTGGGCAGGCAGCGCACATCAAATACCACATCCGCTTCCTTTGGCAGGCCGTACTTGAAGCCAAAGGAAAGAATTGTCAGCACCATTGGCTGCTGGTTCTGGTGCAGGAAGAGTTTGCAGATTCGCTCTTTGTTCTGCGCGGCGGAAAGAAGAGAAGTGTCCACCACAAAATCTGCGCGTTCAAAAAAAGGCTGAAGGATTTTACGCTCCTGCTCAATGGCGTCGGTCATGGAAACGCCTTCCTGCACACACAGCGGATGAATACGTCTGGTTTCTTTATAGCGCCGTGCAAGTACATCGTCGGAAGCGTCCAGAAACAGCACCTGATATGGCACCTGGCGGCTGTCCATACTGGTCAGAGCTTCCTGTACGTCGCTCTGGGTGCGGCAGCCGCGGATGTCCACCACCACCGCCACCTTCTCCAGCATGGTTTCGCCCTGAAGGGCGAAATCCAGCAGACGGGGCATCAGCCCGGCCGGAATATTGTCGATACAAAAATAACCAATATCCTCCAATGCATTTACCGCAAGGGATTTTCCAGCCCCGGAAAGGCCGGTAACCACCAGCAGTTCCATGATCCGTCTCTCCTTTTCCTTCTCTTTTTTATCCAGCATAACCTGCATGACCGGCTGCCGATTGCCAGCAGCCGGTCATGCGCGCAATTATTCCACTACACGGATTTCCTTTTCCAGCACAAAACCCGTTTCCCGCTGTACCCGTTCACTTACCTGACGGGCCAGCTCCAGCACGTCCGCGCAGCTGGCGTGGCCCAGATTCACAATGAAGCCGCAGTGCTTTTCGCTGATGGCGGCATCGCCCACACGGAAGCCCCGCAGGCCGCACTGTTCGATCAGGCTGCCGGCAAAAGCACCTTCCGGCCGCTTAAAGGCGCTGCCTGCGCTGGGATATTCCAAAGGCTGTTTTTGCCTGCGGCGATTCATCAGGTCATCCATTTTTTGCTGAATCTGAACGGAATCTCCCGGATGGAGCTGCAATGTTGCCCGAAGTACACACCAGCCGGTGCGCGCAAAGATGCTGGTGCGGTAGCCAAGCTCCAGCTGGGAAACCGGAAGAGAACGAATCTGACCGGCTTCGTCCAGAAATTCGACCTCCAGCAATACATCGCGGGTTTCACCGCCGTAAGCGCCGGCGTTCATGTACACTGCGCCGCCCAGACTGCCCGGAATACCGTAGGCGAATTCCAGACCGGTAAGGCTATGGCACGCAGCCTCTTCGCAGACCTGTTTCAATGAAACTCCCGCTCCGGCGATGATGCGATCCCCTTCCACCCGGATTTCGGGCTCAAGGGAACGGGTGGAAACCACCACACCGTCAAAGCCATGATCGCTGAACAGAAGATTGGAACCATTGCCCAGAATGTAGGTCCGCACCCCTTCCTCACGGCACAGCCCAATGGCCTGAACCAGCTGCTGCGCGGTGTGAGGCATGCAGAACAAGGCGGCAGGGCCGCCAATCTGGAAGCTGGTGTGGCGTGCAAGGGGCTCGCCGCAGGAATAAGGGATCGCTGCTTCCTCCAGTTTTTGCTTTAAATGCTCCATGCACGCCATAAAACGGCCTCCTAAAAATTAAAGTTTTTCCTGGTTGCCCAGCCATGCTGCGCCCACAACGCCGGCATCGTTAAACAGCTCGGCGGGTTTGATGGTCACACGGCGCTTGCCATCACGGGCATAATCCTCCCAGTTGACCAGCTTGCGCACAGGAGCCAGCAGAACCTCGCCCTGCTTGGAAACGCCGCCGCCGATGCAGATGATTTCCGGCTGGAAGATGTTGACCACGTTGGTCAGGCCGCACGCCACATATTCTACAAACTTGTTGATCAGCTGAGTGGCCAGCTCGTCGCCGGCAGCCATGCCGTCAAATGCAGTCTTGGCGCCAACCTTGGTGATGTCGCCGTCCACCAGCTGCCACATCATGTTTTTGGGGTGCGACATCATAGCGGCTTTGGTATCCTCTGCCAGAGCACGGGCGGAAGCATACTTTTCCCAGCAGCCGTTTCGGCCGCACATGCACGGGCGGCCATCCTTCTGAATTACCATGTGGCCCAGCTCAGCACCTGCATAGTTAAAGCCGGCAAAAATCTTGCCGTCGATGATGATGCCGCCGCCGATGCCAGTGCCCAGAGTGATCACCACAGCATACCGTGCACCGCGTGCGCCACCAGCGATAAATTCGCCGTAAGCCGCTGCGTTTGCATCGTTTTCGATGTAGACCTTGCAACCCAGGCGCTTCTCCATGTGATCGCGAAGCTCCCAATCATAATAACCGAAATTCGCGTTAAAGTCCACTATGCCGGTTTTGCTGTTTACGCTGCCCGGGGTACCGATGCCCACCCACAGCAGGTCATCCAGAGTCAGATTGCTCTCCACCAGGACCTGACGGCACAGGTTGGCAATCTTCTCTTCGATCTTTTCTTCAGGCTGGGGCAGATCGGTGTCGCAGGTGCATTTGTGCAGCACTTTGAATTCTTCATCCACAATACCGGCGGTGATGGTGGTACCGCCCAGATCTACGCCAATTGTATATTTCTTCATCTTAACAACTCTCCGATCCGATCTACGATTTTTTTATTATGTATTTCCAGCTCACGGCGAAGGTTTTCACCGGAGCCATTGACGATAAGATCCTTCGGGAAATCAATTTCCTCCAGAATCCCGAACAGGTGCGATACACCGCGCTCCAGATGATAGGTGGAGTGGGCATCGCTGTTCAGCGCGATCTTGCAGCCACTGTTTTTACACGCGAGCGCAAGCGCCTTCATGTTTTTTGCCCCTTCCGGGCGCACGGCAAAGGAGTTTCCGTTCAGCTCCACCACTTTATTGTGGGCGGCAAATTCCCGGGTGACCCGGTCATAGTCATACACGTGGTTGGCCTGTTCGGAATGGCCGATCATGTCAACATAAGGATTCTGCGCCACCTTCAACCAGAGATCTGTGGCCTGCTCCACGGTGAGTTTGCCCGGCAGGCAGTCGCCGTGGATGGAGGCAATAACCCAGTCGAAGCGAGCCAGCTCCTGCTGTGAAAAATCCAGCGTTCCCTCCAAATCCATCACGTTGGCCTCTACGCCCTTCAGCACAGGGATTCCTTCCAGCACGTCCGGCAGACGAATCAGATTGTTAAAATACCAGATGTGCGGGGAATCCGGCATGGCGCAGCCATGATCGGTGATGGCGATGGCCTTATACCCCATTGCTGCAGCCTTTGTGGCCATTTCGGTGATGGTGTTGAATGCGTGGTTGGAAACCAGTGTGTGCGTGTGCAGATCCGCTGCAATTTGATACAAAGTATATGCTCCCTTTCTGTGTCAGATGCCAATGTCCTCATCCAGGCCAAGGCGTGCAAGCAGCTCTTTGGCGGCGTTGTAACCCATCTTTTTCTGACGGTTGTTAATAGCGGCCGTTTCCAGAATTACCGCCAGATTACGGCCGGGCATAACAGGAATTACCGTCTTGGGAATCTGTACACCCAGAATATCATAGAAATCAGTTTCCAGACCGGTGCGGCTGTAATTTTTGGTTTTGTCCCAGGGTTCCAGATCCACGACCAGGTCAACCTTCTCGCTCACCTTAACCGAGCCGATACCGAAAATGCGTGCAACGTTAACGATACCGATGCCGCGCAGCTCGATAAAGTGACGGATGTTTTCCGGAGCCGTACCCACGATGGTGCGGCTGGATGTGCGGCGCAGCTCCACGGCGTCATCGGCAATCAGGCGATGGCCACGTTTGACCAGCTCCACAGCGGTCTCACTCTTGCCTACGCCACTGTCACCCAGAATCAGGATGCCCTCGCCGTAAACTTCAATGAAAACACCGTGACGGGTAACACGGGGGGCCAGCTCCACATTCAGCAGACTGATCAAAGCACTCATCAAGGTGGAAGTGGACTCCGCAGAAGACAGAACAGGCACAGAGTACCTCCGCGCAAAGTCGATCATCTCAGGCAGGGGTTCCAGACTGCGGCTGATGAGCACCGCCGGGGGGGTAAGCTCAAACAGACGCTCCAGGTGAGCGCGACGGGTAGCTGCGGGCAGCTCCTGCAGATAAGACATCTCGACCATACCGAAGATCTGGATCCGATTGGCATCGAAATACTGGTAGTACCCAGCAAGCACAATGCCCGGGCGGTTGACATCCGCCGTATAAATTGGGATCTCAGTCAATTCTTTCGGCGCATAGATCGTTTCAAGATTCAGCTGTTCCGCTACTTTGCTCAGTGGGACGGAAAATGCCGGCATAAAGAACACCCTTCCTTTTTGATGAAATTTCAGAGTTGTTTTTATTATACATGATTGCGGAAAGATTATCAATTTGATTTGCAAGAAAAGCATGCAGTATTGCACAAACTGTAGGTGCTCCCGGTGCCGCTTTTTTGTCTGGCTGAGAAGAAGTGCACAGAAAAGCAGGTCGTCCGGCAGAACGAAGACTCCAGCCGGACGACCTTTATTTTTTACAGAGATACAGGCACAGCCGCTACAGCAGTTGAAGCGCGCTGGAAAACACCACACTTTCCGGTTGGTAAAGCATACCATTTTCCGCCAGTGTAAGAGCCAGCTGCTCATTTTTATTCCGGAAACGGTTCAAAAACCCGAACGGATCGCTCTCCTCAGAAAAGGATTTTCGAACTACATCGACGGCTGTTTGCTCCAGCTGTCTGTTCAGCTCTTTTAAAAGTGAACGCCGTTCCTCCCGTGCACCGGGAAGGGATTCTCCGGTCATCTGCTCCACATGACCGGAAAATCGAATGTGAAGCGCCATGGAGCTCTCCTGTTCCACGCACTCATAAATCAGTTTGGGAGAGCGGATGGTCAGAGTGATCGGACCGTTTTCGCTTTCCATTTGAAGCTGTCCGGTTCCTTTCTGCCCACTGAACAGAGCTGCCAGCTCCATTTCGTTTCCGGACATGTGAGCCACCGGTGCTCCGTTCTGATAAAAAGTCAGCCCTGGCATCTGCACATCGTCCTCGCCGCTGAGCTTCACAAGTGGAAGAATGCTCCCGCCCTGTGCTGCGGCAAGCTGGTAAAGGTAGGTGCGATATCCTCCTCTCTCCCCCAGTCTGCGGATTCCCTCCAGTACTGCACTGGCATTATCCGAGGTAAGCGGTTGTTCATCGGCGGGAAGGTTGATACCCCACACTGCCATATTGGGGCGCCCGGCAGAGTTTTCATAAAGAAAGCGGCAGCACTCACTCATCCCCTGCTGCTGCAGTCCGGGTCCCAGAAGAAGTAGCTCGTTCTGACCGTAAAAAAGCTCTTCGGCGCGGGCGGATTCCGCCTTGCTGACAGCCTCTGCAAGGGTACTTCCTCTGCCCTCGATCAGTCGGATGGTTTCCGAGGCTTCCCCTGCGTCGGCACTTGGCTGGGGTTCAAGAACCAGCACCTGAGCGATATATTGCTGTTGATGATCCAGAAAGAGCGCTTTTACAATTACCTTGTCCCCCAGCCCTGTGGATGAGCAGCCACACAGGGCGACTGCCAGAAACAGAGGGGCAATCCGTTTTAACAATTTCATCTTTTTTGCCTCCCCGCCGAAATACGAAACAATGCCAGCCATATCAGCAATGCCAGAATGACTGCCTGCTGCAACCGGTAAGCGGCCTGTTCCGCCTGTCCCCAGGTGGCCAGGAAAATGCCGATCACTCCCGCCACTGCCAGATAGTAGGCACTGTGGCCCTTCAACACAGGGAACACCCTGCGGATGATCTGGGTAAATACGGAAAAATACAGTGTGATTTTGACAAAGAAAAGAAGCAGCCATATGCAGGCATGCAGGGCGTCCAGTCGGCGGAATACGGAAATTCCACCCAGCCGTGCAATCGTAAACAGCGGCTGTTCCTCCTGCTGGTACGCCGGGCCGAGCGTCATTTCGCCCAGCAGGCAGAATAGAGCCTGGGCGGCGAAAAGCCATATAAAAACAATCGCAGGCCGGTGTTTGGTTTTCTGTAAGGTGTCCGACGGCCATAAAACCGCCCAGAGAATCAGTTCCGGAGCCAGATAAAACTGGCTGACAAAATTCCGGGTCAGCTCTGCCCGATTCAGAGATGCAGGCTGAAGATTCACAAAGCGCAGCTGAGGAAGAACGGAAACCAACAGCAAGGCCATGGAAAAAGCGGTGAGTGCCAACACGGCCCAGGCGGTTCGAGTCAGCGCATTCAGCCCGGAATAAACACCATAAAACACCGAGACAAACAAAAGGACAAGGAAAAATTCCACCGGAAGACCAGTGCGCATGGACTGGCTGTAAAAACGTTCGCCCTGAATGATTTCCAACGCGGCAGAAAGCAGCATTACAACGCTGATCAGACTGCAGAAAATCCGATTTTCCAGTGCCCGGCAGGCTTCTTTGCGCAGCAACCACAAAAGAAATGAAAAAAACGCCATTTGACCGGCAGCGCACAGGATTCCGTGCTGTGCAGTCAGGAGCGGAGCACGGCGCCCGAAGGGCTGCAAAAACACATCGGCCAGCAGCGCTGCCCCCATAACAGCAGCCAGTTGGACGGGAGCAATTGCGGACTGTTTATTCTGTGCCATCTGCATTTCCTCCCGGTAAATCGTTTACGGAAAAGGGATGGCGGGCCAGCTGCTTCCAATTGGTGCGAAGCACCCCGTCTCGAACCGCTCCGCTTTCCCACGGGATGAGAGGCGCCGTATAGGGCAGGCCAAAGGAGTTCATTCCGCAGATGCTGGTAAGCATTATAAAAAGAAGAGCCAGAATACCGAAGGGACCAAATAAACCTCCAGCAAAGACAAACAGGATGCGGAGCACGGTGGCCGGTTCATACAGAGAAGGAATCACAAACATGGAGATTGTGGTCAGCGCTGCGGTGATTACAATGGGAGTGCTCAAGATTCCGGCCTTCACCGCTGCATCTCCCACAATGATGGCTGCCACAAGACTTACGCTGTGACCAATGGGATGAGGCAGCCGCAAACCTGCTTCCCGTACGATCTCCAGCAAAACAATAACCAGCACCATCTCAAGGAACAGTGGCAATGGTGTGGCTGCTTCTGCGGCTGCGATTTTGTACAGCAGCTGCGGAGGAAACAGCTCCGGCGTATATTCTGCAACGGAAACAAACACGCCGGGCAAAAGCACTGCAAGAAAGAAAGCGCCGTATTTGATCATGCGGATAAAGCTGGCAAAATAGGCTTTCGTGGAGTAATCGTCCAGACTTTGAAAGTGTTCACTGAAAAAATACGGGATTATCATGGCAAAGGGGCTGCCGTTTACAAGAATTATTATTTTCCCCTCGCAGAGTTTGGCGCAGGCTGTGGCCGGGCGTTCCGTATACCCTGCCTGCTGAAAAAAGCTGAACCCGCCCCGCTGCAAAAAAGGCACAAGGTAGCTGGAGTCAAACAGCACGGGAAGTTTTGCCTTGCTTAGCCGGCCGCGGATCTGCTTTACCAGTTCCTCAGGCGCCAGAGAGCGATCGTAAACCAGTGCCACCTCTGTGGCAGTCCGCTCACCACAAATCATTGTTTCCACCGTGAGCGTTTCGGTGCGGATCAGGCGACGCAGCAGGCTGATGTTGATGCGCAGCAGATCGCTGAAGCCTTCCCGGGAGCCCCGCACATTCCCTTCTCCGGAGGGCTCCTGAATGGATCGGAACTGCATGTTCTGAGTGGAAAGCACCACTGCTTTACAGCATCCGTCAATCAGAATCACTGTGGTGCCGGCGGTGAGCTGCGTGCGCAGCTGATCCACGGTTTCCACGCAGGAATTTTCCAGCGGCAGGTCGGTTTGAGACTGCATGTAATGAAACAGCTCCAGACCGCTTTCCGGCTGAAACTCACTTTTGCTCAGCATGTCCAACACCACCACCCACAAACGTTCAATGGTGGAAAGGCCCTCGAACATACAAAGACAACATGGAATCCCCAGAATCCGGACTGGCTTTGTATACAGATCAATCGAGTTGCCAAACCTCTGTTTCAGCAACTCGATATTTTGCTGAAGTTGCGGCTTCAATGTTTCTTCCGTTTGCATCGGCGTCACCTCCGGGGCTTAGTATGCCCCAAATGACCGCATTGCAAACCGAAAAGGCAGTGAGACGATTCAAAGAGACGGAGGATAAGGAATGCTGATTCTGATGCTGCGAACCCTGATGGTTTATCTGCTCATTCTGTTGGCCATGCGCCTGATGGGAAAACGTCAGCTGGGAGAATTACAGCCCGCCGAGCTTGTTTCCACCATTCTGATCTCCAACCTTGCGTCCATCTCCATCGAGTCGCCGGAGCTGCCACTTACTGCCAGCCTTGTTCCTGTGTTTTTGATTGTGGCACTGGAACTTTTCCTCTCCGGGCTGTGTTTCTGCCGGCCCAAAGCAGCACGATTGCTGTTCGGCTCCCCTGTCACCGTGATTCGAGACGGAAAGATCTGCCGCGAAACTCTGCGATCGCTGCGGTTTGGGACCGGGGACCTTCTGGAAGCCTTGCGCGGTAAGGATGTATTTGACCCGGCACAGGTAAGCTGGGCGGTGGTGGAGACCAACGGCAGCATCAGCATTTGCAAAACAGAGGACGGCGATCCCTTTATTCCGGTAATTGCGGATGGACAGCTTCTGAAGGGGGCACTTCCGCTCTGCAGGAAGGACGCCCAATGGCTGGAGTTCCTTCTCCGGAAAGAAAAATGCACTCGGGAACAGGTACTGCTTCTTCTGGTACGGGCCGGAGGCGAATACAGATTGATTCCAAAAGAAAACAGCCCCCTGCCGCAAAAGCGAATCAGAGGGCTGTGGAAAGGACAGAAATGAAACGGTTGCGGGCAGCCGCAATGATTCTTGCGGCATTGTGTTTGCTCACACTCATCGGTCAGCGTCTGGTATCGGATTCCCTCGATTCGCTGGATAAGGGGCTTGCACGGGTGGAAAGCCTTTGCATCTGTGGAGAGTATCCGCAAGCACGGGAGCAAATCCGATATATGACACAGAGCTATCAAAAGCAGCAGGCAGTACTTGCCGTGTTTATTCGAAAAGATCAGCTCCATGAACTGGAAAGTGCGCTGTATGGCCTGAACGCCTATGCACACCCGGACTATCTGCAGGATCTTCTCTGCGAAACGGGAAAACTGAAATCTCAGCTGAACGGTGTGCGCCGATTATTTTTCGGGCTGCTCTGAACGCTTGCTGAGCATTTCCTTAAGCTCATTCATGAAGGTGTTCAAATCAGAGAACTGCCGGTAAACCGAAGCAAAGCGTACGTACGCCACTTCATCAACCTTCTTCAGCTCTTCCATGGCAAGCTCACCAATATGAATGGAGGTGACTTCGCGCTCATAGCTGTTCAGAAGGGACTGCTCGATGTTATCCACCGCCCGCTCCAGCATCTCATAGCTGACCGGGCGTTTTTCGCAGGCTCGAAGCATGCCACCCAGGAGCTTCTGCCGATCGAACACCTGGCGGGAACGATCCTTTTTGATGACCATCAAAGGCACGGTTTCCACGATTTCATAAGTTGTAAAACGCTTGCCGCAGCGCAGGCATTCCCGTCGGCGGCGGATTTTCTCGCCGTCCTCCGTGGGGCGGGAATCAATGACCTTGGATTCCAGTTCGCCGCAGTAAGGGCACTTCATATGGGGTCCTCCTTTGATGAACGGCCGGGCCGTATTATCCCGCACCGCAGTTTAAGATTCCGTTATTATAGCACAGATTCGCCTGCCGTTGCAATTGGTTTTTGTTATGCCTGCAACAGTTTTTCCAGACTGGCCAGACGAACACTGACACAAAGCAGCTGGCTGGCCTGATCCAGTTCGGCCACCGTGGGATACGAGGGAGCGATGCGGAGGTGATGATCCTGCGGGTCGTTGCCGTAGGGATAAGCCGAACCAGCAGGAGTGAGAATCACACCGGCTTCCTTGCACAGCTGAACCACGCGCTTTGCGCAGCCATCCATCACATACAGGCTGATGAAATATCCGCCTTTGGGGCTGGTCCAGCGGGCAATGGCCCCGCAGGGAGTTAGCTGGCAAGCAAAGGCTTCCTTGAGCAGTTCAAATTTGGGTTCCAGAATAGCACGATGTTTTTCCATGTGTGCCAATACGCCCGCCTTGTTTTTCAAAAAGCTCACATGGCGCATCTGATTCATCTTGTCGGCACTGATGGCCATGGGAGCCATCTGGGTGAGGATGTGGCGAATATTGGCCTCACTGGCGGCCAGCGCGGCAACACCAGCTCCGGGGAAGGTCATTTTGCTGGTGGAGCATACCAGCAGAGGACGATCCTTCGTGCCATACTTTTTGCACTCGGTCAGGATATCGGGTACGGAGCAATGCTCATCGGTAAGATGATGCACACAGTATGCGTTATCCCAGATGATCTTAAAATCCGGCGCACCGGTTTTCATGCTGGCAAGCCGGCGTACCGTTTCCGCGCTGTAAATATAGCCATCCGGATTGGAATACAGCGGCACACACCAGATGCCCTTCACGCTGGGATCAGCGGCAAGCTGCTCCACCAGATCCATGTCCGGGCCATCCTCTTTCATGGGGATGGGCAGCATTTCGAAGCCGAAATACTCCGTAATGGCAAAGTGACGGTCATAGCCGGGTACAGGACACAGGAATTTAAGCTTTTCCTCGGTGCGCCAGGGGTGGTCGCTGTCCGCAAAGCCGACCCGCCAGCCCAGATCGATCATATAATACATGAGTGTGAGCGAGGAATTGCCACCCACGATGACTTCATTTTCCTCCACATCCATCAGCTCGGCAAAGAAACGGCGGGCCTGGGGCATACCGGCAAGCAAACCGTAGTTACGGGAATCCTCGCCATTTTCCCCAATGTACTGATTCTGGCTGAGCAGCTCGTTGGAAAGCTCCAACTGCTCGGCACAGGGTTTCCCGCGGGACATATCCAGTTTCAGCCCCTTTGCCTGATAGCTCTGATACTGTGCCAGAACCGCCTCGTATTCTTCCTGCAGCTCCTGCTTGGTCATGCTCTGATATTCTTTCATTGCAAACGCTCCTCTTTTGCAGCTTCCCAGCGGCGTGTCGGCAGCTTTACTGTGCTCCGGCACGGGTGGATCGATACCTGATTTTCGAACTTATTATAGTATAAATCCAGGTTTCGCACAACCCGAAAAAAAAAACAGATTTGCGGCTAAAACTTCCATGATGGCAAAGACATACTTTTTGCTGTCAACCACACAGAATTTGAACACAGAAAAATGGCAGAGCGGGATTTCCCTGCCCTGCCATCCGAATGGGGGTAACAATGGAATGCAAATATTACAAACGCCCCTGCTCCCGCCGGGCGGTGGCTTTCCTTCAGCAAAGCATAGGCGGCGGAGGCTGCCGAAACCCCCAGCAGCATGCCGATGGGGCCGCCCAGATTACCGCCGATTGTAACAGCAGCCAATACCCATATAGCAGGAAGATTGATTTTCGAGCCCACAACTTTCGGGTAAATCATGTTTCCTTCAATCTGCTGGAGAATCAGCAGAAAGACGACAAACACAAACGCTTTGAAGGGGTTGACGGTCATTATCATAATTGCGCCTACGATTGTACCGATAAAAGCGCCTACAATGGGGATCAATGCAGTAACCCCAACAAGTGCTCCGATCATGGGCGCGTAGGGAATCCGCAAAATGAGCATTCCAACCATACACAGTGTTCCGAGGATATTGCTTCGGTTGCTGCCCTGTAATAAACAGGCGGAAGGTGTTGCTGCAAACAGCGGCGACATGAATCAGCTCTTCAACGAAACGCTTCGGAAGCCATACATGAAGCACCCGGCTGGCCTGATGTTTCAGCCGCTCCTTTCCGGCCAGAATATATACCGCAAAGATCAGCCCAATCGAGAAAGTGATCACACCACCTGCCAGAGAACCGGCAGCCCCTACGACCTGATTGACAAGCGTGCCACTGCGGGATTTGACCCATTCCCCCATCTGCCTTTTCAATCCAAGCCAGTCGATATCGACCTTTTCAAAAAGCTGACCGAGCGGTGTACTTGTCAGAGCGGTGTTGCTTTCCATTTGTGCCAGCTGCTCCAGTCCCCCGCCGGTGATCTGAACAATGAGCTTGATCGCCTTTACCACTTCCGGTACAACCAGAACTGTGACACCGATGAAAATCCCGAACACCAAAAGAAGCGAAAGCCCGATCGAGAGCGGGCGGGCAGCATGCTGCAGTCCGGCCTTTGTGCGCAAATATCGCTCAAAAAAGCTCATCGGTACATTGAAGATCAAAGCGAGCATGACGCCAATCAGCAGCGGTTTTGCCAGGTCGAGCAGCTGAAGAATCACCGCCGCAATACTGCTTATATGGCGAAAGCCCAGATAAATCAAAATGCAGCAGGTAAACAGGCTGAGCAGCCATTTGGTGATTCGACGCC
The DNA here is from genome assembly GCF_004345265.1 of Allofournierella massiliensis. GTDB lineage: Bacteria > Bacillota > Clostridia > Oscillospirales > Ruminococcaceae > Allofournierella > Allofournierella massiliensis. The sequence goes on from NZ_SLUM01000007.1 coordinate 140,783, forward strand.
GTTTTTCAGAACTGTCAAGCATAAGCATTTTCTCCTTTTCATCTATCTAAAATTGGGGCAGTCATTCTCTGGTTTTTGCTCTTCTCTTTCCTTTGCGGCAATACAAAAAGTATGTGGCAGCAGAAGATGCCGAGAGCGTGAGCATCAGCCCAACAGAAATCCAGAATGCCGGTGATTGTGGCTGCTGAACACTTTCCCCCATGAATGTGGCTAAGACCATTCCGGGCAAAAGCCCCAGACTTCCGGCAAGAATATTTTTCCAGAAGGATGTTCTGGTTGCCCCCAGATACATGGTTACGACATCTCCCGGCAAACAGCTGATGATTCGTAAAAAGAAGCACAGAAAGAAGGAATTCTGTTGCTGCATGCTCAATATTTTTTCAAATCGAGGGTGCTTTTTCACCTGCTTGTGCACGGCTTCCATTCCTGCCGCACGGCCAACCCAATAAGGAACCGTCAGAATAATGAGTATTCCGGAAAAAATGACCAGAAGTGCAGTCCAGCCGGAAAAAAGATAGCCGCTAGCGATTTCGAGAACGATAAGGGGAAAGAAAATCGTCAGGCCTTTCAGCAAATATAAAATCAGCATTACCGCGGCCGCCATGGCGGGATCTTTGGGAATCCGGTCAAAAAAGCCCTGTACACAGAGACATGGATTTTTGATGAGCCATGGGGCCGGAAATAACACACAGCCAAGAATCAGAATCATGAGCAATGCCTTGACAGAGCGGGATATCCCATGCAATCATTAAGATACTCTTTGCACTGCATTACATCCTGACAAGAGGATGCAAATTCAACAGTACAAACTGAACAGGCGGTGGCCAACAGGCCACTTGCCGGGCCATTATGGCAGCAGAGATACGGCATCTGCGGGACAGTTGTATGTCCCCGCGGGTGCTTTTTGTTTTTCCCGGGGAATGAGAATTTTCTGATGTGGGCTGACGAGAGAAACCGTCCGATTAAAAGTATGAACAGGAGGGCTTTTTATGAAAGCTGTAAACAAGAACAACCCCATTTCCCGTGTGAATTCCGTTGATGAGGCATCCGCCATTCGCAAGATGTCTTTTGCAAGTGTGTTTGGGAATGCAGTTCTGTCCGCATTTAAGCTGTTTGCTGGCGTTGCGGGCAATTCCGGCGCAATGATCTCGGACGCAATTCACTCCTTCTCCGATGTAATCACCACGGTGATCGCCTGGATTGGTGTAAAAGCTTCAAAGAAGGAGGCGGATACCGCACATCCCTATGGTCATGACCGTATTGAATGTATCGCCTCTCTGGGATTGGGAATCATTCTGCTGGCAACCGGCCTTGGGGTAGGCAAAACCGGAGTTGAGACGATTCTCTCCGGCAGTTATGGATCGCTTGCTGCCCCGGGAGCAATTGCCCTTGCTGCGGCAATTGTTTCCATCGTAAGCAAGGAAGCCATGTACTGGTATACCCGTTACTACGCCAATCTCATAAATTCTTCTGCATTTATGGCGGATGCATGGCACCACCGATCCGATGCATTTTCATCGGTTGGTTCTCTGATCGGCATTGGCGGAGCAATGCTTGGATTCCCTGTGATGGACTCTGTGGCCAGTGTGGTGATCTGCCTGTTCATTGTGAAGGCATCCTACGATATTTTGAAGGATGGCATCGTCAAACTGCTGGACACCTCCTGCGGGGAAAACTATGACAGGAAAATGGTGGATTATATCCGCGAACAGGAAGGCGTGATTCAGGTGGACTCGCTTCACTCCAGAATGTTTGGCAGCAAGGTGTATATTGACCTGGAGATCCAGGTGGACGGAGAAAAAACGCTGAGGGATGCGCACAAGGTGGCCGAACATATCCACAGCGAGGTGGAACGTGCGTTCCCGGATGTAAAGCACATTATGATTCATGTGAATCCGTCCAATGAACCGGCCTGACGGATGGCATGATCTGTGCCATATTAGGACAAACAGGGCATTTTGTCCCAATGCAAATCATCGTTTTATATTGAGAATCGGCTGATGATATGCTATACTTGCTCACATATAAGGGAGTAGTCAGCACCTTGGTGTGATGATACCAACATACTGGAGATTTCCTGGTATTATCTTAAATGACGGGGCTGTTGCAAAACGGAAGTTGAGCAACAGCCCCCACTTTTTGCGAAAAGCAGGATCGGAAGAGACTTTTTCAAGAATTTTAGGAGAAATAGT